>NC_015727.1:749587-1499175 GCF_000219215.1 Cupriavidus necator N-1 | reverse complement strand
CAACGATTTTGCCTAAGCTTTAGGCAGTTTTGGACGTCTTGGGGTTCACATGAGGTACCCGATAAGCGCTGGGAGATCCCTCGACTTATTGGCGGACCCAAAGCGTGACACAAATGACCTCACCTTCAATGGCTACATCGCCTTTCGGGCGCCGGCAAGGTGAGGTCATTTGTGCCGTTCGGCAAAACCGGAGAAGTGAACTCGCCGAAATCCGGCACAATGAAACTCACCTTCGTTCCCGTCCAGCCAAAGTCTTGCCCAGGGCTTGGTATGGGGGAGGGCACCTGCTCGCCGTTTCCGCACAATTGACCTCACCTTTACACGGCCCAGACAAGGAAGTCCGTCAGGCAAGAACAGTGATGGTGAGGTTATTTGTGCTGCTTTGCAGCATGGTCTAGTGCTGGAGCATCATCTCGTCGCAATGACAGCCCTTTTCAGGGCTGGGAGTCAGGGAGCGGGGTACACGCGCCAGCCGATGCACAATCAACCTCACCATCCTTTGAGTGGCCAGACCCTTTCATCGGACGGTGAGGTTCATTGTGCAAGGTTTAACCTCGGCAATCGCCAGCACAAAAAACCTCACCTTCATCTCATGCACAAAGAACCTCACCATGAGGCTGAGCGCGGGTCCTTACAGGACTTCCAGCGATCCTCTTGCCAGCTTCGTAGCGTCGGACAGGTCCGTCGATCCTATTGCTTCGGCGCAATCCCGGTTAAATCACATCAATCAGGACGCAGAAATGGGTACGCACGTGTGCAGAACTCGAAGGGTCCCGACGCGCACCGTTCGCATCGTGACTGCCGGCGTTATGTTGGTTGGATGTTTTTGAAGTAAACCACCCAACTTACAAACAGAGAATTGCGAAATCCTTGTTGATCAAGGACTTAACCTCTCAAAGGTGAGGTTAGCTGTGTCAAAGGTGAGGTTCCGTGTGTTGCGAAGGTGCGGTTTACTGTGTGATGACGGTGAGGTCTATTCCCCGACAAGGTGAGGCTCATTGTGCAAACACCCCGAAGGTGAGATGTATTGTGCGTCACCTGTGGACAAGTCCGCTTTGCCCAGACTGGTCCTAGGCTTGAACGATTCGCGTGACGGAGATCGGTGAGGTTGGTTGTGCATCAGGTGAGATTCATTGTGCGCATTGACCCACGCTGACCCGACAGCCCGACGGATCAACCTGAAGGTGAGGTTTGTTGTGTTGACAGGACCTCACCATCACATGCTAGAGTCGCCCGAGCAATAAAACGAGCGGGAAGACGCGTATGGAGACGGACAATCCGGTGGAGGTCAAAGCGAGGACGACGCCTCGCCAAATGGCGCTGGCATTGTTTGAGGACATGTTTGACCTCGGGATGCCCATCAACGAGGCCAACCGTGAAATCGGCTATCAGCGCAACAATTTCTTCACGGAAATTGTCAACATGGGATTGGCGGCACGACGGTTCCTGGATGCCGCGTATTTCATCGTGGCACAAGAGCCGGAGGTTCCTGACCAATACGATGTCGAGCTGAACTACTTTAAGTGGTTGATGCGCTATGACAGCCGGAATCTGAAGCACCTGCGTACTATCGCGGACGAGGCGCAGAACGCCAAGGTTCGCGTGACCAATACACCGTCAGACCGGGAGCCAGATGAGAACGATATCTGGGTCCAGGTCCAGTTGATCGGCATGGTGGCGATGCATCGCGGCCGCGTCCGTTTCGATGTGCATCACAGTTTGATCCCGCATATTCGAGATCCCCGCAAGTCTCATTGGCTCAGCCTTCGCATCTCAACGGCATTTACCCGCAGTCTCGCGCGTGCGATCTATGACAAGGTCTTGCCGAGTGTGCCCAACGGGCGTACGGACTGGATCAAACTTGATGAGATGCGGACCTGGCCGGGAAAGATGGGCGCGAATGCCAACATCTTCAAATACTTCAAGCGCGACTGGCTGGAGCCTGCGGTCCGCGAAATCAATGAGATCTCGGACATCGAGCTGTCCTACGAGACCAAGACCGAGTCCACTTCCTCGAAGAAGGTCGACCGGATTCGCTTTCTCCTCAAGCGTAAGGACACGGCCGACGCTGTCATGGCAAGCCTGTCCGATGCCAGCCAAATCTATAAGATTCTTAAGGAAGAGTTCAACCTCTCAACCCGGCAGTTTGGCGAGCTCTCCGAGAACCGCGAGACATGGAATGATGATCGCATCCTGCAGGCGATCGAGTACACGCGCTTCAAGCTCAATCGCGGTCAGGTCAAGAAGAGTCCCGCAGGCTATTTGATGAAGGCCTTGCGTGACAATTGGCGCATGTCAGAGGCTGAGCGCACGATGGTCCAGGTCCAGACCAAGCTGCTTGTCGAGGAAGAACAGAAGGACGCCGCGAAGATCGCCGTCAAGACCAGCGTGGAGCGCAGTGTTGCCTCGCGTGAAGACGAGACCCGCACTCGCATGAATGAAGAATCGCGGCAAGGGCGCGAACACTTCGGGGCAGCGGATACCAAAGCGCGAGGGGATTTTGTCCGGGCATGGTTGGCCTCGCGCGAGGGCAAGCTTGTGTTGAAGCGGATGAGGCTGGAGGCATCGTCCGTATCCGAAGACATCATCCTGGCGAATTCAGAGTTGGCATGGTACCTGGGCCAATTTGTGTTTGGGCGTATGGCCTCCTTGCGCGCCTGAAGGCCGCAGCTTTCCTGCCTGGCTGATCGTGTTAGCGCGCTAAACAACTATTGCGCGGCGCGATGTTCGATCTCCGCGACGCTAGCAAGTGCATCCCGGCGCGCTGCCGTCGGGGATGCGGGCCGCGCCTCTCGCCTCTGGCGAGGCACAGCTATCCGGCGGGATGTGGATCCGAAGTAAATTCGCGGGCTTCGGAGAGGGCTTGTCGTCCTGGGCCAGATCTCTCCGAGCTTGGACTGGCTCGCCACGCTCATGCGCCGTCGAGGCGGCGGGCCCAAAGCTTGCCATAGACTTTCCCTCAGGCCATCGCCGCCGGCGGATGATTGGTGTGGGCGTAGCAGCATAGCTAATTTGTGGATTAGGGGTAAGGATTCGCGACATGGCAGACGCACTTTGCGCAGCCTTGGCCGATGCCGCCTAGGGAGATATCGAGGTCGAAGCGAGGTCCCCATTGAGGGCTGACGCCTTCGGCCCTGCGCGCTGCGCTTGCCAGTCCGCGGTTTCTGCCGAAGGGGGGAGAGCGGTCTTGCTGTTTCCTTCACCGTATCACGACGTTCTCGCCGTCAAGGGCTGCGTGCCTTAGGCGCTTGCGGCCGTGGCCGTCCTCGACCCTCTGACGGCTGGCGCTGCGCCGTGCTGGCGCCGGTTCCGGGCAATTCCGCCCGAGCAACCGGAACACGATCATGTCGCAACAGTCCCATTACTTCGCCGAGCGAGGCCTGCTCTGATCTCGGGGGCTTCGGCCCCCTTTTTGCTACGCAAGGTCTAATGCGCAGTTCGCCAGCGAGGCCGGCGATCGATGAGCTTGGGGCCCTCGGCAGCTGGCCGTAGTGCTCGGCACTATTCTCCGCGATGGCTGCGAACGGTGCCCGCTGTCTGCTCTCTACACCTTCACCGAAATCCGCAGCTTGGCTCGGCGTTGGCTCGGATGCTGCAGCATCCAGGGCTCTCGCCGACTTTGACGGGCCTCACTTCGGGCGTTTCCCCCCCGAAGGCTCAAATTGTTCAAGTCCCTTGTGTCTATCGATTTCACCACTCAGGCCTAGCGCCAAGCGCTGGACCTTACGATTTCCGTCTACCGGCGCCTAGTTGGCTCCTGACCGCTGGTCAAGCCATGAAGCCACTGCGTGGCTGCTCGCAAACCGTTGCCGCAATTGGCCTTTTGCCTTGGTGTTGTGAGAGAAAAAGCTTGACGAAACAGCATCACAATAACGCGGGCCGCCCACGAATCACGCCGAATGAAGCACACGTCGCAAGCGGCTGCGGACAAAGGTCTGCTCGTCTCTTTGATATTGACTAAAACGTCAGGATGACGATAATGTCGTCAAAACATCGGGTGCCACCTATGGCGGCGCCCGGCCATTGGAGACGCCATGACCCGTCCGCCCCGCAGCGTGCTGCGCACGCCGCCGGCTTTCCCCGAAAGTGCGCTGCCTGCCTTCGTCCAGAAGCTCGACCGGCCCGAAGCCCTGGTCAAGGCCCAGGCGCTTGCCTTCCTGATGTTCGAGAAGCGCGACCTGCGCGCGACGCAGACCTTCCTGACGGATTTCGGCATGCATTGCGTGTCGCGCACCGGCAGCCGGCTGTTGATGCGCGGCGCCGGCCCCCAGCCGTGCCTGATGCTCGCGACGCCAGGGCAGCGCTCGCGTTATGTCGGCGCGGCCTTTTCGGTGCGCAGCGAGGCAGACCTGGACTACCTCGAGGCCAACGCGAATGCGCGCCGCCTCCAGGCAGACGAGATTCCGGGCGGCGGCGCCGGCGTCGAACTGACCGACCCCGCCGGGAACTTGCTGTGGCTGGTGACCGGCCAGCAGCCGGTCGACCCGCTGCCATTGCGGGACCCGCTGCATTCGCTCACCAACGACCCGGGACAGCTTCGGCGGGTGAATGCTACGGTCCGGCCGCCGCTGGAGCCCGCGGCCGTGGTCAAGCTCGGCCACGTCGTGCTCCAGACCGTCGACTTTCCCGGCATGGCGCGCTGGTATATGCGTCATCTCGGCCTGATCCCGACCGATGTCCAGTATCTGGAGGACGGGTCTCCCAATCTCTGCTTCTTCCGCCTGGACCTCGGCAGCACGCCCGCGGACCATCACGCCTTCGTGCTCGCCGGCGGCATCGAGGAGAAATACGAGCACAGCGCATACGAAGTGCTCGACCTCGACGCGCTCGGCCAGGGCAACAACGTGCTGCGCGCGAATGGCCACCGCCATATGTGGGGTATCGGGCGCCATGTGCTCGGCAGTCAGCTGTTCGATTACTGGTTCGATCCGGACGGCATGGAATTCGAGCACTACGCCGACGGTGATGTCTTCACCGCCGACCGGGAAACCCACTACGTGCCGCTGGAAATGTCCGGCATCTGGGCATGGGGCGACGACGTCCCCGCCGGCATGGGTGTCAAGCGCAATCTCGCCACGGTGTTCCGGGTTGCGCGGCTGCTGCGCGCCGGCCGGCTCTCGGCCGCGCGGCTGAAGCTGCTTGGCCGCGTGATGACCCAGGCGCGGCCCTGGCTCTGAGCCTGCGCATCCGCCCCTCTACGAACCCCCTCACGTCAAGGAAAGCAAATGTCCGTCAAAGTCGTCCGATATCTCCACGGCGGCGAACCCTGCTGGGGTGTGGTCCACGACCGCCGCATCGCGCCCCTGTCTTGCGGCTCTGCCAGCACCGCCGACTTCGTCACGAACGGCCTCGAAGCCGCGTGGCGCAGCACCCCCGGCCAGGCCACGCTGCCGCTCGACGCCGTCACGCTGCTGCCGCCGGTCACGTCTGACCGCCAGTTCCTGTGCCAGGGCATCAACTACGCCAGCCATGTGCGTGAGTCCGGCATGGACCCTGACAAGATCGGCTTCAACACCCTGTTCACCAAGGCCCCGTCCTGCCTTGCGCCCGCCGACGCCGACGTGGTGCGGCCGGCGCATGTGCATCTGCTCGACTACGAAATCGAGCTTGGTCTCGTGGTGCGCAAGCCGCTGAGCGAGGCGGTCCAGGTCGGGCCGGACCAGCTGCACGAGTACCTCGCTGGCGTGACCATCGTCAACGACATTTCGGCGCGCGACGTCCAGCTGCCGCAGGCCCAGTTCTACAAGGGCAAGAGCTACCGCAGCTTCGGCCCGGTCGGGCCTTTCCTGGTGCTGTTGGACAAGGAGGAATGGCGGCGCTGGCCCGCGTTCCGCATGCAGCTGCATGTCAACGGGCAGCCCCGCCAGGACGCCTATTGCGGCGACATGATTTTCAAGCCGCACCAGACGCTTACCGAGATGTCCGCGCTGCACGACCTGCAAGCCGGCGATCTGATCGCCACCGGCACGCCGGCCGGCTGTGCCGCCCGTGCGCCTGGCAAGCTGGCGATGTGGGTGTTCCGGCATTTGCTGTCCGAGAGTGCGAAGTGGCGCCTCTTCATCAAGAAGGGCTTGTCCAACCCGGCTTACCTGCGGCCGGGCGACATCATGACCGCTTCGATCCGCACCGACGACGGCGCCATCGACCTGGGCGAGCAGCGCAATCGGGTGGTGGCGGCATGAGCGACAGCTATATCGCCGCCATCGACGGCTTTGGCGATGCGTTCGCGTTGCGGCTGCGCCCGGCGCCCCGCCCGCGGCCGCGCCAGGGCGAGATCGTGGTGCAAGTTGAGGCCGCGGCGGTCAATCCCATCGATGTGCGCCGCCGCGGCGGCTACGGCAGCAGGCTTTTCTCTCTGATGGGCGCGGCGCGCATGCCTCTCATACTCGGTAACGATTTTGTCGGGACGGTTTGCGCGGTGGGCCAGGGTGTGACCGGGCTGCGCGAAGGCGATGCCGTGTTCGGCGCCAAGCCGCCATCGAGTGCGGGCACGCATGCCACCCATGTCGCCATGCGCGCCGAACACGCTCGCCTGATGCCGTCGTCCATCCCGGCCGCCGCCCTGGCGACGCTACCGTACAACTTCCTGACCGTGACGCGCGCGTTCGCCGACGCCGGGATCTGCCGCGAGACCGTGAACGGGCGTCCCGTGCTCGTGCACGGCGCGACCGGTGGCCTGGGCCAGATCGCGGTCTGGTTGCTGCGCAGGCTGGGAGCGAGTGTTACCGCTGTCGGCGGAGGTAAAGGACTCGTTGCCTGCCTGGCCGCTGGCGCTGACGTACTCGTCGATCGCCACCGCCAGTCGCTGGCGAGCCTGCCGCGGCATTTCGCCGCCACCCTGAATTTCGCCAACTGGGATGACGAAGCGGACCTGCTGCGCAGGCTGGCGCCCGACGCGGCCGGTCATGCGACCACGGTACATCCGCTGCTTGGCAACTTCGACCGGCTGGGACTGTTCAGAGGCGGGGTGGCCACGCTGGTTGGCAAGCGTGGCAAACGCGGGCTGATACCGAAGGGCGCGCGCTATGGGTGGACGACCTTCCGCCCGAACCCTTCGGCCCTGCAGGCACTGGCCGATTGCGCGGCGGCGCTGGCGCCCGCCGAGGTTAAGACTTTTGCGCTCAGCCAGGCCGGGCAGGCGTTCCTGCACGTCGGGCAAGGCCAACCCCGGCGGGCCGTCCTGCTGCCAGGGGAACTCTAGAAAAAGACAGCGCCACAACAAGGAGACAAGCATGCCCCATAACATAAACGACCGCGGGACGCGTACCGGCGGCATCCGGACCCAGGCCGATATCGACGAATTCGAACGCACACCCTGGCAGGAAAAACTGCCCGCGCAGAACACCTACGAACTGCTGTGCCGTGCCTGCGACAGTCATCCGGACAAGACCGCGTTGCGCTTCGTCATGACCGGGGAGGCTGACGCGCCAGACTTTGTCGTCGATTACGCAACCCTCAAGGCGCGCGTGACGCAAGCGGCCAACGCCTTTCACCGCGCCGGCATTACCACCGGCACGGCGGTGGCGTTGCTGCTGCCCAATCTGCCCCAGACCCATTACGCCTTGCTGGGCGCGCAGGCTGCCGGCATCGCCAGTCCCATCAACCCGATGCTGGAGGTCGACTATGTCGCCGCCATCGTCAATGAGACAGGCGCGCAAGCGCTGGTCGCCTGCGCCCCGGTCTCCGACAGCGCGCTGTGGGACAAAGCCGTCGCCGTGGCCGACCGTTGCCCATCGGTGCGGACCCTGTTCGTCGTCAGCGCTGCGCCGTATCTTCCTGCCGCGCAGCGTGCGCGGGTCGACGCGGCCTTCGACACGGCGTCAAGGCCATGCCGCGCGGACGTGAAGATGGTCGGCTTCGACCAGGCGCTGGCGGCCGAGCCGTCGGACACGCTGGTTTCGAAGCGCCGCATCCTGGCGACTGACCTCTGCTCGCATTTCCATACCGGCGGTACTACCGGCCTGCCCAAAGTCGCGACGCACACGCATCTCAATGAAGTCTTCGTCGCGTCGATGCTCAAGGCGCTGATCCCGTCGCCAAACACGATCCTGTGCGGCCTCCCACTGTTCCACGTGAACGGCGCGATGATCACCGGCCTTGCCGCATTCCATGGCGGCTGGGAGGTCGTGATGCTGACGCCCGCCGGCTATCGGGGCCAGGGCGTGATGCCGAACTTCTGGAAGCTGGTCGAACGGTTCCGCGCCACCAGCTTCAGCGGCGTGCCGACGATCTACGCCGCGCTGGCCGATCTGCCGCGGGAAGGCGCCGACATTGCGTCGTTGCGCTTCGCCTTTTGCGGCGCCGCGCCGCTGCCGGCCGAGGTCGCGCGGCGCTTCGAAGCCGCCGCTGGCATTCCGCTGTACGAGGGCTACGGTCTGACCGAAGGCGCGTGCGTCTCGGCCCTCAATCCGCCGCAGGGCGAACGTCGCCTCGGCACGGTCGGCCTGCGCCTGCCGCACCAGGCAATCGGCGCCTGGAAGGTCGACGGCTCCGGCCACGCCACCGAGCCTTGCGCGCCGGGCGAAACCGGCGTCATCGGCATCAACGGCCCCAATGTGTTTCCTGGCTATCTGCGCGAGCAAGACAATGGTGGCATCTGGCTCAAGCCGGGATGGCTCAATACCGGCGACCTCGGCCATCTCGATGCCGACGGCTATCTGCATCTGACCGGCCGTGCCAAGGAACTGATCATCCGCGGCGGCCACAACATCGATCCGGCGATGATCGAGGACGCGCTGCTGCAGCATCCGGCCGTGGCAATGGCGGCCGCGGTCGGCCAGCCGGATGCGCACAGCGGGGAGTTGCCAGTCGCCTACGTCACGCTCAAGCCAGGCTTCACCCCGGCTGCCGACGAATTGCTGGCGGCCGCGCGCAACCTCGTGCCGGAACGCGCTGCAGTGCCGGTGCGCATCGACATCCTGCAGGAGATGCCGCTGACTTCCGTCGGCAAGGTGGCCCGGGCGGAGCTGCGCATGCGCGCTGCCGGGCAAGTGTTCCGAGAGATCCTGGCGCAGGCCGGCACGGCCGCCAGCGTGCGCGTGGGGCCGGATATCCGGCGCGGCACCGTCGCCTTCGTCCAATGCCCCGCCCCGGACGTCGCGCGCGCGCAGGATCTGCTCGGACGGTTTCCGTTCCCGCTCGACTTCAACGGCCCGGTGTGAACGCGCCGAGTCCCCTCCCGTAGAGAAACCGCTCATGAATACCACATTGCCCGAGCAGGTCGACGTCTTGCTGGTGGGCCTAGGCCCGGTCGGCGCCACCGCGGCCAACCTGCTGGGACGCTACGGCGTCCGTACCCTGGCCATCGACAAGGCCGCTGATATTTTCA
This sequence comes from Cupriavidus necator N-1, assembly GCF_000219215.1. Lineage (NCBI taxonomy): Bacteria > Pseudomonadati > Pseudomonadota > Betaproteobacteria > Burkholderiales > Burkholderiaceae > Cupriavidus > Cupriavidus necator. The sequence goes on along the minus strand of NC_015727.1, from coordinate 1,489,847 downwards.
CCGCGCCCCGGGCCATCGTGCTCGATAACGAAGCGCTGCGCATCTTGCAGATGGCAGGGCTCGAGGAAGGCGCGTTCGAAACGCTGGCCATTGCCAAGGTGCAGATGCATTCGCCGCTGTTCGGCAGATACGCGCGTGCCAACACAGCCGGCACCATGGACTGCCACCCGCGACTGGTCACGTTCTATCAGCCAGATCTCGAACGCGCCTTGCGCGCCCGCTTGAGCCGCTATCCCTGCGTGAGCATCGCGCTTGGCGCCGATCTCACCGGTTTTGACGACGACGGCGAAACGGTGCGCGCCACTGTGTGTCTTCCCGGCGGTGACACGGCCACCGTGCGCGCGCGCTATATCGTGGGCGCGGACGGCGCCAATTCTTTCGTGCGGCGCCACGCCGGCCTTGCCTTCGAAGGCAAGACCTTCACGCAGGACTGGCTGGTCGTCGACGCCCTGAACGTGCCCAACCCGATCGACCATGTCGAATTCCTGTGCGACCCGCGCCGGCCTACGCCGCACATGGTTGCCCCGGGCGGCAGGCAACGCTGGGAGTTCATGCTGCAGCCCGGCGAGACGCGTGAACAGATGGAATCGCCTGACAAGATCCGCGAGCTGCTCGCCCCCTGGTGCAAGCCGGAGGACATCACGATCGAGCGCACAGCGGTCTACCGGTTCCATGCGCGCATCGTCGATCGTTTCTCCAAGGGTAGGGCGTTCCTGGTGGGCGACGCCGCGCATATCACGCCGCCCTTCGTCGGCCAGGGGCTCGTCGCCGGGCTGCGCGACGTGGCCAACCTGTGCTGGAAGCTCGCTTGGGTCGTGCAGGGAAGGGCGACGCCCGCCATTCTTGAAACCTACGACACCGAGCGGCGCCCACACGCCCGCTCCATCATCAACCTGGCGCTCCTGATGGGCCGGCTGGTGATGCCGCGCAACCGGCTGGCGGCATTTGCCGTCCATGGCGCGATGGCGCTGATGCAGCGCATGCCCTGGGCTCGAGCCTTCTTCGAGGACCTGAAGATCAAGCCGCCGGCTCGTTTCAGGCGCGGCCTGTTCCAGCGCGGCAAGACGCGCGCGAGGCTGGTGCGCGGCGGTCTGCTGCCGCAAGCGCTTGTGCGCCGCGGGCCGGGGGCACCCATCGTACCGAGCGACGATGCGCTCGGGGCGCGGCTCGTGCTGGCGGGATTCGGCTGCGATCCCGCGCCGATGCTCGACCGTAGCCTCCTGGCGGCATGGCGGCAGGCAGGCGGCGCCATCATGCAGCTGCGCCATTGCGGACAAGGCGAGCATGGGCCGCAGCAGGCGCACGAGCGGCAGGACGGACATTCCTGGGAGGACATGTCGGACCAGCTTATCCCGGGGGCTGCACCCGTCGGCTGGATCGCGGTCGTGCGTCCCGACCGCACCGTGCTGCACGACGGCCCGCTCGAAGCCGTCGACGACATCGTCCGAGAGTCGCTGGCAATGCTGGGAGAGGGAAGCCCCTTGCCAGACGGCATGGCGCGTGCGTTGCGCGCCGCAGGCTGACATTGGTCTGACCTTTTCGCTTTGGCGTGCGCCCCCGCGCGCCAGCGATGTGCTGGCGATGACGCCCCGTCCGACCAGAGGCATCCCGCGATAACCGCGGGCGAACACACCGGCCCCGGTCGAGGCAAGGGTCGATCCTGGCTCGTCAAAAAATAAAGCAAAACGGCTTTGATGCCGGAGGAGACAAAGATGGCAACGAGAACAGCGGACGCGCTTCGCTCCGTCGTTTCATGGACCATGCTTGCGTGGTCTTGCGCGGGATGGGGGGCGGAGGGCTTCGAGCCGCGCTACAACCTCGCCGGTAGCCTGGGCGGCGAGATGTTTGCGCCGCCCAACCAGACCGGCATTATCAGCGCGCTCGCCGCCACCTACGTCAGTGTCAGCAAGGTGACCGGGGACGATGGCGGGCAGCTGACCCAGAGCCTTCCGGGGGGCACCGTTGCCTTGCCCAAGCCGACGCCGTCGGCCCTTTATCCCTCTTATTCGCGTGGCACGGTAGAGATTCCAGCCTCCGGCACCATGACGCGCTGGGACCTCGTGCTCGGCTATATCACCAGCGAGCAGTATGGCGGCGGGCGGCTGGCCTTTGCCGTCGACGTTCCATTCGCCAGGAAATCTCAGTCAATCAGCACGAGCGGCGCCACGCCGGTGCTCAACTGGAGTCCCGCGGTTCCGGCCGACGTGCAGAGCGCCGTGCAAGGGCAATTCAGCAGCCAGTACCAGGGCGCACTCAAGGCGCAGGGCGCGAGCGAAAGCGGCGACGTCAGCGGTCTCGGGGACGTCGAGCTCATCGCCGGCTGGCACTACGTGGGCGACAAGTTGCGGGTGCTGGGCAGCGCTGCGCTGGTGGTGCCGACGGGGAAGTACAGCGCCGACGCCGGCCCGGATATCGGCAACGGCAACTTCTACACGGTGCGCCCTGCCATCCAGGTGGCCTACCTGCCCACATCGAACCTGGCCTTCGCGGCCAAGGTATCCGCGGGCCTGAACAGCCGCAACCGGGACAACGATGTACGCAGCGGCAACTGGTTCGGCGTGGAGCTGGCTGCCGGGTACAAAACGCCGATCGGGGTGGTGGGCGTGCATGGGATCCGGATCCAGCAGTACCAGGACGACGAGAACAATCCGCTGGGCGCAAGCCGTCTCCGTTCCAACAACCTGGGGGCGTTCTTCACGACGATGATCCCGCTGGTCGATGTGGCATTGACCGTGCAGTACATGGCGACGACATCGTCGCGCAATGCCAAGCACGGAAACTTTACCCAGGTCCGACTGATCCGGATGTTCTGACTGCCGCCAGGGGGCCGGCCGAGTATTCCCGGCGCTCCCCGACGGCGCCGGTCATTCCGGCTGAATGCCGGCGGCTTTGATCACCTCAGCCCATTTCACGGTCTCGCCGCGCACGAACGCGGCCAGCTCTTCTGGCGTCGATGGGGAGGGTTGGCCTCCTGTCCGGCTGAAGTATTCGGTAGCCGCCGGGTTCGTCAATCCCTGTCGAATCAGCTGGCTCATCCGCGCGACGACCGGTTTTGGCGTATTGACAGGAAAGAAGGCAGCAACCCAGGCCGTCATCTCGTACCCTGGCAGGCCGCTTTCCGCCATGGTCGGGACATTGCCGAGCAGGGGATGGCGGCTGGACGTGGTCACGGCGACCGCGCGCAGCTTGCCGTTCTGGATCAGGGGCAGGGCGGGATTGATGTCGGAAATCATGAAGTCCACCTGGTGGCCCATCAAGTCGGTCAGGCCCTGCGGCACGCCCTTGTAGGGCACATGCAGTGCCGATGCGCCGCTCATCATCTTGTAGAGCTCACTGGCGACCCGGGTGGAAGAACTGCCGCTGGCGAAGGTCATCTTGCCTTGCCGGCTTTTCGCCAGCGTGGTCAGTTCCGCCACCTTCTGCACGGGGCTGTCGGATGGCACCACCAGGACCAATCCGCTCTTGGCGATCAGCGAAACCGGCGCATAGTCCTTGATGGGATCATAGGGCAGCTTCCTGAACAGGGACGCATTGGCCGCGTGGGTGGTATTTGTCGTGATGAGCATCGTGTACCCATCTCCGGGCGCCGTCGCGACCGCCGTGGCCGCGATGAACCCGTTGGCACCGGGGCGGTTTTCCACGACGACGGTCTGTCCGGTCTGGGCAGTGATGGTCCGCGCGATGTAGCGCGCGATGTTGTCCGTGCCACTGCCTGCAGGGAACGGCACCACGACACGAATTGGTTTTTCCGGATACTCGTTCGGGCCGGTTGCCCACACCCATTGCGGGGCCGCGCAAGCAGCTGCCAGTCCGGACAGCAGGGCGAGCATGCGTCGCCGGGGAAATCGCTGGATCATCTTGTCTCCTCCCGCATCCCGGGATCTGATGGATTGACTTGGCCGCGCTTGCGTCAGGACAGCGGATCGTGTGCGCGAATGACAATCAGCTCGCACGTCCCGTCTGCCGATTCGAGGCTGAGCTCCGCACCGTCGGGAACGTAGACCCACTCCCCAGTCCCGGCGGCAAAGCGCTCTCCTTCGATGCGACCGTGAATCGTGCCGCCACGCACGAAGAGCACCTGCTCGGTCTCGCCAAGCCTGTGCGGCTCGGCGCCGCCATCGGGAGCAAGATCGACCATGTAGATGTCGAGAAACCGGGAATCGACGGTCTGGCGTGTGATGACCGGCCTGGCGAGCGCGCCACGATAGTGCGGCAGCTCGATCGATTCGGTGCTGGCGGGAACGTCGCGGACATCGGCGGCACCGGCCTGAAGGCGCGGATCGTCCGGGCCGGTCGCAGTCACTGCTGCGTTCGGGTTTTCGCTGTACGGCGGCGCGTAGACCACCATTACCTGCACCGGTTCGTCGCTGATGACCTCGAAGCGATGGAAGACGCCGGCCGCATTGAAGCTCCAGTCCCCTGCGCGCAAGACGCGCTGCTTTCCCGGTAGTTCGCCGAGGCCCTCGCCGGCGAGCAGGAACGACGCCTGCTCGAGGTTCGGGTGTGCATGCGGCAACGCGCCATGGCCCCGCGATATCGTGCCCAGCAGGACCTCGAGCCGGCGCGCGCCGACAGTCTCCTTGCCGATGATGCGCTGGTTCGCCGTTCCCGTGTGGTTGGCCGGTGCGTATGCGGCCACGTCAGTGGCCCTCCGTACAAAGGGTGATGTCATTCCGATGTCTCCTTTCTCGAATGGTGAAGGCTGTCGCGCTCAGCGGCGGCTGTCGGGGATGGCCAGCGCCGGGTAGTGCTCGGTCAGCTTGGCTGGCATCTCCACATCCAGGATGAAACGATCACCGCGATACCAGAACTCCCCTGCCAGGAGCACATTGCCGTCGACGTCCAGCGTCGATCGAATGATCCTGGCGATTGGCGCCCCGAAGCCATAGGCGAGATCGCGTGCCAGGATGTAGTCGGCCGGCTCGACCGTCATGGTCTGCTGCATCATGCCAAGGCGGTCGCCTTCCACCTGGCGCAGCAGGTGACCGAGCTTGTGGTGCTTTTCGCCACCGCGTGGAAAGCGGGCAAAGACTGACGAGGCCACATACACCTCGATCAGGCAGAATGGCGTGCCGCCATGCAAATGCAGTTTGCGGACCATCACATAGCTGTCCAGCGGCGTGCCGCGGCGGGCCAGCCCCGGCCGCAGCGCCACGCCCTCGCGCATTTCCAGGATGCGGATTTCCAGCTCGCTGCCATGGGCCGATTCGTCATTGATGGCGGAGCGCAGGCCTTCTCCGGGTGCTGGCGGCTGCTTCATGACGTGGGTGCCACGACCGCGCTGGCTGCTGACCAGCCCCTCTTCCGTCAGCGCAGCAAAGGCCTGGCGCACGGTGACCTTGGCGATCCCGTAGGTTTGCGCGAGGCTGTCCACGGTTGGCAGCTGCATGCCCACCGGGTACTCGCCCGAAACGATCTTGTGCCGGATGACGCTGGCCAGTTGTCGATATCGCGTCACGCCGCCGATGCCGTCGTCGGCGAGGATGACGCCCTCGTTGGCAGCTGCGTTGGACGCATTGCTCGTCATGACAACAACTCCCGCGGCACGCGCACCGGCATGGTCAGCAGGATCTGCGCCATGCCCTTGCCAAGCGGATCATTGCGCAGCGACGCCATGCCACCGCCATCCAATGCTGACTCGCAGACAAAGTTCATGGCGTCGAAGCCGGGCAGTTCGTAGCATGTCACCGGCCCCTTCACCAGGTACCCAAGCCAGTCCGCCACGCGCGCCACCGTCACTTCGGCCCGCAGCACGGGCAGGTACGCCGGCCGGCGGGCGATCAGCCCGATGTTGGAGGTATCCCCCTTGTCGCCGCTGCGGCCATAGGCAAGCCGTATCAGCGGAACTTCGACGGTATCGTGTTCCGCAGGGCCGGCGCCCGTTGGTTCAGCGACTGCAGGTGCTGCGGCCGCGACCGGTGCCGCCGGGCTGCCCGAAGGAACGGTGACGCCGCTGCGTACGCCGTCCATCACCACCGCCGGGGTCAGGGCGCTCTTGTCGAGCAGGAATGCATACTGGCGGATCGATGGCGAGGGACTGGAACGCCCGCCAGCCGAGCCCGTCGTGCCCGGCGCCCAACTGGTCCCCGCCGCGGCGATTTCCCGCGCGAACAGTTCCAGCGCCGCCTTCTCGGGATGCATCACCGCCAGCCGCATCACCGCCTCGCGGGTGTGCCGGACGGCAGCATGTGGCCCAAAGCAGGACTCCGCTCCCAGCACCTCAATGTGGGTGCGACTGTAGTCTCCCCACCCGTTCTCCGCGAACAGCTTGCGCGTGCGGGCAAGGATCGCCTGCGCCGTGCGTTCTGCCTTGGCGACCGCGTCGACGCCGACGATGGAAAGCTGTGCATTGCAGCGAAAGCCGTCGACGTAGGTGGCACAGACCTTGTAGGCATTGCCCGGGGCCCGCCCGCGCGCGCCGCTGACTTCCACCACGTCCGGTGCGGCCTGCCGAAGGGTTACCTGCGTGAAATCGCAGGTGACGTCTGGCAGCAGGTAGGTGGCCGGGTCGCCGATCTCGTACAGCACCTGCTCGCCGACCGTGGCGGTATTGACCAGTCCGCCGGTGGCGGGCGGCTTGCCGACCAGGAAGGTGCCGTTGGCACGGCACTCGACCACCGGATAGCCGATGTCGTGCCAGTCCGGGACGCTTTCCCAGTCGGTATACAAGCCGCCCGTCGCCTGGCACCCGCACTCGATGATGTGGCCGGCCAGACTGCCTTGCGCCAGGCGGTCATAGTCGTCCGCCTGCCAACCGAACTCGTGCATCAGCACGCCGAGCGTCACGGCACTGTCCACGCAGCGTCCGGTGATGACGATCTGGGCGCCCTGGTCCAGCGCTTGTTTGATCGGCAAGGCTCCCAAGTACGCGTTGGCGCTGACCACCTTCTCCGGCAGGGGTCGGCCTTTCTGCATGTCCTGCACACCGGCTTCGCGCAGCTGTGGAAGCAGCGGCATCACGTCATCGCCTTCCACCACGGCGATGCGCAGCGTCAGGCCCTGTTCCGCGGCCAGCGCGGCAATGGCCTGCGCACACCCGTGCGGGTTCATGCCGCCGGCATTGCTGACCACGCGAATCCCACGCTCGGCAATCTCTCCGAGCAGGGCCTTCATTGTCACCGTCACGAAATCGGTGGCGTAACCCAGTTCCGGCTTGCGCAATCGGGCGGCGGCGAGAATCGACATGGTCAGTTCGGCCAGGTAGTCGAACACCAGGTAGTCGATATCGCCGTGGCGCACAAGCTGTGGCGCGCCAACGCTGCTGTCGCCCCAGAACCCGGAAGCCCCGCCAATGCGTACCGTTTTCGCGTCCATTCCCATCTCCCTATCTGCCAGTCCACTCGGGCTGGCGCTTCTCGCGGAATGCCAGCTGGCCTTCGCGCGCGTCCTCGGTCAGTGCAAACAGCCCGATCTGGCTTTCCGTGAACGCCATGGACTGCTCGAACGACATGGTTTCCATATGCTTGAGCGTGTACAGCCCCCGACGGATGGCGGCGGGCGAATTGTTCCGCAGGCGGGTCAGCAGCAGGTCCAGCCTGGCGTCGAGATCGTCGCTGACATCGTTGATGAGCCCCGCGGTCAGCGCTTCCCGCGCGGACAGTGGCTCGCCGCACAGGCACAATTCGGTGAGCGTGCGACGCGGCACCAGGTGCTGCAGCACGCTCAGCACCTGCGCCGGGAACAAGCCCAGCTTGACCTCCGGCAGGCCGAAGCGGGCACCTTCGCTGGCTATCGCCAGATCGCACATCGCCATCAGCCCCATGCCGCCCGCCATGCAGGCGCCATTGACACGGGCGATCAGCGGCACCGTCGACTGCCTGGCGCAGCGGAAAAGGTCCGCCATCCCCAGGTAGGGCTCGGCGTAATCGAAGGCAAAGGATTTGCCGGTCTGCAGATCGGCGCCGGCGCAAAACGCCTGCTCGCCCATTCCGGTAATGACCACAGCGCGGATGTCGGCGTCGCGATTGGCGCGCAGGATGCCGTCGCGAAGTCCCTCCAGCACCCCCGGCGTGATGGCATTGCGGCGCTCCGGCCGGTTGATGGTCAGGTAGAGTGCTGCGTCCCGGACCTCGCTCAGCAGTTCATCATTCATGCGGAGTTTCTCCTTCGGTGCGTTGCACTTGTGACCCATCCCTGGAGATGCCAGACGCGAACAGCGTATCGATGGCGTCGTCGTCGTAGCCGGCCTCACGCAGTACCTCGCGGCTGTGCTCACCCAGGCTTGGTGCATGGCGGCGGCTGGTCGGTGGGGTGCCATGCCATTCGCTGGGCACCGCCATCTCCCGGATACGCCCGACGGCCGGGTGGTCCGATTCGCTGAAGAAACCGATGTCCTGCAAATGGGGATCGTCCAGCAGCGACTCGAATGTGTGCATCGGAAAGACCGGAACATCGGCGTCCTTGAGCAGGGTGCGCCATTCCTCGGTGGTGCGCTTGGCCATTTCGTCGCTGACCATGGCATACAGCTCGGTGATGTTGGCGGTGCGGGTGTTGATGTTGGCGTAGCGCGGATCGGTGTCGTACACCTCCGGCTTGCCAATGACCTCGAGGAAGGCCCGCCAATGATGATCGTGATAGATCAGGCAGCAGACATGTCCGTCCTTGGTCTGGTACGGTCGCCGCTCGGGCGAGAGCAGGCGCGGATAGCCGAAGCCGCCCTTGGGCGGGACGAAGGTCTCGCCATACAGGTGGTCTCCCATCACATAGGGAACCATGGTCTCGAACATGGGGACATCAACGCGCTGGCCTTTGCCGGTGCTCATGCGCGCATACAGGGCGGCACAGATCACGCCGAAAGCATAGAGTCCCACCGAGCGATCGGCGATGGTGATTGGCAGGTATCGCGGACTGTCGCCACTGCCCAGCGAAACGGCCAGCGGCAGGCCGGTTGCGGCCTGGATCAGATCATCGAAGGCAGCCTGGGGCGCGTAGCGTCCGCGCTGCGAAAAGCCGAACATGCCGACATAGACCAGGCGCGGATTGATGGCCGCGAGCGATTCATAGTCCAGCCCCAGCCGCTGCATGGCCTGCGGGCGCACGTTGTAGGCCAGCACGTCGGCATCCCGTACCAGGCAAAGCAGGGCCTCCCGCCCCTCGGGCGCTTTCAGGTCGAGCACGATGCTGCGCTTGTTGCGGTTCAGGCCAAGGAAGAGCGGCCCCAGCTTTTCATCGCCGCAGGGACCTATGCCGCGCGTACTGTCTCCGCCCGGCGCCTCGACCTTGATTACATCGGCGCCAAGGTCAGCCAGCATCTGCGTGGCAGAGGGCCCCATGAATACTGACGTGATGTCAACGACTTTCACGCCGGCCAGCGGCCCCGTTGTCTGGTCTTTCTTCATATCCCTTTCATCTCGGTGGGGCAATGTATGACGGCTGGCCGGGAGGCCACCGTTGCCTGCCGCTTGGCCGCCACATCGCGCTTGCAACAACACATCGATCATCGGTCGACCTCCGGCCTGGCCAGCCCTGGTATCCGCTTCTTGATTTTCGAGACGGTGTGGAGCTTCACCCGCTGCGCCCATGGCCCATCGATGGTGCGCAGATTCTTGTCCTTGAGATGCGCCAGGCCGAGCTCGTCGCTGAGTTGCGCAAGGGAAGTCTCGACATCGAGCGAGAGGTTGGTGACAAGAACGTCGCCGCCATGGAAGACGAGGCTGTTCGACCAGAGGAAGCCGATGGGCGCCCCCTTGCGATCGATGCCGCCGAAGTCGCCGAGCTTGGCAATCACCTGCCCCTGCGTCGGCTCGAGCACTAGAATCTCGTTAGACTGGTTGCACGCGATCCAGAGGTTGTCGTGCTCGTCGATGATCAGGCCGTCGGGTCCGCCGCCGATCCGGTTGACGAAGACTTCAGGCGTGCCGGGCTCGAGCGTCGACCCGGTCACCGGTATCTTGACGATGGTGTCGTTCGCCGTATTGGCGACGAACAAGGCCGTCTTCTTGTTGTTGAACGACAAGCCATTGGCGCCGATGGTCGGTGGTATCCGCGTGGGCTTCAGCAGCGCGCTGGTGACCCATGCCGACGCTTCGCCGCCGGCGGGTCCGACTTTCCAGATGATGCCCTGGTGGGCGTCGGTCACGTAGACGTTTCCGGCGGGGTCGAACGTCATCCCGTCGAGGCCGGGGTTCTTGCCGCTGACCGTCATGAATACGGTCGAGGCACCCGTCCTGGGATCGACGCTCAGGACCTTCGCGCCCAGGTAGTCGACGACGAGCAACTGGCCCGTCCGGGGATGGAAGCCGAGGTCAAGCAACAATCGGCTCGAGCCCTTGATGGTGACAGTGCGCAGGTGCTTGCCCTGCGGGTCGAACACAAGCAGCGCGCCCTCGCTCGTCCTGGGTTTTTCCACCGCCACCGTGACGACGTAGACGTTGCCCTCGCGGTCCACGGTGATCCCCTCGGGATGCGCCTCACCCGCGGGCAAGGTGGCGAATGTCTCAACCTTGCCGCGCTCCCAGGCTCTTGCGGCCAGCGGTGTCGCCAGCAACACAAGCCAAATCAGCATTGGCAGTATCGGCATCCTGTGGGCTTTGATCATTCTCATGTTGCACTCGCTCAATCGCGCGGATTGATGGATCGTCACAAATTGATCTGATCGGTGTCGTACACGCTGGTCTCCAAAGGAGCAGAGGAACGGCACCGCGCAGGCCGACGAGCGGCCTGCCATGGTGGAAAGTCGCCTTTTTATTCCTCAGTAACGTCGGAGCCGTTGCCGCGGACGTAGGGCATCGGTCCGATGCCGCGCGCCGCCGCGAGCGTGTGGAGTGCGTACTGGATCGAGAGCGCGTCATTGAGCGAGTGGAAGGTGCCGTCCTCGTTGAAGCTCACTTGCGCGCCTTCGATCCAGGCGATGGTGATCGTGTCCTCGGTGTTGTCCTCGGGGGTATAGAAGGTGTGCACCGAGCCGCCGGGTTCGTACAGGTAGGAGCCGGCCGTCTGCGGCTGGTCGGGGTACTCGCGATACTTCCAGCAGCCCTGAATCGTCCACACCTGCGCCGTCCCGGTGTGGTAGTGGATCGGCAGGGAACAACCGGGTTCCACGATAGCCATGAAGACCCACTCGCCGCGCTCCGGGTCCAGGCGCAGCGGCTTGATGTGGATGCCCGGAAAGACGTCCTTGATCAGCGGGATCTGCTCGATGTTGACGGTCAGCAGCTTGTCTTGCGGCAGGGCGGGCAGCGGCAGCTTGGCGCCGGTGGACGTGGTGGGCTGCTCGAGAATTCTTGCATTCATGAGTTGTCTCCGTTTGTCAGAGGATGTGAAACAGTGGAAGGAAGCCGCCCTTTGATGAGACGGAAGAGTCACGCCGGTCCGGCGGGAAACTCAGAGCTGTGGCGGCAATGCGCCGAGGAATAGCAGCGTCCAGCGCGACGGTGAAGCCTGGCTAACCTCTGCCCGGCCGCATGTCACTGGATACTCCTAAAGTTCTAATGTTAGAAGTTTAGAGGCTGAGGAAGGTTTTTTCTGCCCCTTGTTTACCCTAGGGACCGGATCAAGGACCTATCGCTTCATTTGTGCTCGCTCGCCGCTCGCCGCTGGGGTTCGGTGATGGCGGGCACCGCCTTCAATGCGGACGCCGGGATCTCGATTTCGGAGACGTAGCGGTCACCCCGATACCAAGTGACGCCTGCGTACAGCACGCTGCCTTTGCCATCCAGAAGACGCCGCGACATCTTGGCGACGGGTGAGGCGAACGGGATCTTCAGCATGTCGCACAGAGGAAAATCCGCCGGCATCACGGTCATGCGTTGTCGCACACGTTTGCTGCGCGAGCCCAGTTCATCGAGCACCGCGGCGAGAAGCTTTTTCTTCCTGGCGGTGTCCTTGGGCAAGGCGTCGAAGACCGGGGCCAACACATAGATCTCTGCGTAGCAGAACGGCTCGCCGGAATAGGTGTGCAGCTTGCGGACACAGACGTATTCGCCGTCCGACTGGTCGCCCGGTCCGAGCAGTTCCTGCGGCACCCCGGTGCGGCGCCGGACTTCGAGTACCTCAAAGGCGAGCGCCGCAGGTGCGGCGAACGGATCGTTGATCGCCAGTTCGATGTCGCCCGTGGCGGCGGGCAGGGCAGCCACGTGGGTGCCGACACCCCGCTGGCTACGAATCAGCCCTTCCTTAGAAAGCAGCTCATACGCCTGCCGGACGCTGACGACGGCCACGCCGAGGTCAGCCGCGAGCTGCGTGATCGGCGGCAGCAGCATGCCGAGCGGATATTCGCCCTTTGCGATCCGGTACCTCAGCAACGAAGCCAGCCGCTGATATTGCGCAACACCCCGTTCAGCGGACAGCTCCGCCCGCTCAATCCCCGTAGTCCGTTCGTCCGTCATTCCAGTTGCCTGATATCCAGAACATTGGAGTATGCACCAGAAGAACGGGCGGCCTATCAGCTGGCAGGCGTCTACCGTCGGCCGGCTGGAGCCGGTAGCGTCGAGATGTGGCGCGGTGGCAGCGGGTGCGGAGCGTTTCACGTCTAGCGGTTAAGCGCTTGCACGCCAACCGCTATATCGGCCGCGGTTGCCGCGAGGATCTCCCGGTACGCCTTCACCACGCCCTCCACCGGCCCGGGCGCGGGCACCTCCGTTTCGGTGCGGCCGCTCAGGACCTTGCCGTCCGGCAGCCGCCGCACGGTCCAGGCGATGGTCGCCGCTGCCCGCTTGCCCACGTCGGCGTCGAGGGCTATCACATCGGTCGTCACGCGAAATGCCCGCTGCGTCGCCGACAGGCCGCGCTGGTAGACATCCACCGTATCGAGGCACGCCTGCAGTTGCTGCGACAGCGCATCGCGCAGTTCGTTGGGGAATGGTGAGGTCCAGCGCGAAGTGTCGGACAGCTTGAGGCCACCGCCGTTGCCGTCACGCACCACCAGCTGAATGCGGTTCAGGCGCTCCGGCACGCGCACCGGCGTGACTTCGATCCATAACGGGTCGCCGCTACGGCTGGCTCGCGCGGTCGCGGGCGGCGCGGCGTCGGAGCGACTGGCCGCCAGCGTGTAGTAGCGTGCCTCGGGCGACGCGCAGCCGTTCATCAGGGTCGTGGCGGCGGCCAGCGCAACAAGCATCGTCAGACGTTTCATCATTTCTCTTCCCTCTTGCCTTGCAGGAGCGCTTCGGGATGCCGCTCGAGATAATCGGTGAGCATGCGCAGCGAGACGGCTGTTTGCGTGAGTTCCTGCATCATCCGGCGCGTATCCTGTTGCAGCGAGGCGTCGGGCGCCAGCGCGCCATTGGCCGTGGCGAGCGTGCGGCGCATATCCTGCAGCGCGGCGACCACCTGTGGTGCCACATCGCCATTGACCTGGGCCACGAGCTTGTCCGCATTGACGAGCATCTTGTTCATCGACACTAGCGCCGTGCGCGCATCCTGCCCGATCTGGTCGAACGGCACCTTGCCGATCTTGGTGACGATGTCGCCAAGCTTGGCCTGCAGCTCGTCGAAGGTGCCCGGTGTGGTGGGAAGCTCAGGCACGGACGCGTTCAGGTCCAGATCAACCGGCGCGGACACTTTCGGAAAGAAGTCGAGTGCCACATACATCTGGCCGGTGAGCAGGTTGCCGGTGCGCAACTGCGCACGCATGCCGCGCTGTACCAGGCTATGCACGATGGCGCGCTTGCGCGTGTCGTCAGCCACGTCGTTCTCGCGCAGACCCATGCGAGACGGATAGAGTTCCACCACCACGGGCATGCGGAAGGCCTTCTTGTCACGCTGGTATTCGATACCGATCGAGCGTACCTGCCCGACGGTCACGCCGCGGAAATCGACCGGCGCACCGGGCGACAGCCCGCGCACGGACTGATCGAAGTTCAGCACTGCCAGTGCGGGGGCGAGCTCGTCCGGCTCCTTCATGGCTTCGGACTGGTCCGCTGCCAGCAGGTACTCGGTGTTCTCAGCGGCCGCGGCATGCGCGGTCAAGTGGTCCGGGGCCTGGAAGGCTACGCCGCCAAGCATCACGCTGGCCAGCGACTGCGTGGACAACTTCAGCCCGTTCGCGTCCAGCTTTAGGTCGACGCCGCTGGCGTGCCAGAAGCGCGTATCGGCGGAAACGAGCTTGTCATAGGGCTTGTCGACGAAGACCCGCAGCGTGATGTCGCGGCCGTTCGGTTCGAGCTGGTACGCCACCACATGGCCGACCCGCACGCGACGATAGTAGACCGGTGAGCCGATGTCGAGCGAGCCCAGGTCCTGCGCACGCAGCACGAACTGCCTGCCGGAGGCGTCGGTGGTGATGACCGGCGGATTTTCGAGCCCGGTGAAGCTGTGCGTGGTCTCGCCCGACTTGCCGGCATCCACGCCGATATATGCGCCCGATAGCAGTGTTTCCAGTCCCGACACGCCACTGATGGCAAAGCGGGGCCGTACCACCCAGAACCGTGTGTCGGCCACGGCGAAGTTCTTGGCGTCCTTGGTCAGCGCAATCGTCGCGATCACATGCGAACGGTCCGCTGCCAGCCGTGCTGTCTTGACCAGTCCGATATCGACATCCTTGTAGCGCACGGCAGTCTTGCCTGGCGTCAGGCCTTCGGCAGTGCGGAAGGTGACAGTGATCTCGGGCCCGCGCGACGCAAGCGTGCTGACCAGCAGCGAGAGCCCGACCACCGCGGCAACGATCGGGATTACCCAGACAAGGGACGGTAGCCAGCGCGCGCGGGGCTTGCGTCCTGGCTGCGGTATGTCGTTGGGAGGAGGATGGTTAACGTGTTCGGGCATTATTGGCGTGCAGAAATTCGATGGGGGAGGGGGAGGTCTCGAGCGCATCCCACAGCAGACGGGGATCAAAGCTCAGTGACGCGAGCATGGTCAGTACGACAACCGAGGCAAAAGCCAGAGCTCCGGCACCGGCCGTAATCGTGGCCAGCGCCCCGGCACGCACCAGCGATGCCAGCAGTGCCACCACGAAGATATCGAGCATGGACCACCGGCCGATGACTTCGACCAGGGTGTAGAGCCTGGTCTGCTCGCGAATGCGCCAGGTCGATCCGCGGCGCGCCGATAGCAGCAGCAAGGTCAGGATCATCATCTTCAGCAACGGGACGACGATGCTGGCGATCAGCACCACGATTGCCAGCATGTATGAGCCGGACAACCACAGATAGATCACGCCGGACAGGATGGTGTCGCGCTGCGTGCCGAAAATTGACTGCGTCACCATGATCGGCAGCAGATTGGCCGGGATATACAGCAGGTAGGCGGCCAGCAGGAAGGCCCAGGCGCGCGCCAGGCTGGCCGGCTTGCGATGATGCAGTACGGTGCCGCAGCGCGGACACGGTTCGGCCTCGAGCGTCATCGGACTGAGCCGGTCGCAGGTGTGGCACGACAGCAGTCCGCGCGAGGTCGCGGTGGGGTGGGGCGAGTAAAGCGCGGTCACGGCGCGGCATCCAGCGAGCGGGCCGGTACGTCATCTGCATCGTGCGCATCGAGGTGGTGCCAGAGTTCACGCGGGTCGAACGACAGGATGACGGCGAGTACGACCACCAGGGCAGCGAACGACCAGAGCGCGACGCCAGGCACCACCTGCGCTACGGTCGACAGCTTCACCAGCGTAACCAGCACGCCGATCATGAACACTTCGATCATGCCCCAGGGCCGCGTGCGGCAAATGCCGCGCAAGATGCGATCGAACCCGGGTGGCGTGCGCTGCCGCGCCATCGGCACGAGCAAATAGCACATCATCAGCAACTCGGCCAGCGGAAACAGGATGGTCGTGGCGAACACGAGCATCGCCACCGGCGCCATGTCGTCCGCGTAGAGTGCCTGTACCGCGCTCCATAGCGTGGTCTCCATGCGCGAACCCTTGAGGTCCATGGCGACAATGGGGTACGCGTTGGAAATAAAAAGCAGGATCAAGGCAGTCACCACGAGCGGCAGCAAGCGGCGATAGGCTCGCGAACTGTCGCGATAGAGCGCGCCGCCGCAGCGCAGGCACGTGGCACGTTCGTCGTGCTTCAGCGCCGCGCGCGTATGGAGCGCGCCGCAATGCTCGCACGCCAACAGCCTGTGCGGATCCAGCATGGCAACCGGCGGCGAGGCGTGGTTCTGATGCACAGGTGTCCTGGGGAAAATGATCGGCCTCGTTGCGTGAGGCAAGCAGCGCGTGCGCGCACCGGAATCCTTCATGAGTTCCGTATTCTTCCACATAATGACTTACGTGTCATCATGACATTGTGTGTGTTATAAGAAGGGCACGGGCGCCGCTGCTGCCAGCATGGCGTACTCCATGTTGGCGGCGTTGAAGCGGCGTATTGATATAATCGCCTCGTCACATAAGGTCCTCTAACTGAAGATGCCTGCCGTTCCTGATCCCAAAGACCACCGCCCTCGCGTTGCCGCAGAACGGCGTGCACGGATGCGCCAGCGTCTCATTGAAAGCGCGATGATTGTTTTTGCGCAAAGGGGTGTCGGAGCCAGCGTGATCCCGGAAGTCATTGCATCAGCTGGCGTCTCGCAAGGTTCCTTCTACAACTACTTCCGTACTAACGAGGATCTGCTGGCGGCTGTCGGCGACGCGCTCAGTCACGACATGGTGCAAATGATCGAGAGCGTGGTCGGCGATATCGAAGACCCGGCGTTGCGTGTTGCAACGGGTATGCGCTTATACCTGCACCTTGCGCGCTCCTATCCTGTCGTGGCGCAATTTCTTTCCGGTACGGGCCTGCTTCTGGTCGGCGGCAAGGGTGCTGCCGTCTACGAATACCTGCCCTCGGATATCAAGGAAGGCCTGAAGACGGGCACGTTTGACGAGGCTTCGGCCGACGTGGCATTGGACATGGTGGCCGGCGCCGGGCTGATCGCCGTTCACCGCATGGCCAAGGGAAGAACCGCCAGGGATTATCCCGAACGGATTGTGCGGGCGGTGTTGCGGTCGCTTGGCGTGTCCGCAGCGAGTGCGGTACGGTTGACCTCCGCGCCTTTGCCAAAGCTGGTGGCTCCGCCGGAATCATTGCTCGAAAAAGCCCAGGAGAAGCTCGCCGCCAAGGCCGAGCCCTCCAACTAGCAGCCAGCGCTACGGCACATCGCTGATCGTTTCCGCGAGCAAGCCATCGAACATCGCTTCGCTCGCCTGCAGCGGCGACCTGGATATCGCATCGGCCGCTGATTCCTCCACGCCCAGGGCGCGCAATGCCACCGCAGCGGCGAGCTCCGAAAAGTCTTCGCGGCATTCGGTATCAAGCATGCTCTGCATTGCGCTCATTGCGGCGCCGGCAACGATATTGAAGCCCAGGGCGATCGGCATGCGCTTGAAACGATTGCGACGAACGCCTTCCTCTATGTCCCTGCGGACAAACTCCAGCATATTCGGCGCGTGGTAGCCCGCCCATCCGAGCCGGCCAAGGATGCCAGCCACACCGGGCTGGTGTACCGTCAGGATCGACGCCAGCCGTATTCCCCTGGCGATGTGCTCGGCCGGGTCGTCATGGTCGCGCACAATGGGGTCGGCCGCCCGCACCCACTGTTCAGCCATCTTCCCGACAAGCTCCCGCACGATCGCATCAGACGACGGAAAGTACTTGTAGAACGTTCCGCGTGAAACCCGTGCTGCCGAAATGATGTCGTCGATGGACGGCGTCGAGGCGCTGTTCTCCAGCATCAGGCGCATCGCACTGTTCAGCAACAGCGAGCGCATACGCTGCCGCCGTGTTGCCGCAACGCGCTGACGGTGGTCGCCAGTCTTCCACGGTCCTGTTTCAGCTGCGAATTGCGTCTGCATCGGGGTCATTGATCTGTTTCCTCCTCATGGTTAATGCGTCGACAACGCCGCGCGCCGGTCTTCCTGCGTCTTCGGCCTATACCCGTCGCATCACTTTGCGTATGCCGTTGTCGTTGCGCACCACAGCCTTCGGCCGCGCGCGTTCTTCGTCTCATGCGGTCCGGGACCGCAAAGTCGACCCGTCCTCACACAATAAAATAAATTGTACGTCATCATGACACATAAGTCAGTATGACGTAGACTTCGAATCCTCAGGAAGGGCGAAGAGCCCGAACAGGCTTGCCGTCAATGACGCCAGCACGAGTCCGGTCAGACCGGCTCGGTGACGTGGATCGCTGATGACTCGCAGGCGAGCGACGGACCTTAGCGGAGCGCAGAAATTGAACAGGAACCTTCGAGCGGCAGCTCTTACCATCATCGCGGCACATCTGGCCGCGTGTACCCCGGGTCCGGAACCCGAACGCAAGGACGTGAGGCCGGTGCGGACAGTGGTCGCCGGACGCACCGCCGGGTCGGTCGGTGCGACCTATTCAGGTGAGATTCGTGCGCGTTACGAAAGTCAGTTGGGATTCCGCACCGCCGGCAAGATCGTCGCGCGCATGGTGGAAGTCGGCAGCCATGTCAAGCGCGGCCAGCCGCTGTTCCAGCTCGACACCACGCAGGAAACGTTGCAGGTAGCCGCAGCGGGTGCGGAGGCTGATGCGGCAAGAGGCCGGGTAGCCCAGGCGCGGGTGGACGTCAAGCGTACTGAGCAACTGCTCGCCCAGAACTTTGCCTCGCAAGCCGAGCTGGACCAGCAGCGGCTGGCGCTTAACCAGGCGGAAGCACAACTGCGCTCGGCACAGGCGCGCCAGCAGCTCAATGCCAACATGCGCGGATTTACCACGCTCGTAGCAGACCGCGATGGCGTGGTCAGCGCAATCAATGCGGAAGCCGGCCAGGTGGTTTCAGCGGGGCAGACGGTCGCCACCGTCGCGGCAGACGGCGAACGCGAGGTCTCGATCAGCATTCCGGAGTCGCGCGTCGACGAACTACGCAAGGCGCCGACACTGACGATTACGGTGTGGGCGCAGCCGGACAAGTCCTGGACAGGCAAGCTCCGCGAGCTCGCGCCGGACGCGGACGGCGTCACCAGAACGTACTCGGCACGCATTTCCATTCAGGAGGCGGATCCGGAGCTGCGGTTAGGCATGACAGCGTCGGTGATCGCACCCGACGTGGACGGCAGCGGCGTAGTCCGCGTGCCGCTGACCGCCATCGTCGATCATGAGCGTGGCCGCCAGGTATGGGTGGTCGACCCGAAGACGTCGCGGGTGATCGCACGTGAAGTCAAGCTGGGCGCAGCGCAGAACGACAGCGTGATCGTGGTTGGGGGACTGGCGGGCGGAGAGACCGTGGTCAGTGCCGGCGTGCACATGCTGCAGGCTGGCCAGCAGGTGAAGGTGGCCGAGGCGGTGACTGTCGCCAGGGCGGGAGGTGCGAAGTGAAAGGTATCAACCTGTCCGAATGGGCACTGAAGCACCAGCAGATGGTCGCGTTCCTGCTGTTGCTGTTGTCAGTGGCCGGCGCGCTCGCATATGGCAGCCTGGGTCAGAAGGAAGACCCCGAGTTCACGATCAAGACCATGGTTGTGCAGGCGTACTGGCCGGGAAGCTCCGCGCAGCAGATGGCCGACCAGGTCACCGACAAGATCGAGCGCAAGCTGCAAGAGGTTGCGGAGATCGACTATACGTCCACCTATGTGAAACCGGGCGAAACGCAGGTCAAGGTCAACCTGCGCGAGGATGTACCGCCGGGTGCCGTGCCGGATGTGTGGTACCAGGTCCGCAAGAAGATGGGCGACATCCGGCATACCTTGCCACAGGGCACGCAGGGTCCGTTCTTCAATGACGAGTTCGGAGACACGTTCGGTAACCTCTATGCCATCACGGGCGATGGCTTCGACTATGACGACCTGAGACGGATTGCGGACGCCGCGCGTAATGAGTTCCTTCGTATCAGCGATGTCAACAAGGTCGACCTGGTAGGCAAGCAGGAACAGAAGATCTATGTCGAAGTCTCCACCGCCAAGCTCGCCTCGCTGGGTATCGACCCGGCACTGATCGCGTCGACCCTCGCACAAACCAATGCCGTGACATCGGGCGGGACGGTGCAGACCACCGCGGAGCAAGTACGGTTGGCGGTCAGTGGCGAGTTTGACTCGGTCGAAAAAATTCGCGCCATCGGCATCCGTGCCGGCCAGCGTACCTTCCGCCTTGGCGATATCGCCGACGTCCGCCGGGGCTTTGTGGAGCCCGCCACCTCAAGGATGCGCTTCAACGGCAATGAGGCGATCGGACTGGCGGTGAGCATGCGCAAGGGCGGCGACGTGATTCGGCTTGGCGCAAGGCTGGATGAAACGATCAAGCACATCGAGTCCAACCTGCCGGTGGGCGTGCAGATCCACGCGGTCAGCGACCAGCCGCGTATCGTCGAGCATTCCGTATTCGAGTTCAAGAAGAGTCTGGCCGAGGCTGTGATCATTGTGCTCGTCGTCAGCTTCCTCTCGTTGGGCTTGCGCACCGGACTGGTCGTCGCGCTCAGCATCCCGCTCGTGCTGGCCATGACCTTCCTGGCGATGTACGTGATGGGCATTGAGTTGCAACGCATCTCGCTGGGCGCGCTGATCATTGCGCTCGGACTGTTGGTGGACGACGCCATCATTGCCGTCGAAATGATGGCGCTGAAGCTGGAGCAGGGCTGGGACAAGTTCCGCGCTGCCACATACGCCTACACAGCCACCGCTTTCCCGATGCTTACCGGCACGCTGATCACGGCGGCGGGTTTTCTTCCGGTCGGCTTTGCGAAGTCGGGAACAGGCGAATATGTGTACTCCCTGTTCCAGGTGGTGGGTATTTCGCTGGTGTTGTCCTGGATCGTGGCCGTCCTCTTTACGCCATACATCGGCTTCAAGCTCCTGAAGGAGCATGCGCACGCGTCGCATGACGAGGACGCGGTCTACCAGCGCGGCTTCTATGTCAGGTTCCGCCGCTTTATCGACTTCTGCCTGAAGCAGCGCGTGTGGGTGCTCGGCATCACGCTCGCCGCGTTTATCGGCTCGCTGCTGTTGTTCAAGGCAATACCCCAACAGTTCTTTCCCGCGTCTGACCGGCCCGAACTCATCGTGGACCTGTGGATGCCGAAGGCTTCCACGTTCGAGGCGAGTCAACGCGAGGTCCAGAAGCTGGAAGGCCTGCTCAAGGACGATCCGGACATTGCGGCGGTGACCAGCTTTGTTGGCAACGGTGCGCCGCGATTCTACCTGCCACTCGACGTGCAGACGCCCAATCTGAACCTGGGCGAGATGCTGGTGATGACGAAGGGCGGGGAAGCACGGGAGCGGGTGAAGGAGAAGCTCGAGAAGCTGTTCGACGAGAGATTCCCCAATGTGCGTGGTCGCGTCAATCGACTGGAAAACGGTCCGCCGGTCGGTTACCCGGTGCAGTTCCGCGTGTTCGGGCAGGACAACGCCAAAGTTCGCGCAATCGGGCAGAAACTGGCCGCAATCATGCGCGAAGAGCCGCACGTGCGCGAGGTCAACCAGGACTGGGGCGAACGCGTCAAGCGCTTGCAGGTCGACGTCGACCAGGACAAGGCGCGTGCACTGGGTGTCAGCTCAGGCCAGATCAAGGAGGCACTTGAGGCTTCGCTGTCGGGCACGCCAATCACCCAGTACCGCGAGGAAGACCAGGGTATCGACGTGGTCTCGCGCCTGGTCGCGGCGGAACGCACGGACCTGAACAACCTGAAGGATGCAAAGATCTACGTGCGTGACGGCAAGTTCGTGCCGGTCTCTCAGGTGGCCCGACTCACGCTTGACAGCGAGGACAGTGAGCTGTGGCGGCGTAATCGCGTGCCGACGCTGACGGTTCGTGCCGATATCGCCGGGGCGCAGGCACCCGACGTCACGCGTGCACTGCAGCCGAAGCTCGACGCACTGGAGAAAGAGCTTCCGCTCGGCTATGGCATCGAGATCGGTGGCGCTTACGAATCGAGTGCGAAGGCCCAGCATTCTGTTTTCGCGGTGATGCCTGTGACGATCATCGCGGTGCTCCTGCTGCTGATGATTCAACTGCAGGATATGAGAAAGATGGCGATGGTCCTGCTGACCGCGCCGCTCGGGCTGATCGGTGTCAGCATCATCATGGCCGCGTTCCGGATTCCATTTGGTTTTGTCGCCATGTTGGGCGTGATCGCCCTCGCCGGAATGATCATCCGCAACTCGGTGATCCTGGTCGTGCAGATTGACCAGGACGTGGCCGCAGGTGTCCCCTTGTGGACGGCCATCGTCGAGGCCGCGGTGCGACGGCTGCGTCCGATCGTGCTGACTGCCCTGGCGGCGATCCTGGCGATGGTGCCGCTTACCCATTCCGTGTTCTGGGGTCCCATGGCATGGGCAATCATGGGAGGGCTCGCCGTTGCCACGGTACTGACCCTCGTCTTCCTTCCCGCCCTGTATGCGACCTGGTACCGGGCCAAGCGTCCTGCGACCGTCTGATCGCAAATGTGACGATGAGAGTGTTTTCGATGAAAAGATTGAGTATGGCCATGCGGGCCGGGCAAGTGGCGTTGGGCTGCATGCTTTTCCTGAACGCTGGAGAGTCGGGCGCTATCGATCTCGTGGGGGCCTATCAGCAGGCATTGGCGCATGATCCGACGAGCCTCGCTGCGAACGATGCGCTCACGGCGGGGCGGGAGAGGGCAGTGCAGGGCGACGCCTTGCTGCGTCCCCGCGTAAGCCTCCAGGCGACACTGGACCGGATCAATAATCGTTCGTCCGGCAACCCGCCGGCCGACGTTGCGCCGTTGGTATCCAGCGATAGCTCGGGAACTGCGCGCCAGGCCGGCGTGGTGCTGGTTCAGCCGCTGTACGACAGGACCGCCGTAGCCACGAGGAAGCAGTTCCGCGAGCAATCGAACCTGGCGCAGACGCAGTTCGACCAGTCTCGCCAGGACCTGGCCTTGCGGGTGGCCGAGGCATACTTCGGCGTGGTGTTGAGCGAGGAGACGCTTCGCGTGGTGCAGGCCGAGAAGGCGGCGTTGCGACAGCAACGCGACCGCGCGAAGGCGCGCTTTGACATCGGCCAGGGCAAGATCACCGATCTCCATGAAGCCCAGGCGCGCCTGGATGGGGTCGAGAGTCGCGAAGTCACGGCGCAATCTGCGCTCGAACAGCGACGTACGCGATTCCAGGAAACCGTCGGCATGCCGCCCGATCAGCTCAGCGGGCCGGCGCCCGGTTTCACGCCGCGGCCGCCGGAACCGGACAATCTCACGGCGTGGCAGGCAAAGGGTGAAGAACAAAGCTACCTCGTCAAGACCAGACAGTCGGAGCGCGACATTGCCGGCGCGGAGATCGATAAGTACCGCGTCAGCAGTCGCCCGACCGTCGCGCTCGTGGCGCGTTATGGCGCACAAGGGCAAACCGGCAACCTGGCTCCCTGGGTTGCAGCCAGCAACACCCGGACCGCGACGGTCGGCTTGCAGCTCACCATTCCGCTGTACGCGGGCGGCGGACTGGATTCGCGCGAGCGGGAATCCGTTGCGAGGAAGAGCCAGGCGGAGCAGGAGGTTGCCGCCGCCCGGCGCGACGTGCGCCTGAAGGTGCAGGACGGATTCCTCTCGGTCAAAACGGGCGTGTCGCGCGTCGCCGCACTCGAGCAGTCGTTGACTTCGGCGCGTAGCGCGCTCGCGGCAACGACGCTTGGCCGGGACCTCGGTACCCGTACGGAACCCGACGTGCTCGACGCGCAGCAGCGCGTGTTCACCGCTGAGCTCGACCTGGTCCAGGCACGCCTGGACTACCTCCTTGGCCGTCTGCGGCTTGCCGCCGCGGCGGGGGAACTGAGCGAGGAAACCTTGCGCTCGCTGAATGTCTGGCTCGCAGCCTGATCGAGAAATCCTATGCCAGGAGATCTGCAGCACTACTGGAGCGGCGCCTTTCTCGCCGCTAACGCGTTCATCGGGCTGAATATGGTGGGCGCGTTGCTGCTCGGCATGCTGGTTGGCTACGAGCGCTCATACAACGGCCGCGCCGCCGGCATGCGCACTTATGGTCTCGTCTGCATGGCGTCGACGGCCTTGACTGTGTTCGTCGGCTACCCGGGGCTGTGGTACGGGGGTGTTTCAGCGCACGCCCAGGCAGACCCGACCCATATCGTCCAGGGAGTCGTCACCGGCTGCGGCTTCCTTTGCGCGGGGGTCATCATGAAGGACGGCATGAGCATCCGCGGCCTCACGACCGCGGCATCGATCTGGGCTGCCTCGGCCATAGGGGTGTTGCTCGGCGTTGGCTTCTATGCCGCCGCGTTGCTGCTTGCCGTGCTCTGCGTGGGCTCGATGTCCCTGTTGCACCGGCTGGAGGCCAGGCTTCCGGGGCGCATGACGCTTGATGTGTCTCTGACTTTCCAACCCGGAGAAGCGCCTGACCTCGATCTGCTGATCGACAGGGCAAAGTCCCGCGGCTATCGCGTGTTGCACGACAGCCTGACCATCACGTTTGCCGACAACCAGGCGGTGTGGAGAGTCAGCCTGGTCGCACCGGACAAGGCGCGCGCAACATCGCCGGCAGCATTGGCGGCCGAGATGGCTGCAACACAGGGTGTCTCCCGGTTCAGCATCCTGCCGGTGCGCAGTTGATTTGGGTACGCGAGCACTTCTTTGTCAACCAACGCTGTTTTGCTGACAATGCATGGTGATCTAAATGAAATTACTGAGGAGCCTGGCGCTATTGACACAACAAACAAGAGCGCACATGGTTTCAGCCCATAGGATCCAATTAGTGAAGTCCACCGTTGCGATCACGCTGTTTGGAATGGTGTCGGTCAGCAGTGGTGAGCCGGTACGCGTCGCCGCAATAGCGGATGGCGGTGACTCGTGACGCTGCGTCGGCCTCCTTCAAATTCGGAAGACCCTGCTCGGGTACCGTCACGCGACCAGTGGAAACCGCCTCAAGGTATGCAACCAGATCGGCTCGGGTGCGCGCATCGGCAATACCGGGAAAACCCATCGCATTACCCGGCACCAGCGCCGCAGGGCTCTTGAGCCAAGCATCCAGGTTCCGCTTGTCCCAGATCAGACCAGATCGTCTGAGGGCATCCGAGTAACGAACAAAGCCGTCAGTCGTGCCAGCTTTGCGACCCCAGACCACGGCCAGGCTTGGTCCTGTCATATGGCGCCCTGGTGCGAACGAATGACAGGCCATACAAGCACGGGCTGCTCGTGCGCCGCGCGCGATGTCACCTTCGGCGTGGGCTGACAAGGTGAAAGCCAGCGCGGCCACAGCGGCCACGATTGCGCCTATAACAGATTGCTGAATCATGGAACGCCTCCAGTTTGCACGCCACCTCGCTCTTCCACGGCAGTACCATCCTTGTTGTACAACTTTGTCTGTACCGATTGCCTGGTGTTGCGGGCTCATCTAGAGGCGGTCTACTTGCGGTTCCGTTCGGACTTGCGACGACTCTTGCGTGGACGGGCCGCCTGAACTGATGCGTGCGGACGGCGAGGGCCATACTGTCGCCTGAGATTCCAAGCGAACAAGCATATCGTACATAACGCGAGCGCCAGAGCGATCAGGATTGCCGCGATGACATTGGATGGAAGGTCGAACATGGCGGCTGCATTGGGTCAGATGTGCACGCCCTTACTGTGGGGGGCACGCGATGCATCTGTTCGAGCGATATATGCGCATGCAGCCGACACAGCGGCATGCGATTTGAGGCGCCTACTTGCGCTGCATGTCCACGACGGTCGGCTTGCCGTTGACCTTGTCGAACGTGACTGAAACGGACTCGCCTTCCTTGAAGTGCTTCAACGAGGCGCGATTCTTGACCGGGAACGCCATGGTCATGGCGGACGTGCCGAGGTTCTCGATCGGGTCGAACCAGAGAGGCAAAGGCGTTGAGCACCTCCGCGAAGGTGCTCAACCATCTCAATGGCAGTGGCGAATGCCAGTGCTGTGGTCCACGTGGCAGCCTTGCCTGTCTGTGCCGCCGCTGTGGGCATTCGCAGTGCCAACTGCTGCAAACAGCGCCAATGCCATGATTGCCGTCGCAAGCTTCTTCATTTTGTCTCCCGTTAGGATGCCGGTTCTATACCGGCTCCCGGACCATAGCACGTGGGTCCTAATCTCCCACCCCCCCCAAAGGTAGCGCAATGTCACGGGAAGGACGCGCTGTTTGCGAGCGTTCTTCCGCGTCGTTCCGATACGCCCATCTATAGAGCAATGGCAGGACAAGCAGGGTCAGGAACGTCGAAGATAGGACCCCGCCAATGACGACCGTAGCTAGCGGGCGTTGCACCTCCGCACCGGCTCCGGTGGCGATCGCCATCGGTACAAAGCCCAACGAAGCCACGAGCGCGGTGCACAACACCGGCCGCAGGCGAAGCAACGCACCGTCCCTGACCGCTTCGTCAAGCGGCGTCCCCTCGGCCCGGAGCTGGCGGATAAACGAGACCATCACCAGGCCGTTGAGCACCGCCACCCCGGAAAGCGCGATGAAGCCCACGCCAGCCGAGATGGAGAAGGGAATGTCGCGGAGCCACAGGGCGAGGACGCCCCCTGTCAATGCAAATGGCACGCCGGTAAATACCAACAGGCCATCCTTGACGCTTGTGAACATGCCGTACAGCAGCAGAAAGATCAGGCCAAGCGCGACCGGGATCACTATCTTGAGCCGGTTGGCAGCGGACTCCAGCTTTTCGAACTGACCGCCCCAGCTAGACCAATAGCCTGGTGGCAACTTGATGCCGCCGGCAACCTTCGCTTGCGCTTCGCGGACGAAGGAGCCCAGGTCCCTGCCGCGAACGTTTGCCGTCACGACCATCCGGCGCTTGCCGTTGTCGCGGCTCAACTGGTTGGGACCTTGCGTCACGTCCAGTGTGGCTACCTCCCCAAGCAACACATAGCGCGCCGCTCCGCCCGGCACGGGGAGTGGCAGCATGCGCAATTTGTCCGGGTCGGAGCGAACATGCTCCTGTAAGCGCACGACAATGTCGAAGCGCCGATCGCCTTCAAACAAGGTGCCGCTTTCCTGCCCGCCGATGGCTGCGTTCACCACCCGCTGTGCACTGGCCAGAGAGATACCGTATCGCGCGAGCTTTTGCCGGTCAAAGTTCACCGACAGCACGGGCAAGCCCGTCAGTTGCTCAGCTTTGACGTCTGCGGCGCCCGGCACGGTTTCGAGCAACGCCTCGGCGCGCTTACCCAGGCTCTCCAGGGTCCCCATGTCATCGCCAAAGATCTTGAACGCCACGTCGGCACGCACGCCAGACAAGAGTTCATTGAATCGCATCTGGATAGGCTGTGTGAATTCGTAATTGTTGCCAGGAACCCTGGCAACAGCCTGCTCCATTTCTGCTACCAGGGTCTCTTTGCGCTTGCCCGGGTCCGGCCACTCGGACGACGGCTTCATGATGACGAAGTTATCGGCCACGCTGGGCGGTACCGGGTCCGTCGCGATCTCGGCGGTCCCGATCTTGGCAAAGACGCGATCCACCTCCGGAAACGCCTTGATGCGCTTTTCCAGCGCCTCCTGCATCTGGATTGCCTGCGACAGGCTGGTGCCGGGAATCCGCAGGGCATGCAAGGCAATGTCCCCTTCGTTGAGACTGGGAATGAACTCCGAACCCATCCTTGCAGCAAGCACCACGCTTCCGGCAAGGATGGCGCCAGCGATCCCGAGGGTAAGAGCCGGCCTGCCCAATGCGCGATCGAGCTGTCGCGCATAGAAACGCTTGATCGCGGCGTAGGTTCTGCCCTCTCTCTCCTTGATGCTCCCGGTCAGGAACATGGCGATGGCGGCGGGCACGAAGACCACCGACAGTATGATGGCGCCGACGAGCGCCAGCACCACCGTGAGCGCCATCGGATGGAACATCTTGCCTTCGACGCCGGTCAAGGCAAAGATGGGCAGGTAGACCACCATGATGATGAGCTGCCCGTAGAGAATGGCCTTGCGCGCCTCGCGTGAAGACTTGAATACCAGGGCAAAGCGTTCGTCGCGAGTCAACGGGCGGCCCAGCCGGCGCTGCTCGTCCGCGAGGTGCCGGATGCAGTTCTCGACGATGACGATGGCACCGTCGATGATGATGCCGAAATCGAGCGCCCCGAGGCTCATCAGGTTGGCGCTGATGCCGTTGCCCGCCATGCCGGTGATCGTGAACAGCATGGAGAGCGGAATCACCATTGCAGTGATGATCGCGGCGCGCAGGTTGCCGAGCAGTACGAAGAGCACGGCGATGACGAGCGCGGCCCCCTCAAGCAGATTCTTGCTGACGGTATTGATCGTGCGGTCCACCAGGGTGGTCCGGTCGTACACGGGTTCCGCGACTATGCCGCCGGGCAGGCTGGCATTGATTTCCTGAAGCCGGGCGGCGGCGGCGGACGAAACTGTGCGGCTGTTCTCGCCGATCAGCATGAAGACCGTTCCCAGCACCACCTCCTGACCGTTTTCCGTCGCCGCGCCGTTGCGCAACTCCTGGCCCAGGTGCACCGTAGCGACATCACCGATGCGGATTGGCGTGCTGCCGCGGGTTTCAATGACGATGGCCGACAAGTCGTCGAGCGATGTCACCTGTCCGGGCGAGCGAACCAGGTATTGCTCGCCCTGGCGTTCGATGTATCCGGCGCCGACGTTGGCATTGTTCTCCGCGAGCGCACGCGAGACGTCCGAAAGGGTCAAGCCAAGTCCGGCCAGCTTTGTCAGATCCGGGGTCACGTGGAACTGTTTGACAAAGCCACCAACGGAGTTCACCTCGGTGACACCTTTTACCGTGCGCAACTGCGGCCGGATGATCCAGTCCTGGACCTCGCGCAAATCGGTCGGGGTATAGGCGGAACCATCCTGCTTGCGGGCTCCAGGGCGAGCCTTCACTGTGTACATGAAGATTTCGCCCAGACCGGTCGCGATCGGCCCCATCGCCGGGGTGACGCCGGCCGGCAGCCGCTCACGGGCCTCGGTTATCCGCTCGTTGACGAGCTGCCTGGCGAAATAGATGTCGGTACCATCCTTGAAGGTCACGGTCACCTGGGACAGCCCGTAGCGGGAGACCGAGCGCGTGGCTTCGAGGCTCGGCAGGCCCGCCATCACCGTCTCGATCGGGAAGGTGATGCGCTGCTCCACCTCTAGTGGCGAATACCCCTCCGCACGCGTGTTGATCTGCACCTGCACATTGGTGATGTCTGGCACAGCGTCGATGGGCAGCCTCAGGAGGCTGGCGGCGCCGATAAGGACCAGGGCGAGGACGCCCAGCATCACAAGCCAGCGGCGCTGGATGGAGAATTGAAGCAATCTGTCGAACATGGCGGACTCCCGTGGCCTCAGTGGTCGTGTGTCGCGCCGGCCTTGCCGAGCTCGGCCTTCACGGTGAAGCTGTTGCCGGCCGCGTACTGCTCACCGGCTGACAGGCCCTCGATCACCTCCACCATCTTCCCGTCACTACGCCCAAGCTCGAGCGGGCGGGCTTCGAGGTACTGCCCATACCGACCAAACACGACCTTCCAGTCGCGCACCGTCTGGATCGCGCTTTTGTCCACCGCGACAGCGACTTCCTGCTCGTTGGTAATCAGTACAGCATTGACCAGAGTGCCCGGGCGCCATACACCTTCGCGGTTGGGTAGGACAACGCGCGCCGTGGCCGTGCGCGTCTGCTCGCCGGCGACCGCGCTGACAGCTTCCACCTTGCCCTGCGCCTCGGTCTCGCCGTCGCTCGTCTTGATGACGACAGCCTGGCCGGGGCGCACGGCAGCCATGTCCTTTGGATAGATCGGCAACTCGACCCAGACCGTGGAGGTGTCCGCGACCGACATCAGCACTGTGCCGGCGTCGACAGCCTGGCCCGGCGCTACTGACTTCCCCGTGACCACGCCATCAATGGGGGCGCGCAGTTCGACGCGGGCGACATTGGCGCCGCCGCCGGCGGTCACGCGCATTGCTTCCAGCTTGCGTGCAGCGGCGTTTGCTGAGATCTGGGCTTCGCGATAGGCTTGCCGCGCTAAGAGCACGTCCTGTTCCGGCGAAATGCGCTCGGCAAAGAGCTTTTCTTCCCGCTCGAGTGTTCGCCGATGCAGCTCCGCCTTGTCTCTCGCGACGGCGAGCGCGCTACGCAGGTCGCCGACTTCAGGACTTTCCACCACTGCCAGAATGTCGCCACGCTTGACGTGCGTCCCTTCTCCAACTGGCGCCGCGACCACGGTTCCATTGAACTGCTGCAACAGCGGCACGAAGCGGTCGCCATTGGGCTTGATCGCGCCGGGCAACTCAAGGACGGAGCGAATGCGGACTGGCCCCGCGGTCAGTATATTGACGCCCGCCTCCTTTAACTGCGCTTCGCCCATCTCGACCCGCGCTTCGACCTGCGCGTATCGCCAGCGCGACGTCTTGCCATTGTGGTCGGCCGACACGGTCACATCGAACGAGTGTGGCTCGACCACGGTCTTGTCGCCGCGCAGGTAGTCCCGTTCGGCATAGAAGGCGATGGGTTCGGCCGGCCGGCCCAGGCGTTGCAGCGAGATCGCCGCTTGCGCAGCCTTGGGCGATAGCGGCTTGCCGTTCTCATACAGATAGAGCCGGAACTGTGGAGGGACGCCTTGCTCGAAGATCGTCACTTCTACCTGGAACGACCCGTCCTCGAGCAGGCGCCCGCCGTGAGGGCCGCGCTTGGCCTCTTCCGCGACTGACGCCGCGGAGCTATGGGCAGCTTGAGCGGACTCATGCGAGCTGCCTGCATTGCGGTGTCCGAGTTGAAAGCCGGCAAAGGAGCCGACGAGGAGCGTCGCTACAGCCAGTACGACAGCGGATTTGGTGTTCATGGTTGCGCTCCCGGATTGACGGCCGGGCTACCGGCAAATTCAAGGATCTCGTTCTTCAGACGCTCGTACCGCGCGGCGGCGGCGATGTACTGAGCTTCGTTGCGGATTTGGGCACGCTGCGCGTCCAGTGCTTCCAGGTAGGAAAACTTACCGAACTCATAGCCTTTCATGACCGCACGAGCCGTTTCGCGCGAAGCGGGAAGTACCTCTTCGCGCAGGGTCTTGAGTTCTTTGGCCGCCAGTGTGATGCCGTCAGACAGCTCGAGCGCCCTGAGCTGCAACTGGTTACGTGTGGCATCGGCTTCCAGGCGGGCCCGGTCTACCTGTTGGGTCGCCTCATAGATATTCCCCTGGTTCCGGTCAAACAGCGGCAAGGGGATGCCGACGGATAGCATCAACGTATTCTGCGCAGTGGGCTGGCCAAACGTGGGGGCCTGATGAACCCGCTTGACGCCTGCGGCAACCGTGAGGTCACCGACCCGGCGAGCGCGCTCCAGCTCAAGCCGCGCCTCTTGCTCACGGATGGCCTGCTGCCGTGCCTGATATTCCGGGCGCTGCGGCAAGGCGTTCAAAACGATCTGGCGGTCCGGGAACGCTGCCTCCTCGCCAAACGGCCCATTGACCGTGGTGAAATCCGGCGCATCGGTGCGAGCCCAGAAGCTGGCCAGACGCCGGCGGGCCAGCGCAGTCCGTTGCCTCGCTTCCTGCGCCTCGATGAGAGCGCCTCCCGCATCCGAACCGACTTTCTCCCGCTCGATCGGCGACACCTTGCCTGCGACCACGCGGCGGCCGACTGCACTCCGGAACGACTCAATCGTCTCCAGTTTCTGGCCCGCCAGGCGCTCCAGCGCCTCGGCCTCCTGCAGTGATACAAAGGCGCTCGCCACCATGAGGCGCAGTTCGCTGCGCCTTGCCGTTAGGGTAGCGTTGGTCCGGTCTCTGCCTGCCTCGGCTACGGCGGCAAGGGCGCGTCGCTTGCCGCTTACGTCAATGGGCTGAATCAGTCGGATCGCCTCAGTGCGGGTATCGCTGCGCAACTCATCGCCCTCCAGGGAGAGCTCGGGATTCGCGTAGGCCCCGGCCTGGCGCACCGTGCCATCCCAGGCAAGCCGCTCTTTCTCTGCGGCAAGGAGTGAAGGATTCGCTGCCAGCGCGCGGCTCTGCGCGGCTTGCAACGTCAGTGCGGGTTGTGCGGAAACTGAGGCTGCGGGTGCGGCAGCGCTGATACCGGCATCATACGGCTGGGCATGCGAAGCGCACGGCAGGAGCGTCAGGAGAAACGCTGCTGCCGTTGCCGCGCGCCCGCGTGGGCACGGAAATGCGACCATGTCGGAACTCGTTAAGCGACAGGAATGGGCCGCCGACGTGGGCAAGCCGCGTCAGCAGATAGGCTTGGACGGCGCGGAAGGAAGCGCCTGGCGGGGGTCAGAGCCGGGGCGGCTTAAAGGGAAGACCAGGAGGCAGGTCGGTCAGGGCGTCTGCCGCGGCATGCGACGGCGGTGTTCCAGTGCGCTCCACAATCACCAGTGGCGAATGTTGATGCAGCGTGGCAGGCAGTTGGGCGAAGGCATGCAGTGCGCCATGTGGAATGCCGGAATCGTCGTCGTGATCGGGCACGGCAAATTCGGCGGCAAGTTGCTCACCGACGTCGGCCTTGCCATCCAGCCCGGCAGCGCCGTGCGCGTGCTCCAGCGCGTGTTCCATTTCATGGTGGAGCCATGCCGGCGCCGCAGCCAAGGTCGCGCCGCAATTCAGAACGAACAGCAGCGTGACCAGACGGACGACGAAGCGCGAGACAAGGCGTTGCACGAACCAGCCAGCGGTGCTGCGGGGAGGCCGCTGCACTCGCAATATGAGTAATAGGCCCGTATTCTCCGCAAACGCGCGACAATAGGCAACCATTCCCCCATGGCATTGCTGACATGTCCGTTCGTTCCGCCGCCCCGGCGCTCGCTGCCGCACTCCTGTTCGGCGCTAGCACGCCGCTGGCCAAGACCCTGACGGGCACAGTCTCGCCGCTGTTGCTGGCGGGACTGTTGTACTTGGGTAGCGGCCTGGGCCTTGGCGGATTCCTGCTACTAAGGAAGCTCACCCGGAAGGCCGACAGCCAGACCCCGCCGCAACCGCCGATTCCGCGTCACGAAATTCCGTGGCTTTTGGGAGCGATCCTGGCTGGTGGAGTGGCCGGCCCGGCACTTCTGATGACGGGGCTTGCTGTGACCAGCGCGGCATCCGCCTCGCTCCTATTGAATGTGGAGGGTGTCTTCACAGCGCTCATCGCCTGGATCGTGTTCAAGGAGAACGCCGATCGGCAGATTGTGCTTGGCATGATTGCCATCGTTGCCGGGGGCATGCTTCTTTCCTGGCAGCCCGGTGCTGCCACCTTGTCTCCAGGTGCACTGCTCATTATTGCCGCCTGCGGATGCTGGGCGGTCGACAACAATCTCACCCGCAAGGTGTCATCGAATGATGCTGTCCTGATCGCCTGTCTGAAGGGCTTGGTCGCAGGCGCGTGCAATACGGGATTCGCACTGGTCGCAGGCAGCACGCTCCCTGGAGCGATACCTTTAGCTTCGGCGATGGTGATCGGCTTTGCCGGCTATGGTGTGAGCCTGGCGCTGTTTGTGATCGCCCTTCGTCATCTTGGTACGGCCAGGACAGGTGCTTATTTCTCAGTGGCCCCCATGTTCGGTGTGGTGATCTCCTTTCTCTTATGGCCGGAGATACCGAATTTCCTGTTCTGGCTCGCCGCAGCGCTGATGGCATTGGGTGTGTGGCTGCATCTTCGCGAACGGCACGAGCACGAACACACCCATGAGGCGATGGAACACACGCATGCGCATCGTCACGATGAACACCATCAGCACGAGCATGATTTCCCGTGGAATGGGAAGGAGCCACATGTGCACACCCACTGGCATGCCCCCCTCGTCCACAAGCATCCCCACTTCCCTGATATTCATCACAGGCATTCGCACTGACATAGCCGAGACTCGGCCAATATGGAATACAACACGGAGGGATAGTGTTCGCGTCTATTCCTTGCACCAATTGGTCTCTATTCCTGCACTGCCAGTGCGGGGTGGGGTAGGCCCAACACTCGCCGCCGCCATAGATGCAGGTGGCCAAGCGGCGTCACCCGGCGCGGCGGGCTGGTCGTTGCCAAGGTCACGGCATGCCAGCCGCTCATAACATGGCAGGGTATTCGGTCCCGGATCGGACTGTCAGGGTTTGGGTTCGCGTCACGATCTATAGTCACGCGCGACACGTCGTGGCTGGAGTCCGGGTAGTCTTACCATTTACGTAACTGCAGTCTCACAAAGAACGTCCCAGTCTCACGAATTCCGTTTCCCGGCACTATTGCATCGCACACTTGCTTGCGACGTTGCCAATTGAACAGCTCTCGTTTCCACTGGTCCTTAGCCATTCCGACAAGCCGGATTTCCTGCTGTCCATGCTTGGTGGTGATGTCAGGACCGAGCACACGGAAGCCGTACCGGGGAACGTCGTCCCGGGCCGATTTTCTTCGGGAAAAAGGCCTGGGGCCGGATGTCTACTTCACCCCTCGTGCCATGCCTTGGGAATCCAGGAAAACGGCCGCTGAACTCCGTCGCG
Organism: Cupriavidus necator N-1; assembly: GCF_000219215.1. Classification (NCBI taxonomy): domain Bacteria; kingdom Pseudomonadati; phylum Pseudomonadota; class Betaproteobacteria; order Burkholderiales; family Burkholderiaceae; genus Cupriavidus; species Cupriavidus necator. Next base: position 1,455,678 of record NC_015727.1, on the reverse strand, counting down.
AGATCGAGGCCGATGCGCCTGGTTCTGGCTGGGACGGTGATTTGCCAGTGCGCGAATGGGCCGCCGCGATAGCGCACTACTTGACATCCTTATATGAACACCGCCCGGATGCCAAGGTAAATTGAAGGGCTTTGGCTTGTAGGTATGGGTTGCTGTCTTATATCCGACCTTGCTGCAGGAACGTGCCTGCGGGCCTTGATGGAATCAGCCGGGAACGTCCCCATCTCCCACGACGGGCTGTAAGCCGCTTGGATGTCATCGGGTTTGCGTTCCCGCGGTCCGACCTAGTTTGCCATCACACCTTATCTCCTTACCCTGTGCAACCCTGAAGGTATTCGTTTGTGCCCTGCTGTGGTCGTGCTTTCGCTACGCAGGCCGTGCGCTGACATAGCCGGGTTCATAGACGCGGCGATGGGCAAGCAATGCCCAGGCGGTGCGCGCCATCTTGTTGGCTAGCGCGACGATGGCAACATTGGTCGGGCGCCTGACCAGCAGGGCCTCAGCCCAGCACGGGCGCCGCTTCGAGCGGGTCAGCACGATGCGTGCGCCATGGATCAGCAGTTTGCGCAAATAGGGATCGCCACGTTTGCTGATATGGCCGAGGTGAACCTTGCCGCCGGTGCCACTCTGGGTTGGTACCAGGCCCAGGCTGGCCGCGAAGGCTCTGCCTGAGCGGTAAGCCTGGGGAGATCCCATGGTGGCAACCAGGGCCGTGGCGGTGATCGGGCCAATTCCCGGAATCGCATCCACACATTGGGCGGCAGGCTCGGTTTTTAGCCATGCAGCGATCTCTTGCTCGGCCGCGAGGATTTCAGCGTCCAACTGCCTGAGTCGCTGTAACTGGCGCGACAACAGTCGCCACAAGGGAGCCGGGATGGTTTGCTCGATCTCGCTCAGTCGGGTGACAAACTGCGCCATGGCAGCCTTGCGACCAAGCACGAAGTGCAGGCCGTATTCGCCCAGCAAGCCGCGAATCTGATTCACTTGCCGCGTGCGGCTGTCGACTAGTTCCGAGCGAATTCGGTGCAATCCAAGTAAGGCTTGCTGTGCCTCAGTCTTTACCGGTATCGGTCGCATCCCAGGTTGCTGCGCGGCTGTCCAGATCGCGCGCGCGTCGGCCGCATCGGTCTTGTTGGTCCGCACGAACGGTCGCACGTACTTTGGGTGGAGCAGGATGGCTTCATGGCCCAGGCTGATAATCTTTCTTGCCCACCAGTGCGCGCCGCCACACGTCTCCAGTACGAACTTGCCGGGGGTGCGATTGCTCAGAAAGGAAATCAGTTGGGTCTTGCTGAGGCGCCGGCTGTGCGTCTCGCCCGTCTCTGGGTCGACCCAGTAGAGTTGGAAGATCGACTTTGCAAGATCCAGCCCATATGTCGTAGCATTCATTTGGGCTTACCTCAAGTGATGGTTCGGATCTTCACTTTGGCACATCGATGCCGTCGGTCAAGCGAGAGCCCCTCATCGTGGAACCCCCGCTAGCGTTACTGACGGGCGGTGTTCATTCCATCTCTATAGCCCGGACCCCTGTGGAGAATCAGGGCATTTGCAACGCAACTAAGGCTAAGAGCCGGAACGCTCAGTTGCGCGACCGACAGTGTTGCGGCAGAAGACTCGGCGACCCGTACAGTTGAGATTGCGGCCCCGACTCGTGAAAGCGTGGAAGCCTGGATCAGGCCTCAGAGATTGAAGCCGACGGACCTTCTATTCTCAGGCCCTATGCTTTCATCCCCCATCTGTCAGCTAGGCAGTACGAGCAAACCGAAGTCTAACAACCTCCAGCGGGCCGAAGGTCGCCTATCGGCCAGTTTGAGCCATTGGATTTCCAACTCTCGATGACCGAGTTGGCCGAATTGCAGCCCTTCGGCTAGCGCGGGCACTACTACCGCGCTAAGCTAAAATTCCATAGCCCTCGCACCCCATTTTCCCACCGATGAATCCTGGACCGCATGATGTCCTGAGCGGCATCCTTTCCGCATGCAAGGCCGAGCGCGCCGTGACGGCGAGCTTCAGGCTTCACGCACCTTGGGCGCTGCATTCGGCCGGGACCGAAGGCGCACTGATCCGCGTGTGTACTGGACGCGGTTACTGGATCCAAACCGATGGCGGCATGCCTGTTGAGATTTGTCCGCGCGATATCGTCATGCTGCCGCGCGGCACCTCGCATACGTTGTCATCAATGCGCTGCCCCGGCAACAGCGTCGTGCCCATCTCAGACTTACTGCAGGCGCACATGGTCGGCCGCCACGGTGATCACCCAATTGAAATGACGTACGGCGCCGATGGCGCAGGCAGTGCGGATGAGCCGCCCACGCAATTGTATTCGCTGCACCTGTGGATGCCCGCGCCTGACGTAGGCACCATCCCGGCAGAACTGCCACCGCTGATTGTCCTGCGTAGCGACACATTTGCGCTAGCAGATACGCTGGCAACCACGATGGAACTGCTGGTGCATGACTCGCTTGCCCAGCGTCCGGGCTGGCGCTTGTCCGCGGCACGTATGGGCGACCTGCTGCTCGTGCATATCCTGGGCGAGTACCTGCGTACCCCGGCGGCCGCGCGGCAGGACACAGCGAACGTCCTTGATGACCCCGGCATCGCACGCGCAATCGCGGCCATGCAGGAAGCGCCGCAGCGCGACTGGAGCATCCCCCAACTCGCCGCCGTTGCGTACCTGTCGCGCACAGTATTCACTGAACGCTTTCGCACGCTGGTGGGGGTGCCGCCCATACAATACTTGTGCGCCTATCGCATGAACCTCGCCACCGAACGGCTGCGCCAACCGCGTGCACGGATCGGGGATGTTGCCGAAGCGGTCGGCTATGCCTCAGAGAAGGCCTTCTCACGCGCGTTCCAACGCTGGATTGGGGTATCGCCCACGCAATACCAGTGCGACGCCACGGCGCCCTGACGCTGTCCGCGCCCCAGCAGGCAGCACGCCAGACACAGCAGATCCGGACGCTCGGTGCCAGAATCCGGTGTTTCGGAGGTTGAGGCCGGCATGCACGCTCCCCAATAATTCCGCTCACTGGCCTAGCGCCAGTGGACAAGGAGAGTGGACATGAAGCAATTGGAACACGCGCTGGTCGTCGGCGGCGGCATCGCAGGCTGTTCGGCAGCCATTGCGCTGGCACAGGCCGGCGTGCGGGTAACGATGCTGGAGAAACAGCAGGAATGGAGATTCCAGAGTTCTGGCATCTTCATTTATCACAACGGCCTTGCAGCACTTGGCAGCCTTGGGGTGCTGCCGCAGATTCTTTCAAGCGGCTTTGCCATTGCCGATGGGCGCAATATCTATCTGGACCAGCACGGCAAACCGATCGTCGATACATTCTATCCGTCTTCGCATCGGGACATCCCGCCGATCGTAGGCATTCGCCGGGCCGAGATGCATCGCGTCCTTGCCGGCCGGCTCGATGCGCTGGGCGTCGATATCCGCCTGGGCACTACAGTCGTTCGGATCGATCAGCACGCAGCCGACCACGTCACCGTCGCGCTATCCGATGACACCACGGGCCAGTACGATCTCGTGGTAGGAGCGGATGGCATTCGGTCAAACATCCGCCGCCTGGTTGCCGGCCCGCTCGAGCCGGCCTACACCGGCCTCGGCGTCTGGCGCAGCGTGCATGTACGCCCGAGAGACCTCACCGCCAAGGTCATGATGATGGGCGTCGGCAAGCGACTGGGCATTATGCCGATCAGCGACGACCAGCTATACCTGTTCGGGACGCTGCCCGAGCCCGCCGGCACGTGGTACGACCGTGCCGACTGGCCGGCGCTGATGCAAGCCCGCTTTGCCGAGTTCGGCGGCCCGGCGCGCCAGTTTCTCGATGCGCTCTCGCCCGGCGCCGAGGTACTCTACACCGCCGTCGAGGAAGTAGCCGCACCGCTACCGTGGCACCACGGCCGTGTGATCATGATCGGCGACGCAGCACACGCCTCTACCCCCTTCATGGGACAAGGCGGCGCGATGGCACTCGAAGACGCGGTGCTCCTGGCGCAAATGCTGTCGCGCGAGGCCGACGTCGAGACCACGCTGCAGGCCTTCGGCGAAGCTCGCTATCCCTTGTGCAAATTCGTGCAGGACACCTCGCGCAAGGTCGGCGAGGCCGGCGCCCGGGAGGGCGCCACGCTGCTGGCGGCGCGCAACGAAACGATGCAGCGCACTGCACAGCGGCAGGTGGATGACTTCTACGCGCGGATGGACGCGCTACGTCATCAATTGCCCGCGGCGCAGCGCGGCTGAAGGGCGGATTACAGGCGTCCACGTCTCCGAACAGATGTCCATTGCAGTTCGGAAGCCGCCATTGGGACTGATCGGGGCGAACGGCGGAAAGGGGTCGACTGCTGCCTGTCGCCGGTGACCTTGTCGCCCCGCCGACGGCGGAGGTCGTGCCGGCCTTCATGTCATCGCAACGCTACCCGTCGCGCCCGAGTCCGGCCAGTCTCACGAAAAGCGCCGCCCTAGTCTCACTAATTCCGTTTTCCCGCAGTAGCGCTGCCCCTCGATGAGGAGGTTTTCGCAGATGTGCTGCGGGTCTCATGTCCGTCCTTGATGTATTCGACGCTTCACAGCGTATAGAACCAGGCCGGACTTGTCGGTACCCCAGCCATCATCGCCGGACCGACTCTGAGGTACCTGCCCAATTCCAATGGACTGCGATATCTGGGCGTCCCCGGCCAGGGAGGCACGGCCGGTCGCGCTGTCGTGCTGCGCATCGAACCCCCTGCGGGGTTTCGCCCTAATTCGGGCTTCCATCGTTCCCTCACTCCGTTCGGCTGACGCCTCCGGCCCGGCTCCCAGATCCGGGCCTGCGCGCTTCGCTTGCCGTGCGGTCGGCACACAGGGGCGGCCGTTGCCTGTCCAGCCATCTTTCCTGACTCCATCACCTCGCGACTGTAGCCCGCGGACGGGGGCCGTCAAGGCGCGCAGGGCCGTGTCCTCGGCTACGCCTGCGGGCCGCACCAACCCTGCGCTTGTCTCCTTGACGGCCCCCGTCCGCGCGCTCCTGACCGTCGCGGGCGATGAACTCAGAAAAGACGGTGGCAACGAGGCCGGCCCAGGTCTCCGCGCCGACCCCACCGGAAAAGCCGAAAGGCGGGCTCCGAATCTAGGAATCCGGTGGTTTTCGACAGCTAACCCTTGTCAGGAGAAAGACTATGCATCTCGCATCCCGCTTCGCTTCCCGTTCCCCGGTACTGCGCTCGGAAGATCCCTTGCCCGACGACCAAATCCGCAGCGTAGCCCCGTCCATCTTCGCGGAAGCCCCACACGGCAGTCGTTCGGAGCGGTAAAGCTATATCCCTACCGTCACGGTATTGGACGAGCTGCGCGGCGAAGGTTTTCAGCCCTTCATGGTGTGCCAGACACGCGTGCGGCAGGACGACCGCCGCGAATACACCAAGCACATGATCCGACTGCGCCACGCCAGCCAGATCAATGGCCGCGAGGCCAACGAGATCATTCTGCTGAACTCGCACGATGGCACGAGCGCTACCAGATGCTCGCCGGCATGTTCCGCTTCGTGTGCCAAAACGGCCTTGTCTGCGGCGACGCCATCGCGGACGTGCGCGTACCAACGGTTGACTCTCTGATGATTCGAAGCCGGCAACCGCCGGCGGTTTTGCAGCGCTAACCTGCGTTCATGTCACCGAGTTTCTTGGCGGACGCCTGAAGGCCTTCCAAGATGCTGTCCGAGACATGAGCAGGGAAATTTGGTGGCAGTCGATTGGCCACGTTCGAAACGGCCGTTGGGACCTTGGCAATCAACTCCTCCATGATTGGTTCCGCAGTTGAGTCTGCATAGCACTTAGGTGCCATGGCATTGAAATGGCGGCGCCGAATATCCTTCAACAGATAGTGGCGGTTCTTGCCGGCAACTGCCATGGCGAGCTTAGCCTTGTGGTACGAGACGTGGTTGGGCCCATCCCCGATAATCGGCCAAGCGGACAGAATGTCATAGAGCGGTGTGAGGTTGTAACGGCCCCCTGACAACATATGGATGCTGAAGTTCTTGGCGTGGCCGTCTGTAGCAGCCAGCATCCAGAACAGGACTTGTGTTGCCAAGAATGTTTTCAGGTCCCGCTCTGGAGTTTGTGACTGCCGGAGGACTGCCGCAATGTCGACCATTGCAGGTCCGCCTTCTGCTTCGTACTTCAGATGGGGAGGCACGCCGAGGACCTGGCAGAAATCCTCTTGCGGCAAACGCATTATCCATTTGCCGCTGTGATGAAGTTGTCGGTCGAATCGCGTGACGACGAGCACCTTCTGCTTGCCGAAGGTCAATATCTCACAGTCGGCCACCGGCAGTCCGAACTCCTTGAAGAGCTGCATGCAAAGCCATTCGTTCTCTACCGAGGTCGACAAGTCAGCTTTCCGGTTGCCAACCAAGCCGAGCGGTAGCTTCAAGATATGTGTAGTCGGCGTTGCCCCATGCGGAAGCAGCCATTTCCCTTCGTGACGGAGCAGGGCGGTCTTTTCTTGGGCGCCTGCAATGGAGATGCGGAAATCTTCATCTTCCATTATTGTTCCAGGCCCCGTTGTGGTAACCGTGTTCTCGAGGAGCTGCTCAATGTCGGTGTCAGATAGCGGGGTGCCTTCAATACTGTTGACGTTCTGGGGGGCTTCGTCTTCCTTGAGAAGCTGGACGGCGCCAACGCAGTCTCGTCCTATTGCTTCCAACAGGTCGAAGGGGTCGGTGGAAGCGGTCTGATATTTGGTAGCGAGCCGCCGGCGGATGTTGTCGTTATCCGGCAGAAGGTTGTCGAAGTAGTTGCGGACCCGCTCGCCCTTCAAAGGAGAGGTGTCGATGCCGAACGGCAGTGAAAGGGACAAGGGGCGTCCTGCGGCAGAAGCCATCCAGTCTTTGTCATACTGGAGCTCCATAGGGCTATGCGGCGGGATGCGCCAGGTGCCAACACGTTGGCCATTGGCCCAGACTGACAACGCCCGAGTGTGTGACTTTCTTCCCATTGATTACCACTCCGTTTCTTGCGATGGAGGGGCGTGGTTCTTCGACTGGAGAACGAGCTCTAAGCCATAAAGGCTGACCAAGGCCAGTAACTGTTCCGAAGAGATGGCTTTGGGCTCAATCTCCAAGGCAGACAGCCGGCTTTGGCTTAGTCCCAGCCTGGTGGCGGCTTGGCCCTGCGTGAGCCGTTTGGCTCGGCGAGCCGACCGCAATATTTCGCCTAGCTGAGATGGCGTTGAGAGCACTTGCTTCATTTTGGATACCTGCAATGCGCGTAAATAAATTTTACCTGCTTTGCTCGTAAAAGCAAATTACTTGCTATGCAGGTAGACACGACTTACCACCATAACGCGTAAAGTTGAAATAACTGTAAAGCAAGTAAATGTGTGTTGCAGGTATTTCAAGCCCGCGGTCTTTGAAGTGTGCGCTGGAGTGCATCTGACAAAAAAGGCTTCCTACGGCTTTTTGAATGAACTGTCAGGGTCGCAAGCGTTGCGCCCCGCTGCAGGGGGCGGTGCCGTGGGGCTACGCCTCGGCTTGCTGCAACAGGTTGTGCGAAAGCCTTCTGTCCTCGACGCTAGCGATTCGTCGCCCACAACGTCATGAAGGGCGGTTCACGGATACGCCGCTCGGCCTCTATGGAGCATCCACGCCATGCCTCGAAGGCGTCGCCGCGGGCTACGGCAGGGGCGTTCTCGCTTGTCGTTGAAGGACGGGTCGTTTCCCGCGTCAGGGCGCAAGCCGGTACAGCCGCCATGCGGGGATGCCGAGTCGGCCACGGCTCCTTTTGGGGAGGTCAGCCCATGCGTCCTTTAGCTGTTGTGCATCCTGGCAGGGGCGCGGCTGCGCCTCGGTCTTTATGGCCGCAACCTTCCAGCCCAAACAATTTCCTCGCCGCTGCGCGGCTTCCTCGCGCAGCAAATTGTTCGCGCCTGCAGGTCCTCCACTGCGTCTCGGCCGCAAGCGGTGCAGCCAGCCCGGCCCCCGCGGATCGGATCACAACAAGGACGCGATGGGCGCGACCTTGGTTCATCCGAAAGGAGAAAGCATCATGGCCAACATCGGCATCTTCACCGCTCAGAACGACGGCTTCATTGGCACGGTTCGCACCCTGACGCTCAACGTCAAGGTCCGGTTCATCCCCAACGACAAGGCGAGCGAGAACGCCCCCGACTTCCGCGTCCAGGCGGCCGGCGGCTATGACCTCGGCGCGGCGTGGAAGAAAGTCAGCCAGTCCGAGCGGCCCTACCTGTCCGTGACCCTTGATGATCCTTCATTCCCGGCGACGATATACGCCCGGCTGATCGAGGAAGATGATGGTACGCACAACCTGATCTGGTCGCGCAGCAAGCCGACGGCCTGACGGCCGCCCCAAAAACGCCCCGCCCATTGCGGCGGGACGCAGCTGCTGCTAGCGGCCGCATCGCGAGCGCCTACGGCACGTCGCGCTCTTTCAAGATCGCCTCCAATTCCTGGCGCACGTGCGCCAGAAGCTGGTCGGCCTTGTGCGTGCTCTCGCCGGCATAGGCCAGCGTCAGCAGCGTTAGCGGATGCACTTGCATGACCTCACATAGTTCGGTCAGCTTGTGCATGGTCGGGCTTTTTAGGTTGCGCTCCAGGGAACTCATGTAAGTACGGCTAGACACGTCGGAGAACGCTTCCTGGCTCAAGCCGCGCGCTTTCCTGATTATGCGTATTGCTGTTGCCAATGAGTGCTTCGCCGTCACCAGTGGTTCCCCTAGAAAACCATGATGTCAGCCGATTGCGCTCTATAGTGCTACAATCTATAGTGTTCATTTTAGAGCTGCTTTCGGTTTTCCCGGAATCCTCATTTGCGGATTCCGACAGATATAGGGACCGCATCCGTGCCTTTCTTGACCTCAACAATTCCGCTTCCCCCTTCCGTGACCGAGCCGCTCACCACAGTTGGCGAGCGGGGGCCACTACCAGCCAACGGCGAGGCGAGTACCGCCGGGCAGGGCATCGACCCGCTACCCGTGGTGCGGCTGCTCACTTGGCTCAAGCTCCCGGCGAGCGTGCGCCAGCAGGCCATAGGCGAGCGTGTCCTGGAAAACCTGCTGTCGGAACGACCGCTGGCATCACAGCTTTCTCAGGCGCGGCACGCTTGCGAAGCACACCATGGCTCTCTAGCTGTAAACGCGCGACTTAATTATGTCGGCCTGAACCGCTGCAGACGGCCGTGTAATGCGACTCACCCCGCCCGCGGAGTCGTAGTCGATCGCCATGCGGGACGGTGCTCGATGTCATGGCTGCAACAGCAGACGTTCACTCCCGGAGATGCGCCAGTTAGCGCAGTCTCTGACGCTTGATCTCCTCGGGTTCCGCGGTGTTTGAGCGGCGCGTACCTGTCGGTTTCAGGGAAATTGTCAGTGGTTCGAATAGTTCGGCGAGTGTAATGCCGAGGCAGTAGCAGATGTTGGCCAAGGTCTCGACCGAGGGATTCGCGACGCCGCGCTCCATCGCGGAAATGTACGTGCGGTCCACCAGCGCCTCGAACGCCAAGGTTTCCTGAGATTTTCCCGCCTCGATACGACAAGCCTTTAGCCTCTGACCGAGGAGCGTCGCGACCGGATTTCGTTTGTGCTGACCCTTGCCTTTCATAGGCCAAAGAATGCCTATGAGTAGTCTGACTAACGACGTTTTAAACACACCATTTATTGACGTGTTTACTCTACAATTGCAGCGCACGCGTCAAGCCACATCTACTGATGTGTGCGCCAGAAGGTGCAACCCGGCGCATATAGACGGACGCTTGGTGCGGCTTGACGTCCCTAGGGGCTCCAGCAAAGCCGCGTCCGCGTCCGCCGCAATTCACGCTGTGCTAGCGCATGTCGCTAGCCGTCAACCCCGGCCCGCCCCGAATGGGGTCGGAGTGTGGACGGTCCGGGTGTTTGGCCTGCGCGCAACATCGTCTCGCTCTGCCGTGGAGCGAACCTTTTAGGAGGCAACGACCATGATCCAACCTCTCATCACCGCCGAACAACGCGAGCAGCTGCTCGCAAACGGCCACGCATATGCAACCGGAAAGGCCAGGGATCCGCTGCCCGTGGTGCGGCTGTTTACCCCCGATGCGCATGCGACCTGGCTACTGGCCGCGCTGGATCCGGCCGATGGTGACACCGCCTACGGTCTGTGCGACGTGGGTATCGGCATGCCCGAACTGGGCCATGTGAAGCTGTCCGACCTGGCATCCATCGTTGGGCCGCTCAAGAGGCCGATTCTTCGTGACCGGTACTTCCGGCCAACGCGGTCGTTAGGCGAGTACGCCCGGCTGGCACAGTCCAGTGGCTCGATCGTCGATTGATCGAGTGGGCAATCTGCAGAACCCCGTTGTTCGCGTCAATGCGATGCGGCATGCCGCATTTGGGGTCAGACGACCGCGGCATGCTGGAACGCCAGCGGCGGTCAATTTCCATGTCATAGGAGCACCAACGTAGCGGCTCATGTAGGTCGCGCTTCACCGAGGAGAGAGACATGAACCCGTCAGGGAAAGGGCTGAGCCATGGACTCAAGGCGCGTCACGTCACGATGGTTTCGATTGCAGGCGTCATCGGCGCCGGACTGTTTGTAGGCTCCGGGCGAGCTATCGCCGAGGCCGGCCCGGCCGCGCTGCTGGCCTATGCCATGTCTGGGCTGCTGGTGGTGCTGGTCATGCGCATGCTGGGCGAGATGGCTGTGGCACAGCCGGATACCGGATCGTTTTCGACCTACGCGGACGGCGCCATCGGACATTGGGCCGGTTTCACGATTGGCTGGCTGTACTGGTGGTTCTGGGTCCTCGTGATCCCGATTGAAGCGACCGCGGCGGCGGCCATTCTGAGCGCCTGGTTGCCCGCCATACCCCAGTGGACGTTTGCGCTGGCGATCACGCTCGCGCTGACCGGCACCAATCTGTTCTCGGTCAGGAACTATGGTGAGTTCGAATTCTGGTTCGCGCTCATCAAGGTGGTCGCCATCGTGGCGTTCATTGCCGTAGGCGGTCTGGCGGTGCTGGGTTTGCTTCCGGGGGCTCAGGTATCGGGCGTGGCGCGGCTGGTTGACTATGGCGGGTTCATGCCGAATGGCGCACATGCTGTCATCGCTGTCGTCCTGACAACGATGTTCGCATTCATGGGGGCGGAGATCGTCACCATTGCGGCGGCCGAAGCGGAACACCCGGCCCGGCAAATCGTGCGCGCGACGCGCTCGGTGGTGTGGCGCATTTCGCTGTTCTACCTGGGCTCGATCTTCATTGTTGTTGCACTGGTGCCGTGGAATGACCCGCTGCTGGTCACCCATGGGGCGTACCAGCGCGCGCTGGAGATCCTCGGCGTGCCGCACGCCAAGGCGATCGTCGACGTCATCGTTCTGACAGCGGTAATGAGCTGCCTGAACTCGGCGCTCTACACCGCCTCGCGCATGCTGTTCTCGCTGTCGACGCGGGGCGATGCCCCGAGCGGCCTAAGCCGGACTGCCGCGTGTGGCACACCGCGCGCCGCGGTACTGGTGTCCACCGCATTCGCTTTCGTGTGCGTGCTGGCGAACTACCTTATGCCAGAACGCGTCTTCGCCTTCCTGCTGGCTACCTCTGGCGCCGTGGCGCTTCTGGTCTACCTCGTGATCGCAGTATCGCAGCTGCGCATGCGCGCAGTACTGGAACGACGCGCGGCAGAGCTGCCGCTGCGTATGTGGGGCTACCCGTGGTTGACGTGGTCGGTCGTCGTGGTGATTCTCGGTGTCCTCGCGGCCATGGTCTGGCATCCCGCCCATCGCATGGAAATTCTCGCGACAGCGACGCTGCTTGCGGGTGTGCTGGCTGGTGCCTGGCTAAATGCGCGTAACCGAAGCGCAGACGGGCAAGCACTGGCGATGGATGACAGCCCGTGAACCGGCACGTTCGGCCCACGCGGTCGAGAGTACACCAGCCTGGCACCGGTCAATGGCTCGAAGGTCGACTGAGGGAACCGGCTCGCCCGCCGTGGTGGGCCCGCAAGACCCACACGAAGCCGGGCACTGACCGACGGCGTATCAATGCCATTGCAAGGAGACCTGAACGTGACCACATTCCGAGAGCTGAATGAGATTCACGTGGACGCACCGGGCGGCGTTTTGCCGGTCCTGGCACGCACACTGAGCGCTTGCGACTACAACACCATGGCGCCGGCTCACTATGTGGCAGTGCTGGCCGCTGTCGGATTCTTGCTTGCGTTCTGGCCCCTCGCCAGGTGCGGCCATGCCATGCGCAACGGTGTGGCCAGCACGGCTGGCCACGTCAGTCGATAACGAAGGAGCAACGAAATGAATGCGACGGAAAACACGCCACCAGTACGCCTGCTGACCCCCGCCGAGCTGGCTGTCTGCATCAAGGTGTTCCGCGACGCCCGGCAATGGACTCAGGAGCAGTTGGCCGTGATCGCTGGGCTCAACGTGCGAACCGTTCAGCGCGTCGAGCGAGGCTGGCCGGCCGACGCCGACACCTGCCGGGCGCTGGCCAGCGCGTTCGATTTCCTGGATATCGACGCGCTCAACAAGCCATTCGCGATTCCACCCGAAGACGAACTCAAGGCTGCGCAGGAACAGTTCGACCTCGAGCACGTCACCTTCGCGGCGATTCGGCTGACCACGGGTAAGCAGTTGGCCGAGCTGGCGCAGACCAGCACGATGGACATGTCGGAGCTGGCCTTCGAGATGGGCGCCGAAGCGGACAAACGCTTCGCCGCACTGATGGAATATTTCCGCAACTACCGCGATGCCCTGGACGCCTATACCGAAGCGCAGAAGCGCGAGGCGGCTGACACGATGCAAGCCAACATCGATGTGCTCAAGACCCTTGGCGTTTCGCTCTGCTATGCCGAGCGCAACGTGCTGCTGAAGGGGGGCTCGGACCCGGACAGGCCAATGCCAGCTAACGTCCTGTACGTGATCGGGTTTCCGCTCGGCAAGGAACCCAAGCTATTCGCGACACCAACTTCCGTTGATATCCGTCTGTAGGTTGATGGATCGGGATCCACGCTTGCCAGCGCCGCTCTAATCCGCCCTGCGATTCGCAGTCGAAATGGCACCAGAGAGGGGAGAGAGGCGCTGCGCACCTCGATGGTTCGATCCCCACTGAACTGGATCCAAGGTCCCGATGCGGCGGGGAATCCAGACACAGGCCATTGCAGCTAATTGTGCCTATCTCAGTCTGATTCAAGACGGCCGCGGTCTAGATCGACAGTATTGCGCCAAGACGGCGCGACCTTGAGCCAAAGAGACATGATGTCCTGCGCGGCTTGCGGCAGGATTCGCTGTGCCGCGCGCGATTTCCGCGCTGCGCGGCGGTCGCATTCGGACGATCTGGACAAGGCGTTGGAGTCAAAGACTTTGTGATGTATTTTCTTGTGCTCGATGTCCATCGCGACGTTCCTGTTCGACAGAAGGTTGCGTCATGGCCGATCGAAGTGCTGATTCTTGGCTTCCGACCGCAGCGTATCTCTACGTTCTGCACCTGGACGGGCCCGGATTGGCTTGGGAGTACCTGCGCCGCCATCCCGACTACCGGCGTGACTGACTGCGCCGTCGGCGCCGGCCGGAGGCGGCGCATCGCTGGGGCCTTCGCTTGTTGGAAGACCCGTCTCTGGATGCGCGCGACGCGCATCCAGCCTGGTACCCTGACCATGACGCGGTGCTCCAACTCTACCCGGATGCCGACCCATCGCCCAATGCCAGCGCCTTCCAGTTTTGGCGCATTCCCGGCCAAAAGCATCTGATTCATGACGGCAAACGTCTGATACTGATGGCTCGCCGGTCCGACAGCTGCGTACGGCTGGCGCTGGCGCCCGGGCTGGAGGATGGCATGGCCGTTGTCTATGCCGTCCGGCCCGGCGCCGCACTCAGCGCGCGCTACCGCACGGTCGTGGCCGAGTGGGACAAGTTGGCGGAGGTTACCGAAGCTTCCCCGACTGTCACTGGCCGACCCCGGCCGACACCCTCCGCAATGCTGGAAATGCGCACCTTGCAAGCGCTCGACGCGACCCAGGCAGGCGCGTCCCTGCGCGAGGTCGGGGAGGGGCTGTTCGGTGCCGATGCTGTGGCAAGTGACTGGCACGCCGACAGCGGCCTGCGTTCGAGCGTGCGCCGCCTGGTACGCCGCGGCCGATCGTTGATGCACGGCGGCTACCGTCGCCTGGCGCAGCTCGAGTGACCTCCATAGGGTCATCTTACCTTCGCTGCAAAACGACCCTCCGCGCTCAGCCCCCCTTTCTTCAGACTGGTCTCCATCCGGTCGCGTTGTGCGGCCAACGATCTTGATCGATGGAGGATCATCCGATGCGTCCCGCTCCCTTGCGGCCTGCAGCCGCTGCCGTCGCTACGACGACCCCGCAACTCCAACGTTATCTCACCAACGACGAAGCTGCCGACTACCTGCGGTTGTCGCCGCGCACGCTCGAGAAGCAACGGGTGATTGGCGGCGGGCCGAAGTTCCGCAAGTTCGGCCGGCGCGTCATGTACGCCGTCGCCGATCTCAACACCTGGGCCGACCAGCGCAGCTACGAGGCCACCTCCGATCCTGAATACACCGAACAGCATGCGGCGGACAGCCGTGCGCGCTGATCGCTGGCTCGCCGGTGGTCATTGCCATGTCAAGTCGATCAGTGGAGCGGGAACAACTCGACCGCTTCCACGCCTTGCCGGGCGACATGGCGCCGCGCGATGCCCAGGACTTGATGGCGTACCCGTTCTTTTCGCTGGCGAAGTCGCGGCGCACGGCGCCGATCGATTTCCGCAGCGGGAACGTCATTATCCGCGTGGAAGGCACGCAGGAGCATGGCATCGCCACGATCTGGGATGCGGACATTTTGATCTGGGCCGCCAGCCAGATCGCGGAAGCGCACGACGCGGGCCTGCGCCCACCCCGGCTGATGCACGCCACACCATACGAAATCCTTCGATTCGCAGGACGCGGGGTGTCGCTGCGCGACTACCAACGCCTCAAGGCCGCGCTCGACCGGCTGCAATCGACCACCGTGGCAACCTCGATCCGCGAGACGAGCGGGCGGCGCCTGCATCGGTTCTCATGGATCAACGAGTGGAAGGAATTGGCCGATGCCCGTGGCAGGCCGCTCGGTATCGAGCTGATCCTGCCGGACTGGTTCTACGCCGGCGTCGTCGACGCTGCCCTGATGCTGACCATCGATCCGGCGTATTTCCGGCTCACTGGCGGCATCGAGCGATGGTTGTACCGCCTGGTGCGCAAGCACGGTGGCAAGCAGCCGGGCGGCTGGCAATTCGATTTTCGGCACCTGTACCGGAAATCGGGCAGCGCCACGCGCTTCTCGGATTTTGCCTACGACCTGCGCGCACTGGTGGCGCGGCAACCCTTGCCTGGGTACGTCCTTGGCATCGCGCGTGTGCCGGGCGATGCCACCGAAGTGCTGACCTTCAGGCCCGTGCTTTCCACGGCACGGGGATAACTTGGGGACAACCTGTGAAGAGCCTCGTGCTATCAGGAGTAAGGGGTATCGTGCTATCAGGAGTACGCGTATCGTGCTATCAGGAGTATGGAATACCCGCAAAGCCAATACCGGCGCGGGTTTTCGGCTCCGTTAACTTATCTAACTTAAAAAAACTAACTAGTAGTAGCGCGCGGCGTCGGTGGACAACCTCCGACCGGCACGACGCAGCAAAGGCCGGTGTTTCAGTCCGTGAGGCGAGGTCATGATTGTCGCCTTACTCAACCAGAAGGGTGGCGTGGGCAAGACCACGCTCGCCACGCACATCGCCGGGGAGCTGGCGCTACGCGGCCAGCACGTCGTCCTGCTTGATGCCGACCCACAGGGATCGGCGTTGGACTGGACACAACGACGAAGCCAGCAGGGCTTGGCTCGCCTATTTGGCGCCTTGGGCCTCGCCCGCGAAACGCTGCACCAGGAAGCACCGGACTTGGCGCGACGCTGCGACCATGTCGTCATCGACGGCCCGCCACGCATCGCCGCTTTGGCGCGCCCGGCATTATTGGCCGCCGATCGCGTCGTGGTTCCAGCGCAGCCCAGTCTCTACGACCTGTGGGCATCTGCCGAGATGGTCGCGCTGATCCGTGAAGCGCCAGTCTTCCGGCCGGCGATACGCGCTGCCTTCATGATCAATCGGCGCATCAGCACCACCGTCATTGGCCGCGAAGCCCGCCAAGCATTGGCTGATCAGCCGCCACCGGCGCTGCGCGCCGAAGTGCATCAGCGCATCGTGTTCGCCGACAGGGTGGCTGCAGGCCGGCTCGCCCGCGAAACCGCGCCAGACAGTGCCGCCGCGCACGAAATCACCGCGTTGGTCGATGAACTGCTGCGGTGGCCGACATGACGATCACCCGTGGCAAACGCATCGCCATTGGCGCGCGTCCGCCCGTGAACCCGCACGCTCAGGCGTGGGTTCGACAGGGCGAGGCAGACGGCCTCCAGAAGAACGACCTGTACACCGCACGCCTGACGCTCGATATCACACCGGCGACGCGCGCACGCATCAGAGTCTCGGCGTTCACGCAAGGCGTGACCGTCGCCGAACTGCTGCGCGCGCTGCTGGAACGCGAATTCCCGGAGTCACCCCATTGACGTCCTTATATGAACACCGCCCGGATGCCAAGGTAAATTGAAGGGCTTTGGCTTGTAGGTATGGGTTGCTGTCTTATATCCGACCTTGCTGCAGGAACGTGCCTGCGGGCCTTGATGGAATCAGCCGGGAACGTCCCCATCTCCCACGACGGGCTGTAAGCCGCTTGGACGTCATCGGGTTTGCGTTCCCGCGGTCCGACCTAGTTTGCCATCACACCTTATCTCCTTACCCTGTGCAACCCTGAAGGTATTCGTTTGTGCCCTGCTGTGGTCGTGCTTTCGCTACGCAGGCCGTGCGCTGATATAGCCGGGTTCATAGACGCGGCGATGGGCAAGCAATGCCCAGGCGGTGCGCGCCATCTTGTTGGCTAGCGCGACGATGGCAACATTGGTCGGGCGCCTGACCAGCAGGGCCTCAGCCCAGCACGGGCGCCGCTTCGAGCGGGTCAGCACGATGCGTGCGCCATGGATCAGCAGTTTGCGCAAATAGGGATCGCCACGTTTGCTGATATGGCCGAGGTGAACCTTGCCGCCGGTGCCACTCTGGGTTGGTACCAGGCCCAGGCTGGCCGCGAAGGCTCTGCCTGAGCGGTAAGCCTGGGGAGATCCCATGGTGGCAACCAGGGCCGTGGCGGTGATCGGGCCAATTCCCGGAATCGCATCCACACATTGGGCGGCAGGCTCGGTTTTTAGCCATGCAGCGATCTCTTGCTCGGCCGCGAGGATTTCAGCGTCCAACTGCCTGAGTCGCTGTAACTGGCGCGACAACAGTCGCCACAAGGGAGCCGGGATGGTTTGCTCGATCTCGCTCAGTCGGGTGACAAACTGCGCCATGGCAGCCTTGCGACCAAGCACGAAGTGCAGGCCGTATTCGCCCAGCAAGCCGCGAATCTGATTCACTTGCCGCGTGCGGCTGTCGACTAGTTCCGAGCGAATTCGGTGCAATCCAAGTAAGGCTTGCTGTGCCTCAGTCTTTACCGGTATCGGTCGCATCCCAGGTTGCTGCGCGGCTGTCCAGATCGCGCGCGCGTCGGCCGCATCGGTCTTGTTGGTCCGCACGAACGGTCGCACGTACTTTGGGTGGAGTAGGATGGCTTCATGGCCCAGGCTGATAATCTTTCTTGCCCACCAGTGCGCGCCGCCACACGCCTCCAGTACGAACTTGCCGGGGGTGCGATTGCTCAGAAAGGAAATCAGTTGGGTCTTGCTGAGGCGCCGGCTGTGCGTCTCGCCCGTCTCTGGGTCGACCCAGTAGAGCTGGAAGATCGACTTTGCAAGATCCAGCCCATATGTCGTAGCATTCATTTGGGCTCTCCTTACCTCAAGTGATGGTTCGGATCTTCACTTTGGCACATCGATGCCGTCGGTCAAGCGAGAGCCCCTCATCGTGGAACCCCCGCTAGCGTTACTGACGGGCGGTGTTCATTCCATCTCCCCTGCCTAAAGGCCTGAGCTTTACCCACATCCTATGGACCTGAACTGAAGATGCGGAACATTTCGGTAATCTCGTGGAGGACGAAGAAGCCTCGCCAGATAACCGTGGCGCCGGGCGGAGGATCACTGCGGCGATTCAGGTAGCCACCCAGCGTGGCGATCCACAGTACTGCCTGATTCAGCGATGGCGCTTTGTCCGGTGGCCGGGTGGTTCGGTGTACGCGGCAATACAGAGCCTGCCATTCGATGGGCTGAAGGACTACCTCGCAGGGCAACTCGCCATCAAGGCGAGCCAGTAGAGTCGTGTACAGAATGCGCCAGGCGATTACGGCAAACAGGGAGGTGGCCCGCACGAAGCGTTCCAGTGTACCGAATTGGCGGGCCTCGATACGGCAGCCACTCTTGAGCACACGGTGCCAGGTCTCGATGGTCCAGCGCCGCGCATACCACTGAAGCCGCTCAAGAGCCTGCTCAGGCGAGTGCGTGGGCACCGAACTGAGTAGCATCCATTCGAGCGGCTCGATACCGGCGGGCGGTTCGTCCTCGATGACATGCACAGCGAAGACATTCTGCTCGGGCAAGCCAGCCCGCGTCTGAGGTGGTTGCAGGCGAACGGGCGCGTATCGCAGCGTCAGGCGGGCCGTGCGTAGGGTGCGTGCACCTCTGGCCGGAATCAGCAACTCGGTGTAGCCTGCCGCAGGGGTGTCCAATACCGCTTGCCAGAGATAGCGCTGGGGATGGCGGGCACAGCGATTCCATGCTGCGCGCACCAGCCAGTCCACTCCGTCTGGTCGCTCGGCAGCAAACAGTTCATACACATCGCTTTCGCGATCTCCGATCCCTACCAGTTGGGTCTGTGCACAGCGCGACTTCAGCGCAGACAGATGGGCAAGACCCTCGATCCACTTAGCGCTTTCTTTCTCGTGGACGGGTCGGGACTTGCGCTGCGCAGCACTACCTTTGGTTGCTTCAGCGCGTGTCCACGTCTTCATGCCCAGCACCCCAAGCGGCAGCCCCTCTGGACTGACTGCCAGCAGGCTGTGCATCAGGAAACCACGCTCATTGCCACCGGTACAGCGACCTAAGCCCTCTGTGGCGTGCAGGTGCGTCAGATTGAATTCGGTCGTATCCTGTATTGCCAGCACCACTGGCAACTGTTCCATGCGGTGCAACGTCTGTGCAATATGCGGCGCCAGCACGCCGTTGGTATCGACCTGATCGTTATCGAAGAAGCGGTAGGCCGCCTTCAGTTCAGCTGGTGACAGGGCCTGGGGGAGCGAAGTGTGTGGACTGATGGCCAGCTGCCGGGCCAGCGCGACCAGTCGCTGCGACAGGCGAGCATCGCCGAGACTCGCCTCTGCGAATTCTTCGCTAGCCCAGTCTGCCGTGTCGTCTCTGATCGCCAATCCGCTGCAACAACATAAATAGGATGGGCGAAAGTTAACACCGCTCAATCCAGTTTACAACCGGATTTGTGGGTAATCCTCAGCCTTGAATGGCGAGGTTTCTCGGAGCAAATCTGATGAACGCGCAACCTTCGGCGGTCGCAGCTACGCCCCCGCCACCACTTGCGGTGCTCGCCGGCCTTGACGGCTCCGCGCCGGTGACCCGCGTCTCGCTCGCCTACATCGCGCAGCGCATCGACATCCACCTGCGTTTTGGTAACCAAGCGCACACCATCCGCCTCGACCGTTCGCGTCGTGTCGCGGTGTTTCTGCCGGGCGCGGTGTTCTGCCGTATCCTTTGGCAAGCCAACGATTACGGTACGGTGCGCTGGCAACTCATGGTGATGCAGACTTGCACGTCGTTGGACGCGGCGCAGCGCATCCCCGGCGTGTTGCCCGGGGCTCGTCTGCTGCTGGATGCCGAGGGCGAATCGGCCGTGCGCGCCGTGCTGGAACGGATCGACGCCATCGAGGCGCTGGGCATTGCCCCGGTCGCTGTGTCGCCCGCGTACTGGCGCACGCTGGGCAATCGGCTCAGCGCGTGCTTGCCGCTGCCGGCCTATACTGCCGAGCGGCATGCCGCCTGGCTGGCGGGGAGGTCGCTAGCATGACTGCCGGCACCGCGCGGCATCCGCGCTCGCGCCTACGCGCTCGCATCGTGGTCGCAGGCTTCTCTATTCTCGGTCTCGCTGCGTTGGCCTGGGCGTCTTTGGCGTCGCCGCTGCCTCGCCTGACCTATAACCCGTCCGCCAGCATGGCGGTTGGCTGGTATCGCATCGATCCGACCTTCAATCGGGGCGACTTGCAGCATGGAGCCGTGCGTGTGGGCCGCATCGTGCTGGTTCAGTTGCCGATCGAAGCGGCTGCACTGGCGGCGCAGCGTGGCTACCTGCCCGCGGACGTTCCCTTGCTCAAGCGCGTGGGTGCGGTGGCGCCACAGCACATTTGCATGGTCGGACGCAGCGTGCGCATCGACGACGTGCTGGTGGCCGCCGCGCTGTCTGCTGACCGCATGGGCCGGCCGCTGCCATCCTGGCAACAGTGCCGGCGCCTGGTTTCAGGCGAGGTGTTCCTGCTGAGCACGACCGATCCGGCGTCATTTGACAGCCGGTATTTCGGGCCGGTTGCCGCATCCGCCGTGATCGGCGTCGCGCATACGGTTTGGTCGGAGACGGGTCGATGATGGCCGCCGACTCACTGCGCTTCGTCGTGCCATCCGGGCCGTCGTTCGCCCGGGCGTCCCCGTGTCGTCGCACCTGCAGCGCGGATGCGCTCGCGCCGCACCTTGCGCCGCCTCCGGCGCGGCGTTCCCACGTGCACGTCTTGCCTTGAACGCGGCCGGCCTGTGGCCTTGGCAGCGCTCGCCAGCGAAGCCGCTGCGCGGAGTGCACCGCCGCGGGGCCGCCGGCGTCCACCGCGAGAGGGCAGGGCAAAGGTGGAAGGCAAGATATAAGGTCGCGGCACGCTGGCTCGCCAAGAGGCAGTCTGCACGTGGGGGTGACGCGGCACGCGCCAGGGGGTAGCAGTGTGTCGTGAAGCGCGCAATGCCGCAACGACATTGGCGAAGCGGCGTGCTTTACCCGCCCGGCTACGCTGGCTTTGGACGGAAGCGAAGCATGAGGAAACACGACTACGATCGTTTCCAGATACGGCCTGGCGCGCCAAAACGGCGCGGCGACGCCTTCGTCAACCAGGTGCTGCGCCAGACCAACAAGGCCGGCGCTAAACTCGGCAAGACCGTCGGCAAGGGCGGCCAACGGCCGGGCGCCCGGTTGGGACGCGGCCACGTCGCGGCGCGCTTCGCCGGTGGCTCGCTGACCCCCAATGCCCGGCGCGTGACGATCAAGACACGGCTGGTCAATCTGGCGAATGCTGGGCCACGTACGACCGCCGCGCATCTGCGCTACATCGAGCGTGAAGGCGTCGATCGCCACGGTGGCGCGGGACGAGCTATGGCCCGACAACCGATGCCGCGGACCTCGATGCATTCAAGGAGCGCAGCGAGGGCGACCGGCACCAATTCCGCCTCATCGTGTCGCCGGAGGACGCAGAACTGTTCGACGGCTTGCGGATCTATACCCGGCACCTGATGGGGCGCATGGAGGCCGACTTGGGTACCCGGCTCGAGTGGGTGGCCGTGGATCACTGGAACACCGACAAGCCGCATATGCATATCGTCCTACGCGGCAAGGACGACGTTGGGAAGGACCTGATCATCTCCCGGGCTTACCTCGCCGAGGGGATGCGCATGCGCGCATCGGAGCTGGCAACGGAATGGCTAGGACCGCGCACCGAACTGGAGATCCAGCGCGTCATGCTGCGGGAAGTCGACCAGGAGCGGTGGACAGGGCTGTACCGTAGTTTGCAGCGCGAGGCGGTGGACGGTCTGGTGCTGCCGGAGACGCTGGGCGCTCCCCGGCTGCAACGGCATCGGCCAATGCTGATTGGGCGTCTGCAGCGCTTGCAGCGCATGGGTCTTGCGACCGAGCAGCAGCCCGGTGTGTGGGCGATCCATGCCGAGGCCGAGCCAACCCTGCGGGCGATGGGCGAGCGAGGCGATATCATCCGCACCATGCAGCGCGCCATGAGCGGCAAGCCGCGTGAGCTGGCCGTGTTTCAGCCCGCCGAGGGTGGCCGCACCATCATCGGTCGGGTGGCCGACAAGGGGCTGGCCGATGAGCTGTACGACAAGGCCTACCTAATTGTCGACGGGATCGATGGCAAGGCGCACTACGTCGCATTGCCACCACGGTCAGAGCTGGAGTGCTACCCGGTCGGCGCCATCGCGGAAGTGAAAGGTTTGACCGAGGTGCGCGCGGCCGACCGGAACATCTCTGCACTCGCTGTTGAAGGGGTGTACCGCACTGACCATCACCTTGTCATCGCCCAGCGTCATGCTACCGCTGAGCGCGACCCGCACGAACTGGTTGCCGCACACGTGCGCCGGCTCGAAGTCTTGCGCCGTGCCGGCATCATGGAGCGCGTGGCAGAAGGCGTCAGGCACGTGCCCGGCGACCTGGTCGAGCGTGGCCGCCAGCACGACGCGGAGCGCCTGGGCGGCGGCGTGGTGGTGGAGCTGAGATCGCACCTGCCCATCGAGCGACAGGCCCGTGTGATCGGCGCCACATGGCTCGACCAGCAGTTGATCGGTGGCGGCGAGGTGCTGGGCGACGTAGGCTTCGGCGAGGAGGTCAAGGCCGCGCTGAGACAGCGTGCAGAGTTCTTGGTTGAGCAGCGGCTGGCCGAGCGGCGCGGGCAGCGGGTGATATTGGTGCGCAATCTCCTGGGGACGTTGCGTGGCAGGGAGTTGGCCACGGCCGCGCAGGACATCGCCGCTGAAACCGGTCTGGAGCATCGGCGGGTGCCCTACGGGCAGCGCATGGCGGGCATCTACCGACGCAGTGTGCAGCTCGCGAGCGGGCGCTACGCCATGCTCGATGACGGCAAAACGTTCAGCCTCTTGCCGTGGAAGCCGGTGATCGAACAGCGGCTGGGGCAGCATCTTTCAGTGACGATGCGCGGAGGTAGCGTGTCCTGGGAGCTAGCGAGGCAACGGGGGCCATCGATAGGTTAACAGGGCAGCCATGCGAATGGTGGGGGCGATCGCACTGCAGCGATCCCGCCCATAGTTCCGTCCAAGATTTCGCGGCCGTCTTACGTCAAGACCCCAAGGAACTGGAAGCTCCGCGCGTTGTCTAGCAAGACTCGCATACCCCGTCTTGTTCAGTCAGAGGGCCAGAACGAGCCAGGCCAGTGAGATATCAGCAGGCGGATCGAGAAGGGCCCGCGCCCAGCGTCTCGCGGGGACTGGATCTGAAAACGACCAGCACACTGCGGTGGCGCAAAATCTGCCTGTTCGTCGAGCTGTATGTCCGCGGAACTGACGATGAGTCCACGTCGCTCTTTGGTGTCGCTTTACCCCGACAAGGCTGCCGGTTAGTAATACGCCGACGGCAGCCTCACCATATTTGCAGATGCCGATCGCCTTGACGACATCCCGTATGTCGACTGTCTCAGTCATTTCTCGCTCCTTGACGCGGCCGACGCCCCCAGCGCGCTTCTTAGGAGCGATGGCTCTTCATCTCTAGCAGGGGCGGGATGATCGCGCGCAAGTTCCACGGAAGGCTCATTCCCATTGAGTCTGAATAACTCGGATTTCATTCTGAAATCCAATCGCCATATGCGCTGGTCCTGGTGTCAAAGAAATTCTCCTTTTTAAACCAGATTTTTCGAAAGCCGAGCAAATTTCTGTCAATTGCTCGTCTTCGCACTTCTTCTTGCTCTATTTCATCTTTCCTCGTCCCCCACGTGCGCTGGCAATGAGTGATGAGCGAAGCCAAAATTGTGCGCAGGGTTCTGCTTACGGATGCGAAGAAAGCAGCAACCCAACGATAGGCCAGCGGCATTGGTCGTCCGGGGTAGCGCGCTGAAGCTCAGTGAGCGTTCCTGGGCAAGGTCGCTCCATCGATTTGTGCAATAGCAACCGAAGTGAGGTAAGCATGGCGATACTTGAAACGACGCAGGCGACGTTCCATCAGGACGTTGAGGGTGATACCCCCGTTCTGGTGGACTTCTGGGCACCGTGGTGCGCGCCGTGTCTAGCACTAGCGCCCCATCTGGAGACGCTCGCGGCCAATCATGCGGGACGATTGAAAGTGCTCAAGCTGAATGTCGATGAGGCGCCCGGAGGGTGGCAGCACTTTGGCGTGCGTGCGATCCCGACGCTGGCGTTTTACTCTGCGGGCAAGGAATACGGCCGCCTCGTCGGTCCGTCGACAATGCGGCTGCAGCTCATGGTGGAGAAATGGTTGGGGGAGCTTGGACTGGTGTTACCTGCGCTACAGCGTGCATCTCTCGAAACACGGAATGCGCCGCTTTCGGCCGATGCCCTAGAAGAGAAATGGAATAGCTTCGGCGGTGACGTCGCTGTCAAGAAAGCTGGCATTGCCCGCCTGAGGGATTGTTCTCAAGAGGAGGCATACCAACCATCGAGACAACTGGCAGGCGATGAGGCGCAGTTCGAAGCGATTGTAGGGGTGCCGATGGCGTTGGGAGACCTACTTGGCATGCTGTACTGGCTCCAATCCCAGAACGATGAGAAGACGGCGCGCGCGCAGACACTTGAGATCGTCGATGCCATGCCAGTTGGGGCGAACCTCGGTGCAGTGACAGCCAAGGTGCTGTACGACCTGCTATACCTTTCCCCATGGGCTATATCGCAATACCGCCAAAACGATATTGCGCGCACTCTCAACAGGAAAATCGAGATGCTGCATCAACGCCAGCACGCTGGCGCGAGCGTGATGGAGTCGGACTGGGAAGCCCTGCAACGTGAGGCCGTACTGGCGACTGGGTCTGGCCTGGGTTCCAGTGAGAGCGAAGAATTGGAGCACTTGGCGGTCCCGCTACTCGATGCTGACATGGTGAGACACGTGTTGCCGTTAGTGACCGAGTATGCGGTCCACGACTATCGGCAATATCCGGATTGGAGCGAGTCGGAAGCAGCGCAAGTGGCAGCCATGAGCGATGAAGACTACGAACAAACGCGAGAAGCACTGGGCGGCCCGCCGAAGAACGGCGAGGCGGCTAGAGATGAGTGGATATCGCAGCTGTCCGAAGGCCTTCATGCACGCGAAGTAGAACGCCGCAAGGCACACCCAGTCCTGTGGGAGCGCTATGACGCCTGGTGCATCTTTAAGCAGGAAACTATGGCATCGATTGGCGCGCGTACTGGAGCTGTTTTGCTATCGCTCCTGCGCACGGCCGGGAAGTAGCCGGCGCATTGCCAGGAGGGGGGGTGACATGAAGCAGAACTGTGCGTTTCCAGCGGTGGTGAACGTCAGCGTCGACTCGCTGCGATCACGCTAGGCAGGGCACGAACGGCACACGCATGCGCATGACGGCAACGTACTTTGCCCCCGCAGTCTCTACACGAGGAGCCCCATAGGAATCGGCGTAAGCCACGCCATTGTGATAGTCATTAGGAGAAGATGAGCGCGAAGCGCAGGCCACCTTATGAAGGTGGCCTCTATCGGACGCCGGTTCCGTTCTCTGTTTCAGGACGTTCCGGGCCGAGACAGCGCGGCATGCCGCGCTTCATGCGCGAAGCCTATGGGGATCACGTCTACTAGCGCATCCATGAGGGCGCTAAGAAAAATGGCTTTCGAGCCTGTCAGATTTCTTGTGTGTTGAGGTCATGAGACGATATCGAAAGAAACGCCCTTATGACCGAAACAAAAAGCATGACCAAGAAGAGCAAGAAATCGAGCGCGCCGAAGCTGTTTCCGGATGAGTTGATCGATCAACTACTGGCTCAGGTACAGAACAAGGACGCCGAGTCGATTCTCGGTGAATCAGGCTTGGCCGGCCTGCTCAAGAAGCAGTTGGCCGAGCGTATGCTTGCCGCCGAACTGACGCACCATCTGGCCAGCGAGGCCAAGCAAGGCAAGAGCGGCAATCACCGCAACGGCAGCAGTGCAAAGACCGTCATCACGCCCAACGGCGAGCTGGAACTGGACATTCCGCGCGACCGGCAAGCCACCTTCGAGCCGCAACTGGTCGCCAAGTACCAACGCCGGCTGTCCGGCTTCGACGACCACGTAATCAGCATGTATGCACGCGGGATGAGCGTGCGTGAGATTCAGGGCCATTTGCAGGAACTGTATGGCCTGCAGGTCTCGCCCGACCTGATCTCCACCATCACCGACGAGGTACTGGCGGAGGTCGAGCAATGGCAGCAGCGCCCGCTGGAGGCGATGTACCCCATTGTCTACTTCGACGCGCTGCGCCTGAAGATCCGCGACGAAGGCACCGTCAGGAACAAGGCGGTGTACCTCGCGCTGGGCATCCGCGCCGATGGGCGCAAGGAAGTCCTCGGCCTGTGGATCGAGCAGACCGAAGGCGCCAAGTTCTGGCTCAAGGTCTTCAACGAACTGAAGAACCGCGGCCTGGAGGACATCCTGATCGCCGTGGTCGATGGCCTGCGCGGCTTCCCCCAGGCCATCGAGGCCGTCTACCCGGCCGCGCAAATCCAGACCTGCATCGTCCACCTGCTCCGCAACTCGCTCAACCTGGCGAGCTGGAAGGATCGCAAGGGCCTGGCGACCGCGCTCAAGCCGATTTACCAGGCTGCCACGGCCGATGCCGCTGCCACTGCGCTGGATGCCTTTGCCGGCAGCGACTGGGGCCGCAAATTCCCGACGGTGGCCGACATGTGGCGGCGGCAATGGGAGCAGGTCATCCCGTTCTTCGCCTATCCGCCGGAAGTGCGCAGAATCATCTACACCACTAATGCCATCGAGAGCATGCACATGCAGTTGCGCAAGATCGTCAAGAACCGGGGCCACTTCCCCAGCGACGAAGCCGCCAGCAAGCTGCTGTACCTGGCCTTGCGCAACATCGAGAAAGATTGGAAGATGCCGCCCATCACCTGGAAACAAGCGGCCAACCAGTTCGCCATTCTCTTCGGTGACCGCTTCACCAACGCCCTACGCTGAGATTTATTTAACCGACCTCAGCACACAGAATTCCTGACACCTCCTGGCTTTCACGTCCTTATGCGCGTCGCCGCGATGTAAAGCTTGGCCGCCAGTGAGGCAAAATCAAAGTCCCCGCATTGAGAAGAGTGCAAGCGCCAAATAAGAACCGAGAGGCATGGCACGACGGTGCTACGGAAGAAAAATGTGAATTCCGCTAGCATCATCCCGTCTCTTGAGCTCAGCGCCGCCGGTGAGGCTCGATGCCTCGAAATTCCTGAGCGCATGCAAGAGCGAAGATAGCCCATGTTGTGCGACCAGATGCATGGCCTGCTCCCTGGTCATCAATTGGTAGGTATCCCAAACGCGAGATAAGCCGTCGCTGCCCAGAACGATATGAGCTGGTGTCGTGATCTTTCGTTCCTCCACCACGGCGTTCATCGCACTGGCCGGGTTCAGGGTAAGCGCGGTACTGCACTCGCCCTTCTGCTGTTGGAGCCGACGTTGCCATAGATTCAACAGCTTGTGACCCCGGAATCCAGAGTACGGCTTCCAGCGATCATAGCTTGGTGGCGATTGAGGCGGCCGAGGCGATTGGTCCGCGCTAGGAACGGGAACTTGCAAGACTTCCACGAAGCAATCCGCATAGCGAAAGACGGACATACTTACAGATTCTTTCGTTCGGTCAATCTCCACGAACGTGGCGGCGGCAACAGGCCAGCCCCAAATCGGCTGGGCATCGCCTCCGTCGCGGCGGTATTCGTCCTGGAGGACCTGCAGACTGTTGCACAGCTGCGCCTTGCTGAAGGGAATGTCTTGAAATTGCTTTTCCAGCAACTGGCTGAGCCGTCGCGCGAACCATCCGGCGTCAGTGACGTCTTCGTAAGTCTTGAATGGCGCGGCGGTGACAGGGGAGGCGCCATCAATCGCCCAAGCTAGCATTGAGCGCTCGCGCAGGAGATAGCCCACTACGTCCTCCGTCGGAATGTGCTCATAGATGCCTTGTGATACTTGAGAGACCGTCACCTGCATCATCAGATTTGCTCCGAGAAACCTCGCCATTCAAGGCGGGGAGTGAAAGGAGCGCCGCCGAAAGGCGGCATTCCCACGTTAGAATGAGCGGCATGATTCGTGTCTACCGCTACCGGGTGAAGTCGCTCAACGGCCTGCTCAACAAGCAGAGCCGCGCGGTGAACTACGTCTGGAACTTCTGCAATGACACGCAGAAGCACGCGCTCAAATGGGGGAAGACGTGGCCGAGCGGGTTCGATCTGAACGTGCTGACCACGGGCAGCAGCAAGGAACTCGGCATCCATTCCGGTACGGTCAACGCGACATGCGAGCAGTACGCGAAATCGCGCAGCCAGCATCGCCGTCCTTACTTGCGATACCGCGGCAGGAAGAGCCTTGGATGGGTGCCCATGAAGGGCCGCGATTTGAAACGAGAGGGCGAGGCGTTTCGCTTTGCCGGGCATACCTTCCGCGTTTTCAATAGTCGCCTGTTGCCCGAAGGCAAGGTCAGGGACGGCAGCAACTTTGCGCAGGATTCGCGCGGGAACTGGTTTCTCAACATCGTGATAGAAGTTGCTGATATGCCGGCACGCCCGATTCAAACTGGCGTCGGCATCGATCTTGGTTTGAAGGACTTCGCGACGCTTTCGACCGGCGAGAAGCTCCCCAATGACCGGTTTGGCCGGCATGCCGCCGAACGACTGGCGAAGGCGCAGCGTGCGCGAAAGCACAAGCGGCATATTGCCAAGCTGCATGCCAAGGTGGCGAATGCCCGCGCCGACTTCCAGCACAAGCTTGCGCTCGAGCTCGTCCGGCGCTTCGATTACATCGCGGTCGGCAACGTGTCGGCTTTGAAACTCGCCAAAACCAAGATGGCGAAGAGCGTCTACGACGCATCCTGGTCGTCCTTCCGGGACAAGCTCCGCTACAAAGCGATTGCGCACGGAGCCACGTTTGAGGAAGTGAACGAAAGCGGTTCTACCCAGTCCTGTTCGGCGTGCGGTTCGAAGGACAGCACGACGCGGCCGAAAGGTATCGCAGGACTGCGAATAAGAGAGTGGACCTGCAGTAGATGTGGTGTCGTGCATGACCGTGATACCAATGCTGCGTTAAACATTCTCCGATGCGGACGTGCATCGCCAGGTGTGGGAATCCCTTGCCTTTAGGCAGGGGAGGACGTCAAGGTTCTTGTCCTCGTATGGAAATGGCTAGTTGCAGCGTGCGTAGCCCGCCGGATATCACGGTGTCATCCATAAATTCCTGGGTGAGCGCTTGAGCAACAGCCTCCGCGCGTTTCTCTGCAATGAGTCCTTGCTCGACGAGCTGAGGCCGGCACTGTTGGAAGGATAAGTAGACGACTTCCTTGTGTTCCTTCTTCCAGACCGTAGGCTGGCTGAATCTGGCTTCCATGATATTGACATCCAGATTGGTGACGATTGCCCAAATGTCCTCGATGCAGTCATAGGGGACACCATTTCTCCAGCCGTAGGCCATCATGACGGCATTCGCCTCCGCGAATGCCGATACCGCCGGCACTGAGAACAGACTTGCCAGCGATGGCTCCTCGATGACCATGGTTCCCCCTGGGGCGAGCTGTTTAAGGAGCGTCCGGATGACATTCGCACGTTTTTGGATATGCAGCAGCGTGAATCGGCAGGTGATGAGGTCAAACGCCCCTTCCGGCTGAACGACGTTGGTGAGTTGGGTGACATCCCCGAGGCGAAATGCGACATTGGTCAACGCCAGCCGCCGAGCGGTAGACCTCGCCATGTCGATTTGATTCGGATTGTTATCGATACCCAACACCGTAGACTGCGGTCTACTACTGGCCATCCAGCATGCAATCTGTCCGTGACCAGAGCCGACATCCAAGGCGCGTCCCTGATCTGGGAGATACCGACTCAAGAAATCCCTCGTGGCTGGGTCGTAGATCGATGACATGATTTGAAGGCGCTGTCGATCTGACTCACCAGTATGAAGCGGGCACGTCGGTACTGCCTCCTGCGACAGACCTCCGACATACGAATGTTCCTTGCGAGACAAGGCAAAATCTCGGCAGAAATCCCAGTAGTAAGACGGTAGAATCGCCGGCTTTTCAGCCGCGATGTCTATCCATTCATAGGCCGTATGTTCTTCGCTCAACGTCAGGACTTGCCCGGCGAACTCGCATAGAAAGAACACAAGCAACACACGTCTGTCCGGAATGATCTCGCAGGATCTGCTGCCGAGATAGACCGTCGAGGTGACATCCAGGCCGCACTCTTCCCTTACCTCGCGTACCAGTGCACGCTCGAGCCCTTCTCCCGCCTCGGGTCGTCCCCCCGGTAACTCCAATTCGTTGCGTGGATTCTTGACGAACAGAACCCCTCTCGGTCCAAACATAATCGCTTTTGCGCTCACGGGTTCCATTCGTGCTAGCTCCGTATGGCCGGGTGGCTCCTTGCGTAGGCGGGCGCAGCAACCAGTTGCCGCTGCCGCGGTGTAAGGCGATCCGGGGAAAATAGCTGTGTGCCAGCGACCGAATGGTTGGGCGTGGCCGGCAACGCCGTAATCTCCTGATGCGCGGGAGGCCTTCTGAAATAGGAATGACTGTTCATATAGCGCGCAAACACCGAGCGTCGTCGCCCGGAGTCGGCCACCTTGCAGGTTCCGTGGACAAGCGCTTCGGAGAAAATCACGGCGTCCCCGGCTCGCAGGAAGACGTGCCGCAACAGCGGGTTGTTTGCGAGGCTCCGGTAGCGGTCTGGAACCGGGAAGTTTGCACGATGCGAGCCCGGGATGCAGCAGAAGTGATTCTCGGTCGCGCTGATATCCGAAACGGCATATTGGACTGCGACAAGCCCGCTGTGGATACGGTGATTCCGTACCCAGTAATATATGCCATCATCGAACATATCAGCCTCATGGTGCAGATTGCCACCACTACTGATAAACCGCTCGTCGACGCAGAACATATGGTCGAGGCGGAATCTTGACCGGTAAATGATATCGAGGAAGCGATAGACCGCTTCGAGATCAATCAGTGCGCGCCATTCCTCGCCCCAGTCGAAGTTAACATCATGCAGAAAATGCGTGATGAGATGCCTTGACCAGTACTCCTGCAGGCGCAGAAGATGGGGCTGCGTGATGGCCGCAGGAATGATGACATATCCGTTGAGATCAAATTCGTAAATGTGTTCCGGGTTCATGCTTGTCATCCTACTAACCGTGGGAATCATTCGTTTCGTCGAGCCTTCATTAGTTCTGCTCAGTGGGCGAAGTCTGAAATGCGGCCTTCCGCGGAAGGCTCGCAGCCTCGGTCAATGCGCGTCTATTTTTGACAAATATTCCCTCTGAGGCCCGATTCAATCTCTCCTAAGCAATGGACTGACCGGTTGATGATCGAGTTCGAGAGATATTCATTCCTGTTCCGTCTGAATGTCTTGAGGATTGGTCTGGATCGCCTATGGGATGAGAGCGATCCGGCGGGAGAGTAGTCACCACGTGTGGGCAATTCCGTCCCCTCTGAAGGCGCTATGGATAGGGGAACACGCAGCGCTTTCCAGTGGGACGTCCGAATACGTAAACCAGTCGCAATTGGTCGTCAATCACGGCTTGGGCCTGGTATACGGAAGGCGGGATGCAATACTCGTTGCGTCGTCCATATACCTCGCCGCTGACCAGTGCCTGGACCGCAATATGGAAGTCCTCGTGCACGTAGCATTGGGGCGCAGAGAAATCCACCACACCCCCATTCGTTCGTGGCTCCCAGATGACACCGTAATTCATGTCTGCCGCCCAATGTTTGACTGCATTGAACGTCGAGCGACCGTGTGCCCCGGTGACGCTGAATGCAAAGACTGTGGCAGGCACCACAAGAATTGCGGCCAGGAAAGCGGCAACTGAGGACGTGTGGCGTGGGCGGGCGAGTATCGTCATGTCGGAATTCGTGTACTGCCCAGTTCTCGCGGCGGATCTTGGGCCTCGCTGCCTAGCAGCGATTTATGGATGCGTCATCGCGATACCGATCGGCTCCGCGCGGCCTTTTTGTGGCGGCGCTCCGCGCATCGCCCACCAGCTATCGCACATGTGGGGGTCCATTGACCGCCGGCTCTAAATCGGCGGAATGATTGAATGATCTCGCAATGGGTCGCGAGGTTTATTTCCGATTCGATCTAAATCATGTCGATTCTTGACTTGTTCCACCCGGGATAAGCATTTTTAATGCCTCATCTTGAGGCCATCTCATGTGGGGATGAGCGGTTTCTCTATCGGTTGGGTTGATGCTATCGGCATGAAAACGTCGATAAGGTCTGCCATCGACATCGTTTGTTGGCTTACGTCATCTAACGTGGATTTGGAGCGCCTTCGCAATGCATGCTCGGCGAAGACAGAATCAGCAGCTGCGTCGCTGGATTCAGGACGCAGATCTGGCAGCGGTTTTCGCTCATTCGCTAGGAGTGTCTCGTGCAGAAGAATCGGTACTATCGGCAACTGGTGAACCGCTTTCATCCGGGCGTCTTGCTTGGGAGTGCGCATGTCTAGCAAGTCACTCAGGACGGAGTTGCGCCATCTGCGCTGCTTTCTGGCCGTTGCCGAAGAACTCCATTTCACGAGAGCGGCAGAACGATTGCACATGGAGCAGTCGCCGCTATCTCGTGCTATCAGAGAGCTGGAAGAAGACCTGGGGGTGCTGCTTTTCGCGAGGACCACCCGTAGTACGCGCCTGACTCGCGCTGGTGAGGTGCTCTTGGAGAACCTACCAGCCATCTTCGCTGCGGTGGGGCGTGCGCGCGACTGTGTCCAAGCAGTCGCAAACGGTTTTCACGATCAATTGCGCATCGTCCTGTCAGACTGTAGTGCCCGATCGCGTCTGCCGGCGTTGCTTGCGTTGTGGCGGGAGGATGAGCCGGCGGTCGAGGTCCGACTATTCGAGGTGCCGTTGTCAAAGCAGATTGAGGGTCTGAACGATGGTCTATACGATGTCGGATTCTCCCTAACCAACGACGTAGGCGACGGCATCATCGCGCATCCACTTTGGCGCGAGCCGCTGGTGGTAGCGTTGCCCCTACGGCATCCGCTGCTTGCCTATCCACAGATTCCGCTTGAAGAACTGCTGCGCTATCCCTTGGTGCTTTGCGACCCGCAAGCATGCGAGGGCCATGCCCGGCTGGTTGACCGCTTGTTGCGCTGCGTGGATCAGGAGCCGCTGGTCGTGGATCGTGTGTCCTCATTTGAGCTAATGATGACGTTGGTGTCGGCAGGCCTTGCTTTAGGGCTTACGGGTGCATCGCATGCGCTCGCCAGCAGGGGAGCGGGTGTGGTAGCGCGCCCGCTGGCAGGGCAAGTTCCCCTAGTCACCACCTATCTCCTGCGCCGCGATACGGAACCGTCAGTGACCTTAACCCGCTTCATCGAGCGGGCAAGCGCTGTCGAGTCGCGCGCCTGTAGCGAAACCTGTCACGATTCTCAACATAACGTCGAGGAGGACGTTGCACCTTGACGTCCTCCCCTGCCTAAAGGCCTGAGCTTTACCCACATCCTATGGACCTGAACTGAAGATGCGGAACATTTCGGTAATCTCGTGGAGGACGAAGAAGCCTCGCCAGATAACCGTGGCGCCGGGCGGAGGATCACTGCGGCGATTCAGGTAGCCACCCAGCGTGGCGATCCACAGTACTGCCTGATTCAGCGATGGCACTTTGTCCGGTGGCCGGGTGGTTCGGTGTACGCGGCAATACAGAGCCTGCCATTCGATGGGCTGAAGGACTACCTCGCAGGGCAACTCGCCATCAAGGCGAGCCAGTAGAGTCGTGTACAGAATGCGCCAGGCGATTACGGCAAACAGGGAGGTGGCCCGCACGAAGCGTTCCAGTGTACCGAATTGGCGGGCCTCGATACGGCAGCCACTCTTGAGCACACGGTGCCAGGTCTCGATGGTCCAGCGCCGCGCATACCACTGAAGCCGCTCAAGAGCCTGCTCAGGCGAGTGCGTGGGCACCGAACTGAGTAGCATCCATTCGAGCGGCTCGATACCGGCGGGCGGTTCGTCCTCGATGACATGCACAGCGAAGACATTCTGCTCGGGCAAGCCAGCCCGCGTCTGAGGTGGTTGCAGGCGAACGGGCGCGTATCGCAGCGTCAGGCGGGCCGTGCGTAGGGTGCGTGCACCTCTGGCCGGAATCAGCAACTCGGTGTAGCCTGTCGCAGGGGTGTCCAATACCGCTTGCCAGAGATAGCGCTGGGGATGGCGGGCACAGCGATTCCATGCTGCGCGCACCAGCCAGTCCACTCCGTCTGGTCGCTCGGCAGCAAACAGTTCATACACATCGCTTTCGCGATCTCCGATCCCTACCAGTTGGGTCTGTGCACAGCGCGACTTCAGCGCAGACAGATGGGCAAGACCCTCGATCCACTTAGCGCTTTCTTTCTCGTGGACGGGTCGGGACTTGCGCTGCGCAGCACTACCTTTGGTTGCTTCAGCGCGTGTCCACGTCTTCATGCCCAGCACCTCAAGCGGCAGCCCCTCTGGACTGACTGCCAGCAGGCTGTGCATCAGGAAACCACGCTCATTGCCACCGGTACAGCGACCTAAGCCCTCTGTGGCGTGCAGGTGCGTCAGATTGAATTCGGTCGTATCCTGTATTGCCAGCACCACTGGCAACTGTTCCATGCGGTGCAACGTCTGTGCAATATGCGGCGCCAGCACGCCGTTGGTATCGACCTGATCGTTATCGAAGAAGCGGTAGGCCGCCTTCAGTTCAGCTGGTGACAGGGCCTGGGGGAGCGAAGTGTGTGGACTGATGGCCAGCTGCCGGGCCAGCGCGACCAGTCGCTGCGACAGGCGAGCATCGCCGAGACTCGCCTCTGCGAATTCTTCGCTAGCCCAGTCTGCCGTGTCGTCTCTGATCGCCAATCCGCTGCAACAACATAAATAGGATGGGCGAAAGTTAACACCGCTCAATCCAGTTTACAACCGGATTTGTGGGTAATCCTCAGGCCTAAAGGCCGAGGCTTGCCGCGCACCTGGTCAAACAACACCCAGAACCGCGGTTAGCGCTACGGCCACCAGCCTCCGGGCGCCGAAGGACGAAACATATTTTTAAGACGCATCGAGATATTCCGTTCCGAGCGATTGGCCTTTCCGATTGATCGCAGCAGGGCTGGCAGAGGACCGCTAAAGTCTATTTGGCGCGTAATTGTTGTCGCCGGACACATCCACCATGACTGGCATTCCCATCTTGCTGGTCGCCGTCTCTGGGCGTCGATGTTGAAGCCGACCCATCACCCAGCTCCCTAGGTCGTGTCAAGCGTCGGCGTGGCGCGCACACTTTGAGGCACAATCTAAACGCCAGGCAGAAGCCGCCTTTTATCTAGTTTGTCGCGATGTTCGTTAGACGGAGGAGGCCTGGCCAGCGTGCACCGGCCGATCTGCGACAATGACCGACTCCAACGAATCCGCGGGAAGGCATGCCGGCACAACACGCACCACGGCACACATTGACCCTGCGCGAACAGGCAGTTCTCCGCATGATCGCCGCCGGCAAGAATAGCCGTTCGATTGCCATCGAATTGGGGATCAGCGTGCTGACCGTGCGCAAGCACCGGAGCAATCTGCTAGCCAAGACCGGCACGCGCAATGCCGCGCAACTGGCCTCATATGCCGTCGAGCATGGATTTCGTCGTGCTCGCTCCCTCGTCCGACTCGCGCCTGCAACCTGACACTGCACAAGTAGGCAGCGCGCAAGCGGAAAGTGCGCCCGCGGACGGGGTACAAGCCGCGCCGGCGCCCGCAGCCTATGCTGACCCGCGAGAGGGCAGCGCCCGCGACGCGGCGCAAAGCTTGTCCGTGCTCGATGACAAGCCTTCTCACCGTCTAGCGCCGCCGCCTTCGCTGACACCGCGCGAGCGCGATATCGCGCTGCGGATTGCCAGTGGACAGACCAGCAAGCAGATCGCGCGGGAATTCGGTCTGAGTGATCTGACGATACGCAAGCACCGTGAAAACCTGTATCGGAAGCTGGGCATCGGCAATGCCGCGGGGGTGGCAATCCATTGCCTGCGTCATGGCCTGCTAGACCCGCCGGACACCTCCTGACTACGGCATTGGCAGTATTGCGGAGCTCGCGCAGGCCACCTGATGATGGCACGGAGCCCGTTGCTCACTTCAGGCGGAATAAGGCTTTCATGCAATATATGTCAATTGAATAATATTTAAAAGAGATATTCGGATAATGGCGATTTTTTCGCCTTTATGGGGACTCGCATGACGTGGAACAAGAATATGAGGTCAGCATGGTCAGCATTTTCGGGGCAGCAGCGTCTTTGCGAACGGGACGGAATCGCATCGGCGACTGAAGCATCGCCGCGCAGCGGGCGGCAGAGCCGGCACTGGCTGGCCACCCTTGAGGCCCGCGTGCGCGAACGTGAGCGCCAGCGCATCGCCTGCGGTTTGCACGATGAAGTCGGCCAGGCGCTCGCGCTGGCACAGCTGCGGCTGCGCGAGCTGGAAGGCCTGGCGTGTGCGCCCACGGCAAAAGCTCTGATCGACGAAACGCGCTCGCTGGTCGACGATGCGGTTGGTACGATTCGCGCGGTCACCTTAGACCTCGGCCTCGGCTTGCTGGTGCAGGGGCGCCTGGACGATGCCCTGCGCGGTCTCGCAGACCGCTTTCAGGCAAGGCGGCAGGATGCGCTGCTGACGCGTCTGGAACTGCACGGCCCGCCCGTGTCGCTTGACCGGACCACTATGGCTGTGGTGCTGCGCGTAGCGAACGAATTGCTTGCCAATGTGCGCCGGCACAGCGGCGCCAAACAGGTCTGGGTGCGCTGTGCCTGCGGTCGCGGCCATGTCTATGTCACCGTGAGCGACGACGGCCGCGGCTTCGATCCCCGGCTCTGCTCGTCGTCCGGTAACGCTGCGGGCGGCTTCGGTCTGTCCAGTTGCGCGGCCCAGCTGGCCGCGTTGGGGGGAAGGCTGGAGGTGAATTCTGCCCTCGGCAGCGGCACACAAGTCCGCATTGTGCTACCGCTGCCGCAAGGCCGGCGCAGGCCCGCCACGCGCCTGGGCCTCTCCTACGGCGACACTGGCGGCAGCGCGCGCGCGTCCCGTCCGCGAGGTTGAATATGCCTCGCATCCGTGTATTGCTAGCGGACGACCACAGGTTGTTTCGCGAAGGACTGGCGGCCTTGCTGTGCAAGGAGAGCGACATGGAAGTCGTCGGGCAAGCCGCCGACGGCATAGAAGCGATGCGCCTGACCGACCGCTTGCGCCCGGACGTGGTCGCGCTTGACGTCGGGATGCCGGCGCTCAACGGCATTGATGCGATCGGCCGCATCCTGCCGTTGTCACCGTCGGTGCGCGTGCTATGCGTATCGGCGCACAGCGAGCAGCGCATAATCGCCGCCGCGCTGGATGCGGGCGCTCTGGGTTATCTGCTCAAGGACTGCGCGTTCGACGAATTGGGCAAAGCCATTCGCACCGTGGCTAGCGGACGTTCCTACCTGAGCGCCGAGGTGGCCACCGCCATGTTGGCCAGCTTGCGCTCGGCACGCAGTCATGGCACGCCGGCCCCGGGCGCCACGCTCAGTGCGCGCGAGCGCCAGATCCTCCAGCTGCTGGTAGAAGGCCACTCAACCAGAGAGATCGCGGAGCAGCTGCACATTAGCACCAAAACTGTCGGCACGCATCGCGAGCACATCATGAGGAAGCTCCAAGTAAAGGGCATTGCACAGCTGACCCGCTATGCGATTCACGAAGGTCTGTTCTGAACGGCGGCAACACTTGCCATATGCGGCTCCTGCCGATGCGCAAATCAGTTTCTTTGAAGGGGCAAATCAGTCTTCCGCACAGTTCGCCGGCGCCCGCGATCGCCGACCATGGAATCCAGACGGGCGGTGCAAGCGACATGGCGGCACGGCGCGTCTGTGGACGATGCTGGCACTGCCGCCGTTGTCGTCCATTTCCGCCAAACCAACTGGAGCAGAGAAATGGCAAATGTCGATACCTTGGATCTCTGGAAGAAGTGGATGGGCGCTGTGCAGGCCCAAGCGTTCCCGAATGGGCTCACCGACCAGCAGCAATTCAGCGCTGGCTCGACCACGCTGAATGTCGACCTCGGCAATGGCGACCCCGGCATCACCAACTACTACGTGTATGGCATCGGCGATGTCATTCCCGCCGCCAGTCCCGCCTACTCCTCCGCCGGCGGACTGCTTGCCGCCTATGCGACCTTCCTCGACTGGGTGGACCTCGGGGCAATGGTCAATCCCAACCTGGAAAGCCAGGTGAACCAGGCGACGGCCGCGCTCAACACCGCACAGACCAATTTCAACAATGTCCAGGTGGCGGCCTACAACGCCTATGGCGCCTACAAGAACGTCAATCCTAACCCTCCGCCGTTCCAGGCCTGGGTACAGCAGAACTACCCGAGCTATCTGAATGCCAACAATGCGCTGATCGGCGCATCCGGCGCCTACGACGAGATCATGATCAAGGCCTACGGCCCCGGCTATAGCGTCGTGCAGCAGGCGCGTGCCAAGGTCGGCATCAACGGCGCGCAGAACATGGCCACGCAGAACCCCTACAACATGCCTGTCAAGATGGGCAGTGTGGCGCCGGCCGGCAGCCAGCCGGTGGTGATCGGTGGCACCAATCCGGTCCCGGCCAACAACTTGTTCTCGGCCTTCGCACCGTCCTATTCACTGCAGGCATTTAGCGCCAAGTATGCTGAGTGGCAGCAGGCCAGTGTGGCAGGCAAGAACAACGCGGGCGCCTCGATCTCGATCAGCTCGAGTTCCGGCAGCTATGACTTCGACGAGTCCGGCTGGAGCACGTCAGTGGATGCCAGCTTGTTCGGCGACTTCTTCTCCTTCTTCGGCGGCGGTTCGGCAAGCGGGCAGAAAACTAGCATCAACACGAGCAGCTCCGATTTTAGCCTGGCGGTGGACTTTACCGGCTTTGGCACCTTTCCGATCGGCCCCGGACTGTGGTGGGACAACGGCGGGCTGGTTGCCACCTATCACAACCGGCTCAAGCCCGGCGCGCCGGACTTCTTCGGCGACAACGGTGCGCTGGCCCGGGTGCCGACGCAAATCATCGCCGGCTTTCAGCCGACCGTGAAGCTAAAAATGACGGCAAGCGACTACAGCAACGTCAAGAACAGCTGGCAAGCGCAAGCCACGGCCTCGATCGGCATCGGGCCGTTCCGCATCGGCTCGGCCACGGTATCGACCAGCGGCACCAAGCAGGACATCAAGTGGGATGACGCTTCAGCCACCGTTACGATCGGGCCGGTCAGCAGCACCCTTCCCATCCTGCTCGGCGTGGTGAGCCAGAAGCTGGGCGGCTGATGCGCGCATGGCGCCCCGCAGATGAGTTCGGGGCGCCACGTCCGACACCTTTGTGCATCCGCCTCGGCTGCAGTTGACAACCGTCCGCCCGCTGGAGATCTCATGCTGTCCGATCACGCGCTATGGCGCCTCTACGCCGACGCCATCGCAAACCATGCCGGCGTCGCCGCGCCGGATCTGTTCTCTCCTGCCGCTGTTACTTCTTTCAGCGGGCTGGGTGATGCGCAGCCCGCGGTCGTCAACTGGAGCATCTTCCAGCTCGGCAATGGCATCCCCGCCAGCGCGGGTGCTTACGCTTCTCGCAGCGGCCTATTCACGGCTTACTGGCTATGCCTGAGCTTTCTGGTGGAGGCCGCCGCATCCATGACGCGGCGCGGACCTTTGCGGCCGGCAGCACTTGGCGACCTCTTGAGCACGGATCTGGCGCGGTACCGGCGACTGCTGCAGGCGCGGCACCTGCCGCTGCACGGCATTGCCGGCCGCGCTGTCGCCGACGCGGCCCCGCAGGATGGCCAGCGCGCAGGACTGCTGGGCGCCCATGATGCCCTGATCGCTACGCTGGACGGCCGGGCGCCGGCGCTGAGCGTGGCGATGAATCGCTGCCTTATCGCGTCCCTGCCGGAGGCCAGCGAACTGAACATGGCCGCCAGCCTGTATGCAGGCAGTACCGAGTTCTGCTGTCCGCGGTACTCGCTGGGCGGCTGGGCCACCGGCCTTGGCGCTTGGCGCAGCTCGCCGGCAGATTTGCCGCCGGCGTTGTCGCTGACCTTGCCTTCGCCTACCACGCTCGCCAGCCCGCGGGGTCTGCCGGCCACATTGGGGGCATCTGCCGCACCGGCCGCAGCGCCGACACCGGATCCCTTCGTCGGGGCCGGCTGGCCCGCCTTTCTCGGACTGCACATGCCCAATGCCAGTGCGGCGGTTGCGGAACGGCCAGCGCTGCAGCGCACTGCGGCCGACGGGTTGCTCGAAGGTCTGACCCTGACCCTGGCCGGATTCGGCGTCTTCCCTATACAGCCCGGCAATTGGTTCGACGCCGAGCTGCTCGAAGGCGGGCACGCAACGCTGCCGGCTGGCGCGCCGGATTTTTTCGGTATGGATGGTGCGCTCGGCCTGCTTCCGGCGCGCGCGGTTATCGGCTTTCGACCGCGCCTATCGCTGCGGGCAGCCAATAGCCGCCTGGCGCAGGAGCTGGCCGCGTCGGTGGCAAGCATCGGCCCTTTCAGCATACGGCGCGCGCCCGCCATGGCCGCCGCGCTTGCTTGCAGCGGATGCACGGGAACGGAGGTGCGGTTCGATGCCAGCGATTCGAATACTCCGGTCTTGCTTGGTGTCATTAGCAAGCCGGTTCGCAGCGTCGACGGCGCGTCAGCACCGCCGACGCACAAACCGCAGTAGCACGTCAGGAGAACTGCAATGATGGACGATTGGAAAGTGAGCGGCTATGTCGACCCCGACAACGGCGGCACCTGGGTCTACTATGAAAATCCCGCCTTCCCCGGCATCCACATGAGCCGCAGCGTCGACAATCCCGCCCGCGACCATATGGCGACGAATGACCGCACGGCCTACTACTACGGCAACAGGAAGCCGCCTACGTTCAACAACAACCAATTGCCCGAGCAGATCCGCACTCAACTGGTTGCGGCATGGCGCGACTACTACACCGTCTGAACGTCATCGCCCGAACTTTACCGTTTCAGTTGAAACGTCTGCGTCGATCTACGCTAAAGGAGTGAGCCATGCCAAAGTACTGCCAGGAAAAATTTACTGAAACCACCAACGGCACCGAGGTGAAGGTCTGCTGGCGCCAGGACAAGCATGTCCATGACGCCACTCTGATCACCGCCATCGAGCTATGGCTGCAAGCCGAACGTGGCGGCCAATGGCGGGTCCGCGCCAACAGCTACCAATCCAATCAGTCCAGCTGTTCGGTGGACGCGATCAGCTACGGCTAGCGTGCCCATTCAAGGGTCGGGACCGGCGCGGTTCGCGGCGCAGGTCCCGACTGCCTGCCAACCGGGCCGCACTTGGGGACAACCTGTGAACAGCCTCGTGCTATCAGGAGTACGGAATGCCCGCAAAGCCAATACCGGTGCGGGCTAGCGGCTCCGTTAACTTATCCACCTTAAAAAACTAACTAGTACTACTGTGTTAAGAATTAAGGCATTATTCGCTTGTCTTCAAGTGAATTACGAGGAAAGCGATGGGAGCCTCTACGGAACGGTTCGCGGATTACGTGTCTTTGATGGCGCAGTCGCTTGGGCATGCTGATCGCGTGGAGCCGTTTCGTGGCTACTGCACAGGGTTGATGTTGCCGGTCAAGCGTAAGAGCGTTGAGCCCATGGCGGCGCATTTGTCGCCAAACCGGGTACGCTCGGAGCACCAACGCCTGCATCATTTTGTAGCCGATGCGCCGTGGTCGGACGAAGCGGTGCTCGATGCGGTGCGCAGTTACACGCTTGAGCGAATCAGCCGGCGTGCGGGTTGCCGGAGGCGCTGATTATTGACGATACCGGCTTTCCGCGAAGATTCA
The DNA here is from genome assembly GCF_000219215.1 of Cupriavidus necator N-1. Classification (NCBI taxonomy): domain Bacteria; kingdom Pseudomonadati; phylum Pseudomonadota; class Betaproteobacteria; order Burkholderiales; family Burkholderiaceae; genus Cupriavidus; species Cupriavidus necator. The sequence goes on along the minus strand of NC_015727.1, from coordinate 1,413,891 downwards.
CGCTTGCCAGCGCCGCTCTTAGCCGGTCCGCCGATTCGCAGTAGAAATGGCACAAGATGAAGAAGGGGGACGCGCACTGCCAAACCGGTCGTTTGGTATAGAGCGCGAGAGGTACAGCGCCCACAGCCCCATGAACTAGCCGAACACTGCCGTGCTATCCCCAGGGGATAGCTGGCACACCCGGCCTTCCATGCCCGCTCTGTCGACGCGCTTCACGGCGCTGGAACAGGCGGGCTTCCAACGGCTGGAACAAGCAGGCTACCTAAAAGGCCTTTTACAACCTTTTAAAGGTAAGGGGAATATGGAGTCCCGGGTCACCGGTGCTACTAGGGCGATTTGGAGCCACTCACCTGGCTTCTGGGTGTACCGGCCGGCCTGACGCCGGCTGGCGTATAGTGGCCTGCCACTGCGGCGCACGGCAGGCGCAGCCAGCACCGCCAACCCGCAACGTCAGGACGCCCCTACCTTGACCACACATCTTCGCCCGCTTTGAAGCGGACTGCCTGCCACGCATCGCCGATACCATCGGCAAGCTGCACTGGCGCGTTTAATGCCATGTCCTGCCCGCCGATGCGCCCGGACTGCCCGCGCGGCTGCGCCTGACGGGCGACGGGCCGCCGGAGTTGCGGCGGCATCCGTTTGCGCTGGATATCCGTCTGTAGTTTGAAGGGTCAAGATCCACGCTCGCCAGCGCCGTTCTCAGTCGGCCCGCCGAACCGCAGTCGAAATGGCACATGATGAAGACGGGAGACGCGCGCTGCGCACCTTGATGGCACGAACTCGCACGCCCAGGCGTGGGTTCGACAGGGCGAGGCAGACGGCCTCCAGAAGGGCGACCTGTACACCGCACGCCTGACGCTCTACATCGGCGATGCGCGTACGCATCAAAGCAGTGCGTTATTCACCCAGGCGGAGCTCGGCGTGACGCAGTGTCCCGAGGTATGCCATGTGTACCCCCGTCAGTTTTGACGGTTGCTCCAAGGTCGAATGAGGCGATCTAATCCGGACACAGCAGAGTGCTCGGAGGAAAGTGTGCGTATTATCTCGGGGGAATCGACCCACCTGCAGCCGGCCATGATGTCGCGCCTTGCGCGCTATCGGCACGAAGTCTTCGTGCAGCGCCTGGGCTGGAAGCTGCCTTGTCCCGATGGGATCGAACTCGATCAGTTCGATCGTGAAGATACCGTGTATGTGGTGGCACTGGACAAGCATAGTGGTGCGATCCGTGGCATGGCGCGCCTGTTGCCCACTACCGGCCCATACCTGCTTCGCGACATCTTTCCGGCGCTACTGCACGGCTCGCCGGCTCCGGCGTCTCCCAACATCTGGGAGATCTCGCGCTTCGCGGTGGTGGAACTCAAAGCGCCGGCGTTGCCGGGCAATGTGCAGTTCTCTTCCCGTTCGGCCACGGCCCTGCTGCGCGCGACCATTATGTGCGCAGCGGAACTCGGTGCAAGCGAACTTGTGTCAGTCTCTCCCGTCGGCATCGAGCGGCTTCTTCAGCGCGCCGGATTGCGCTTCAAGACAGCATCGCCGGTCGCCATCGACGGGCGACAACTCTTTGCGTGTCGCATCGATACCGGGCAATACCAGAGCGCGATGGGCGACGCAGATCAGCGGTCCCTGTGCCCGGCCGACGCCGACTCATCGGACAGTCAGGAGGACCCGCTGAACTCCCATCACATCGGAGAGATGACGCGATGAGCGAAATACTGCTGCTCGCGCTCGTCAAGCTGTTGGTGAACGGTGCGGCGAAGGGACCCACCGCGCCTGAAATGCCAGCGCGAAATCCCTCGCATCTGGAGTGTCAGCAGCCCAACCGGGAACGCACCCAATGTCACGTTGCACCCAACGCCACGCCGTTTATCTCCGGAGACTGGCATGCCGGGGGACGGAAGTCGACCAATTAGCGGCGGCCCGGGAACTACCGCTGCGCCCCCCTTGAGTCGAGGCGAGCGCAGGCATGTTATGTCGGGCCGCGCATCGTGCCCGCTCATTTGCTGTCGCCGAAGGATTGGATCGCTGTGCCATGCGCCGGATCCCGCCCGGCGTTACTGCGCGGCGGTGCACCTCTCAATCGCCAATCATTTCGAGGAGATCTCGCTGTGAACAACATCGTGCTGCTGGCGCTTGCGACGCTGGCCGTGGACTGCGGGTTCATTTATGTCATCGAACAGCAATCCGAGCCCGCCAAATCACCGCGGCAGGAGGTTACGCTACGGCCGTGCTCCGAGATGCCAGCCAGTGATGCCAGGGGGCTTTGCTATCCCGTGCATAAACCCAAACCCAAGGGGCAGTCCAAGACTGGCAAGGAAGAGAAGCGGTAGCACGCACCGCAGGCGTCGTCACTGTACCAGGCGGCATCGCTGTTGGCGCCTGGGTGCGAAGGACCGGTCGCCGGCTACCGGGTCAGGACGTTTGCATCATTGCGCAGCGGCGCCATGCCGATGCCAGCCGCTCCGGTGGCTTCTGAATGCGCTGTCAGCAGTTCAGGCGGCACCCCACCCACTGGCACCGCATGCGCATGGCCGATACGCGGGCGCCAATGCAAGCGGCGTTGGACATGTCTCGACTTCCGGGCGCCACAGCGATAAGCAAGTAGAAGACCCAGATCCTGCGGCTCGCCGACGCTCGCGTGTGGGTGAGAGACTCGCGGTCGGCGGCGGCTGAAATGCCATCGCGGGGCTCCTTGTCAGCCTCGACTGTATATCGGTGACTCAGGCGCGGCGGATCAAGCCGTTCGCGTCAGGTCATCCTATCGTGTCGACCTCCTGCGGGAAGGTGAAGATGCAGCGATCTCCGGTCGGTCGGGCGATGACATAGACAATGCGCTTCTCGTCGTCGAACATGGCATGCGGCTCGTACTCCGACGGTCGTATGCAATACACATTGCGACGGCCGTAGGCAGCGCCGCTTACCAGCGCCTTGACCGCGGGGTGAAAGTCATCGCCTACCTTTTTGGGCGGCGCCCGAAAATTCACGATACCGTTGAACGTCCGAGGCTCCCAGACGAGCTTGTTCCCACGTCATATTGATGGATCGCAACGGCTGGATTGCCCTCGATGGCTATTAAGGAAGAAAACACCCGGGCACATTACGCGGTCTCAACGCAGTAGGAAACCTCTCAGTTTGGATAGCTCCACATTACGCCGAAATGCGCATGAATGGCCGGCCAAATTCGGATAGCGTCGCGAGCAACGGTATCCGAGATCCAAAGATAATTTATTTAAATATATGAACTGGCCATCATAACTATTTGACTTATATGCATACGCATATGAATAAAATTCAAATTGTATTGATAAAATTAATCGCCCATAATGAACAGTTGTTTTCTGTGACGGCCCGATGTACGCCGTGATGTGGTGTGGGGAATGCAGTGTTGAAAGGGATACGAGAGACGTTGGGTGTGGCATGAGGTGGGTGATCGCGCAAAGCGGGGTGAGGCCATGAAGCACTGGCTACTTGATTTGCTGACTTCCATCGATGGTGTGCATAGCGAGCAGGCGATCTTCGAAGCCATACTGCGCGTGGCGGTGAAGCTCGAGTTCGAGTATTGCGCGTACGGGCTGCGCACACCCTGGCCAGTGTCGAGACCCGAGACACTGATGCGGAATAACTATCCCGCCATCTGGCAGGAGCGTTACGCGCGCAACCGCTATCTGGAGATCGATCCCACGATCGCGCGCGGCGAGCAATCCGACACCCCCTTCGTATGGACGCCGAGAATGTTTGCGCGGGTGCCCGCCTTCTGGGAAGAAGCGCAGGGCGCTGGCCTGCGTGTGGGGTGGGCCCAATCCTGCTTTAGCGGCGCCTCGCAGGGCGGCATGTTCACCGTGGCGCGGTCGGCGACGCCGTTAGCGGACGAGGAGCGTGCGTACAAGGAAGCGGAGTTGCGCGGGCTGACGGCCATTGCCCATCTGCGCCTATCGGAAGTGATGCTGCCCGACCACTTCGCCCAGCGGGCCGGGGCTCTGACGAGCCGGGAGATCGAGGTGCTCAAGTGGACGGCCGATGGGAAGACCACGCTCGAGATTGCCGATCTGCTCTCATTGTCGGAATGCACCGTGCGCTTCCACATCCGCAACATTATCACCAAGCTCAACGTGCCCAACAAGACCGCGGCGGCTGTCTATGCGGCCATGAGCGGCATGCTCAGCTGACTCGTAGCACGACAGGGTGCGATTCCTGATCTGAAAGACCTGTCAATTCTGCTGGTCGTCGCGCACCACCGGTGCAGCATCCCATGCAATCTGATGTAGCGCCCAACTCGCCCGATGCTGACACGCGACGCCGGTGCGGTGAGAAATATCGTCCCGGAACTTACCAGCATACCTCTCAGTTCTGAAGGTTGTCGAAGGGCCGGGCGAGGCTTCCAATTCAGGCATCCCCCGCCCGTTAGCCTAGTTGGCCCATCAGAAGCATCATGAAGCTGAAGGTTTGTGTTGGCATCATCGCTGCATGGATTGCGCTGTGCGTCGCCATCGGCGGCTTGTTCGCCCTCGTTGCGAAGTTGCTTGAGCAGTCTTGAGCCCTCGACAGGCGCGGATCCCCTTGCGCGAGAGGCTATCGCACACGCGGGCGGCGGTTGCGCCTGGCGCTCGGGATCCTGGCGGCGTGGTTTGCGCCCCCCTCGCGCTGGAAGGCTGTCCGATGGATGCGTCATCGACGGGCGCGGCGGCCCTTCACGTTTCCGGCCACGGTGGGGAAGCCGGTTGCTCACCAGCGAATTCACCTACATACCTGTCAGTTTGGATGGTTGCCGAAGAGTACGATGAGGCGATCTAATCGCGGCATGTCACAGCAATGAAAGGCCCGCGTATCTCGAAGGGACGGCAGCCGGCGATGACGGCTGAGGTTGCATGGAGTCGGCGCCCGGGCTTCCATCGTCCATCGAACCGCCTCTGCGGATGTAGTGTCCCCATGAAGATCATGTCGCTTCGCTATCGCTCCCGGGTCATCGGCGCCGCTGTTTGCGCCACGATACTGACCATCGCGCTGTGCCAGCTCGCCTGTACGAAGCCCTCTCCATATACCACGGCGCCAGTCGAACGCAAGGATCTCGAACTGGCGGTGTTGGCGGTGGGCTCGCTCCAGCCATCCCAGCAGGTCAAGGTGGGCGCCCAGGTGGATGGACAGATCAAGGCGTTGAAGGTCGAGCTTGGCGACAAGGTAATTAAGGGACAGCTGCTCGCGGAGATCGATTCGGTACCGGCACACAACGAACTGCGCCAGAAGATCGCCAATGAAAAGGAACTGGTCGCGCAAAGACAGGAGACTGTCGCGACGCTGGCAAAAGCCGAGCCGGCGTTGAATCGTCAGCGCAATTTGCTAGCTATCGACGCCTCCTCGCGGCAAGACTTCGAGGCGGCGAGAGCCCTGGTCGACGAGCAGCGGGCACGGCTCACCGCGCTTGATGCGAGGATCGAAGGCGCTCATGCCGAGGTGGAGATTGCGCGCGCGAACCTGGGCTACACGCAGATTGTCGCGCCAAGGAATGGCGAAGTGGTAGCCATCGTCACCCAGGAGGGGCAGACCGTCATTGCCAGCCAACAGGCGCCGGAGATTCTCAGACTGGCCGATATGGACTCGATGACCGTCAGAGCGCAAGTCTCCGAGGCGGATGTGGTCCGCCTGCGCCCGGGACAAACTGCCTACTTCACAATCCTGGGCGACCCGGACAAACGCTATTACGGAAAGATCCGGGCCATCGAGCCGGTGCCTCAGGGCTTCCTGGATCCGCCCGGCTCCACCCCGGGCACGAACAGTGGACAATCGTCCAAGCCAGGCGCCGCAGTCTTCTACAACGCGCTATTCGAGGTACCGAATGCCGACCGGCGCCTGCGCATCTCCATGACCGCGCAGGTGAGCGTGCTGATCGCGACCGTGCGTCAGGCACTTAGCATCCCGGTGGCCGCGCTGGGCGAACAGATCGCCGATGGTCGCCATCTGGTGCGCGTGATCGGTCGCGACGAGCGTGTCGTCGAGCGCGCGGTCTACGTTGGCCTGAACAACAATGTGAACGTGGAGGTGCGCAAGGGTCTGGCGCAGGGCGAACGCGTTGTGACGGGCATGGCCGAACCCACCACCACGACGAGCTGAAGGTGAATGCCCCCCTGCTACAGTTGACGAACGTGACGCGCCGGTTTCCTTCCTGGGACCGCGACGTGGTCGTGCTCAAGGACATCAACCTGTCGATCGATGCCGGCGAATTCGTGGCCATTGTGGGTACATCGGGCTCCGGCAAGTCGACGTTGATGAATATCCTGGGCTGCCTGGACCAACCGAGTTCGGGCAGCTACCGTATCAATGGGCGGGAAATCGGTGACCTCGGTCACGACGAGCTTGCCTATCTGCGGCGACAGCGCTTCGGCTTCATTTTCCAGCGCTACCAACTGCTGACGTACCTCGATGCATCGGCCAACGTCCAGATGCCCGCGGTCTACACCGGCGCCGGGCAACGCGCAAGGCAGGCGCGTGCCCTCGAACTCCTCGGGCAACTGGGGCTCGGAGAGCGTGCCAATCACAGGCCAGGCCAATTGTCGGGGGGGCAGCAACAGCGTGTCAGCATTGCACGGGCGTTGATGAATGGGGCAGACGTCATCCTTGCGGACGAGCCAACGGGTGCGCTCGACTCCTCGAGTGGCCAGCAAGTGATGGACACCCTTCGGGATCTGAATGCACGCGGCCGCACCGTGATCGTCATCACGCATGATCCCGGCGTCGCCGCGCATGCAAGCCGTGTCATCGAACTGCGTGACGGCGAGTTGGTCGCGGACTCGCGACAGTACGCCATCCCTCGGGATGGAATCTCTCCTGACAACGCGAGCGCGACGGCGTCACTCGGCCGGGCAGCCCGGCCCGCCGCGTGCGCTGAACCGTTGCTCGGGGATATCGATACGCCGCGTAGCTTTATCGAGGCGCTGCGCATGGCGTCACAATCGATGGTGGCTCGGCGGTTGAGGACGATACTCACAACGCTTGGCATCACGATCGGAATCGCATCCGTCGTAGCGATCGCATGGATCGGAGAAGCCGCCAAGCGGCAAGCGCTCGAGTCATTTGGCAGTATCGGGACGAATGTCATTCACGTCTATTCAGGTCGGGACTGGGGCGATCCCCGGGCGTCGGAGATCCAGACGCTTGTGCCGGCCGACGCGGCCGCCCTGGCAGAGCAGGCATTCGTCGACGATGCGACGCCTGAAACTCCGCAGGGCGCCACCGTACGTTACCGGGGCGTCGACGCCTTGGCGGATGTCATAGGGGTGAGTGCGAACTACGCCCGGATGTACGGGGCAAGGCTTGTCGAGGGGGCATGGTTCGGACAAGCCGCCGTGCAGCGCCGCGCGCAGGTCGTGGTCATCGACGAAGTGGCGCGCCGCAAGCTGTTCCCGGCTGCCGGGAGCGCGCTGGGAAAGATCATCCTGATCGACAACGTGCCATGCGTGGTGGTCGGCGTTGCCGTCGTGAACGCGGGCATGCTCCTGAACCCTCGGCAATTGAACGTGTGGTTACCCTATACCACCGCCAGTGACCGGCTCTTTGGCCGTCAGCACGTGGAACGGATCATCGTACGCGGTCACGAACGCATTCCTGCGAAGGTGGTCGAGGAGGGGGTCGAGAAGATCCTCACGCTGCGCCACCGTACGAAGGATTTTATGACAATCAACCTTGACGAAGTCGCCAAGAGGAGGCAGAAGGCCCAAGGCGTGCTGACGCGCATGTTGCTGACCGTCTCCGTGATCTCGCTGATTGTCGGCGGGATAGGCGTGATGAACATCATGCTCGTTTCCGTCGCGGAGCGCACCCAAGAAATCGGCATCAGGATGGCCGTCGGTGCAAGACAGCGGGACATCCTGATGCAGTTCCTCTGCGAGGCGGTGATGGTGTGCCTGCTGGGTGCCGCGCTCGGAATCGGACTTGCGCTGCTGGTGGGCCTGATCCTCCCGTGGCTCGGGCAGCAGACGAGGATGGCATTTACCCTCGGGCCTGTCGTGGTGGCAACGCTATGCTCGACGCTGGTTGGCATCGTGTTCGGCTATTTCCCTGCCCGGAACGCCGCCCGCCTGAACCCGGTCGACGCGCTTGCCCGCGAGTGAGACGACGCCATGCCGACATACACATCAAGGCGGCGACGCGGATCGTGCTGGGTGGGCGCCGCGTGCCTCGCCGCATCGTTGGCAGGCTGCTTGCCGGCCAGCCAATATCTCACTCCTGCCGTGGAAATCCCGACGCAATGGAACCAGTACGGAGACGGTGGCGACGCACAGACGCGCACCCGTGAGCTGGGGGCTGGCGCACCGTCCGAAACGGGGCCGTACGATTGGTGGCGAGCTTTCGGAGATGCCAATCTGGATCAATTAGTGGAGGACGTGCTGGTTGTCAACAGCCAGCTGGCGGCTGCGGCGATCCGTATTCATCAGGCCCGGTTGCAGGCCGGCATTGCGGCCAGCAATGCATATCCAAGAATCTCCTCCGGGCTAGGGCTCAACGCCGGTCGCGAAACCGGTTCGCTCCGGGTTCAGGGCGATTATTCCGTTTCGCTCAGCTACGAGCTGGATCTCTGGGGCAAGCTGGCGGCCGAGCGCGACGCCGCGCGCTGGGCCGCAAGGGCCGCAGAGGCAGAACGTGAAGCGATCAGAATGACCCTCATCGGGGACACGGCGAAGCACTACTGGCAGATCGGCTATCTGAATCATGAGCTCGTCCGCAACGAGGCGGATATTGCCAATGCACAGAGGACGCTCGCCATCGTGCGGGGCCGGCATGAGGCCGGCGCCGCGCATGGCCTGGACGTCGTACGCGCCGAGCAAGGTGTGGCGACGCTGGAAGCGCTGAGGCTGAACCTGCTGGCGCAGCGCACGCGTCATCGGAATGACCTCGCGATCCTGCTGGACCGCCCGCCACAGGGCTGGCTGCACGAACCTGGGCATCTGCCCGAAGGGCACTTGCCAGGCGTACCCGATTCCCTGCCTGCGGATCTGTTAAGCCGTCGCCCCGACCTGCGCAAGGCCGAATTCGAGTTGCGCCGGTTGCTGGCGAGAATCAACCAGGCCCGTGCGGAGCTGTATCCCACTTTTTCGCTCGCCGGTAAGGCTGGGCGCTCCAGCGCCAGCCTCGTGGGTCTGCTGTCGAACCCGATTGACGGGATTGGACTAGGCGTTGTGCTGCCGTTGCTCGACTGGGGGATGCGGCAGCGAGGGGTAGAGGTTTCGCGCGACGAATACGAAGCCAACGTCGCCGAGTTCAGGAAAACGTGGTACACGGCGCTCGCCGAGGTTGATTCCGCCTTGTCGGGGCGCTGGCAGCTCGAGCAGCAGAAGTCCCTGCATGCCCTATCGTTGGAGCGGGCCCAGCGCGCAGAAGGGCTGGCTCGCGCTCGCTTTGTGGCAGGGCTGTCCGACGTGCAACCCTGGCTTGACGAGCAAAAACAGGTGCGCCAACTGCAGGGCGCTTGCGCGAAGAATCGCCTGGACCGATTGAACAATATGGTCACGCTGTACAAGGCGCTAGGCGGTGGTGCGTAGGTTGGCACCTGGACGCAAGAGGCCGTCCACATCGAGTTCCGGAAAGGGCGCAGCAAGAATATCGTGAATGACTTCAGATGGTCGGGTCAGCATTGGCAGGACACTGACGAGATGCGTGCCGTTGAGCGGCATACCTCGCACGTCGTCTTAAAGGGCGTCGGTGGCGGTGTGGATCGGATGACGCATGTAATGATTGCTGCGAGCGCCGTAGTACGAGCTGGGGCGCTGGGCGTGCACGTGGAGCACGTTGGCATTGCCCATGCTCCTCAGGCATGGCTCGATCTGGGTAATGGTGGCCTCGAAGGAATTCACCGCGCGTTTGTCGTCACCGTTGATGGGCCAGTCACTGGTGCCTACAGTTGTGGTATTCACAATTTCGGACTGAAGGAAGTCAGGGTCCCGGCCTGCGCCCCCGATCGTACAAGCGTTGTCGGAATATTAACCCGGCATTTGCTTGTAAAAGGCGCACGCATCGCTGGCGGCCAGACCATATCAATCGGTGGGAAGTCCAACAGGTACCGCTTTTGCGATGTGCAAACCGTAACGGCACCCGACGGATCCATGTTCCAACATCAAGTCGGCACATGGCAGCTGGTCCGGGCCGATGGGAAGCAGTAGCGTCGCACATGACGCGTTAGGGGCACCCGGCGCCAGCGAGATGGGCACCTATGTGTTCCAGTATGCGGACGTCTCGTGCGCGTCGCTGGCGAACGAAATTGAGAAGGGCAATGTGCTGGCGGCACTGGGCCCCAGCGCCATCGTCTATCACGCGGTCGTCAACAAGATGGCAAAGGATGTGGTCACCAACATCCCGCTGGTGTCGAAGGCGGATAAGGACAACATCAAAAAGGTCATCGACAAGGCTACTGGCGTGCCCTCGGTCAAGATCGACAAGAAGAACGTCGAAGTGCAGGCCGGCGGCGTGAAGGTCAGCGTCAAGAAGCCGAAAGTCACCATCAAGAAGCCCAAGATCACGCTGTGAGGGTCTAGCCGCCTTGGCCGCGCCAAAGGTGTTGATCCGCTGCGAGACGATGCATGATCGTCTGCAGAAGGAACAAAGTTCAGCTGTGGTGGCTGGCAGGCGGCCGGATGCTCGTTGCCTGTAGTCTAATGGGCCGGCGGCGGGCAGTCCAAATCTTCCAAAGCATGGGCGGGAAGCCGGCGAGGAGTGCCAATCCTTAATTTCATGATGATGAAATTATGAAGTTAGAGAACGGTGCAATGGATGGGGAGATCACCGCCTACGCGTTTGCCTCATTGCGACCCGTTGCGGCCATATAAACGCCGGCGCTCCAGTGACCGCAATCCTCTTCATATGCGACGCTCGGAAAAACTGATAACGAGCACCTAACTCGCACGCCCCTGTTTGCAAGCTAACGGAACGAGACTTTCCGGCATGCAGTGGAACTGCCCAGGAGCCCCAAGCACTAATTCTCCTTGCCAGCCGTTGGCGCAAGAACTCGATAAAGCGCAGAGTTTTCGCAGGTAGCAAGCGGGCTTCGGTCAGCGCATAGACCGGGGCCGAACTTGTCTGCCACTCGGGCAGAATTCTTCGCAGGCGACCCGCCGCCAAATCTTCCGCAGCCATCTCGACCGGCAGAAGTGCCACACCCAGGTCCAGCGTCGCCAACCTCCGGAACATGCCGACGCTGTTGACCTGGAACCTCCCGCCGACCTCAACCTCAACGGTTTCCTCACCTAGCTGGAGCATCCACTTTCCTGCTTTGGGGAAGCCGAGGCACTCGTGCCGTGTCAGGTCGGTGGGATGGGCCGGCTCGTCGGAAAGTTCGAGATGTAGCGGTGAGGCCGGCGGCGCCTCGAAAACTACGTATCTGGACGACCTCGACAAACAAGGCCATGTCGGTCAGCAGTTCCACAGAGATTGCGCCATTTATGGATCAATGATTGCCAATCTACCGCCTTTATCTCCCTCGTGAATCAATCCAAGATACGTGCATCGCCACCGCGTGTTGGGGCGGACGGTGGGCAAGCCGGTCTAGCGGCCTCCACGCTTCCGCACCTCGTTACCTTCAAGGACTTCAACATGAACAAGCTTCTCACCCCCGTTCGCATTGGTCGCTACGTTGCGCCGAACCGCCTCGTCATGGCCCCGATGACCCGGTCCCGCGCGGGCAACGACGGTGTTCCCAGCGACATGACCGTTACCTATTACGCTCAGCGTGCCAGCGCAGGCCTCATCATCTCGGAAGGCGTATTTCCGTCCGCCATGGGTAAGGGCTACGTGCATACCCCCGGCATCGAGACCGAGGCCCAGGTTGCCGCATGGAAGAAGGTGACTGAGGCCGTGCACGCACGTGGCGGTCGCATATTCATGCAGTTGATGCATTGCGGCCGTGTCTCGCATCCTTCTTTGCTGGATGGCGCGACGCCCGTGGCCCCTTCTGCCATCAAGCCCGAGGGGCAGGCATGGACGCCCGGTGGCCAAGTCGACTTCGTCACGCCCCGCGCACTGGGCCTCGGCGAGATCGCCGGCATCATCGATGAGTATCGCCAGGCCACCCGCCGGGCGATCGACGCCGGATTCGACGGTGTGGAACTGCACGGCGCGTCCGGCTACCTGCCCGAACAATTCCTATCGACGGGCAGCAACCAGCGCCAGGATCAATACGGTGGTTCCGTTGAAGGCCGCGCCCGCTTCATGCTCGACGTGCTGGCTGCCATGGTCGCCGAGGCGGGGGCGGACCGCGTGGGCATCAAGATCTCTCCAGAGATGAACTACAACAGCATCACGGATGCCGCGCCGCAAGAAACCTACACGTATCTCGTCGACAAGCTTCGCGGAATGGGCCTGGCCTATCTGCATGTCGCCCTGTTCGGAACGAAAGTCGACTATCACGCGTTGCTGCGCCCGCTTTTCGACGGCGCATACCTGATCGGAAGCGGCTTGACGCAGGACAGCGCCGAAGCCGTACTCGACGGAGGCAAGGCCGACGCCACCGTATTCGGCAGTGCGTTCCTTGCCAACCCCGACCTGCCGGAACGCTTCCGTCAAGGTGCCGCCCTCAACGCGCCGGACCGCGACACGTTTTTTGCCCCGCCCACCGCCAAGGGATACATCGACTATCCGGCGCTGGCTGCTGAAGCCGTCTAAGGAGTCAACCATGACCACCACCGCCCGCATGCAACGCGCTAACCGGGGAAGCCATTTCCGGGCATACCGCCTGCATGGCGCAGATCCGGCGTTACTTGATCCCTTCATGGGAATCGACCATGCCTGGATGAGCGCTCCAACGTTTCCGCCGCATCCACACGCCGGCTTTTCCGCGGTCACCTATCTGTTCCTCGATTCGGAGACAGGCATTGCCAATCGCGATTCGTTGGGCAACAGCGTGCTGATCGAGCCCGGCGGCCTGCATTGGACCGCCGCCGGGCGTGGTGTGATCCATGAGGAGAACCCTGCCGTGTTGGGAAGCACGACCCACCTTCTGCAGATCTTCGTCAATCTCCCTCGGGAACGTCAGGAAGCCGCGCCGTTTGCGCTGACCCTGGCACCGCAGGACGTGCCGGTGGTGCAGCGGCCCGGCGTGCGCATCCGGGTTCCCCTTGGCAGCTTCGGCGACGCGCGCTCCCCGCTGGTACCGCCGACCGACGTCACCTTGCTCGATATCTCGCTAGACGCAGGCGCAGCGCTGGACCTGCCTTTGCCGGCGGGACACCAAGCCTTCGTCATGCCGATATTCGGCAGTGCGGAACTCGATGGAGAGACCTTCGGCCTGGATAACCTCGGTGTTCCGATCCGTCCTGCCACGACCGATGCGACGACATTCAAGCTCATCGGAGAGCCCGGCGGAGCCAAGGTCGCGGTGTTCATTGGTCGCCCTTTGCATCAGCCCGTTCTTTCGAATGGCCCCATGGCTTTCGCGAGCCAGGAGAGTCTGTCCGCAGCAACCGCCGCTTATCACCGCGGCGATCTGGGAAGCCTGTAAGAGCTGCCCACACACCGGGGGCCTATGCCCCATTCATCACCAAGGAGATTCATCATGAAGGTTGAACGATTCACCGCAGAAAATAGCGCATTGCTGCTTATTGACCATCAGGTTGGCACGATGCAGCTGATCAAGAACATCGACCAGCAACTTGCAGCCAAGCAGTCGATCGCGCTGGCCAAGATGGCCAAGATCCTGAATCTGCCGGTTGTGATCACGTCGAGCCAGGAGGACCGGGCGCAAGGCCCGATTCTTCCAGAGATCGCCCAGATCCTGCCTCAGGCACACGCGGCCCGGATCAAGCGTCCCGGCGTGGTGAATGCATGGGCCTATCCCGACTTCCGCAATGCGGTGCTCGCCACCGGGCGCAAGAACCTGATCATGGCGGGCGTGACCACCGACGTCTGCCTTATCTTCCCTGCAATTGATGCTGCAGTCGAGGGCTTTGCTGTTCAGGCCGTGATGGACGCCTCGGGATCGCCGAGCGATCTCTCCGAAGAATTTTCGCGTCAACGGATGCACGACGCCGGCGTGGTGCTCACCGCGACCAACACGCTCATGGCGGAGATCGCGCAGGATTGGTCAACGCCTGCCGGCCAACAGTTGATCGGCTTGTTGTTCAGCGATGTGTTCCCGGCCCTCGGCGCCAGCATCTCCTGAGGCCGAAGCCAGAAGCTGTCGACCGAAGTGAGTCTCGTTCGGTCGATAGAACGGGCCTTGTTGGCCATGCGGTACTGGTTTGATCTGCCAAAGAATCATCCTTCTTCACATGCTCCCTGCGACTGAACATACTCGGCCGCAAGCGAAATTTCATGAGTGATCCCTCCCGATGAACGCCCCCCACTCGCAAATCGTTATCGTCGGCGGCTCACTTGCCGGCCTCACGCTTGCATTGGCGTGCGCATCAAGAGGTGTGCCGGTTCATGTTGTCGAGCGCTCGGCCCGCCGCGTACAAGGTGGCGACAGTCTGAGTGTGGATCTTCCGGCGCTGGCAGCGACCGTCGGTCATAATCCGCGGTTGCATCCCATATTGCCCGTCGTACCCGCCTATCGTGATCGTCATCTGACCACCTGGCCGGCGCTGTATTCGTGGCTGCATGACCGCGCTGCCGAAACGCCGGGCATTCTCATTGAGGAAGGAAAATCCGTCACATCGGTCGCAAACGTGGGTGATCGCGCGCAACTTCTCTTTTCGGATGGAACGGAAATGGTTGCCGACGCGGTGATTGGCGCTGACGGGTACCGCAGCACTGTTCGCCAGGCTATCGCGCCAGACGCGCCCCTTGCACGTCATGCGGGTTACGTTGTGTGGCGGGGTCTGATTGATGAGCGGGTGCTCGGGCGACCCATCCCGTTGCCCGCGACGGGCGGATTGTGGATTGAATTTGTTGAGGGATATCGGTTGGTCGCCGCCGTGCTTCCGGGGCGCGATGGCTCTCTCGAAGTCGGTCACCGCCAGGTCACTTTTGCATGGTTCGATGTGCACCGGGAAGCGTTGCTCCGCCGCACCAATCGGCTGACCGCAGATGGGTACCTAGTGGGGACACTGGGACCCGGAACAATTGACACCGAGGTCCGCGAGGAGTTGCTTGCACTGGTTCCGAGGCTTTGGCCCGCGACATGGGCAGAAGCGGTGGATGTCGGAATCCGCTCGACAGATGTACTGAGTGGCGCCCCTATCGCTGAATATGAACCGTCGCGGCTATCGGCCGGCCGGTTGGCGATCGTGGGTGACGCCGCCCATGTCGTCTCACCCATGACTGGACGTGGCTTTGCGACTGGCGTAGAGGACGCAGCCGTGCTCTCGCGATTACTCGCTGACCAGCACGTCGGCGAATCGGTCTCTGCGCCCCTCGCGCGTTACGAAGCAGCAAGACTTCCTTTCGTCCGTGCGCTGGTGAATCATTCAAGGCGAATCAGCGCGGACTATCTTCGCTACGCAAGAGGACCATGATCGGCACCGCCGCACGCATGCGATCTCAACCATCCATCGCCAACATGGCTCCTCGATCGCCGGGGGAGCCTGAATGGGTGCATCGTTCGCCCTCAGGATCTTCGATGAAGCCTCGGAAAGAAGCCTCGTCCTCCCATTGCGCGTAATTGATTACATGGCGCCGATCGTGGCGCAGTAGCGCAACCTTCTCGTGCAGGCGAGCAGTCTTGAGTTCCGATGCGCAAAGTGCTCTGATTGCTACGGGCCGCGCCCCGTCCCGGCAATTGCTCAGTCGGCGTCGGTAGCGAAAACCTCTGTGACCACGGAGCGCAGCCATTTCGATTTGGGATCCTTGGCAAAACGCCGATGCCAGTACACCTTCAGGTCGTAATGCGGAATTTCAACTGGAGGCGTTACGATGCGCACCCTCTTGGAGTCGGCGAACACATTGGCGACCGTACGCGGCAGCACCACCACCAGATCGGATTCGGCGATGATGGTGGGGATGCTCATATAGTGCGCAGTATGCAAGACGATATTGCGCTGGATTCCCTGTTTGGTGAGAACCTCTTCAAACATCTCCTGGCTACGACTTCCATCCTTGACGAAAGCATGTTCTGCAGCCTGAAATTGCGCCAGGTTCATGCGCGGTCCTTTGATCCTGTGCCCGGTGCGCACCATACATACAAGGTCATGCGAAAACAGGCGCCGCTGGAAGAATTCGGCCTTGCGTAGATCCGGGAAATAGCCCAGCGCCAGATCGACCTCGCCGGCTCGCAAGGCGTCCTCCAACTGGGCGGGGGCAAGGCTGACCCCACGAATGCGCGCAGACGGCGCCGTAGCGCGGATGTGTTGCACCAGCTTTGGCAGAAACACGATCTCTCCGATCGCGCTCAGGCAAAAGACGAATTCATCGCTGCACACCCGCGGATCAAATTCCGGCGCCCGCAGGATATCGTGATCGATTGCGTCCAGGACTTCCCTGGCCTTGCCCGCCAGGCTTTGCGCGCGGGGCGTAGGTGACATGCCATCGACCTGCCGGATAAACAGGGCATCTCCCAATGACTCGCGCAACCGGGCGAGGGCGGCGCTGGCCGCCGGCTGGCTCATGTTCAGGCGCTTGGCCGCCGCCGTCACGCTGCCGGTGTCGTAGATCGCCAGCAAGACCCGCAGCAAATTCAGATCGAGTCGCATGGATATCTGAAAAGCAAATAATCTGAATTATAACAATTTGCTTTGTTTATGCGTTCGGCGCCGCTACATTTTTCGAAAACCAGCCGGCGGGATGCTCAGCATCGATGCCTGCGGGGCAGGAGACGAACGTAGCCAGGCCGGTTCACGCTGTGACCGGGGAAGCGCGTGCCTGAGGACTCCTGCCTCGTGATCTGCCGGCGGCGATCAACAGGAGACCCGATGATTCACCTTTCCGATATCCGTTATGTGCGTCTTGGGACGCGCGACCTGCAGGGTTGCGAGCAGTACGCTACGCAGGTGCTGGGCCTGGAGGTCGCGCATCGCGAGAGAGGCGCTCTGTACTTCCGCTCGGACAGCCGAGACCACACGCTGTGCTATTTCGAGGGCGGCCCCAAAGACCATACTTCCGCCTTCGAGGTAGCGTCTCCCGCCGAACTTGCCGCGGCCGCCGACTTGCTCGATCGCAACGATGTGCGTGTCGTCACGGGCTCCAAAGAGCAGTGCGAGTTGCGACGGGTTGGTGCCTTCATCAACTTTCGTGATCCGTCTGGCAACAGCATTGATCTCGTGGTCGCGCCCGACCACAGCGGTCGTCGATATTTTCCATCGCGCGATGCCGGCATCACCGGCTTCAGCCACATCGGCTTGCGCTCGACCAGTCCGGCGCGCGACGAAATATTCTGGACGGGGCTCTGCAATGCAAAGGTAAGTGACTGGATCGGCGAGGCGCCATTGCTGCGAATCGACGAGATCCACCACAAGATCGCGCTGTTCCCTTCCACTTACGCCGGCGTCCAGCATATCAACCACCAGGTGGAGAGCGTCGATGACCTGATGCGGTCTTACTACCTCTTGCGCGAACGGGGGGTCCGCATCCTGTTCGGTCCGGGACGGCATCCCACCTCGGGCGCGGTGTTCCTCTACTTCGAAGGTCCGGACGACATGATCTACGAGTACTCGACAGGCGTCAGGACCATCTCGGTGGAAGACGAGAAGACCTACCGCCCTCGGCATTTTCCCACCGGGACTTCGTCATCCTTCTGCATGTGGGGTGCCAAGCCGGACATTGCCGAGTTTCGTTCATGAGCACGGCCTCCACGCTCATTGACGCGCAACAACGCCTCCTGCGTGTGGCAGCGCGGGCGATCGGTCGGGCTCATCTTGCCCATGCCTATGGACATTGCAGTGTGCGCCTGAGCCCGGGCGAGTTTCTGGTGTGTGCGGCCAAACCGATGGGACTGATCGGGGGAAGCGACACCGGCACGGTAGTGAACGTCGACGGGGCGCTGCCAGAAGGCGTGCTGGGCGAAGTCCGCATTCACCAGGAGATCTACCGGCAGCATCCGCACGTTGGCGGCGTCGTGCGCAGCATGCCACCGGCCGTGATGGCGTTGTCGGCAGCACGCCTGACACCGCGCTGCCTGCACGGCATTGGCACGTACTTCTCCGCCGGAGTGCCGCTGTGGGACGACCCGCAACTGGTCCGCACGCCTGAGCAGGCGGCAGGTGTGGTCGAAACCCTGGGTGCGGCCAGCGCGGTGGTGATGCGGGGCAACGGCGCCGTGGTTGCCGGCGCTTCACTGGAGGAGGCGGTGGTGCTGACGTGGTACCTGGAAGATGCGGCACGCATGGATCTCGCGTTACGCGGTGCGGGACTGAGCGACCGTGCCGCAGTCATCCCGCAGGCGGAGGTCGAACTGCGGGCGACCCGCGCTGGCCGGATCTTCGAACGGATGTGGGAATACCTGACAGCCGGCGATCCGGAGGGCACGGCGATCGGATCAGCCTAGCGCTCCAGGCGAACAGGCGCTGCTGCTCGGGTCCGACGCGCCCTGGACGGCGCGGCTCCCATCCCTTTCAAAATCAGTCACCGAGGCAATTGCATGAAACAATTCCGCAACTTCATTAACGGCGAATGGGTCGGCACCGGACGGACCTTCGAGAACCGCAATCCGGTCGACAACAGCCTGATCGGGCACGTCCACGAGGCCGGCCAGGCAGAGGTCGACGCCGCCGTCGCGGCCGCGCGCCGCGCGTTGCAGGGCGAGTGGGGGCGCATGACGGTGGCCCGGCGCGTCGAGCTGCTGCACGCCGTGGCCGACGGCATCAACCGCCGCTTCGACGAATTCCTGCAGGCCGAGATTGCCGACACCGGCAAGCCGCTGTCGCTCGCCAGCCACGTCGACATTCCACGCGGCGCGGCCAACTTCAAGGTGTTCGCCGACCTGATCAGGAACGTACCGGCGGAGAGTTTCGCGATGGCTACGCCCGACGGCGGCGAGGCCATCAACTACGCGGTGCGCTCGCCGCGCGGCGTGATCGGTGTGGTATGCCCCTGGAACCTGCCGCTGCTGCTGATGACCTGGAAGGTCGGCCCCGCGCTGGCCTGCGGCAATACGGTCGTGGTCAAGCCGTCCGAGGAAACACCGGCTACCGCCACCTTGCTCGGCGAAGTGATGAACGAGGCTGGCGTGCCGCCCGGCGTGTACAACGTGGTCCACGGTTTTGGCCCGGATTCCGCCGGTGCATTCCTGACCGCGCACCCGGATGTGAACGGCATCACCTTCACCGGCGAAACCCGTACCGGCGAGGCCATCATGAAGGCCGCCGCCAACGGCGTGCGTCCGGTCTCGCTGGAGCTGGGAGGCAAGAACGCCGGCATCGTGTTCGCCGACGCGGATTTCGACAAGGCCGTCGCCGGCATTGCGCGCTCGGCCTTCGAGAACAGCGGCCAGGTGTGCCTGGGCACTGAGCGCGTCTACGTGCAGCGGCCGATCTTCGAGCGCTTCGTCGCGGCGCTCAAGGCAAAGGCCGAAGGCTTGCGGCTGGGCTCCCCGGACGGCGACGGCGTGAACATGGGCCCGCTGGTTTCGCTGGAGCACCAGGCCAAGGTGCTGTCGTACTACAGGAAGGCGGCTGAAGAGGGCGCCACCGTCGTCACCGGCGGGGGCGTGCCCGAGATGCCCGAAGCGCTGGCCGAAGGCGCCTGGGTGCAGCCCACCATCTGGACAGGCCTGCCCGAGGATTCGGCCGTGATCCGCGAGGAGATCTTTGGCCCTTGCTGCCATATCGCGCCGTTCGATACCGAGGAAGAAGCCATCCGGCTCGCCAACGACACGCCCTATGGCCTGGCCGCGACGGTGTGGACGTCCGATCTCGGTACGGCACACCGCATGGGCAGCGCGCTGGAGGTGGGCATCTGCTGGATCAACGCATGGTTCCTGCGCGACCTGCGCACCGCCTTCGGCGGCGCTAAGCAATCCGGCATCGGCCGCGAGGGCGGAGTGCATTCGCTGGAGTTCTATACCGAGCTGCGCAATGTGTGCGTGAAACTGTGAGCCAGGCCATGAAACCAGAACAAATCCTCGATATCGCTGCTGGCCTTCACCACGCGCTGTCCGCGCGCCAGGCCATCGCACCGCTGACCGAAAGCTATCCGGATCTGTCCCTCGACGACGCCTACGGCATCCAGCTCGCCATGGTGCAGCATCGGCTGGATGCCGGCGAGCGTGTCATCGGCAAGAAGATCGGCGTGACCAGCCGGGTGGTGATGGACATGCTCGATGTGCGCCAGCCGGACTTCGGGCACCTGCTGTCCGGCATGGTCTACGGCGATGGCGCCGCCATTGCTGCCGACACGCTGATCGCGCCCAAGGCCGAGGGCGAGATTGCCTTTGTGCTCAAGGAAGACCTGGAAGGCCCGGGCGTGACCAATGCCGATGTGCTGCGCGCCACCGCCTACGTGCTGCCGTGCTTCGAGATTGTCGACTCGCGCATCCGCGACTGGAAGATTCGCATCCAGGACACGGTGGCGGATAACGCATCGTCCGGCGTGTTTGTGCTGGGCGACGCCGCCGTGGACCCGCGCGGGCTGGATCTCGGCACGGTCGGGATGACTCTGGAGAAGAACGGCGAGATCGTCGCCACCGGCGCCGGTGCCGCCGCGCTCGGCCATCCGGCCAACGCCGTGGCGTGGCTGGCCAATACGCTGGGCCGTCTCGGCATGGGGCTGAAGAAGGGCGAGGTGATCCTGTCCGGCTCGCTGGCCGCGATGGTGCCGATCAAGGCCGGCGACCAGCTTCGCATCAGCCTGGGCGGCATCGGCTCGGCCGGCGTGCGCTTCATCTGAACGGATTCCACATCGCAGCCCAGGACATCGCCATGAATCTCACCCAAGACATCATCCAGCAGCTCGCCGAGCATCTGGAGAACGCCGAACTCAACCGCGAGCCGGTGCGCAAGATCACCGACGACTATCCCGAGATGGACTGGGACGATGCCTACGCGATCCAGGACGCGATCCGGGCACGCAAGGAGGCACGCGGCACGCGCATTGCCGGCCTCAAGATGGGGCTGACCTCGTTCGCAAAGATGCGCCAGATGGGCGTGACCGAGCCGGTCTATGGCTTCGTGACCGACTACGGCGCCTGCATGGATGGCGGCGCCATCGATACCGCATCGCTGATCCATCCCAAGGTGGAGGCGGAGATCGCCTTCGTCCTTAAACGTCCGCTCAAGGGGCCCGGCTGCCATATCGGCGACGTGCTGGCCGCGACCGACTTCGTGCTGCCGGCGGTGGAGGTGATCGACTCGCGCTACGAGAACTTCCGTTTCGACCTGAAGAGCGTGATCGCGGACAACACCTCCTCGGCCCGCTTCGTAGTGGGCGGCACGCATCGCAGCGCCGATGGCATCGATCTGAAGAACCTCGGCGTGGTGATGGAAAAGAACGGCGAAGTGGTCGCCACCGCCGCCGGTGCGGCCGTGCTCGGCCACCCGGCCAGCAGCGTGGCCATGCTGGCCAACATGCTGGGTGCGCGGGGGCGCGAACTGCCGGCCGGCACCTTCATCATGACCGGCGGCGTGACCGAGGCGGTGGCGGTGCAGGCGGGCGACAACGTTACCGTGCGCTACCAGCACCTGGGGACGGTATCGATGCGCTTTGTCTGATGGCAGCACAGCTAGCGGGAGCAAGACGGTGTGCTCCCAATGACCAATGACAGGAGTGAAGTAATGCCCATCATGCAAGTTTTCCTGATGGAAGGAAGGACGGAGGAACAGAAGGCGGGCCTGATCGGCGCGCTCACTGACGCGGCGGTGGCGTCGATCGGCGTCCCGCGCGAATCCGTGCGTGTGCTGATCACCGAAATGCCCAAGGCGCATTTCGGCATCGGCGGGAAATCCGCCAAGGAATTGGGCCGCTAATCAGGCCGCTAACGGACAGCGGCGGCAACGGAGAATCAAGATGGACATGAAAGCAGGCAAGCACAAGGTTGCCATCATCGGCTCGGGCAATATCGGCACCGACCTGATGATCAAGGTGATGCGGCACGGCCGTCATCTGGAGATGGGCGCGATGGTCGGCATCGATCCCGCCTCCGACGGTCTGGCGCGCGCCGCGCGCCTGGGCGTGCCGACTACCGCCGGGGGCATCGAAGGCCTGCTGGCAATGGAGAGCTTTGGCGATATCCGTATCGCTTTCGACGCCACTTCGGCCGGCGCGCACGCGCACCATAACCAGTTGCTGCAGCAGCATGGCGTGCGGGTGATCGACCTGACGCCGGCGGCGATCGGCCCCTATGTGGTGCCCGTGGTCAACCTTGACCAGCACCTGGAGGCCAGCAATATCAATATGGTCACCTGCGGCGGCCAGGCCACCATTCCGATGGTGGCGGCGGTATCGCGTGTGGCGAAGGTGCACTACGCCGAGATCGTGGCGTCGATCTCCAGCAAGTCGGCCGGGCCGGGCACGCGCGCCAATATTGACGAGTTCACCGAGACCACCAGCCAGGCGATCTGCTCGGTAGGCGGCGCCGCGCGCGGCAAGGCCATCATCGTGCTGAACCCCGCCGAGCCGCCGCTGATCATGCGCGATACGGTGTTCACGCTGTCCGATCTTGCCGACGAGGCGGAGATCGAGGCGAGCATTGCGCAGATGGTGCAGGCCGTGCAGGCCTATGTGCCAGGCTACCGACTCAAGCAGCGCGTGCAGTTTGAGCGCATTCCCGCTTCCGCGCCGCTGAACGTGCCGGGCATCGGGCCTGCCAGCGGATTGAAGACCACCGTGTTCCTGGAAGTGGAGGGCGCCGCTCACTACCTGCCGGCCTATGCCGGCAATCTCGACATCATGACCAGCGCCGCGCTGGCTTGCGCCGAACGCCTGGCCGAGACCAGCCTGGCAGCCGCCTGACCGTGCAGAAGGAGACAGACATGGATCTGAACAAGAAGCTTTATATCTCGGATGTCACCCTGCGCGACGGCAGCCATGCCATCCGCCACCAGTACAGCCTGGACCACGTGCGCCGCATTGCCGCGGCGCTGGACGCAGCGGGCGTGGACTCGATCGAGGTCGCGCACGGTGACGGCCTCTCGGGTTCGAGCTTCAACTATGGCTTCGGCGCGCATACCGATGTCGAGTGGATCGCCGCGGTAGCCGATACCGTGCGTCGCGCCAAGGTGGCGACGCTGCTGCTGCCCGGAGTGGGCACGGTGCACGACCTGCGCGCTGCCTACGATGCCGGCGCGAGGGTCGTGCGCGTAGCCACGCACTGCACCGAGGCGGACGTCTCGCGCCAGCACATTGCTTTCGCGCGTGAACTCGGAATGGATGCCGTCGGCTTCCTGATGATGAGTCATATGACCGATCCCGCCGCGCTGGCGCAGCAGGCGAAGCTGATGGAAAGCTATGGCGCGCAGTGCATTTACGTGGTCGATTCCGGTGGGGCGCTGAACATGAACGATGTGCGCGATCGTTTCCGCGCCTTCAAGGACGTGCTCAAGTCAGAGACCCAGACCGGCATTCACGCCCACCACAACCTGAGCCTGGGTGTGGCCAACTCCATCGTCGCGGTGGAAGAGGGCTGCGACCGTGTGGACGCGAGCCTGGCCGGCATGGGGGCGGGCGCAGGGAACGCACCGCTGGAGGTGTTCATCGCCGCCGCCAGCCGGATGGGCTGGAATCACGGCTGCGACCTCTACACCCTGATGGATGCCGCCGACGACATCGTACGCCCGTTGCAGGACAGGCCAGTACGCGTGGACCGGGAAACGCTGGCGCTGGGCTACGCGGGCGTCTATTCGAGCTTCCTGCGCCACGCCGAAGCCGCAGCGGCACGCTACAAGCTAAAAACCGTCGACATCCTGGTGGAACTGGGCAAGCGTCGCATGGTGGGCGGCCAGGAGGACATGATCGTCGATGTGGCGCTCGACCTGGTTACGCAGCGAGGCGGGGAACCTGCTGAGGTCTAGAGACATCCCCCGCTGCGGATCGACAGACTTGGCGAATTTCGGATGAGCCGGGTATGAAGCATGCGGCCCCGTGCCGAATGGCACAACACCTGGTCACAGAAACTGCCGGCACGTACGGCTGGGCATTTACCACCTTGACGGAGGCTCGGTGGCGCTCTCGCAACGTTAGCCAATAACTATATGAAAGGTAATGGAGGAGACATGGAGATTCGTAAGATGTGCGCTGCTGATGGCAGCTCCCGGATTGGCCGCCGCGCAGAACGTGACGTTGTATGGAGTCGTCGACACCGGCATCGCCTTCGTCAATGGCGTTGGCCAGGCACGCAACACCGAAGCTTTCATGCCTGGCCTGACCAGTACCGTTCCGTCCCGTTGGGGCTTGCGCGGGAGCGAAGACATCGGTGGCGGCAGCAAGGCGATCTTCTGGCTGGAGTCGGGTTTCCAGCCAGACAGCGGTGCGTCGAGTCAGGGAGGGCGGCTATTCGGCCGCCAGGCGCTGGTGGGCCTGTCCGGGCGCTTGGGGCAGGTGGCCATCGGGCGCCAGTACACGATGCTCTTCTGGGCCATGGCCGAGCCCGACATGCTTGGCCCGAATCTCTTTGGTTCCGGATCGCTCGACAGTTACATACCCAATACGCGCACGGACAACGCCGTGTCCTACAAGGGCACCTTTGGTGGCCTGACGGTTGGCGCCACCTACAGCTTCGGTCGCGACACGGTCAATGCCGGACCGAGTCCGGGCGGCACCAATTGCGCGGGGGAGAACCCGGCAGACCAGCGCGCGTGTCGTGAGTGGTCGGTGCTCCTGAAGTACGATGCGCCGCGCTGGAGCGTAGCGGCGGCCTACGATTCATTACGAGGCGGGCCCGGTGCCTTTGCCGGCCTGACAAGCAGCGCCCTGACAGACGACCGGCTTTCGCTCAACGGGTATTTCATGGTGGGAGAGGCGAAGATCGGGGGCGGATGGCTGCGCCGCGACAACCGGGCAAGCGCGACGCCGCGCAGCGATCTCTACTACCTGGGGACGTCCTACCCGATCACGCCGAGGATCAGCGTCGATGCCGAGGCCTATCACCTTCGCTTTCACAACAGCCTGAACAAGGCATGGATGTTCGCGGGCCGCGGCAGCTATGCGTTCTCAAAACGGACCTCCGCGTATGCGACCGCGGGCTTTATCGACAATCTCGGCAACCTCGCCTTGTCCGTCAATAGTGGTCAGGCCGGTACCAACCCGGCGCCAGGTGGAAACCAGTTCGGCGCAATGGTCGGCGTGAAGCACATCTTTTAGGCGAGTCATTTTGCACGGCGCCGGGGAGCGGCGCCCCTTGAGGATCCAGCCAGCCAGTCTTCAGGCTACATCTGGCCCCCACAGAATCATTCCACATGCATTTCCGCATTGCCGCACGCAATGCGCTTTGCACACAGTGGCCGCCGGGAATGGACGGACCACAAGCACACGAGGAGGAGACACATATGCTTCAAGCAAAGAGATGGATTGCCTTCACTGCCATCGCCCTGTCCTGCACGCCGGCTGCACAGGCCGCCGACCCAATCAAAATCGGATTCATCGGCTCCCTCACTGGACCACTGTCGACGCTGTCGACCGACATGAAAGACGGATTCAATCTCGCGCTCAAGCACAAGGGAGGCAAACTCGGCGGTGTCGATACCGTCGTGGCGTATGGCGACGACCAGGCTAACCCGGATACCGGCAAGCAGGTCTACGAGCGCATGGCCAAAAGCGAGAATGTCGACATCATCACCGGCATGGCATTCACCAACGTGATGCTGGCCGTGGCACCCACGGCGTTCAAGGACAAGATCTTCTTCGTCAATTCCAACGCAGGCCCCAAGGAACTCGCCGGGGCCTCGTGCAATTACTACTACTTCAATCCTACCTGGCATACCAGCGCGCTGTCCGAGGCCGCTGGCCGCTTCGCCACCCAGAAGGGATACAAGCGGATATTCGTGATTGCACCGAACTACCAGGCAGGTCGCGAGCATGCCGAGGGCTTCGAGAAGGAATACAAGGGCGAGATCGCAGGCCGCGCCCGCAACAAGGTGGGCCAGCTGGATTTCTCTGTGGAAATCGGCCAGATCCGCGCCGCCAACCCTGATGCGGTCTTCTTCGCGCTGTGGGGGCCGATGGCGATCAATTTTGTCAAGCAGTTCAACCAGGCAGGCCTGAACAAGAAGATCGACCTGGTCACTGCCGGCTTCGCCGTCGACGCCGACACCCTGCCTGCGCTCGGCGACGCAGCCGTCGGCATCTACAACACCAGCCAGTGGAGTCCGGACCTTCCCAACGCGGTCAACAGGAAATTCGTCGAGGATTTCGAGAAGGAATTCAAGCGACCCGCCTCGAGCTACGCCTCGCAGGGCTACGAGGTTGGACTGCTTCTGGATGCCGCGATTCGCGACAGCAAGGGCAAGTACAAGGATGACAAGGTACTGCACGACGCGATTATGTCGGCAAAGTACGAATCGGTGCGCAGCTACTTCAAGTTCTCCGCGAACCAGAACGCCACCCAGAACATCTACTTGCGCCAGGTGGTGAAAAACGAGAAGGGCAACCTGACCAACAAGACCGTCAGCAGCACGCCGGTGTATGCCGACCAGAGCGATCCCTACGTGGGCGAATGCAAGCTCGCGGCGAAATAGGACAACCGTTGGAAGGAGTACATCATGCTGGTTTTTCTGTTCGAGCAGCTCCTCAACGGCGTGCAGTTCGGGCTCATGCTGTTTCTGCTGGCGGCGGGCCTGACACTCGTGTTCGGCATCATGAACATGATCAATCTGGCGCACGGGTCGCTGTACATGATCGGTGCCTATCTGGTCGCCACGCTGACCCTGAAGACGGACAGCTTCCTGTTCGGGCTGATCGGCGGCGTGGCACTGACCGCGGCGATTGGCGTCGTGCTCGAAATGAGCCTGTTGCGCCGGCTTTATGACAAGGACCATCTTACCCAGGTGCTTGTCACGTTCGGCATCATCCTGATCGCCAACCATGCGGTGCAGGAGATCTGGGGGGCGCAGCCGATCATGACCAGCATGCCGCCGTCGTTGAGTGAGTCCGTGCCGCTCGTCGGTCTCTTCGAGTATCCGGTCTTCCGGCTGTTCATTATCGTCGTCGGCCTGCTGATCGCCGCACTGCTGGCGCTGCTCATCACGAAGACGCGGGTCGGCATGTGGATCCGGGCGGGTGCGGCCGACCGTGAGATGGCCCGCGCCATGGGGGCGAACATCAACCTTGTGTTCTCGCTCGTGTTCGGTCTCGGCGCGGCGCTGTGCGCCATCGCCGGAGGCCTGCTCGGTCCTTTGCTGTCGATCAACGTCGGCATGGGCGAGAGCATTCTGATCCTGGCCTTCGTGGTGGTGGTGATCGGTGGCATCGGTTCCGTCCAGGGTGCGCTTGCCGGCGCTGTGCTCGTCGGCGTTGTCGACGCGCTGGGCCGGGCGTTGATTCCGATGGCGCTGCGCAGCCTGCCGGACCAAGGGCTGGCTGATTCGCTGGCATCCACGCTGTCAGCCGTTTCGATTTATCTACTGATGGCGCTGGTCTTGTACTGGCGGCCGCAAGGTCTTTTCTCGCGCTGAGGCTGTCATGAAATCTCATTCCCACATTGCCTGGGCATTGCTTGCCGTCCTTCTGATCGCATTCCCTGCGATGGCACAGGCGTTCGGCGGCAGCTTCTACGTTGGCTTCGCCACGCGCGTGCTGATCCTGGCCTTGGCCGCAACCAGCCTGCGACTGCTGGTCGGCGAACTGGCCCTCGTATCTTTTGGACACGCCGCCTTCTTTGGCACCGGCGCCTTCGTGGTCGCCATCTTGTCTAAGGAACTGACAGCGCCAGTCGGCTTGCTGCCGGGTACGGATTCCGCATGGATCGCCTGGCCGATTGCCGTCATGGTGTCAGCGTTGCTGGCGCTGGTGATCGGCATGATCTCGCTGCGCACGAAGGGTGCTTACTTCATCATGATCACGCTTGCGTTCGCCCAGATGACGTTCTATTTGTTCGAATCACTGAAGATGTACGGTGGCGACGAGGGCATCAATATGGCGCACCGCTCCAGGCTTGGCTTCGGTCTCGATACCGGTGACAACGTCACGTTCTATTACGTGGTGCTCGTCACCGTGGTCCTGGTGAACCTGCTCTTTCGCTTCTTGATCCGGTCGCCGCTGGGGCGCGTGATGAAAGGCATCAAGGAGAACGAAACCCGGATGCAGGCGCTCGGCTACCGCACCTACAGGTACAAGCTGATGGTGTTCGCGATTGCCGGCGCCGCTGCCGGACTGTCCGGTGCACTGCTGGCCAATCAGAACAGCTATGCCAGCCCGAGCCTGTTCAGCTGGCTGCAGTCCGGCAGCCTGCTCATCATGGTGATCCTCGGAGGCAGCGTGAACTTCTGGGGTGGCGCTGTAGGTGCCATCGTTTTTTGTGTGCTGGAAGAAGTGCTGCCACACCTGACCAGGTATTGGCAGATCGCCATGGGCGTCTTTGTCATCCTGGTCGTCATGCGTGTGCCGGAGGGATTGACCGGCCTGCGGTGGCGCGTCCGCGTCCCGCAAGTGGGGCAGCGCCGTTCGTCGAGCGAGGTGGGTAATGGCTGAGCAAGTGTTAGCGGTAAGGGGCCTCGTCAAGCGCTTTGGCGGACTGATGGCTACCGATCATGTCGACTTCGACATCACGGACAGCCAGATCCACGCGCTGATCGGGCCAAACGGAGCCGGCAAGACCACGTTCATATCGCAGCTCGCCGGCGGGCTGCTTTCGGATAAGGGATCCATTTCATTCTACGGAACCGACATAACCCGCCTGAGCATGGCCGAGCGCGCCGACATGGGCCTGGTGCGCTCTTACCAGATCACCAGCATTTTCCGCAATCTCTCGGTATTCGAGAATCTCGCCATCAGCGTTCAGTCGCGGCTGAAGGCTAGCTTCCGCTTCTTTGGTAAGGCATTGGTCGAAGAACTGCGCGAGGAAGTGGTTTCGGTTGCGCACCGCATCCAGTTGGCGGACGAACTTCATACCCAGGCCTCCCACTTGTCATATGGCCAGCAGCGCCAGCTGGAAATCGGGCTCGCGCTGGCGCTAAGGCCGCGCCTGTTGCTGCTTGATGAGCCGATGGCCGGGCTATCCCCGAACCAGGTACCCTGGTTTGTCGACTTCATCAAGAGCCTCAAGGGAAAGAACCTGTCCATCCTGCTGATCGAGCACGACATGGACGCAGTCTTCAGGCTGTCCGATCGGATCTCGGTGTTTGTGGCGGGAAAGCGGATCTTTAATGGATCACCCGACGAAGTCAAGAGCAGCGCGGAAGTAAAGCGCGCCTATCTGGGAGAGTGATATGAGCCTGCTGGAACTGACGTCGGTTGAGGCCGGCTACGGCGCGAGCCAGGTGCTGTTCGGTGTCGACCTCTTTATCGATGAAGGCGAAGTAGTGACGCTGCTCGGCCGCAACGGCATGGGCAAGAGCACGACCGTCAAGGCCACCTCTGGCCTGCTAAGGCCGATGCGCGGCAGTGTGCGCTTCAACGGATGCGAGGTGGCCGGGATGGCACCGGAACGCATCAGTCGAAATGGGATCGGCCTGGTGCCGGAAGGCCGCCGGATTTTTTCCAACCTGACGGTATACGAGAACCTCGTTGCGTTCGCGCGCCGGGGCCAGTGGACCTTGCAACGGATATACAAGCTGTTTCCGGTCCTGGAAAGGCGTAAGGACAACATGGGCTTCCAGCTATCTGGCGGCGAGCAGCAAATGCTGGCCATTTCGCGGGCGCTGTTGACCAACGCCAGGCTGTTGCTGATCGACGAGGCAACCGAAGGGCTGGCGCCGCTGATTCGCCAGGAGATCTGGCGTTGCCTGCACGAGGTGAAGAGGGAAGGCCAGTCCATCCTGGTGATCGATAAGTATGTCCAGAACCTGATTGGCCTCGCGGATCGTCACTACTTCATCGAAAACGGACGGATCGGATGGACAGGAAGCAGCGCACAGCTAAGTGAACAGCCGGAGATCTGGGAGCGATATCTTGGAGTCTGATCGCTCGCTCGTAGATTCGTTGACCGCCGGCATGCTCAACCAGAAGCTGTATGTGATGCTGCGCCGGACCGTGCGCGCCGAGTTGCTGAACGAAGAACTCGTCGCGCTTCATTTGAAATGGATGATCGCGCAGGAGCGCGAGGGAGTGATCTTCGCCTCTGGCCCATTCATCGTGCGCGGCCGGCCGCGTGGTGCTGGCGGCGGCATGACTGTCTTGCGTGCGACCGATGAGCAGGAAGCGATAGCAATCGGCGATACTGACCCGTTTGTGGCTGCTGGCGCCGTGGAATACGAGTTGCTCACCTGGATGCTGATGGAAGGCGGCCTACGCCTTACTCTCAACTATTCCACCGGAAAATTCGAACTTGGTTAAGAAGAGATGACATCTATTGGAATTCTGGGAACGGGTGGCATCGGCCTGGCCATCGCCCGCAAGCTCATTGGTGCGGGTACAGTGCCCTTCGGCTATCGCCGTGCTGACAACTCCGCCTTTGTTGAGGCCGGCGGCCGGCACTGCGCGTCGGCGGCGGAGTTGGTCGACCAGTCGGATATCGTGCTGTTGTGCGTGCCAGACGCGGCGCTCGAATCCCTGTTTTTCGGCGCAGGTAATGTGCTCGCGCACGTCAGGGCCGGTCAGACATTCGTCGACCTCGGGGTAGCGCCGATCGAGCTCAAGCGCGAGGTGCGCGACCGCTTGTCGCGTGCATCAGCAATCTTCCTTGACGCTCCCGTCATGGGCAATCCGCCGCTGATCGAAGCGGGTCGCGCGGTGGTATACATGAGCGGAGAGGAGGAGGCCTGCCGCGTTGTCGAAGACGAACTGCGGAAGTTCGCCGCCGCCCGTTACGTGGGAAAGTTCGGCGACGGCTCCAAGCTGAAGTACGTGTCCAACATGCTGCTCGCCGTACATACGGTCGCCGCGGCAGAGGCGGTTGTCTACGCGAAGAGATCGGGGCTCGACATCGGCACGTTGCTCGACCATATCCCGCCGATCGCGCAGTCCGGTGTACTCGGCATGCGCGGCAAGACGATGGCCAGCGGCGCCTATGGTAAGGGTGCGGGCACGGTATCGATGCTGCTCGACGTGATCAACGTGATCCACGACGACGCGTTGGCGTCGGGAATGGAACTTACGTTCTTGGGCAGCGCGAAGCAGTACTATGAAAGAGCGGTATCCGAAGGGTTGGGAGACTCAGACACCGAGAGCTTGGTGGAAGTGATCTCCTGAAATGCGCATGGGGCTCGCTTGAACGAGGAAAGGCCGGAAATGTTGCCGAGAACATTTCCGGCCAATTTCGTTGTCGAAACGCATGCGCAAACCGCTTCCACCCTGGCACTGCTACGCGGTCATTCTTTACCTGCGGTCGGTCTGCAGGATCGGCACGTCGCGTCGTTATCTGCGTCGACGATTGGCGGGTGGGGAAAACTGGCCGCCCGCGACAAGCAGGCTAGGCCAGCGCAGCGATACCAGCGCGCGCGATTTCAACATCTTCGTTGGAGCGGACGCCGCTCACACCGATCGCCCCGGCGCAGCTACCGTTGACCGTGATTGGCACGCCGCCTTCCAGAAGGCAATCCAGGCCGGGCGCAGTCAAAAACGCCTGCCGACCTGCGTTGACCATATCTTCATAGAACTTGCTTTCACGCTGGCCCATCGCCGCCGTGCGGGCCTTGGCGGCTGCGATGTAGGCGGTTGCCGGCGGGGCCCCGTCGGCCCGCTGCAGCCATTGCAGATGGCCGCCATCGTCGACGATGGCAATCGTCACGATCCATTGTTTTGCGCTGGCATAGGCCTGGGCAGCATCGGCTACCTTCTTCAGTTCCGCCATGCCGAGACTGGTCTTCTGATACATCCTTATGTCCTCTCCATTAATGGCAGCGCCGGCGTCAACGTGCGCCGGCGCTGCCTGCTAGTCTCAATCGCTAGGCCGCTTATGCGATCGTGAACTCGAATTCGCCAATGCTTTCGATCCACTGCTTGACGACATCGCCCGGCTTCAAGAAATCGCTGTTCGGCATACCAACCCCGGCTGGCGTGCCTGTCAGGATAACGTCGCCTGGGAGGAGCGTCACGCGCGAGGACAGATGGGAGATCTGGTCGGCGATGTCGAACAGCATCTGGTTGGTGTTGGAATCCTGCTTAAGCTTGTCGTTGACCCACAGTTTCATGCTCAGGTTCATCGGGTCGCCAATGAATTGCGCAGGGGTGATGGCCGGACCCATCGGGCAAGAACCGTCGAATGACTTCTGGCCGATCCAGTCATAGCGGAAGGGCGAGGTCTCTG
Source organism: Cupriavidus necator N-1 (assembly GCF_000219215.1). Classification (NCBI taxonomy): domain Bacteria; kingdom Pseudomonadati; phylum Pseudomonadota; class Betaproteobacteria; order Burkholderiales; family Burkholderiaceae; genus Cupriavidus; species Cupriavidus necator. The sequence goes on along the minus strand of NC_015727.1, from coordinate 1,381,715 downwards.
CCACTTCGGGGCGGAAGATGTGGTCGCGAGCGGACAGGTCGTTGGCGACGGTATAGCCAGCCACACAGTCGAGCGCGTTGTCCCGCGACACATCCTTTGCAGGCTTGCCGATGACGACTGCCAGTTCCACCTCCCAATCGAGCATCTTCGACCCGCCTGGCAGCGCCACCCTGGTGCCGGGACCCACCACGCTCGAGCCGGTCGACTTGAGCGAGTGCCAGGGCTTCTCGCCGCTGCCCTTCGGATCAGCGTTGATGTTGAGCTTGAGGCGCTCCCTCATTTCCTCAACGTGGTCCTTGTAGTTCGCCCCTGCGAAATAGATGTTCCGCGGCGCCGGAAGCGGTGCAACCAGTTCGGCATTCTTCACGTCGTCTCGCTCGGCCAGTTTGGGGCCAAGCGTCTCGAGCTTTGCTGAAGCGTTGGACCAGTCCGCGAGTACTTCGAGCATGTCGTTGTAGGCACCGGACTGGTAAATCTTGCCGTTGGTCATCATGCCGGTGCGCACGCCCTCTGGCACCTTGAAGGTAACGAGCTGGATCATTTAGTCTGCCTTTCCGAAGATATTGAGTTCAGGGAGCGCGCTAAGGTCGACTTTTTCGTCGTCGGAGAATCGGTCCCCAAAATCGAAGAAGTCGTCATGCTGGAACCCGTTCGGGTAGTACTGGATCTCCCACCAGTTGTGGTCCAGGTCTTCCAGGTAGAACGAGTACACGCTGTGCTGCTCGTGCGGTTCCAGCACCTGACGGATCTTGTATTGGTCTTTGTACTTGAGCGCCGCCTGGTAGGCTTCGTCCACACTTTCGCGCGACTTGACGTCCAGCCCCCAGTGGTTAAGGACATTGCAAGGGTGGACTGCGTCACCGACTTCCACGCACACAATGTGGAAGCGCATACCCAGGCGAACCGACATTGACGGTTTGGCGTGGCGGCGGCACTCCAGGCCGAGGAACTCCTCATAGAATTTGCGGGACTCCTTCAGGCTGAAGCATTCCAGGGTGCCATGTCCAAGACAGAAGGGCTTCACATGCGAATTGCGCTCTGGGACAGGCGCGGTGAAGTCCGTGGGAATGGCATCTTCGATGTTGATTTCCATCGTGTTGTCTCCTTAGTATTGCCGGTGAGCTCAAGCAGCGGCTTTCTGTCGGTCTGCTTCGTTGATAAAGGAATCGGCGTAGAACTCGTCTTCTGGAAGGCCGCACCGCGCCGTAAAATCGCGGCGGGCGGAATCGACGACGATCGGCGCGCCGCAGGCATATACCTGATAGGCGGACATGTCGGGGAAGTCTTCTATGACCGCCTTGTGCACGAATCCGCTGCGACCAGTCCAGTTGCATTCGGGGGTGGCGTCACTCACGACGGGGATAAACTTGATGTGGTCGTGCTCAGCGACCCACTTCTCGACAAGCGAAGCCATGTAGATGCATGCACGCGTGCGGCCGCCCCAGTAAAGGGTGATGGGACGCGTGTTTCCGCACGCGATGCTGTAGTCGATGATGGACTTGATCGGTGCGAATCCCGTGCCTGAAGCGAGCATGATCATTGGTTTGTCGCTGCTCGCTCGCCAGTAGAAGGACCCGAGCGGCATCTCCAGCATCATCGTTTCGCGCAGCTTCATCGTGTTGAACACGTGCTCCGTGAAGCGACCACCGGGAACCAGGCGAACGTGCAGGTCGACTTGCCTTACACCTTCGCTGGAAGGTGCGGTCGCGATCGAGTAGCTGCGGCGCGTGCCGTCCTTGAGCACGAAGTCAACGTACTGGCCGGCTTTGAAGACGGTTGGCTCGTTGGGCGGCAGGCCAATGGTGATCAGCATGACGTCTGGCGCTAGCCTTTCGAGATGCAGTACGCGGCACGGCAAACGGCGCACCGGGAAAGCTTCTGCCGGGTCCAGTTCGCGGACCTCGATGCTGCAGTCGCCGATGGCTTTGGCCGAGCACAGCAGCGCTTTGCCGGCATGCTTGTCGTCTTCACTGAGGTAGGTCGGGTGAACATTGCCGAAATCCACCTTGCCTTGCCTGACGGTGCCGCGGCAAGTGTTGCAGACACCAGAGCGGCAGCTATAAGGCATGAGGAGGCCGGCAGCCAAGCCGGCCTTCAGGATAGTCTCGCCGTCGTCACACTGGAACTGGTTGCCACTGGGCAGCAGAGTGATCGTGTGCTTGGTCATGACAAGAGCTCCCAAGCTACTGCGATCGTGGAAGTGGATGATGCCGTAACACGCGCTGACGGCCGCAGCTGAGATAGCTTCATTGCGTCTCCTCCTTCTTCGGGAATGTGCTGGGAGGTTAAGGCGCGACCCGCAGTGCGTCTATGCAGTAGCATCAATGTAGGTTATTGACGCAGTGAATACGGGCGAGAGAAGTCGTAAGGCGCGAGGCAGAAATCGCCGGAATCGGTTCAGCTCACTGATGAAATGTGCTCTGCAAGCCTGTAGAGCATTGATCCTGCCAATGGCGTTCAGAGTGTCAGTCCGGAAACAAGCTTTTGAACTGGGCGCGTAGCCACTGATTGGCGGGGTCGTGGTGATAGCGTGCGTGCCAGTATTGAAATATCTCGATATGCGGAATATCGAACGGCAGGTCGAAGACCTGCACGGGGGCCGTTTCGCAGAACGCATGTGCCAGCACGGACGGAACGGTCATGATCAGGTCGGTACTGGAGATGATCTTCGGGATGCCAAGCGAATTTGCGACGCGCAACGCGACACGGCGCCGCACGCCGTGTTTCATGAACTCTTCTGCGAGGAGCGCTTCCAGCGCGGCATGATTGCCTAGAGCAGGCACGTAGGAGATGTGCGAGGCGCTCAGGTAGGCGGGCAGGGTCAAGATCCCGTCTATTTGGGGATGTCCCTTGCGGGCAACGGCGACGTAATGACCTGTCGTTACGCGCTGGCGGAAAAAGCTCGGCCCGAAATCCGAAAAATAGCCAATCACAAGGTCCACGTCGCCATTTGGCATCGCCGCCTGCGCTAGCTGCGATGTCATTTCCATAGCCTCGAGGTCTACCCCAGGCGCGATCTCGGCGAAACGGGTGACGATCTTCGGCAAAAAGACGCGTTGTCCCATTTCATTCATGCAGATGGAAAAACGCCGACAAGAGGTCATCGGGTCGAAATACCGCTTGTCCTCGATCGCCCGGCGGAGTTGTCCCAGCGCTTCCTGGACCGGTTCCGCCATTTGCAAGGCCAGCGGCGTCGGCCTCATGGCACCGTCCGAACGCACGAACAGCGGGTCGCCGAAGAAATTCCGCAGGCGCGCGAGCGCATTGCTCGTGGAGGGCTGGGTCAGCCCCATCTCCTCTGCGGTCCTGGACACGCTGCCGACGCGGAGCATTGCATCAAACACAAGCAGGAGATTCAGGTCCAGAGAGTAGAGCTTGTTCATCGTTGCTCCGGGGGGGGAATTGATTATATCAATAGTAGGTCGCTGCCGGCGGACGGGGACGAGCCACGGAAGCGTCGGTCGGACTTCGGAATCGTCGCGGCCCGTTGCGCCTCCGGGCAGAGAGGTCTCACTGCTCCAGGCGCTCTCGCAGAAACTCGATAAAGCGCTGCGTCTTCGCCGGCAGCAGGCGCGTCTCGGTCATGGCATAGACGGGTATGGGCGTGGCCTGCCACTGTGGTAGCACTCGACGCAATAGCCCATTGGCCACGTCGTCGCCGATGATAGCCTCGGCCAGTACGGCGATGCCGAGGTCGAGCGTTGCCAGGCGTCGGATCATGCCGACGCTATTGAGCAAAAACCGGCCGCCGACTGCGACCTCAATCGTTTTCGTCGCGTCCTTCAGCGTCCAGGCGCTGGCCTCTGTCGTGCGGAGCCGCAGGCACTCATGCGCTACAAGGTCGGCCGGCTGGCTTGGCTCGCCGAAGCGTTCAATATATTGCGGCGAAGCGTAAAGATAGCGGGGCAGGCGGGCGAGGCGGCGAGCGATCAGGTTCGAACTTGGCGGTTCCCCCATGCGGATCGCGACATCGAACGGCTCAGCCACCAGATCGACGCGCCGCGGCGTGAGGTCGAATTCGAAACTGATGCCAGGATAACGTTGTGCGAATTCCGCGATCAGCGGTGCCAGCAATATATTGGCGAAATCCACCGGTAGCGAGGCATGCAGCACGCCGCTGGGCTGCGCCAGCAACTCCCCGAGTTGCTCGTGCGCGAGCCGCGCCTCGTCGACGATACGTTTGCAGCGCTCGAAATAGAGCTGGCCGGCCTCAGTCAACTCGATCTTGCGCGTGGTGCGATGCAACAGGCGCAGCCCGATCGCCTTCTCCAGGACGCTGATGCGGCGCGACAGTGTCGAGTTCGGCATCCCGATTGCCTCCGCCGCTTTGCGAAAGTTCCTGGCTTTGACGACCTCGACAAACAAGGCCATGTCATTCAGCAGTTCCATGCTAATTGCGCCGTGAATGGATCAATCAATTCAATTTTGCCATATTTATCCCGTGGGTGATTTGCTGGATGATGCTCTACATCAAGCAGTCACTTCGGAGCACATCATGCACCAGCTATTTACCCCCATTCGTATTGGTCGCCATACCCTGCCCAACCGCCTGGTCATGGCCCCAATGACCCGTTCGCGCGCCGATGATGCGGGCGTACCGGGCGACATCGTTGCCACCTACTATGCCCAGCGGAGCGGCGCCGGCCTGATCATTAGCGAAGGTGTATATCCCTCCGCGACGGGCAAGGGCTATGTGCGCACACCCGGCATCCACAATGACGCCCAGGTGGCGGCCTGGAAGCGTGTGACCGAAGCTGTGCATGCCAAGGGAGGGCGCATCTTCATGCAACTGATGCACAGCGGGCGCATCTCTCAGCCGTCACTGTTGCCGGACGGTGCGCTGCCGGTGGCGCCGTCGCCCATCAAGCCAGCTGGCCAGACCTGGACTGCCGATGGCCTGCGGGAATTCATCACCCCCCGCGCGCTGAGCGTGGCCGAAATCGCAGAGGTGGTTGCCGACTACCGCCTGGCGACACGTCGCGCCCTGGAGGCGGGCTTTGACGGGGTCGAGTTGCATGCCGCATCGGGCTATCTGCCCGAACAATTCCTCTCGTCCGGCAGCAATCAGCGCCAGGACGAATATGGCGGTTCGGTAGCCAATCGCGCGCGCTTTGTGCTGGAAGTGCTGGAAGCGATGGTGGCTGAGGCCGGAGGCGATCGCGTCGGGATCAAGATTTCGCCGGAAATGAACTTCAACGATGTGATCGACGCCACGCCGCAGGAAACCTACACGTACTTGGTCGAGCAATTGCGCCGACTCGATCTTGCCTACCTGCACGTCGCTCTGTTCGGAGCCAGTGTCGACTACCACGCGCTGTTGAAGCCGCGCTTCGATGGCGCCTATCTGATCGGCGGTGGACTCGATCAGACTGCTGCCGAGGCCCTGCTGGCCCTCGGGCGCGTCGACGCCGCCGTGTTCGGTAGTGCCTTCCTGGCCAACCCAGACCTGCCCGTGCGTTTCCGTCAGGGCGCGGCGCTCAACGCGCCCGACAAGGCCACGTTCTACACGCCCGGTGAGCTCGGTTATACCGACTACCCCGCCTTGCATGCGGAAGAAACTGCTTGAGAACTGCCGCCATGCCAGCCATTTGCCGCCTGCAGCGACGATCGGCGCCGTCTCGCTCCCGCGCAGGTTGTCAGCGCGGAAGTGGGTCATGCCTGGCTCAGTGCATTGACTTTTCCGCAGCATCCCCTCACGCGGGCTATTCGGCGGTGTCACTCTGGCGAGCACCAACCAACTCATGACATAGGGCGGAGCTGTCTCAGTGGCTTCCCTGCTGAAGCCTGAAACGAGTCCATCAACACCTGTACCAGTTGACCACCTGCCGGCGTGGCCCAACTACCGGCACGTTCTGCTTAGTTTGGCCATGAGCGAACGTTCAACGTCTTCCGCAGCAAGAGAAAATCTGATGAATAACCCGTTGATTCAAAGCATGAAACGCGCAGCCGGATACGGCTCAGTACATGATGTTCCCCAACTGGCCGCTGGCTTTACAGATGTCTTCGAAAGCTATCTGGTGCCGGCTGGCGGCCTAACCCTGCATGCCGTCGTCGGCGGCCAGGGCACGCCGCTGCTACTGCTTGGCGGGTGGCCGCAGAACTGGTTCGCATGGCGGTACTTGATGCTCCCGTTGGCGCGATCCTTTACGGTTATCGCCGTCGACCCCCGCGGCGTGGGACTTTCGGACAAGCCGGCAACCGGATACGACTCCAAGACGCTCGCCGCCGATATGTTTGCACTGATGGATGCGCTAGGCTTTGAGCGCTTCGCTATGGTCGGCCACGACATTGGGATGTGGACTGGCTTCGCGATGGCATACGACCAACCTGGCCGGATAGAACGTATCGCGCTCGGTGAAGCGCTCATTCCCGGGGTATCAGACTCGCCCCCACTTCTCTCTGATGAACGTTGGCTGAGCGATTTCCTTTGGCACTTCAATTTCAACCGTGCCCGCGAGGTCAACGAGCGCCTCGTCGAGGGACGCGAGTCCATCTATTTCGGCCACCAGTTTGCGACGAAGGCCGGCTCTCCCGACGCCGTTCCCGCCTACGCAAGAGCGTTCTACATTGAGCAACTCAGGCGCGATCCACACGCGCTGCGCGCAAGCTTCGACTATTACCGGGCGATAGACGAATCGATTCCTCAGAATCGTGAACGCGCGCGCAGTGCGAAGCTAACGCTGCCGGTCCTGGCGTTTGCCGGCGAACTTGCCTGTGGCGGCAGTGTGGAAGCGGAACTGAGGACAGTGGCGGATAACGTGCAGTCGGTGATTATCGCGGGCAGTGGCCATTATCCCGCGGAAGAGAAACCGGAGGCCATGCTCGAGGCGCTCCAGGCGTTCCTCGCGCCTTACGCGGATGCGAAGATCATCTGCGGTACCAGTTGAGAAATCATTTTGCGGCACCTTCGGTCTGGTCAACGAACGCCCCTGCGGACAATCCGAACCGGTTGATGCGCGATTTTGCTCCAGCCTCGAGCAGGGCGCGCTCGAGAAGGATATGCTCACTGCCCGAGTACGTAATTAAGAGATGATCCTGTGCCAGGAACGCTTCAAGGGGGAGGTCGGGTCTCGTTGCAAGCGGATGGCCAGCCCGCATAACGCAAATGTATTCCTCCAGGAACAGCTGGCACTTGTAGATATTGCGTTCGAGAGCCGGCAGGTAGCCTACCGCAACGTCCATTCGGCCGGTCGCAAGAGCGGACAGCGTCTCGTCGATCGGCGCGTAGACGGTCTGGATGCTGCTCTGCGGTGCGGCACGCAGTAGTTCCTGCTGAATGCGTGGCAGCAACACGACTTCGCCTATATCCCGTGTGCGCATCGTGAATTGACGCCTGGCATGTGTTGGGTCAAAGGGCATCAAGGTGCCAGTAGTCTTGCGGATTGTCGACAGAGAGTCGAGTAGCGCTCCCGCAATCGCCGTGGCCAGGGGCGTCGGCTCCATCCGCCGGCCGACCAGCATGAACAGCCGGTCCCCATATTCCGCCCGCAGCCGCTTTAGGGCGCTGCTGACCGCCGCTTGGGTGAGCCCCAGATTCTCCGCGGCTGCTGTGACCGATCGATCTCTCCAAAGCGCCTCGAACACATAAAGCAGGTTTAAGTCTTTCAAGCGTTTCTCCCTGGTCGGCCAACCGCAGAAGTCGCTCCGCTCGGATTCTCTCCTGCCGCAATTGCCATAGATGTGCTGATTCTTCGTGCGCGGTAACACCAGATCGCGGGTGCTGCACGTCAGAAAAGCATAAACCAGGTTTATACATTGGTTTTACCTGGGCCATCTGGCTTTACAGGGCTGCGGCGACAAGAATGCAGTTACAACAGACTGTAAGGCGCAGCATGAAATACCAGCTCTTCAATTTCTCGGGCCCTGATGGCAAACCTCATGTCGGGGTGCATGTTGGTGGCAAGCATGTCCACTTCGGCGAGGGCGTCATCGACGATCTGCTCGAGGAGTGGGACAACTCCCAAGCGCGCCTCGCGCGCTTCGTGGCGGAACAGGCTGACGGTGCTTCGTCGATGAATCCGGAAACCATCACCTTCCTGTCTCCGCTGTACCGGCCCGGCGTGATCTACGGTGCCGGTGCCAACTACCGGGACCATGTGGTGGCAATGGCAAAAGCCTTTGGCATGAGGTTGGCGGCAGACCCGAAGGGCGAAGGGATTCCACCGTGGCACTTTATCAAGGCAGGGCGGGGCACCCTTGCAGCGCATCGGCAAACCGTGTCATACCCCGGGCATACGCAACGTCTGGATTGGGAAGCCGAGCTTGCCGTTGTTATCGGCACAGCTTGCCGTAATGTATCTGAGGAAGATGCGCTTGCTTGCGTAGCTGGCTATACGGTCGCAAACGATCTATCTGCGCGCGATAACCTTAGGCGCGATCAGGTGGACGTTACGTCCCCGTTCCGCTTTGACTGGATTGGTCATAAGTGTTTTGAGGGATCCTGCCCTATCGGGCCCTACCTGACACCCGCCAGCTTTGTGACCTCCCCGGAAGCACTCGATATCCGGCTCTGGGTCAATGCCGAGCTGAAGCAGGATTCGAATACGGCAAACCATTTGTACTCGGTTGCGGAGCAGGTCGCGTACTTGAGCCAGCGTCTGACGCTATACCCCGGGGATGTCATTCTGACGGGCACACCAGCGGGGGTCGGCATGGAGTCCGGAACATTCCTGAAGCGTGGTGACAGCGTCCGTGTGTGGATCGATGGACTTGGGGAACTGGAGACGACACTCCGTTAGCAAGACGCTCCAGATCCCTACTGCAACCTTCAGGAATCGTCCAAATGCCTGTCACGCTGCCGCGCCGCCGCTTTCTTCAGAACGTAACGACACTCCTCGCCGCAGGGGCGTCGGTGCCAGCTCTGGCCCAGTCAGGCACCAGGCCGCTACGCGTGCTGGTGGGGTATCCGCCTGGCGGCGCCACCGATGTCATTGCGCGATTGATTGCGCAACACATGGGGGGAAGCGCCGTTGGACCGGCTGTCGTGGAGAACCGGCCTGGGGCAAGCGGCCGCATTGCGTTGGACGCTGCACGCCGCGCGGAGAAAGATGGCTCAACGATCATCGTGACGCCGGACTTCCCGCTGACCATCTTTCCATCCCTCTATCGGAAACTCGCCTACGACGCGACCGCCGACTTCATCCCTATCTCGATGGTGGGAACCTCGGAGTTTGCGTTATGTGTGGGCCCCGGGATGCCCGCGCAGGTCGCCAACGTAGGACAGTTTGTCCAATGGTGTCGTGCGAACCCACGCAATGCGCTCTACGGTTCGCCCGCACCGGGCTCCAGTGCCCACTTCGTGGGGACAATGCTGGCGCGGGCGGCCGAAACGGAGTTGACGCATGTGTCCTACAAAGGGGGTGCCCAGGCGGTTCAGGATCTGCTGGGAGGCCAGGTGCCCGCAAGCATCAATCCAATCGGTGAGATCCTTCCTCACTTGTCTGGCGGTCGGCTCCGTGTGCTTGCCACAACGGGATCTGCACGGTCTCCCTTTCTTCCCGCCGTGCCGACATTCCGCGAGTCCGGCTATCCGAACGTTGTTGCGCAAAGCTGGATCGGTATATTTGCGCCGGCTGGAACGCCGCGGGCTACCGTTTCGGAACTGGACACTGTCATCGCGAAAGTGCTTCAGATCAGCACGGTTGCCGCGGGATTTGTGAACGTTGGGGTAAGCGCGGCGCACGCATCCAGCGACCGCCTTGCTTCGATCCTGAAATCCGACCTGCGGCGATGGGCCAGCGTGGTCCAGGCGTCTGGATTCAGCCTTGAGGAGTGATCCCACTTCTAGGTAAAAGCTGTCGTCGCCCGCCTGGATGGTCACCGCCGGATAGAACTTGACCAGTTCGCCAAGGTCTCCAAGCCCCAACACCATCGTGCATTCGTGCGCATCGACTTTCCACCATCCAGCTCTGCCCCAGTAGTAGCCGAACGCTGGCGAATTAGCGACATCGATCGCGACCGACATAGAAAAAAGTCCCAACCGTGGGGCGTTAGTGCCCCAACCTCACAGCCAGGAGACTCATCATGACGTACGAAAAATTCAGTGCCGACAATGCCGCGCTGCTACTGATTGATCACCAAGTGGGGACTATGGGATGGGTGAAATCTATTCCGTTCGAAGAGATGAAACGCAATGCTCTGATGCTCGCAAAGGCGGCAAGCATTCTGAAGCTGCCGGTGGTGCTGACTTCCAGCATGGAGGAGCACGCTCAGGGGCCGCTGGTGAGCGAACTGGAGCAAATTCTGCCAGCCGAGTTCGCTTCCCGCGTCAAGCGCCTGGGTATCGTGAACGCCATGGACGATGCAAACTTCGCCTCCGCCGTCAGAGCTACGGGCCGTAGAAAGCTCATTATTGCCGGTGTCACCAATGACGTCTGTACGGTCTATCCGGCGCTGAGTCTGGTGCGCGATGGGTATCAAGTTCAGGTGGTTGCAGATGCTGGTGGCTCACCGAGTGTAATGGCCGATGACATCGCCCTGCGGCGGATGGATAACGGCGGCGTGACGCTGACCACCACCAACCAGCTGATTGCAGAACTCGCCGGAAGCTGGGCTACGCCAGAAGGCGGCCAATTGGTGCAAGTGCTGATGACAGCGCTTCAAGGCTAAAAGCGTTCTTGGGCGACTGGCAGAACCTTGTCGTGAGGTTCTGCCAACCCGAGATCCAGTGACGTTTGACCGTGAGAACGCATCCCAGACCAGTTCCATATCCAGCTCCATCTTTATCCTCACTGTTGCAGCGGAGGCTCAGGGTGTTACTCGCATCGGCCGCGACGGTGACGCTGGCTTCGTGTTTGAGTTCCGGAGGTCTGACAAGGAATTCAGCATTAGATACCGCCGATCGATTGACTACCAGTCGGAGTTTGGAGGGCACTTCGGTCTCCCCCGAATCCTGGCCGAGTGAAGCGTGGTGGACGACGTTTGGCGACAACCAGTTAGACGAGCTCGAGCAGAGAGCCTTGACCGGTCAACCAAGTCTACGCCTAGCCGCGGCACGCGTCCGCCAGGCAGAAGCCCTTGTTGGAGTCGCCGGTGCCAATCGCTTTCCGCAAGTTGGCGCGAGCTTGAAGAGCACCCGACAGCGATACAGTGCAAATAGCACTGTGCCGAAGCCCCTGGCCGGCACCTGGGACGTTTTTAGCGATCTAAGTCTGGGCGTCAGTTATGAAATAGACTTCTGGGGGAAGAACCAGGCGACGTTTGAAGCCGCCCTGAATCGAGCGCAGGGAATCGAAGTTGACTACCACGCAGCACGGTTGTTGCTCACAACCTCGATCGCGCGCACCTATCTCAGGCTTGCGCACAGCTATGAGCAAAGAGACCTTGCCGAAGCCACATTGAAAGAGCGCGAGCAAATCCTGCAACTGACCCAACAGAGAGTTGCTGCACAAATCGACTCAAAAATGGAGTTAAAGCAGGCAGAAGCCGCTCTGCCTGCTACACGAAGCGCCATCGCGAGCTTCAATGAACTCATCGCGCTGACGGAGGCACAACTTGCCCAGCTAGTGGGCGAGGGCCCCGACTGGGGCATGGCCATCTCCCGTCCACGACTAAATCTGTCCACGCCAGTTTCGCTGCCGAGCCATATACCCGCGGAACTCATTGGTCGACGTCCCGATTTGGTGGCGCAGCGGTGGCGTGTTGAAGCGGCTAGCAAAGACATCAAGGTGGCGCGGGCGCAGTTCTATCCGAACGTTAGTCTGACAGCGTTCATGGGCTTCCAGAGTCTTGGATTGCCGGATCTGCTCACCGCAGGCAGCCGTGTCATAGGAGTGGGGCCCGCCATCTCACTGCCTATCTTTGACGGAGGCCGCCTCCTGGGGAATTTGGCGGCACACCAGGCGGAGTATGACATTGCGGTCGAACAGTACAACGGAAGTCTCATTGCCGCAGTGCACGACGTAGTCAATCAGCTGACGTCAATGAAATGGCTCGGAGAACAAATTGACGAGCAACACCAAGCTCTCATCCTGGCGCAGGAGGCCTTTGATCTCTCAACGAATCGATACAAGCGTGGTATCGGTAACTATCTCCAGGTGCTTTTTGCGGAGAGCCTGGTACTTACACAAAGGCGGCTTCTGGTCGAGCAAGAGGCGCGCGGACGCGAATTGAAAGTCGACTTAATTCGCGCGCTTGGCGGCGGCTATGCTGCGGAAGAAGGTACGGACCAGTAACGCCGGTCGAACATGCCCATGCTGGATACGATGCAAACATGACACATCCGGAAAACGGCCCCGAAACACCAACGGCTAAAAGTTCTCAGCCACGTAAGCGCCAGCTGATGAACATTGTGATCCCAGTTGCTGTCGCAACCGCTTTGGCCATCGTAGCAGTTTTCTGGTATGGCGCCGCACGCAACCAGGAGACGACTGAAGATGCCTACGTGGAGGGGAACATCGTGCAGGTGACGCCACAGGTTTCGGGTGTCGTCACTGCGATTGGCGCAGATAACACTGATTACATAGCGGAGGGCCAGGTACTGGTACATCTAAATGATGTTGACGCGCAGCTGTCGCTTGCCCGCGCTCAAGCTGCTCTGGCTAGAGCGGTTAGGCAGGTTCGCGGTCAGTTTGCCGCTGCAAGCCAGACCAAGGCTAATCGTGACCTGAAGGCGGCAGATCTGAACAAGGCTCAAGCAGATGTCTTGCGGCGCAAGGCTCTGGTAGCCAGCGGAGCGATTTCGGGAGAAGAGTTGTATCACGCTGAAGACGCGCTCGTGGTCGCTAAGGCTGCCTTTGAAGCCGCGGAGCAGCAGTTGGTGGGAAGTCGAGCCCAAATCGACGGGACGAATGTTTCATCACATCCTGATGTAATGAGTGCGGCAACGCAGGTGCGAGACGCATATGTTGCATTACAACGCACAGTAATTCGGGCGCCAGTTAGCGGCGTTGTGACCAAGCGTAGCGTCCAGGTCGGGCAGCGTGTTAATGCCGGCACATCACTGATGTCTGTGGTGCCGTTGGACCATCTTTGGGTGAGCGCTAATTTCAAGGAGTCTCAGCTCAGGCATATCCGCATTGGTCAACCTGTCGCACTTATTACGGATGTGTACGGGAGGGAGATTGAGTACCAAGGGGTCGTGGTCGGCCAGGATGCCGGAACCGGTAGTGCATTCGCGTTACTCCCAGCCCAAAATGCGACTGGCAACTGGATCAAGGTCGTCCAGCGAGTGCCGGTGAGAATAGCGCTGGATTCATCGCAGATTGCCACCCATCCTCTGCGCGTCGGCCTGTCGATGAAGGTAATCGTCAATACCACGAAGCGGGATGGTAAGGCGGTGGCGGAGAAAGGGCATAGTCCGCAAACCTACAAGACAGATATTTTTGCCAACGAACTAGCGAACGCAGACGAAATGGTTGACAAGCTTATACAAGCGAATCTCTAGTCGTCGCGTCATTCCAGATCCGAGGGTCATCGTGAGCCAGCTATCGAGAAAGCCACACCTTCTCCTCCTTACTATATTCCTGCTCAACGGCATCGAATTCCTCCAGACCGGCATGATCGCGTTCGCGTCAGGCCCAATTATGGGTGAGATCGGGGCTGGGCCTGAGGAATTTAGCTTGATCAGCGCAGCCTACGCAAGCGTTGCCGTCTTGGATATATCCCAGCAACGGTGGTTTGTCGAGCGAGTGGGTTGGCGTCGGTTTTTGCAGTACTCGTTGGGCATCTTCATGATCGGTGCGGTCATTTGCGGATCAAGTCAAGCCTATGGTGAGTTCCTTATTGGTCGTCTCGTGATGGCACTAGGTGGGGCATCATTCATGACCTCGGCGCGCATCATGGTCAATCATATTCATCCGGGCCCACAAAGATTTACCGGGATCAAAGCGTTCGCTGTTGCGCTCGCCGCCGGTACCGCGGCTGCACCGTGGTTAGCATCGGTTTCTGTGGCGAACGACAATTGGAGCTCGATATTCTGGATCGTGGTCGGCGCCTCAGCGGTAGTGTTTGTACTGGTAACGGCGGTTTTCCACGATGAGTCGCCGTCGTCGAGTGACAGTGATACGTCGCAATCGCATCCAGTCTTACTAATGTTGCTGGCTAGTGGTGCATTCCTTCTACTTTATTCGCTACAGCGGACCTACTACGATTTCTACAGCGACGGCATTCCCCTTGTTTTGACCGCTTCAGTTGCCATCGTTGCTCTCATTTACTATGTCAGCGCTGAGCATCGACGCGAAGCTCCTTTGATCAGAGTCAGGGCGCTACTAAATCCGCGCTATGTCGCAGGGGTTCTGCTTTTCACCTGCTGCTATGTCATTCTCGGTGCGGATAACTATGTGCTTCCAGTATTTTTGCAACGGACACTTGGGTATCCATGGCAGACGGTTGGGCAGTTTCAGGCAATGGGATTGGCCTCGGCTCTCGTCAGCTGGTTTATCCTGGCGCGACTTCTGCCAAAGTATCCGAGTCCTCGCAAGTTCTTCGTAATTGGTTTCGGGGCGCTGGCGGCATTCGGCTGGCTACTGTCCGGGCTCACGCCTACAGCTAACCTGTGGTCGGATATCTTGCCAGCGTTGCTTCTGAACGGCGTCTTCATGATGTTTGTCATGGCCAATGCAGCAATCCAAACATTCAGGGATGTCCAGTACGACGAAACGGTGTTCTCCCATGCTCAGCAAGCTAAAAATATGCTGGCGCAGATCGGTCTGGCACTAGGAATCAGTCTGGGGACAATCGGACAGCAATGGCGGTCGACAGTGCACTACGACGCGCTGGCCAGGAATATTCATCCCGGCAACCCCATCTATCTCCAGGCTGTCGACCACCTGGCAAGCCAGCTGTCGGCCGCACTTGGGCAAGCGGATGCAGTAAGAGTCGCCGTGGCGCTGCTCGCACAGTCCTTGGCTCAACAGGCAAACCTTCTCGCAAACCTTGACCATTTTTCCGTGATTGCGGTGATTGGTGGGCTCGGTGTCGTGGTCAGCTTAAGTCAACGGCTGCTCAAGTAAATTGTTGGGCTTGCGAGGGGAGAGGGGCACTCAGAGCTTGTGTCGAAAGCGTCGCGACGACGAGGCGGCTCACGCCGTGGGCGAATCCTGCCTCATGACAATCGTGCTCAAGGCGTACGACTTGTTTCGCCCGATGCGACTCGGAGCGCATCCGATGCATAGCGCCGATGGCCGTCTAAGTGCGGAGAGCGTGGCAGCCGGTACGGTGAATGTTCGCGCCGGCTCCCTGTTCCATGTACGACTTGGGGATTGAAGGTTCTGTGTTGCCAGAACGGACAGCTGGCAAGTTCTATTCGAGAGATATCGCGTACTTTGCCGCGAGTTGCTTCCAGAACGGGATTTCGGTCGCGATCGTCGCGGCAAAAGTTGCCGGATCTGAACCCACCGCGTCATATCCCTGGGCCTCGAGGATCTGGCGTACCTCAGGCTTTTTCATCGCTGCCGATGTGAGCGCGATCAGTCTCTTCAGAACTGGCTCCGGCAGGTTGTGCGGGGCAATGAGCCCGAACCACACTCGCATATCCAAGCTGGTCACGCCTTGTTCCGACGTTGAGGGCACCCCGGGAATGTACCTGCTGCGGTCATGGCCGGTGACCGCAAGCACTCCAATTCGAGGATCTCGGCTGTACGGAAGCGCGTTGGCAACCGTGCTGATAAAGATGGGGACCTGGCCGCCTAAGGCATCGACCAATGCTGGCGCACAGCCCTTGTAGGGAACATGGACGAAGCGTACATTCCACGCCGCGGCGAGCATAGCGCCTGCGAAATGCTCCGGTGTGCCGTTTCCGCACGACGAGTATGCGAGCGGCTGGCCAGACGCTTTCGCCTTGGTGCGAAGGGCCGACAATGCCGATACGCCAAGCGTGTTTGATACACCAATAACGAGCGGAGATGAGGCAATCAGAGATATCGGCTGGAAATCTCGCTGCGGATCGAAGGCTAACCGCTTGTACAGCGCACCATTCATCGTGAGATTGCTCGTGGTGAGGCCAATGGTGTAGCCGTCTGCCTGCGATTTCGCGATGTTATCCAGGCCGATGTTCCCGGACGCACCGGCGCGGTTCTCGACTACAAAAGGCTGTCCTGTATCCGTCGTAAAGGACTTGGCAAGTACGCGTGCGATGCTGTCCGTTCCGCCACCCGCGGGAAAGGGCACAACAATGCGGACCGGCTTGGTCGGATAGCCTTCTGCCGCGATGGCGGACTGGACGACTACGGTCGACCAGAGCATTACCGCGAGCGTGGCTGTTGCGATCCTGGCCAAGGGTGCCCTTTCCGAGGCAAGCCACGACTTACCGTGGTGCCGGCAAGAAGCGCGATTAATAACGGCTGTGCAGTCCATGCTGTCTCCTGCGAAGGCCTGATGCCAGGCCACCATGTTGCTTGTGGCTGCAATTGTGGGTAACCTTATCCATATCTTCAAATAGTTCTTATGCCGCAAATACATAGCAATTTAGCTATGGATTGAGGAGGCGTGTGCGCGGATTCGACCCATATCTCACCTTCCAGAAACTGGAAGTTTTCTGCACCGTGGCGGAGCTCGGCAGTGTGACGCGCGCAGCCGACAGGCTGTGCATTGCGCAACCAGTAGTAACTGCGCACCTGCGCAGCATGGAGGCACGGCTGGGCTATGCCCTGGTCGCGCGTGCCGGCAGGAACATCGCGCTGACCGAGGCAGGAGAGCGTGTCTATCGCTGGGCGACCGAAGTCATCACGCGGACCCGCGAGGTCGAGCGGGAGCTCGCTGGACTTGAGGGCGGGGGCGCTGGAAATGCGGTTGTGGCAACGTCGATGTCGATTGGCTCCTATGTATTGCCGCCACTGATTGTGGATTTCTACCGACAGCACCCCAACGGACTGGTGACCCTTCAGATTTCAAACCCGCAAGCGGCAGTGGACGCGACCCGCATAGGGGGCTGCGATTTTGCGGTAATCCTGCTGGCGGCAAAGCAAGATCTGGATGGGCTGACAGTGATTCCGCTGTGGGAGGAAGACCTTCTGCTGGTATGTGCGCCGGGCAGCCGCTGGGTCAAACTACCGTCGCAGGAAGTCGACCTTCATCAGGTGCCCTTTATCAGCACGCCACGGAATCTGGCAAGGCGTGAACTGGAGGACACGCAGCTGCGCAAGCATGGCTTCGAGAACCGCAGGGTCGTGCTGGAGCTAGGGCATCCTGAAGCAATGAAGCACGCTGTCCGGCAGGACATCGGGCTGAGTTTCATGTTGGCTTCCTCGATCCGCGACGATGTGGCACGGGGAGACCTAGTGCTTCTTGATCGCCCCGACTTGCCAATGAAGATTCCATCCTATGTGGTGTACCGGGAAGACAAGCGCTTCTCCGCTTTTCAGGCCGCGCTCTTGCAGTTTATCCGCGACTCCGCGCCGCCAAACAACGCCCTGTAGGCCTATCTCAAATCATAGTCGATTGAGTATGGATTGAGTCCTAAATAGCTAATAGACCTATCATCAACCCAAGTCTAAGCTATAACGACGTTCCGGGCAGTAGTACGGCGTCGTATGTCCCGGGACGCGAATCGAACCACACTCGCCAACCTGAGACTAGGCCTTCCATGTGCAACTCCCATACCAATTCCAACAGCAGTGTCGACTACGCTGAGGATCTCGATCGTCCTTCCGGCTCCGCAAGCGACACGTTGATCGAAGACCTGGTGTGCGCCAATCACATCTTGTTCGATCAGGGCATTGTCGATGCCTTTGGCCACGTCAGCGTCCGGCACGACAAGGATCCAGGCCGGTTTCTGCTGGCGAGGAACATGGCACCCGCCACTGTTACGCCAGACGACATTGTGGAGTTCAAGCTGGATGGGTCTCCAGTCAACGCGGGGGGGCGCGCCATCTACCTGGAGCGATTCATCCATGGCGAGATCTACAGGGCTCGACCCGACGTGCACGCCATCGTGCACAGCCACTCGCCTACCGTACTTCCATTCAGCGTCGTCAAGAACATCCCCTTCAGACCCGTATGCCATATGAGCGGTTTCCTCGGCGCTGGAACTCCGATCTTCGAGATTCGCGAAACTGCCGGCGACGCGACCGACCTGCTGATCAGTGATGGCAAGCTTGGCGCCGCGCTGGCGCAGAAGCTCGGTGAAGCGTCGTTTGTTCTGATGCGGGGCCATGGTTCCACAGTCGTCGGTCCTACGCTCAAGCACGCAGTCTACCGAGCGGTCTATGCCGAAGTGAATGCGCAGCTTCAGGTGGGCGCCATGCGGCTTGGCGAAGTAACGTATCTCAGCCAGGGCGAAGCCGCTACGGCTTGCCGGAATATCGAAACACAAATCGAGCGCCCCTGGGCGCTTTGGAAAAAGCGCGTGCAGCGCACCGGCGCCGTGGACGGACGCTGAGGAAATGGCGCGCGCCGGTACCTGTCGCTTGCTGCTAATACCGCCGCGCCTATTGCCGACGCCCACATTGCTCTCGAACCGTACACAAAGGTTCTTCCAGAGGAACTCATAAAGGTCACGCACGAATCAGAAAACAGGAAACACCAGCCGACGGCGCTACTGACGATAACAAATATGCCGGAATGCGGTGACGTGGACGAGCGATTGCTGCGTCTTTACTGCACGCGCTCTAACGCGAAAGGGCCCGCAACCTGACAGGGCCCCACCCGCAGTAAATACAGGAGACAAGACATGAAATTCAATCCCGGCACAGGGATGCTTGCCCTTTGCCTTGCCACCGTGATCATTGGCGTACCTGCCTCGGCGCAGACCTACCCGACCAAGCCCATCCACATCGTCGTGCCGCTGCCGCCCGGCGGATCCAATGACGTGCTCGCCAGAATCCTGGCGCAGAAAATGTCCGAGTCTTTCGGCCAGCCCGTCATCGTTGAAAACAAGCCTGGTGCCGCGGGCAATATCGCCACCGATTTCATAGCCAGGGCCGAAGGCGACGGCTATAGCATCGCCGTTGCACCCAATCAGACCGTGGCGGTTAACCCGGTTCTGTATCCCAGGCTGCCATTTGAGGTGAGCCGGGACCTGACGGGCATCACCCTGCTGGGTCGCGTGCCCATGGTGCTGGTGGTGTCGCCAGGCAAGGTGGCGGCAACTTCGGTCGCCGAATTGATTGCGCTGGCAAAAGCCAACCCCGAGAAGCTTTCTTATGCGTCCGCCGGCTCGGGGAGCCCGCAGCACATGGCAGCGGAAGTCTTCAAGTCCATGACAGGAACCCGCATCACCCAGATTCCATACAAAGGCTCGGCCCCCGCGCTCGTAGATTTGTTGGGTGGCAATGTGGACATGATGTTCTGCCCGATCAATTCAGCCCTGCCGTTCATCCGAAGCGGCAAGCTGCGCGCGCTTGGCACCAGTGGCGCGAAGCGCGTCGAGCTGCTTCCGAAGGTGCCTACGATTGCCGAGACCCTTCCCAATTTCGAAAGCGATATCTGGATCGGTATGGTTGCCCCAGCCAAGACGCCACCGGCCATCATCAACAAGCTCAATGCTGAGTTGCGCCGCTCGCTGGCGCTGCCCGATGTACAGGGCAAGCTGGCCGAGCAGGGCATCTATGCGGAGACCAGCACGCCCCAAGAATTCACCAGACTGATCGCCAGCGACCAGAAGCGTTGGGCAGAGGTGATCAGGGCCGCAAACATTAAGCAAGAGTAATTCTCTTCTTTGTATTTTTACCTGGGAGTTTCCATGAACGTTCCATCCGGTCCCTCCGTACGCCGCGATATTCCTACGCCTTCCGAACCGGATGAAGCCGTCTGGGCCAGTGACGCGATTGCCGACATGCTGCGCGCGATGAACATCCCCTATGTGCTGCTCAATCCCGGCGCAAGTTTTCGCGGCCTGCATGACAGTATCGTGAACCACCTGGGCAATGAAAAGCCGCAGATGATGGTGGTGCTCCATGAAGAGCATGCGGTGGCCATCGCGCATGGCTACACCAAAGTTACCGGCAAGCCGCTGGTGGCGATTGTGCACAGCAATGTCGGGCTGATGCACGGCTCCATGGCTATTTTCGATGCCTGGGTGGACCGCGTGCCGGTCATTGTGCTGGGTGCCACCGGGCCGGTCGACGCGAACAAACGCCGACCGTGGATCGATTGGATTCATACGGCGCAGGACCAGGCCGCGCTGGTGCGCCACTTTATCAAGTGGGATGCGCAGCCGGCTTCGATTCCGTCCGCGAACGAAGCGCTTCTGCGGGCCCGTCAGATTGCCACCACCGCACCCAAGGGTCCGGTCTACGTCTGTTTTGATGCGGCACTGCAGGAATCCAAGCTAGCTGAGCGGCCGCCGATTCCCGACCCGGCACGCTACCTCGCGCCGCCGCCGGCTCGACCTTCGGATGACATTGTGGCGCAGGCCGCAGTGCTGCTGTCAGAAGCCAGTCGCCCCGTGATCCTGATGGGCCGCGTGTCCCGCGAAGTCGAAGGCTGGGAGCAGCGCATCAAGCTGGCCGAAACACTGAACGCTGAAGTTCTGACCGATCTGCGCGTGGGCGCGGCCTTTCCGACCGACCACCCGCTGCACGCGGCCCCAAGCGGGAACTTCCTCACGGCTAATGCCCAAGAAGTCTTGCGGGAAGCCGACGTGGTGCTCAGCCTGGACTGGCTGGATCTTTCAGGAACGCTGAAGCAGGCCTGGGGAGACAAGCCCGTTGGCAGCAAGATCATCCAGGTCTCAGTGGACCACTACAACCACAACGGCTGGAGCATGGACCACCAGGGCCTGCCGCCTGTCGATGTCTTCATGTTGTGCGAGCCTGAGCCGGCCGTGGCCTTGTTGAACCAGCACGTCAAGCCGCGCAAGACGCCGGCGCCCGCCAAACGGCCGCTTCTCCCGGTCTCAGTGACGCCGCCCGCGCCAGGCGCCACCGGCGGCAGCAACATTGCAGTGGCCACGCTGGCGGCCACCTTAAAGCGCGCCGTTGGTGAGCAAGAGGTTTGCCTGATGCGCCTGCCGTTGAGCTGGAGCGGCGAGATGTGGGACTTCCGGCACCCATTGGACTTTCTGGGGTACGACGGCGGGGGGGGCATCGGCTCGGGTCCGGGCATGTCGATAGGCTCAGCGCTGGCCCTCAAAGGCAGCGACCGTCTACCGGTCGCGGTGATCGGCGACGGCGACTACATGATGGGCGTGAACGCGCTCTGGACGGCAGCCAATGCGCGCATTCCAATGTTGATGGTGGTGTGCAACAACCGTTCTTTCTTCAACGACGAAGTGCACCAGGAGCGCGTCGCGCGTCAGCGCAAGCGGCCGATTGAGAACCGCTGGATAGGCCAGCGCATCAGCGACCCGCCGCCTGACCTCGCCATGATGGCGCGCGGCCAGGGCCTCACAGGCGTAGGCCCAGTTGTGGACGCCTCTGAATTGGAAGAAGTCCTGCGCAATGCCATCGCGGCAGTCAAGAAAGGTGAGACCGTGGTGGTCGACGTGTTGGTGCAAACCGGCTACAGCCCGGCCATGACGGCGGGCCTGACGCGGTCGAAGGACTGATAGCGCTCCCGCGCCCGGCATTTCTATTGTTGAGGACACAGAACCTATGCGCGCACACGAAATTCCCCCTGGCGTCTTGCCGTCGCGACGCGAACTGTACTACGGCGGTGCGTGGCACCCCCCCAAGGCAGGCGGCTATGCCGAGACCATCAACCCGACTTACAACGAGACCATCACCACCGCGCCCGTTGCCGATGTGGCCGATGTGGATGCTGCAGTGCAGGCTGCCCATGCCGCTTTCCCAGCCTGGGCAGCCACGCCCCCCGTCGAGCGGGGGCGCTACCTGCGCAAGGCCGCCGCGGTGTTGCGCGAGCATGCCAAGCCGCTAGCGCTGCTGGACTCGCTCAACAATGGCAACCCGGTGTCGGCCCTAGCCATGGACGCGGCCTTTGCTGCCGACTGTCTCGACTACTTTGCAGGCCTGGTCACGGAGATCAAAGGGGAGACCATCCCTATGGGCGACAGCAACCTGAACTACACCATGCAGGAGCCGCTAGGCGTTATCGCCCGTATCGTGGCGTATAACCATCCATTCATGTTTGCCGCTGCGCGCCTTGCCGCGCCGCTGGCGGCCGGCAACACGGTGGTGGTGAAGTCGCCCGACCAGGCGCCGCTGTCCATCCTGCGGCTGGCCGAACTGTTGGGCGATATTTTTCCGGCTGGCGTGGCCAATTTTTTGTGCGGCGGTCGTGAATGCGGCGACGCCATGACACGGCACCCGCTGGTGCGCAAGATCACGCTGATTGGCGGAGTCCCCACCGGGCGTGCCGTCATGAAGACGGCTTCCGACAACCTCAAGCCTGTACTGCTGGAACTTGGGGGCAAAAACGCGCTTATCGCCTACCCCGATGCCGATCTCGACAAACTCGTGAACGGCATCCTGGGAGGTATGAACTTCACGTGGTCTGGCCAGAGCTGCGGCTCCACCAGCCGCGTCTTTTTGCATGAGTCCATCCATGATCAGGTACTGGAAAAAGTCGTCCAGCTGCTGCCGGAGCGCCACAAGCCCGGCATCCCGACAGACCCCAAGACCACGATGGGCTCGCTCGTCAGCCGCGCCCAACTGGAAAAAGTGCAGGGCTATGTGGCTAAAGGTCTGGAAGACGGTGGGCGCTTGGTGTGTGGTGGCAAGCAGCCAGACGCCCCTGCATTAAAGGACGGCTTCTTCTATGAAGCCACCGTGTTCGCCGACATGAAGCCACACATGCGTTTGGCTCAGGAAGAAGTGTTCGGCCCCATCATGTCGGTTTTCAAATGGAGCGACGAGGACGCGTTATTCGAGCAGGTCAATGGCGTGGAGTTCGGTTTGACGGGCTCGATCTGGACGCAGAACCTGAACACGGCACACCGCGCCGCCAAACGCATACACACCGGCTATGTGTGGATCAACAACTCCAGCCAGCACTTCATGGGTGCGCCTTTCGGAGGCGTGAAGCAGTCGGGCATAGGTCGTGAGGAATGCTTTGCCGAGTTGCTGGAATTTACGTACACCAAGAACGTGAACCTGAAGCTGACTTAAGGTCGCTCGCCCGGCACAACCCCGGGCAGGCCGGGGTTGTGCTGCTTCAGTGACGGGCGCTTCAGAGCACCCATCGGTCGGTTATTTTTTGCTGCTAGATAGGTTGCGCCAGATCGCAAAGTCCAGCCGCGGGCTGCGTGGGCAACGATACCGGTCACTAGAGGGGCATCACATTCATCTAGGGGTTAGCGAACTCGCGAGTCCATAATCTATAAGGTTGTTTGGTAAAAGAAAATAATTCAATCCATCTCATCCGTTATGTCCAGATAATTTATCACATAAATTTAATAAGTATTTTGTATTGTTAAAATCTATAAATAAAAACGTGGAGATAAATTAAATGAAGAGACTTTCCATCTTTGTGAGGGCAGTTTCCGTAGCGTCATGGCTGGCGTTGGGGTGTGCGTCTGTCAAGGCAGATCCTATTCCAGACGGCTGGCAAGCTAGTGGACTCAAGCCAATCGGCTATACCGACCTGGGCGGACGGCGCGGCTTTGGGAACAAGATTGCTATCAAGCGGGTGGGAGACAGATGGTATCTTTATAAGGGAGGGAATGGATTTGAAGTTATCGATGTCACTGATCCCGCTGCCCCTGTATTTCTAAAAGTCGTTCAAGGTCCGGCTGGCACATCCGCGTCGCAGGTTACGCTAAGTGGTAATTTGCTCATCCTCGGGCTGAGTCGACCGATCAGTTCGGAGGAGTCGTCAGGGCACGCGGATGGATGGACTACGGTTCAAGAGGTGGCGCCGAAGGACAAGCCATTCGAGGAAAGCGTTCAACTCTTCGACATCAGCGACCCCGAAAATCCGAGGGCGCTTTCCAAATGGAGTGCGGGTGCACAGGGTAGTCATCGCAATGGATTCCCCGGCGGGAAGTATGCATTCCTGTCCACGACAGTTCCAGGATATCGTGGATTCATCCTGGTAATCCTCGACGTCAGCGATCCGATGCACCCCAAGGAAGCCGGTCGCTGGGCGTATCCCGGCGCTAAGGCGGGGGAAACGCCGGGTGCCATTACGCCAAGTTATCATGGCCCTGCTTTCGTCAGTCCTGATGGGAAGATGCTCACAGTCGGCTACACGCCGTCCGTCGTGAATCTGGATATCAGTGATATTGCTCACCCGAAGATGATTGGGGAAGCGAAGATTATTCCCCCGTTCGTGAACACACTCACGCAGTCCATTCACACGGCGATTCCGCTCTGGGACAGAAAGCTAGTCTATTTCTCTGGCGAGCCGATGAGACGGAACTGTACGGAAGCGATGACGCCGGTCGGATTCATTGATAACTCGGATCCAAAGCATCCTTTCCTCAAGTCGATGTTCCCGACACCGGTACCTCCCCCGGGTGCGAAGTACAAGAGCTTCTGTGACAAACCTGGCCGCTTCGGCCCGCACAATACTGTCACGGAGCTCTACAACCCGGACGTCATGACTCCGAAGGACACGATGTACGTTGCCTGGTTCACAGCAGGGCTTCGCGCATTTGATATTAGCGACCCGCGTGACGTCCGCGAGCGCGGCTGGTTCCTTCCGCCTGATCCTCCTGCGCCCGTTACCAGTCAAGGCGGGACGTTGACCTCAAACGCAACGCAGGATGTTCTCCAGGACACTCGCGGAAACATTTATGTGACAGATTCCGCTTGGGGGATCTGGATTCTCCGCGACGAACACTAACCCTCGTCAAGTAACAAATAGCCAACTCTGTCGCCAGTCCCCGCGAGACCACACGGGGACTGGTGTCGGCTCAGATTTCGTGATTCGCAGCTAGGCTGACGGATTGCAAATTTCAGCAGTAAGAAAAATTTTCCAATTTAAGGTGGAAAGGTCGGCGCTCGCATTGCAAGTGCCAAATATAAAGCTGGAGGAGTGAGAAGAGATGAAACTCGGGAGAGTTGCTGCATTAATTGCAGGTGCATTTCCAGGGATTGTTTTTGCCCAGAACGTGACCCTCTATGGTGTGGTGGACAGCGGCGTGGCTTATGTCAACGGCGTGGGTGCTGCTAGGCATAGCGATACCTTCATGCAATCCGGCGCAGTTCCAGCTCGTTGGGGGTTGCGTGGCACGGAAGATCTTGGGGGCGGAAACAAGGCCGTGTTCTGGCTGGAATCAGGGTTCGCTTCCGATACTGGAACGATTACACAGGGTGGGCGACTTTTCGGCCGGCAAGCTCTCGTAGGCATCCAGGGGGCTTGGGGTCAGATTGCGTTCGGGCGTCAGTTCACAATGCTGTTCTGGGGTATGGCAGAGAACGATCTGCTCGGCCCGAACATCTTCGGCTCTGCGTCACTTGACGTATATACCTCAACAGCGCGTGCGGATAATACCGTTTCATATAAGGGAACATTCGGTGGGTTGACCGTTGGCGGGACCTATAGCTTCGGACGCGATACGGTAAACGCAAACAGTCCTACGGGTACCAACTGCGCTGGCGAGAATCCGGCAGACTCACGTCAGTGCCGCGAGTGGTCGGCGCTGGTGAAGTATGGCAACGACAACTGGAATATCAGTGCGGCGTATGACTCGATTCGTGGCGGACCAGGTGCATTTGCTGGCCTGACGAGCAGTGCGCTCAAGGATGACCGCATGGTCATTGGCGGTCAGTTTGTTGTCGGCAAGGTCCAGATTGGCGGGGGCTGGCTGCGGCGAGACAATCGAGCAAGTGCGACGCCGCGAAGCGACCTGTATTACGGTGGGGTGTCCTACGCGTTGACGTCTGCGGTCACGCTCGAGAGCGAGATTTATCACCAACGATTCCACAATAGTCCAAACAAGGCTTGGCTCTTTGCTGGCCGGGCGCTCTACGCGTTCTCGAAACGGACAAGTGCTTACGGAACGGCCGGCTATATCAACAACTTTGGCAACTCAACTTTTGCAGTCAACAGTGGGCAAAGTGGTACAAATCCAACTGCAGGGGGAAAACAGTTTGGCGCGATGATTGGGGTGAAGCATATCTTCTAACTAAGGGGGAATTCGGATTCATCGCGAAGACGTATCCAGTCGTGTAGCCACATAGCCCTGCACTTTTTCCAGTTGTATGCGGCCGACGAGCGGTCCATCGTGGTCTCCAATGCGGCGGTGTGGCGTGGGACTCTCGCCCAGGCGACTCTCTACTTGGGCGAAGCTTGCTTTTTGGTGCGATCCGTCTCTGTCCTTCGCTATGCTTCCCCGGCCACGGAGGATCACGAGGCAAGAGCGGGCCCATTGGCTGATCTCCGAATCAGCCAATGGGCCGATAGTTGCTTGTGATAGAAAGTTGTCCCATAAATCATGCCATCGGGCATCAGTGAATAGTTGGGTACGTCTCCAACCCGTTGCCAACCTGTCCGCTCAAAAAGCCGCTCTGCATCGTCGCCCGCCCAGTATTGAGTGCGATTACCTGCAGCGCGAGCCACCTCATCTACCGTGGACATCAGGTGCCCCGCAATGCCTTGGCGTCTTGCGTCGCAGCGGCCCAGTATCTTCGCAATATCAGCGCGATGTGGCTGATTTTCAGGTAGGGCGGTGATCAACTGTACCGTGCCAGACAATCTGGCTTACAGCGTTCTCAGCACCGAGCAGTATTCTCTCGTTGCGTATTACGCCGCCGCGACCTGCGTGCAGGATTCTACTGCTGTGTACTTGGAAAAGGGCCATGTAGATCGTGGCGATATCGACCGGTAGTGACACGCGCAGAGTGCCGCTCGGCTGCGCCAGAATTTCGCCCAATTGTTCGTGAGGTATTCGCGCCTCCTCGACGATTCGCTTGCAGGGTTCCTAATAGAACTGGTCAGCCTCCATAAGTCTCCAGACTTACGCGTGGTCCGTTGCAGGAGTGGCAGGCCGATCGCCTTCTCCAGAGCGTTAATGCGCCTCGACAAGGTCGAGTTCGGTACGCCCGCCCGTCCCCTCGGCTGCGCCTCGAAAGCTGCATATCTGGGCAACCTCGACAAACAAAGCCATGTCGTTCGAAAGTTCCGCGAGATTGTGCCATTTATGGATCAATGATTGCCAATCTACCACCTTTATCTCGCCTGCGAATCAATCCAAGATGCATGCATCGCCTCTGCGTGTTGCTGTGGGACGGTGGGCAAGCAGATCTGGCAGCCCCCGAGCTTCCGCACTTCTTCATCTTCAAGGACTTCAACATGAGCAAGCTTCTAACCCCCGTTCGCATTGGTCGCTACTTCGCGCCCAATCGCATCGTCATGGCTCCCATGACCCGATCCCGAGCCGGCGACGACGGTGTTCCGAGCGACATGACGACTATCTATTACGCTCAGCGTGCCAGTGCAGGCCTCATCATCTCGGAGGGCGTGTTTCCGTCCGCCATGGGCAAGGGCTACGTGCATACCCCCGGCATCGAAACGGAGGCTCAGGCCGCCGGGTGGAAGAAAGTGACAGAGGCCGTTCACGCCCGCGGCGGTCGCATATTCATGCAATTGATGCATTGCGGCCGTGTCTCGCATCCTTCTTTGCTGGATGGCGCGACGCCCGTGGCCCCTTCTGCCATCAAGCCCGAGGGGCAGGCATGGACGCCCGGTGGCCAAGTCGACTTCGTCACGCCCCGCGCACTGGGCCTCGGCGAGATCGCCGGCATCATCGATGAGTATCGCCAGGCCACCCGCCGGGCGATCGACGCCGGATTCGACGGTGTGGAACTGCACGGCGCGTCCGGCTACCTGCCCGAACAATTCCTATCGACGGGCAGCAACCAGCGCCAGGATCAATACGGTGGTTCCGTTGAAGGCCGCGCCCGCTTCATGCTCGACGTGCTGGCTGCCATGGTCGCCGAGGCGGGGGCGGACCGTGTTGGCATCAAGATTTCGCCCGAGATGAACTACAACAGCATCACGGATGCCGCGCCTCAGGAAACCTACACCTATCTCGTCGACAAGCTTCGCGGCATGGGCTTGGCGTATCTGCACGTCGCCTTGTTCGGAACGACGGTCGATTACCACGCGTTGCTGCGACCGCTTTTCGACGGCGCATACCTGATCGGAAGCGGCTTGACGCAGGACAGCGCCGAAGCCGTACTCGACGGAGGCAAGGCCGACGCCACCGTATTCGGCAGTGCGTTCCTTGCCAACCCCGACCTGCCGGAACGCTTCCGTCAAGGTGCCGCCCTCAACGTGCCGGACCGCAACACGTTTTTTGCCCCGCCCACCGCCAAGGGATACATCGACTATCCGGCGCTGGCTGCCGAAGCCGTCTAAGGAGTCAACCATGACCACCACCGCCCGCATGCAACGCGCTAACCGGGGAAGCCATTTCCGGGCATACCGCCTGCATGGCGCAGATCCGGCGTTACTTGATCCCTTCATGGGAATCGACCATGCCTGGATGAGCGCTCCAACGTTTCCGCCGCATCCACACGCCGGCTTTTCCGCGGTCACCTATCTGTTCCTCGATTCGGAAACAGGCATTGCCAATCGCGATTCGTTGGGCAACAGCGTGCTGATCGAGCCCGGCGGCCTGCATTGGACAGCGGCAGGGCGCGGTGTGATTCACGAAGAGAACCCCGCTGTATTGGGAAGCACGACGCACCTTCTGCAGATCTTCGTCAATCTTCCTCGGGAACGTCAGGATGCCGCCCCGTTTGCACTGACCCTGGCACCGCAGGACGTGCCGGTGGTCCAGCGGCCCGGCGTACGCATCCGGATTCCCCTGGGGAGCTTCGGCGACGTGCGCTCCCCACTGGTGCCGCCGACCGATGTCACCTTGCTCGATATCTCGCTGGACGCAGGCGCAGCGCTGGACGTGCCTTTGCCCGCAGGGCAGCAAGCCTTCGTCATGCCTATCTTCGGCAGTGCGGAACTCGATGGTGAGACTTTCGGGTTGGACGACCTCGGGGTTCCGATTCTTCCTGCCGGGGCTGAAGCGACGACATTCAAACTCACCGGAAAGCCCGGCGGAGCCAAGGTCGCCGTGTTCATCGGCCGGCCCTTGCACCAACCCGTTCTCTCGAATGGCCCTATGGCTTTTGCGAGCCAGGATAGTTTATCTGCAGCAACCGCGGCTTATCACCGTGGCGATCTGGGGAGCCTGTAAGGGCTGCTCACACGTTTGGGGATTACACCCCATTCAAAACCAAGGAGATTCATCATGAAGGTTGAACGATTCACCGCCGAAAATAGTGCCTTGCTGCTCATTGACCATCAGGTTGGCACGATGCAACTGATCAAGAACATCGACCGTCAACTTGCAGCCAAGCAGTCGATCGCGCTGGCCAAGATGGCAAAGATCCTGAATCTGCCCGTCGTGATCACGTCGAGCCAGGAAGACCGGGCGCAAGGGCCGATTCTCCCTGAGATCGCCCAGGTTCTGCCTCAGGAGCACGCGGCCCGGATCAAGCGCCCCGGCGTGGTGAACGCATGGGCCTATCCTGACTTCCGCAATGCAGTGCTCGCCACTGGCCGGAAGAACCTGATCATGGCAGGCGTAACCACCGACGTGTGCCTGATCTTCCCGGCGATCGACGCCGCGCTCGAGGGCTTTGCCGTTCAGGCGGTGATGGATGCCTCAGGATCGCCTAGTGAGCTTTCCGAAGAGTTCTCGCGCCAACGGATGCATGACGCAGGTGTTGTACTTACCGCAACCAACACGCTCATGGCAGAGATTGCGCAGGACTGGTCGACGCCTGCTGGCCAACAGTTGATCGGCTTGCTGTTCAGCGATGTGTTCCCGGCTCTAGGCGCCAGCATCTCCTGACGCCCGAGTCCTAAGCAGCCGATCGAAGCGAGTCGTCTTCGGTCGGCTGCAAGGTCCCCACAGGACGTGGCTTGCGACTGGCGTGGAGGACGCAGCATCGTCTCGCGATTACTCGCTGACCGCACCTCGAATCGAAGCCGCCACCCGCCACGATCTTTGCAGCTTCAGATCGGCGGCTCGCCTCGGTATGCGCGCTGAAGCAGTGCAAGGAGCGCCTCACGCGCCAGTGGCGCTGGATTCCAGTAAGGATGGGTGAGCGCGATATCCGCAGCCACCGCTATGTCAGCTTCCTGGAAACCGATGTCGCGGAGGGCCGTTGGCGCGCCATTGTCCCGCGCGAGCTCGTAGAGCGCGCGCGGACCGTCTTCCGAAGCAAGCGCCCGCCCAAGGATTTGCATCGCCCTGGGTGTGCTCTTGCGGTTGTAGGCGAGCGCATGTGGCAGCACGATGGTGTGGGTTTCGGCATGGGGCAAGTTGAAGGTGCCGCCCAGTGTGTGGCACAACTTATGGTGCAGAGCCATGCCGACATGGCCGAGGGTGGTGCCGCACAGCCAAGCCCCATACAGGGCATCTGAGCGCGCCTGCCTGTCTTCCACATCCGACCGAATCGCGGGGATAGCCCGCGCCAGGGCACGGATCCCCAGTTCTGCGAGCGTCTCCATGATGGGATTGCCGTCCCGGGCGTAGAGTGCCTCGGCGGCATGGGCGATTGCGTTGATGCCGCTGGTCACCGAAATGACGACCGGAAGGCCCAGGGTTAGTTCCGGATCGTAAATGACCGTGCGGGGCAGCACGCGTGCATCCGAACCCGTGCGCTTGCGTCCTTGGTCAGTGATCCCATAGATCGGTGTCATCTCCGAGCCAGCATAGGTGGTCGGCACAGCCACAACCGGCAGCCCGGATTCGAGCGCGATGGCTTTGGCCAGGCCGATCGTGGAGCCGCCGCCGGTCGCAACCAAACAGTCCGCGCCGATCTTCTTTGCGGCTTTGCTTGCCTGCGCAGCGACGCCCGCCGGCACATGCATCTGTGCCTGATCGAAAATCCCTGCTGCGGCAGAGCCAAGCAGCGTGGCAGCGTCGCGAGCCAGTTCAACCTGATGTGGCGTGGATAGCAACAGTGACCGGTGGCACCCGAGCCGCTCGATTTCCGCAGGCAGTTGCGCGAAGGTGCCCATGCCGAACACGACGCGTGAGGGGTTCGCGTGGTAGACGAATGGGTTCATTTTCTTTCCGGAACTAGATAGTCAACCTGTTGGCGTGCAATGCGTAGCCCCAGCAGGACCTTCTGGACTGCTGCATGAGCGGGGTGCTCGGCATAGGCCTGTAGGGCCTCCTGGGATTCGAAGTGAGATAGCAGCACAACGTCGCTTGCGTAGTCGATCCGGCTCTCGTCGATGCCCACTTCAATATGAAGCAGGCCCGGAATCTTGCCTGCCAGCGATTCGAACTGCTCCTTGACGAGGCGGCACGCGCCCAGGCGCTCGGCGTTATTGTCGCCTGCCACTTTCCACATCACGATATGGCGAATCATCGAGCGGTAATCCCTTTGGCTTCGGCGGCGGAGTTCGGGCAAAGCACGAAGTCTTGATACAGCGTGTAGTAGGGCTGGTCCATAGGCGTGCCATCTGGTGCGGCCCCAGGCGGATGCGGGGTCCAGTTGGAAATCAGCGTGGAGCGCACGCCGAACACGGCATCGGAGTCAAGATACTTGTCGTCATGGCGAAATATGTGGGTGATCAGCCGCTCGTACCCTGCCGCCTCAATCTTGAAATGCAAATGCGCGGGCCGCCACGGATGACGACCGAGCCCCTCAAGCATCCTGCCGACCGGCCCGTCATGGGGGATCGGATATGGCACGGCCAGAATCGAGCGGAAGTTGAACCTGCCCTCGGCGTCAGTTAGCAAACGTGCCCGGCCTTGAAAGTGGTCGAGGTCGGGACGCTGGACGTCGTAAAGGCCATCGTCATCGCACTGCCAGACGGTCAGCTCCGCGGCGGCCACGGGTTTGCCGTCGAGCCCATGCACGCTCCCGGACACGAAGCAGGGAATCCCATGCGCGCCGTTTGCAATATCATCGCCATTGTTGACCGCGGGCGAGTCCTCGACATAGAAGGGGCCGAATACGGTGGCCTCCGTGCACTCTTGCGGCTTGCGATTGTTCAGGGCGGTGACCAGCGTGGACAGTCCCAGGGTATCGGACAACAGGATGAACTCCTGCCGCTTCTCGTCGCACATCTGCCCGGTTTCCGTCAGGAACCGGATGCCCTGGAACCACTCGTCTTCGGTCAGCCTGACTTCGCGCGCAAACTCATGGAGGTGGCGCACCAGGCTCTCCATGATGGTAACCAACCTGGCGTTGCCATTGCGGTTGGCCTCGATCACCGCTTGCGTGATGCTGAATTCGTCGATGTCTCTCATGCTGTGCATGGCCGGTTGGTATCAGGCGACTAGCTTGAACAGCTTCATTGCATTGGTACGGCCGATCTTCGTGCGATCCGCCTCGCTGATGCTCGCGCTGTCGAACCATTTGGCCGCATGATCGATGTTCTCGAACGGCCAGTCCGTCGAGAACAAGATCCGGTCCGCGCCGATTTCCAGGATGGCATCGATCAGCGTCTGGTTATGGAAGTTGCCGGACGTGGTCAGGTGGAAGTTCTGCTGGAAGTAGTGTCGGAAAGTTTTCTTGGCGGGGTGGGTCTTTGGGGCCTTTACCCAGGCATTGCGGTTATCGATTCGCCAAAGACTGTAGGGCAGCCCTTCGCCAAGGTGACCCAGCACGATCTGGAGTGCGGGATGGCGATCGAACAGCCCCGACGCCATCAGCCGCAGCGCATGTACCGCGGTCTCTTGTCCGAACGCCCACGTCGGGCCCAGAAGCCAGGGATGGCCATCGTAGATCTGCGCCCACGACGCGATGGGATTGCGTGGATGCAGGTAGAACGGCACATCGAGTTTCTCGACCGCAGCCCAGAACGAGGCGTATTGCGGCGCATCGTAGTACACGACATTGTCCGGCGTATCGATCTGTGAAAAGCCATTGACTAGCGCGCCGCGCATGCCGAGTTCATTGACGCAGCGGGTCAGCTCGACCGTGGCAAAATCCGGATCCTGCAGCGGCAAAGCGGCCAGCGCCTGGAAGCGGTCTGGGCGCCGCGAGACCTGCTCCGCCAGGAAGTCGTTGGCGCGCACCGCAAGTTCGCAGGCCTGTTTGCGATCCGGGACGGCCTGGACTGCGGGCGCGTTCAGTGAGAGCAGCATCATCTCCATGCCGTTCTCATCCATTTGCCTGAGCCGGTCATCCTGGATATCGAGCAGGCGGCGGCTCAGCTCCTTCCAATAGTCACCGGGTACGAAGCCGGCCGAGTCGTTCAGGGTTTCGGGGATCGCGAAGTGCTCTTCCAGTCCAATCTTTCCTTGCATGATGGTCCTTGTAGTTCGTTTGGTGTGTTGGCGACGCAGCGGCGCGCCTAGTACTGTCCCTTGGGTTCCAGTCCCAACAGATGTTGTCCGGCCATGGATGAGACGGCGTCCCAGTTCAAGCTGATGTGTTTGGCGATAGCATTGCCATCGCGCCACAGACGCTGGATGGGCTGCGACAGTGCCAGTCCGTTGCCGCCGGTGTTATCAAAGATCGCGTTGATAGCGTCTCGCGCCAGCCGGGCTGCAAAGGCGTGGTCCAGGCGATTGCGAATGCGCGTATCGACATCGATTTCCTGGCCTGCCGCCGCACGCGATTCGACCTCGGCGAGATCGCGGTTGATCAGCAGTCGCGCGGCATCCACCATGGCGGCGGCCTCTGCCACTCTAGATTGCACTGGAAAGAACTCGGCCAATCGGCTTCCGCCGCCCGCCACGGCGCCGCGGGTTACGCGTGTGCCTGCCACGGCCAGAAATTCGTCGAGGGCTCCTTGCGCGGCTCCGAGAATGGGGGATACCAGACACACCGGTAGTGCCGAGAGAAAGGGGATGCGATAGATAGGATTGGTGTTCAGTGCCGCGCCAGGCGGAACGTTGGAAGACGCCTGTGCGAACGTGAGCTTCCGATAGCCGGGTACAAACGTCGGCGTTTGGATGTCGACAGCTTTCGACCCAGTGCCCGCTTGACCGGAAGTAAACCAGTCGTCGTGCACCGACCATTCCTCACGTGGAACCAGCAGGAAGCCGGCGTGGGGCACTGGAGTTTCATCGTCCGGTGCAAACTGCACCCCGATCATCGCCCACTGGGAATTGTCGATATTGGACGCCCAGTGCCAGCGGCCGGACACAACGTAGCCGCCCGCCACGGCCTCCGCCTTGATGGTCGGGGCATACGAGCCACACACGATGGCATCCGAGGTTTTTCCCCACACATCCTCTTGGGCCTGCGCCGGGAACGTCCCGATCAGCCACTGGTGAACGGCACCGAGCGAGCAGCCCCACGCCGACGACGGGCAACCACGGCCCAGTTCGCTAATGATGTCGGCAAAGGCGGAGAAGCCGTACTCATAACCGCCGAACTGCGCCGGCTGCATCAGCCGGAAGAAGCCCGCGTCGCGGAACAGTGCCGTGGCCTCCTGCGACACGCGGCGCGACTCTTCCGTCAGCTGCGCATGTGGCTTGAGGAAGCCACCTGAAATCTCCCTGGCTCGCTCGAGCAGGGTCGATAGCTCAGGCGCCCCCGCCACTGGCGAGAACCTGCCCGGAGCGTGTGCAGCATCCACTCCCACGGCCGGGATCGATGTGGAGGATTGATTCATCTCTGACTCTCTTCAGGAACACGGCGTCAATGCCTGAGCGAAATTTACGTTTTGATATTTGCAAACGCAAATAAAAAAACGTAGGGGATTACCCTGTCGGAGGTGTCAGCCCATGGAGTTGACGAATGCAACACCTGACAGCCGCAAGCTGCGGCAAATGCCACCGGGAAAACCCCAGTGAGAATTCTCTACTCGACCCGTTGACAAGTATTTATACTGCGAATCAAGTTGCAAACGCAAATAAATGTCACTCGCCGAGCGGAGCCAGATTGGTGTACATGCGCCGCAACATCTGTTTGAGCACTTTGACCTCTTCGGCGCTGAAGCCGGCGGTCACCACCCGCTCGAACAGGACGCCAAGCGGAATGGTCTGCGAGGCGAGCTGAGCGCCCTGCGGCCGAAGATGAATCTTTACCGAGCGCGCGTCCGCGTCGTCCCGGCGGCGCATAACAAGTCCCTTGTCCTCAAGGGATGTGACTAGGCGTGACAGCGTCGAGACATCGATGCTGGTGTGCTCAGCGAGTTCAACAATGGCTTGCTGGTCTTTGTGCGCAAGGGATGCCAGGACCCGGTAGCCGGGCAGCGTGATATCGAACTGACGCAAGTAGGTGGTGAATGCCACGCCGATACCTACGCCGGCGCGGTTGAGGAGATAGGGCACCGACTGCTCAAGGTCAAAGCCATCCGGGATGACTGGGGCCGCTGGGGTGATGAACGTGGACTCGCTGGTCTTGCCGGTAGCGGGCCGGGTAGTCTTTTTCGTCGGCTTCATGCTGGTTTCGGTGGCGGTGGTGACAGCGCGCGTGGTCAGTGCGGAATGAAATTTTAGCATGCATCTGCATGCAGTCTTTGCGGATCGCCGTGCATCGGGTGCAACTACTGAAGGAGACTGTAATGAGCTGGGAACAGGCTTGGGCGACTACGCCGGGCGACTTGTCGGGGCGTGGGCTAGAGGCGCCGGATTTCGATCCTCGCGACTTGCGGAATGCGCTGGGGAAGTTCGCGACAGGGGTATGCCTGGTCACGACTCAGGGAGTGGATGGCAAGCGCGAGGGCCTGACCGCCAACTCGTTCAGCTCCGTCTCTTTGGAGCCCCCCATCGTCCTGTGGAGCTTGCGCCGTGGTGCGGGAAGTCTCGGCACATTTATTGCCGCAGAGCATTTCTGTATTAACGTACTGCATGCCGAGCAGATCGATATCTCCCGACATTTCTGTCGGCCACAAGTCGACAAATTCGAGGAGGTCGCGGAGTCGTTCGAGCGCGGAATCGGTGGCCTGCCCACGCTCAAGGGTGCCCTTGCCACATTTGAGTGCGAGCGCGTCTCTCATCAGGTAGTTGGGGACCACGTGGTTTTCTTCGGCCTGGTGCGTCGCTACACCTATTTAGATGCTAGCCCCCTGGCATTCCACGCCGGCAACTACGCGTGCCTGCAATCAGCCTGACCTCCATTACGAGCCTTTTGATCGGAATCTACTATGGATCGCATGAGTACCTCATTGACCGAGGCAAAGGTGGCTGCGCGCACCGGGCCCGCCGAAGTTGCCGCTTGGTGCGCGCTCGTCGCGCTGCTGGACGGATTCGACACCCAGGCAATTGCGTACGTGGCCCCGGTGCTCGCCGAGGCGTGGCGCGTACCGGCGGCGTCCTTCGGCTTGGTGTTTGCCGCTGGTCTGCTCGGGCTGACCGTTGGCACGCTGTTTGTCGGGCCCTATGCTGACAAGGTCGGGCGCAGGCCGGTGATCATCGCTTCAACACTGGTGTTTGGTGGCTTCGCGCTCGCGACCGCGTATGCTAACTCCGTGCCGCAGTTGCTCGCGCTTCGCTTCCTGACCGGCATTGGGCTGGGCGGAGCGATGCCCAACCTGATTGCCCTGACTTCGGAGGTATCGTCGCCGGCGACCAGGGCAAGAATGGTCACCATCATGTTTTCGGGCTACCCGCTTGGCGCCGTCGTAGGTGGTGTCGTCAGTGCCGCGCTGATAGGAAAGTACGGTTGGCAGGTG
The DNA here is from genome assembly GCF_000219215.1 of Cupriavidus necator N-1. NCBI lineage: Bacteria > Pseudomonadati > Pseudomonadota > Betaproteobacteria > Burkholderiales > Burkholderiaceae > Cupriavidus > Cupriavidus necator. Next base: position 1,345,340 of record NC_015727.1, on the reverse strand, counting down.
GTGTTCTACCTTGGAGGCGGGTTGCCACTGCTAATTGGGCTGGGACTGCTCCTCCGCCTTCCGGAGTCGCCGAGCTTTGGTGCATCAACGGCGGCCCCCGCGCATGCGCCGGTGGAAGCCGCGCGCAGTGTGGTTGAGCTGTTTGGCGTCGAGTTCCGGCGCACCACCTTGCTGGTATGGCTGGCGTACTTCTGCACCTTGCTGGTCATCTTCACGATGACCGCGTGGCTGCCGACGCTGCTGAAGCAGAAGGGGATGAGCGTGTCCGTGGCCATTGTGACGACCGCGCTGCTGAATCTAGGTGGTGTGTTTGGCGGTGCGCTGCTAAGCGTTGCAACCCGCCGCTTCCACGCTTTGTCGCTGATTGCGCTTTCGTACGCCGCTGCGGTAGGCGGGATTGTTGTGGTGGCCAGTGGGGATAGCGCGCAGTTGCTGATGATCGCCACCTTCCTGACTGGCGCCGGCCTGGTCGGCTCTCAACTCCTGATGAATGGTGTGGTGACGGAGCTCTATCCGACGCGTATCCGAGTGACCGCCGTGGGTTGGGCGCTTGGAGTCGGCCGCGTTGGAACGGTCGCTGGACCGCTGATCGGTGGCTTCTTCCTCTCGCGAGGTTGGGGCTATCTGGCCATGGTTGCCTGGATGGCTGTGCCCGCGGCCGTGGCGGCGATCGCTGTGCTGTCACTGCGCCGGTTGAAGGCGAGGACGACGGGAGCTCACTAATTTCTTCCGATGTGCCGGTGGGCACTCTCTCCTGGGCCAGGCTGGTCTGCCTGGCCCAGGATGAAGCAACGCAGCTAAACAATCCAAAACGAGAGGGAAAAACATGAAGCTTCGCCTGCTTGCGGTGGGCCACGCTTGTGCGGTTCCCGGCCTGATTCTGGCGCAAAGCGTCACGTTCTATGGTGCGATCGGGTACCGACCTAGAGAGTCATCTCGGTACCCGCCTGTTGAACTCTGTTGAACCGCACCACGCGCAGTCTGTCGCTGACGGACGCAGGAAACGTACCTGCAGCGCTGCCAACAGATCCCAGAAGACGTGGACGAAGCCGAAGGTGTAGTCGCGGCTCGGAGTAGGTCACTGTCCGGAACTCTACGGCTGGTAACACCGGTGATGTTTGGGCTGCATCTGCTGGACCTGATGGTACGCTTCCAGCAGCAATTCCCTGATCTGGTGTTCGACGTGTTGCTGTCGGACGACAATGTGAATATCGTAGAAGAGGGCCGCAACGTGGCCGTGGTGCTGTTGGATTTGGGCTTGGGCTCGCACCTGGTGTCACGGCCGCTAATCTCAGCGGCTCTCGTCTTGTGTGCGTCGCCCGATTACGTGCGCGCGCATCCGCCCCTGCGCCAAGTCGGTGAGCTGAGCAACCATCGCTGCATCGCGAGTCGGCTGTCCGGATTGGAAGGAAAATGGACGCTGCTCGGGCCGGAGGGCGAGCTCACGGTGCTTATCCGAGCCAGCCTGCAATGCCAGTGGCGCAGAACTGGCAATCCAGGCGGCCATTGCCAATATGGGATGGCAATGCTGAGCTCTTACCCAGAGCTCCCTCGAAATTGAGGCCGGACGCCCGTTGCGGTGCGTCGCTTCAAGTGTACGAATGCCGGCTGCCCCCGTCGTACGTTTGCCGAGAACATCCACGCCTTGGCCAGTCGGCATCAACATTGACCGCGAGCGCAGGCTCCGGCGTTGCCCGGGCTGGGCCACACCCTCTTCAACACGCCTAACCAAGGCCTCTGGAAATGCAATTAATCGCCAAGAATCAAACCCCACCAACCATGGAACAAGCACACAGGGGCACGGCGGCAATAAAATGTAGTCATGCCGGATTGAGGGTCCGCATCTGCGCCAGATTGCGTTCCGCGAGGCCGACGGATTCCGTTATCTGGCCATGCCCTCGTACATGCCCGTGACGTCATCCATGACCTGAAGAATCCGCTCGCTGGTCGTGGCCAGGTTTCTCAACTGCTCCGCGCGACTGCCTCCGGTCTGCTTGAGCGCCTCTTCAAAGAAGAGCCACTGAGCGCCGGCAAGCTGCAATTCACTCCGGATGGCCGGCGTGTTCTGCGGCGCTACGGTGAGCAGCTCCTGCGCGGCCGCGAACTCCCGGGCGGCACTGTCCAGTTCCTGGGCCATCTGCGGGGAGGTGATACCCCAGGCGTGGCACAGGCTGGCCTTGGCGATTCTCTGCGAAAGCATGCGCTGGCGGCCAGCAACGTTGATCAGTTTGCCCGCTGCGGTGCCGGAATGCCTTTCGAGTTGTACGGTTCCTTGCTGCGCCAGCCTTAGTACGTCCTCGCTAGAAATTGCGATTTTCTTCGCATTGTCGGGATTCGGCTCGCTGCCGGTCAGCCACTGCTTATAGATGATCCACGTCTGCCCGAGCCTGTCATAGGTGTCCTTGATTTCCGGCGTGGGCGCAAACGCCTTCAGATCCGAGAGTTGCCGGTCGAAGAGCGCCACCGACTCGTCGAGGATCCTCCTCGAACGTTCCACTTCGACGCCAAGCCCGGCCTGGCAATATGCCTTGGCCATGCGCTGAGACAGCATGCGCTGGCGGCCCGCCTTGTTGATCGCCGAGTGGATGGTCAGCGCTTCGGCGAAGGCGGTCCCGGCTGAAGCCAGCCCCACGAGGCAGCAGAGCATCAAGCAGTAGGAACAGAGGTAACGCTTCAAGGTCGTCTCGAGATCAATGTCGAGGTGAGCCGTTGGACGCGTTGCTTGCGCCGACGAGATGGCGGACCAGTTGATCCATCTCCTTGATGATGTCCGCCAGCACCTGCGTGATGACGGAGAACTCCCTGCCGTACTCTCCCGACCGTGCCGCGGAGACGCGCGCGTTCATGGCGACGATGTTTGCCTGCATCGAAATCCTGCTGAGGCGCTCGACGAAGTCGGCCTGGCGTTTGCGCACGGCCAGCTCGCAACCATGCATTTCCTCCTGGTAGGCCTGTGTGACGGTCTGCAGCAGTTCCAGTATGGGCGTGGCCTGCATCACGAGCGCATCGAGGGAGGAGGCTCGCCCAGCGGTGTCGGCCGGCGGCGCGTCGATGGCCATCCGGGCCTGGGCGATGAATTCACGGATCCGTGCATCGGCGCGCGCATGGCCGAAGTACAGTTGTTGCAAGGCCACGGAGAATGCGCCCGGCAAACGCTCATTGCCCGTCACGAGATCCGAATGCGCGGATTCGAACGTCGACAGGCACTGGCGCGCGCTTTCGCGGGCAGTTCGATCCCCTCGCGAGGCGAGCAACAGCTGGAGCACGATCTGTTGCGACAACATGCGCTGCCGTCCGGAAAGGTTGATCAACGCACCGATGGTCTCAGCGGACACTTCGGCCTGGGGTGACTGGGTGGAGGAGGTATTCATCCATTGCCTTGTAGGTGGTGTCGAAACAGACGCGCATCCCGCGTTGACCGGCAATCAAAAAAAGCGCCCCGAAGCCATGCACCGCAAACCGCGTTTCCGGTTCGCTGTCACCTGGCTTCGGAGCGCCATTGCCCCCGCCGCGCCTTTCGGAGCGCGTCATCGCGAATTGCCTGTTTGGCGAAAGGCCGCCATTGGCCTGTGTTCCCGCTCGCAATATGTGTGCCATACATCACATGAGTCGCGGCGAGCCATAGAGCCGGGTACTGACAGGGCGGGATGAAGTCGCCGCACTCATCTCGTGCCAAATGCGTCACGACGAAACGGCCGTCGGCAAATGGCTCCGTACACCCAACCCCGACAGCAGCCAATGACGCCTTCGCTTCGTTTGGCCCGGGTGGGTACGTGATCTGTAATTTCACTATCGTGAAACTATGTCGCGATGTCGCGGCTAGCCCTGCGGGCGTTCGCACTTGGTCACGGAGCATCCGTGAGACGGGGGTGACCGCGCCGGGCGCAGACCCTGATCACGGGGCACATTGTAGTGGTCAAGTTATTTCGGACAGGCAGATAGGTTCTTTTTCTGTCGATTTCGCCTCGTAGGCAGCGGGCGACAGATACCCCAGGGTTGAGTGCAAGCGCACCGGATTATAGAAACCAACGATGTACTGGGTGATGTCGCGCCGTGCCTCGGCGTGGTTGGCGTATTGACGCTGCCACACGCGCTCCATCTTCAGGTTTAGGAAGAACCGTTCCGTCACCGCGTTATCCCAGCAATTGCCTTTTCGACTCATGCTGCAAACAATCTGATGGCGTGCCAGCAAGGCCTGATACTCCGCGCTCGCGTACTGACTGCCCCTATCCGAGTGCAGCACCAGTCCCGGCGCTGGCCTTCGCTGCTGCAGCGCCATGCTCAGTGCCGACATCACCAGGTCGGCCGGCATGGTCGGCGCCATCGACCAGCCCACGACCTTGCGCGAGTACAAGTCCAGCACGACCGCCAGATACAGCCAGCCTTGGGCCGTGCGGACATAGGTGATGTCCGAAGTCCAGGCCCGATTCGGCTCGGCCACGTCAAATTGCCGGTTCAGCACGTTCTCTGCCACTGGCAGAGTGTGTTTGCTGTCAGTCGTCGACACGAACTTACGCTTCCAGGTCGCACGCAAGCCCGCTTCGCGCATCAGCCTACGAATCCGGTAGCGGCCAAGGCGCACCCCTTGTTCCCGCACCGCATGCATGACACGCCGGCTGCCGTAGCTCGCGCCGCTCGCAGCGAACGCCGCTTTGACGTGGGTCTGCTCCTGCAGAGTCTTCATGCTTGGCTTGGCGCGGCGGTGCGCATAGTAGCCCGAGCGGCTCACCTGCAATACCCGGCAGGCGTTACTGACCGATACGGCCTCCTGTTGCAAGTGGGCTACCACCCGGTAGCTCACTTCAGTTCCCGCGCAAAGAAGGCCGAGGCTTTTTTTAGCAAGGCGTTGTCCTCGCGCAGTTGCCGATTCTCCGCCTCCAGTTGCCGGATGCGCTGCTGTTCCGCCGTCAGCGGCTTGCCCACGCCAGGCCCGCCGGCGCACTCTGCATCATACTGCGCCATCCAGCGCCGAACGGCCGTCTCACCAAGCTCCATCGACCGGCAAACCTCGCTGACCGATAATCCTTGGTCTCGCACCATCCGTACTACTTCCAGCTTGAAGCTGGCGTCAAATTGTCGGCGCCTTCTTGTCATCTATCTTTTTTCCTCGTCGATTCCGGATTGTCCTCCTATCGACCTGTCCGAGGAAATTAGACCACCACACATCAAGTCGGCGGATGATGAGGACCGCGTGAAAGAGCGGGAGGGATCGGTGGCGATCGAGGCCCCTCAGTCGCGCGAGTCGTTTGCCGATGAGTGCATGAGCCTAGCGAAGCTCAGGAACGATGGGGCGCTCTCGAGCAGGAGTCCCCGCATCTGACTACCGAGGATGAGGCTGTATTGACGTATGCAGCTCCGTGCCCTAGTGGCGATATAGCCTGCAGCCACTCGCGCATCAGGTCGATGCCCCCTGCGGCGTCCGGGGCTTATCGGTTTTTCAACAGCAACGGGAAGTTCAGGCGATCAAGCCAACTGTGCAACTCTGCTGCGCGGAAAGATTGGAATTTCCCGCAAAGCGCTAGGAGCAGATCCGATTGTGATGTCCCTACCATGGCGGCGGCATCCGAGAGCGTCAGCCCGGCGGCCCGAATGCGGTCGGTGATGTCTCTCACAATTCCCGCTTTGAGTGGGATTTCTTCTGCGTCCGCGAATCCAAGCTGGACATAAACATTGCTCGTTCCATACTCGAAGCGAAACATCAGAACTTCCTTTTTATCCTGGGCAATCAAGCCCCGACTGCGCCTACACGACGGAGGCAGAGGGCGCGATTATTAGGGCAAGGCACGGTCAGCACAATCTCGGGGAAACACCAAGACGGTGAGAGGCTGCCCAGTCATCACGGTGACACACTGATTGCGGTGATAGCTTGAGACGCCGCAAGTGTGATCCTGGTAGGGACGCCAAAAGCAAAAAGCCCCACGCTTCGAAAAGCGTAGGGCTTGGTATCCGTCCGCAGCCCGCATCCGGAGCGGGTCACTTCTTAGGTAAAAGGTGGCTGCATTCCGGATGCTGATGCGGAATGCAGCCGATCAAACTGGTCGAGAGCAGCAACTGCGGCCAGGCATCGCGCAGAGGAAAGGCAAATGCCAAACCAGTCGTGGAAAGCCGATTCCAGATCGCTTTGGACCCCCCAACCAATGGTCCTCTTTAGCTCAGAATTGGTGACGCTTCCCTTCGCAACTTCGAATAAGGCACGCATCAGGCGCTGCGTTCGACAAAGTTCTGTCATAGCAGCCCCTTCGGAAAACAACGTGCGACGGATCTCTGAAGGTGACATCATGAGAGTGTTGGCAAAGCGCTGGATGGTCGATAGCTTGGGCTCAACAAATGCCTGCTGGGCGATTAAACCCCGAAGCGATGAGTGCGAATGCGCTCGGGTCGAAACAACCAATGAGCATGTCGTGGGAAATCGTGCGCTCCCATCAAGATGCAGTTCCAAGGATTGGAAGGGCGGTAGCGCCGTGCGATGACCGGGAAGGAGGACACGCTCAAATCCATGTGTTCGAATACGGGCTCTTCCGTGCTCTGCAAGAACAAGCAATGGAAAGGCGGGAATTATTCTGAATAGGCTGACATGCGCGGTGGACCGAAGGCGAAGGTGCATTGGAAGTCCTCAGCGATGAGAGGTAAGAACAGGCGGCGATTGGGGCCTGTAGAGTTTTTAGACTGACGCTCCATAAGGCATTTCACCCCCTCAACTTCCAGGGCTCGGTGGTACGGAGCGACGCCAAGGTGCCGCTCCGTATTGGCTTCCGGCTTATGGGCAGATCACGTAGTTGCTAAATCCGCCGTCACGGTTCTCGAGCCCCGAGATGGCTCGGTTGACGTCCTCCAGTGGGAAGCGGCGGTGTTCGAACACTGATAAATCGACAACACCAGCCTCCACCAAGTCAGCCATTTCCTGGCCCTGGCCCGCAGTAAACCAAACCGATCCGCTAAGCTGGATATCGTTGTCCATCAGGTAATGCAGATCGATTGGAACGGCGCCGGCGACAGCGCCAATGTTCACCTGCTCGCCACCGCGTCGCAAGGCAGCAACTGCGTCGAGCATTGAGGACTGCGGTGCGCCGGGCCCCAGCGCGTCAATGACCACGTCGACACCGAGCTCATCGGTCAGGCCTTTGGCCCAAGCATCCGTTGATTGCTCGGAACCGAGTTGATGGACTTCGATGCGGTCCGGTGCAATTTTTTTTACTCGTTCCAGAAGCTCGACATTGCGGCCGGTTCCCAACACCTTTCGCGCGCCCAAGCCCAGCGCGAACAATGCGCAACCCAGCCCGAGCGTTCCGCTGATTCCGTTGATCAGCACAGTTGTTCCGGGGCCGACGCCAGACCGACGCAGAGCCCGGTAGCCCGTGCCCAGATAGCCGAAGCGCGCTGCTGTTTCGAAACTCAGGTTGTGCGGGAGCTTGACCAAGCTGTACTGCGGTGCAGTCATGTACTCGCACAGGCCGCCATAAGGGTAGTCGTCAAACATTTTCTGCGAGCGTTCGCTGAACCCGAAGTACCCATTGAACGTGTAGTACGGACAAGAAGTCGTATTTCCTGCTGGCATGCACGGCAGCCGCCACAATAGCGTGCAGGATTGACATAGACCCTGTCACCCGGCTTCCATGCATGGACCTGGGAGCCAACCGCTTCAATAACGCCGGTAGCATCGAGCCCGAAGATTGCTGGGAGTTTTGGCAAAGGAAGGTGGGTGAACCATTTCGTCCAGTTGGCCAGAACATTGCCCAGATTAGGCACAATGCCGCATGCGGCCACCTTCACAAGAACATCCGTGGGGCGTACCTCCGGAATGGGCAACTCTTCGATCGCCATCGGCTGGCCAACGTCGTGCATGCGGGCCGCTTTCATCATCTTCGCCATTTCTTGTCTCCTGTGAGCACAGTGTTGCGATCGTTCGGATCGCTTGTTTTGCTTCCTCGTCCGCGGTCTGCAGCACGGTTCGAAATGAGCCGATTCCAATTCCTAACTCCTGCCTTGCAGGGGAACATCGATTTCGGGTGAAGGAGCGTTAGCGCAACCCGTCTTCGCCCTTGATTTCCGAGGCTGCTAAGCCGCCAATGCGTGCATGTACTCGGCCTCCTGTGGCCGCCGCTAGGCCGAAGACAATTTCGGAGCGCCGCGGCCCGTCCCAGATTGTCATTTCAGCACTGCCAAAGTGACTGCGCACATACGCTGCCTGGCGATGACCGAGCGGAATGATCAGACGAGCCCCGAGTGTGGCCACCGTCTTGGCGGCCGGGACTATTGCCCGCGCCTCGCCCAGTGCCTCGCGGAGCGCCCATCCGCCGGCCTCGTGCCAGACTAGAACTCGACCATGGCAAAGAGGTGCATTTGAAGCGAAACGACGTCGTTGTGCAGACCGGCACCCGCCATGCTTGGCGGAATCGCGGGACTTCACCCGTCATCATGCTTTTTGTCCTTTTGGGTTGTCATTCTCGTTGATGGCGGAAGGCCGCGCATTGAGTCTGGAGCGTAAGCCGTCCAGTACGACGAAAGGCGCGGCTTGGCGTCTGGTCAGAAATGCGACGGGCGCCCAGGAAAGGGCAGCCGCACCGGGGCCAATCGCCTGACGCAGAAGGGGAAAGCTGGTGCTCTATGCATGTGCGCTGCCAGAAGGCGGCATCCCTCAAATCTGCGCTCAGCAAAGAGCGGACCCGATAGAGAAGCCTCGCCCATAGTTCTGACTGTAGTCAGGCGAATTTCATAGCAAACCTGAGAACAAGGCGTTTGCCGCGCTTGGCCGCGTGCATCCAAAAAATCGCGCGGCGCGGGTAACGCACGTCCCTTGCACAAAGAGAGGTGGAGACAATGAAGTATCGACGCAGGATTCTGGCCGCACTTGCGGCCACTGGTGGCATGGCAGTCTGCTGTGCACAGGCCCAAAGCAGCGTGCAACTCTATGGCGCCGTGGACGCGTTTGCCGGATTGACACGCTTGAGTGGAGACACACACAGCGCCAGCGTGGTGAATAGCGCAGGGCTGACGACATCCTACTGGGGTATGGGCGGTCAGGAGGCCCTGGGCGGTGGCCTCAACGCGCTGTTTGCGCTGGAAAGCTTCTTCCGCACGGACACCGGCCAGGTAGGCCGCTTTGACGGTGATTCGATGTTCGGGCGCAACGTATATGTGGGCTTGAATGGCGCATTTGGGACGGTGAGGTTTGGAAGGAATGCCACGCCTTGGTTCGTCTCAATGCTTCTCTTCAATCCGCTGGCGGATTCCGAGACATTCTCACCGATGTTTCTACACACCTACACCACGCCGCCAGGGGCGCCCGTGGGTCACTCGGTGGCCGGGGACAACATCTGGAACAACTCGGTGGTGTACCAGAGCCCTGGCTTTGGCGGATTGCGCTTCAACGCAATCTACGCATTCGGAGAAGTTGCTGGTCACCAGGGAAAGCAAAGCTATGGTGGCAATCTGACCTACTTCAATGGCGATTTCGGCGCAACATTGGCAGTTCAGCGCGTTGCCGTAAATGCGCCGGATTTCGCCGCGAGCGGGGCGAACTACCAGATGGCGTACCTGGCCGGAGCGTCATACGACTTCAAGATAGTAAAGCTATTTGGTCAGTTCGCGCAGACCGACAATGAGTTCAACACTCTGACCGGTCAGCGTAATCGCACGATGCAGGTGGGCGCCAGTGTGGTGATAGGCCCGGGGACGCTGATGGCAGAGTGGGCGCGGACCTGGCAAGGGGGAAATGAAGCGCTGCAGTCGGTACGTCGAGATACGACGTCGCTGGTTTACGATTACCCCTTCTCCAAGCGCAGCGACATTTATGCCGCGTGGCGCTATGACAAGGTGACGGCGCTGAACCCTGGCAATACATTCGGCGTAGGACTGCGTCACAAGTTCTAGGCACCGATAGACGGCAAGCGCGGCGGGGAGAAGCCCATGCCGCGTAGGGCTGGTTCTGGAGGCAGCGAACGGGCCGCGTGTTTGACGCCGGCCGGGTATGTGTATATCGGATTGCGAGAGCCTACCGGCAGCTACAGACCCGGGTAGGGACTTGGCTCACTACTATTACTTGATTGTCCATTCCCAACCTTCTACTTCATCTGAACGTCGCCGCGTAATCGGCAGAAGTTCGGCTACAACGAATCTGAACTTGCCAACTTGACCCGTTCTTCCGAAGGTCGCGGGTAGCATGTCCTTGCGGTTGACAGCGCCCCGACCGTTGCCATAAGACTCGAAACTCGGATGACACAAGTGGCAACCCAGGTTGGGTACTAGGCCGGAGGAATCCTACTTTGCGCTGTCAAGCAGAAGACTAGCCTTGGACAAGTCTGCCACGTCTAAACCTTCGGTGAATGCGCCAAGGATCTCGGTCAGCCGTTCTCTTGCTGCGCCGCTCCGTCCCTGTCGTTGCCACTGGCGCGCCAGACTGAGTGTGGCGCGCAACTCCATCGACTTGGCACTTTGATCTCGGGCGACCGAGATTGCTTTTTCGAAGCATGCTTGCGCCACACCCCAACGCTCAGCATCGAGGGCCGAGGCAGGGACGTCAGGGCATGCCAGTTCGCCCTCTACTCGATACAACTCCGCTTCGCAATAGCGCTCGCCGCAGGATTGCGCCATGGCTTTGGCTTCGGCAAGGATGCGCTGTCCCTGTTCGGTCTGGCCAATGTGCCCATAGGATTCGGCTAAAAGCGTTAGGAAGTGTGACTGCCCCAATCTGGCGCCAGTGGCGAGATAGGCGGCAAGTCCCGACTGCATCTGGGCAATGCCTTCTTGCTGGCGGCCCATCTCAGCATGTGCCCAGCCGCTAAGAACGGTCGCCCAGGCAAGCCAGAGAGGGAAGCCTTGTTCGGTTGAGAGCGCGATCGCAGCGTCGGCGCAATCGTGCGTGAGTTGTGGATCACGGCGAAACTGATGCAGTTCGGCCACCAGGCACAATGTATGAGCAAGGCTGAAGGGATGCGACAGCCTCTGGGCGAGCGCGATCGCTTCCTGCGCCCTCGTTCTGGCCTGCTCTGGATAACCCAGGCACCAAAGCACAAGGGCGGACACAGAGAATGTCCGGACCGCCGGATCCACGCCGTAAAGGTTTGGGTGAATCTGATGAGATTCCGGGTGATAGAGCGCACGTGCGTGCTTGAAATGGATGTCCGAGATCCTGAACCTTCCTGAGAAATACAGGGTTGTGCCGAGCGAGACATGCGCCTCGCCAAGCCAATCCGGGTTGTTGGCTTGCTCGGCCAGGCTGACCAGACCCTTGGCCACCTTGTATGCCTTCGCGTGTTCCGCGCTCAGCGAGAAGTAAGCGCGCAATCCCACCTGAGTCGGAAAGACTTGGGATGTGTCGCCGAGCTGGTCGCACAGCGTCAGGGCCCGGCTGTAGGTCGCCTCGACCTCAGGCGAGGCAAAGCCCCTGGCCGCGATAAGGGCCCGCCCGATGGCAAGCTGCAGAGTCAGTTCCTGGCGTGCGCGGCCCGGCGTATCGGGCTGGTACTTCAGCAATTCCAGGGCTGCACTGAGTTGGCGTATGGCCTCATGGTAGGCCGAGCGCTGCAGGGCCTGTTGCGCCGTGCAATGAAGGTATTCGACGGCCTTCGGCTCATTGCCGCTCAGGCTGTAGTGCCGTGCCAGCTCGCTGCAATAGTCCGTCAGCCGATCATGGAAGAGGGCTTCAATGGCCTGGGCAGTGCGTTCATGCAATGCGCTGCGTTGTTCCGTGAGCAGGGTGCTGCCGGCGACTTCCTGCGTTAGCGCGTGCTTAAACGTATATTCGATGTCGGGGAATGCGGGGCGCTCGTAAATGAACTCGCCGGCCTCCAGGCGGGCTAGGAGCGGGCGCAAGATGTCATCTGGCTGCGCCACCACGCGCTCCACCAGGCTCAAGGAAAATTCCTTGCCGATGACGGCGAGGCTCTGCAACAAGTCTTTCTCGGCGTAGGAAAGACGGTCGATACGTGCTGCCAGCACGCCCTGCACCGTGGTCGGAATATGGAGGGCGATCGGGGTCTTCTCGATGTGGTAGTGACCAGGCTCTCCGAGCAGCGCTTTTTCCTCGGATAACGTCTGCACTACCTCTTCCATGAAGAACGGATTGCCTTCAGTCTTCTCCAGCACCAAGGTTTTTAGCGGCTCGAGCGAGGGATGATCGCCAAGCAGGGCGGTCAGCAGCTCCTTGGCTTCGGTCTGGCCAAGTGGTTCCAGTCGAAGCTGAGTGTAGCGGACCTGCTGGCCCCATTGATGTTGATACTCCGGCCGGTAGTTCAGAAGCAGCAGAATCCTTGCGCCTGGCAGGTGCTCGACGAGGACATCGAGAAAGGCCTCGGTTTCACGGTCCAGCCATTGCAGGTCCTCGAACACGAGCTCAAGTGGCTGATTGGCGCTTTCGCGCACAAAGAGCCGGGTAATCGCCTCAAAGGTACGCTGTCCCCTGATCTGCGGGTCCATGTCTGGCAATCCCGAACCGGCTTCGCTGATCCCGAGCAGATAGAGCAGGTAGGGCAGGAGGTCTTCGAGCGCGCGGTCCAGCATTAGCATCCTGCCAGCAACCTTCTCACGGCGTCTGCGTTCATCATCCTGGTCTTGGATCTGGAAATAGTTTTTCACCAACTCGATCAGTGGCAAATAGGCGAAGGACTTGCCATGCGAGACCGAGAACGTCTCCAGTACCATGCAGCCTCGCTGCGAGACCGCCTTAAACTCGTGGAACAGGCGCGACTTGCCCACCCCGGCCTCGCCGACCACGGCAACGATCTGGCCTAGTCCCGACTGGACTTGTTCCAGCGCCTGGTGCAATTGGTCCAACTCCGTCTGCCGCCCTACAAACCGTCCCAGTCCACGACGCTGGGCTATTTGCAGGCGCGTGCGCAACACCCCCAGGCGCAGCACTTCAAATACGGCAAGGGGCTCGGGGACTCCCTTTACCTGGGTCGCTCCCAGCGCCTTGAAGTCGAAGTAGCCCTCTGTCAGCCTGCATGTCGGCTCGCTGACCAGAATGGACGAGGGCGTCGCGATGCTCTCCATCCGGGAGGCGATGTGGATCATGTGCCCGACGGGGTCATAGTCCGTGCGCAAGTCATCCTTTCGAATCGAGCGCACGACTACCTCTCCGGTGTGGATACCGACCCGAATTTGCAGCGGTATGCCTTTCTCGAGACGGATCCGGTCGCTGTGGCGGCGCATCGCATCCTGCATCCGCAGCGCCGCATAAAGGGCTCGTTGGGCATGATCTTCGTGGGCAATGGGCGCGCCGAATAGCGCCAAGATGCCATCGCCCAGGGACTTGGCCACGTAGCCCTCATAGTAGTGCACGGCCTCCATCATCAGCTCGATGACGGGGGTAATCAGGTGGTGGGCCTCTTCGGGGTCCAGGTCATGGATCAAGGCGGTTGAGCCGGCCATGTCGGCGAACAGGGCAGTAATTGTCTTGCGTTCGCCGGCGCTCTCTCCCCGGGCTTCAAGGGCTGCCTGCTCGGCCCGGATGCGTTCGGCCAGGTGAGGCGGGGTGTAGTGAATGGGGGCGGAGGAAGAGGCTTGCGGCAAATCGCTGACCCGTTCGCCGCAGGCATTGCAAAAGCGCGCCGCCGGATCCAGTGCGTGCCCGCAGCGCAGGCAAGTGCGAGCCAGCCGGTCGCCGCACTGCTGGCAAAAATTGGCTCCAACAGCATTCTCGAAGCCACATTTTGTGCACCGCATCATTGAGGCCTCCTTGGGGCTTCCTTCAGTTAATTCCCCCTTGTCCTTCCTCGCAAGGCCGGCACAGCGCTCGCGCCAATAACAAATATCGCGATGTCTTCGGCTAACTTCTCAGTCAGCATCGATGGCAAAAGCCGCCCAGTAGTTCTACCTTGGCGACTGATTCGGTACTCCCTCGACGTCGAGCTAAAGCGCCTTATGAATAACAACAAATGCGGTTTCAGGCACTTACGAGGGCATGGAGAGCGGCCCTCCTGTTCCCCATCGGAACAATAGCTTCTCCAGTCAGAAACTTGTTGGGCTATAGCCCACGAGCCAAACTCCCCAGGCGACTCCATGCCGGAACAAGGCACTGACATCCGGTCATGGGAAGAGGGCGTGCTGAACTGTCTTCAATGGGAAGAATACTTTCATATGAGCGTTGAAACTGTAGTGATCCTGGGCGCCGGGCAGGCGGGTGCGTGGGCGGCGCGCACGCTGCGCTCGGAAGGGTTCAGCGGCCGTGTCATCCTGATTGGCGCCGAAGCGGCACTACCCTATGAGCGACCACCTCTGTCCAAGGAGCAACTGCAGCGGACCCCGCCCGCAATGCAATACTTGTTAAGCACAGCCGAACTTGGATCGCTCGACATCGAATGGCGACGTTCGAGCCAGTGCGTCCGCATTGATCGTACCAGTCGAAACGTAGTCCTAACGAGCGGAGAAGCAATAGCCTATGACAAGCTAGTCCTATGTACCGGTGGGCGGGCGCGTCTTCCTGCCATTCCCGGCATCAATGCAAGCTGCGTGCATACGCTGCGCACAATCGAAGACGCGGAACGCCTCCGTTTGACGTTGAATGACGGCGCGCGGGTGCTGGTCATGGGGGGCGGTTGGATAGGTCTTGAGGCAGCTGCTGCAGCCTGTGCCGCCGGTTGCAGCGTGACTTTGGTCGAGACTGGACCGCTACTTTGCACTCGTACCGGATCGCCCATGCTGTCCGACTTTCTGGCGAAGTTGCACCGGTCGAATGGTGTCGAACTGCGGTTTGGTGAGAGCGTCGTCGCGCTTGAGCATTCTACTGCCACGAGCAGTCGCGCGGTTTATGCCGACCGTACGATACAGGACGTCGATATCGTCGTTGTAGGTATCGGACTCGAGCAGAACGATGCCCTCGCACGAGCGGCCGGTCTTGAGTGTGACCGCGGAATCTTGGTGGACCAACAATGCCGGACGTCCGATCGGAGCATTTTTGCGGCAGGAGACGTTGCAGCGATCCGCAGCCCGAGCGGGGAAGTGTTGCGTCTTGAATCCTGGCAGAACGCGCAGGACCAGGGAATTGCAGCAGCGCGAGCGCTGCTTGGTCACGATATCGACTACCAACCGGTACCAGTTTTCTGGTCTCAGCAGTATGAGGTATTGGTGCAAATTGCCGGCGCCTGCGTACAAGGAACAAACACCGTCACCCGTGGTGCGGAGGGCGGCAAGCTCATTGCTGTCGAACTGACCGACGACGGACGGATTGCTTCGGCGATTTGCGCGAATTCGCCACGCGATTTCCGTCACTTGCGCAACTTCATTGCCGAGGGCGTGTGTGTTGACGTGGCGCGCTTGGCTGACGCCAGCGTGCCGATCACAGCGGCCATCGCTTCGCGCGCATCATGAGTACAAACCTGGCTCACGAAGCCGCAATCCGGAGGGGGATCCACCAGATGCATTTCTATGACATCAATCTCTTGTCGACGGTGGTCTATCAGTTTTTTGCAGGTCTAGATCGGCGTGACCATGCCTGCACTGCTCGACTGATGGCGAGAAATGGTATCTGGCACCGCCAGGGGGAGGAGCTTGTTGGCCCTGATGCTGTGTTTGCCGCCTTGGAAAGGCGTGACCCGTACAGGGGCACAGGACACCTTGTGACAAATCTCTGGGTCGAGCACGGATCAGAAACGACTGCACGCCTGCGCTACTACATGACTGCCTACGAAACTCTGACTGGAACTGACGGCAGCATGAGCAAACCAAAACTCTTGGGTGTACGCGATTGCACCGATGATCTCGTGATGGAGGACAGCCAATGGCGCATCTCCTGCAAGAGGAGCCGCTTGATGTTGCCCTCCGCATAAAAAGTAAGAAGACACGGACCATAAACTTATGCTAAATCCATCGATCATCAATTCCATCGCCGAAGAATTTCTGAATGCAGAGAAGACGCGGAATCAAATCCAGCAAATTTCGTTGCGCTATCCGGATATCACGGTGTCGGATGCATACGCGATTCAGCGCGAATGGGTCACGAGGAAGATCAATGAAGGCAATCCGCTGCGCGGGCATAAAATCGGTCTAACCTCGCGCGCGATGCAAATGGCGGTTGGGATAAACGAGCCCGATTATGGGGTTTTGCTCGCGGATATGTTTTTCGAAGATGGTTCTACCATCCCGACAGACCGCTTTATCGCACCGCGAGTTGAGGTCGAACTTGCCTTCATTATGGACCGCCGACTCGAAGGGCCAAACGTGACGCTTTTCGACGTGCTCGACGCAGTGCGCTACGTTACGCCTGCTTTGGAGATTATCGACTCCCGCTCCCACATGGTGGATCCTGAGACCAAGCGTTCACGCAAGGTGTTCGATACGATCGCCGACAACGCGGCCAACGCCGGCGTCGTCATGGGGGGACGGCCAGTGCGTGTCGGTGACGTGGACCTGCGATGGGTTAGCGCAATCCTTTCGCAGAACTCGGTTATTGAGGAAACGGGCGTTGCTGCAGGCGTCCTCAATCATCCCGCCAACGGTGTGGTCTGGCTGGCGAACAAGCTATCCGCGTACGGGGTTGCACTGGAAAAGGACCAAGTGATACTGAGTGGATCGTTTACACGGCCTGTATTTGTCAAAAAGGGTGACACATTGCTCGCCGACTACGGCTCGCTGGGGCCGGTGTCCTGTCACTTCGGATAAATGTCATGAGCGAGAACCTATTCAAAACGGCCTTGAAGCAGGGGAAATCGTTGATCGGCCTATGGCTCGGCATCCCGAGCGCATATACCGCCGAGATGCTAGTTGGTGCGGGGTTTGATTGGTTGCTGATTGACGGGGAGCACGCGCCCAACACACTGGATTCGATATTGGCGCAGTTGCAGGCGTTGGCGGCATACCCGGTGCATCCGGTCGTGCGTTGTGCCTGGAACGACCCGGTGGAGATCAAGCGACTGCTGGATGTCGGTGCCCGCAATCTGCTCGTGCCGATGGTGCAAGATGCTTCACAGGCCGCCGCTGCGGTGGCTGCCACACGCTATCCACCGAAAGGCATCCGCGGGGTCGGTGCCGCGTTGGCGCGGGCATCGCAATGGAATCGGTCTTCTGACTACCTTGCTCGAGCAGGCGAGGAACTATGCGTTCTGGTGCAGGTAGAAACTCGCGCCGCGCTGGCGAACTTGGAGGCGATTAGCGCAGTCGACGGCGTCGATGGCGTCTTCATTGGGCCTTCGGATCTTGCCGCCGATATGGGCCATCTTGGGCAGCCAGGACATCCCGATGTGCAGGAGGCGGTCGAGAATGCTATTGGTCGCATCTGCCGGGCCGGCAAGGCCGCCGGCATTCTGATCGGCGACGAAGCGTTGGCGCGAAGGTACCTCGAACTCGGGACGACCTTTACCGCCGTCGGCGTGGATACGACTCTTCTTGCAAGAGGGGCAGAAGCCCTTGCACGTCGATTCCAGTGTGTGAGCTTACCTGCTCAAGAAAAGCCCGCTGGCCCCAGCGTGTACTGAACGCGGAACCTCTCTTTTACTTATGCTGCGGTGCAGCAACCCGCGCACCATGAAAATCCTAGGTTTTCAAAGACCTACCGTTCCCGGAAAATCCCAAGTTAGGGCGCGGGCACTTGCATGTCCTTTGGCATCCGGCGTAGCTGGGCGCTAGCAAAACCTCGCTGACCTGACAACGCTTGGGGCCATTAGCGGCCCGCGGATGAGCGTAATTGGCCAGGGAGGGGCGATGGGCAGGGTGATGACGGAGTTCATGAGGGATGCGGCGGGTGGCTTCGAAGATCTGACTACGCTGCGTATTTTCGTACGGACAGTCGAAATCGGTAACTTTTCCGAAGTCGCCCGGCGCATGGGCGCTAATCCGGCTATGGTCAGCAAGCGCGTGGCTGCTCTTGAGAGCAAAGTCGGCCAGCGCTTACTGAATCGCAATACGCGCCGCCTTGTGGTGACCGAAGTCGGCCAACTGCTCTACGATCACGCCATGCGTGCGCTCCGAGAGTTGGACCAGGCGGCAGAGGAAATGTCCTGCATGCAGGATCAGGCGACAGGTCATCTTCGAATGACCGCGCCATTAATGCTCGGCCAGGCCATGATCGCACCACGTTTGACTGGCTTTATGCGGCAGAACCCGTATTTGTCCATTGATCTCAACTTCTCTATGGAGAAGCTCGACCTCTACAAGGCGGGTATCGATGTGGCAGTCCGTATCGCCGATGACTTGGATCC
Source organism: Cupriavidus necator N-1 (assembly GCF_000219215.1). Taxonomy (NCBI): domain Bacteria; kingdom Pseudomonadati; phylum Pseudomonadota; class Betaproteobacteria; order Burkholderiales; family Burkholderiaceae; genus Cupriavidus; species Cupriavidus necator. The sequence goes on along the minus strand of NC_015727.1, from coordinate 1,327,209 downwards.
TGGGCTGAAGGCAATCAAACTCGCTCCGTACAGTCGTATCTTTTGCGCGGCTCCTGAATATCTTGAGGCACACGGTACCCCGACGGTTCCCGAGGATCTGATGGACCACAATTGCCTGATTACACGAGGATACACATTTAGTACCCGTTGGCAGGTTCAGCAGGGAGACGAGGTGGGGAGCGTGCACGTCAAAGGCAACTTTGCTACGGACAGCGGTCAGACGGTACGAATGGTTTGCCTCGACGGCATGGGTGTTATGATGGCGCCCCGCTGGCTGGTGGAGCCTGACCTGGCTGCTGGCACCCTCGTCGAGATTCTGGGCAGCTATGTCCCTACTAACCGTGCGGTGTATGCCGTAATGCTCCAGCGTAGCATCACGTCCCCAAAGCTGGGTGTCGCTGTCGATTTTTTGCGTGAATGTTTCACCGGTTTGCGGTAGGCCTGTAGACCCAAACACACGCCGACGTCGGGTGAACCTTGCGCCTTGTTCGGGGGGGCGTCAACGTCTGCCTGGTCGCCAGGCCCGGCCTCAATAAGGGGTCCAAAAACGGAGCCTGCCCTTCTGCGAAGTGATAGCTAGGCGTACCCGAAGCTGCCACGCTTGCTGAGCAGCCATTTCGCGCGGTGCTGCTAATCCCATCTGCGACGGAACAGATGTTGTTCCGGTCAGTGATCTGGCCTCCCCGGTGGTTTCCTACCAAAATACATATCAAGACGAGAGCAAATCTCGCTGCGATAAGTAAGGAGACTTTCCCATGAGTGAGCGTTGGTTGGATGTGTGCGCTGCGGAAGATATCTCGGACGATACTCCGCTGGCTGCAGCTGTCGAAGGAAAGGAAATCGCATTATATCGCGTCGATGGCGCGGTATATGCCACTGATAATCTCTGCACACATGGCAGTGCGCGCCTTTGCGACGGCTTTCTTGAGGGCCACGAGATTGAATGTCCCCTGCATCAAGGACGTTTCGACGTGCGCAATGGACGGGCGCTGTGTGCCCCACTGACGGCCGACATTCAAGCCTATCCTGCCAGGACGGAAGGCGAGCGAGTCTTCGTCAGGTTCGATATCCAGACCTGACCAGTTAGGAACAGCTGCTGTTCCCACGGCAGCATTGCGCAGCTGTGTGGGCCGGCCGAAACTCCCCAATATCTCGAAAGGCGTAAGTCGCCAATTCGGTGACCCTAGGAGGGAACAGATGAAACTGGTCAGCTACCTTGACCGTACAAGGGCAGTGCCTCAACCATCTTATGGGGCCGTGGTCGGCAGCTCGATCATCGATCTGGCGGTACCTATTGCAAAGACGCTTCGCGAGGCGCTTGCCCTTGAGGGCATTGATGGCATCGCGCAACGCTTGGCTGAAAGGGAAAACGAGAATGGCATTCCCTTATCCGATGCGACTCTGCTTCCACCTATCACGGATCCACAAAAGATCCTGTGCATAGGCCTAAATTATCTCCTCCATGCGCAAGAGGCCAAATTGCCCGTCCCGGAGAGGCCGTCGGTGTTTGTTCGGTTCAGTTCGTCCTTCGTGGGACACAGAGAACCAGTAGTCCGGCCGGCCGAATCCGAACAATTCGACTATGAGGCTGAGTTGGCCGTCATTATTGGGCGTCCGGCCCGCCGAATAAAGGAAGAGGAGGCACTGCAGTATGTCGCTGGCTATTCCTGCATCGCGGAAAACTCGGTGCGCGATTGGCAGCGCCACTCTACGCAAGCCACCGCAGGGAAAAACTTCGTCAGCTCGGGGGGCTTCGGTCCCTGGCTGGTGACGCAAGACGAAGTCCCAGCACCTGAAGAATTGACGGTCCTCGGGCGACTAAATGGCGAGACTGTGCAGCGTGACTGGGTTAGCAACATGATTTTCCCGGTCGCCAGACTCGTCGCCTATCTATCGACTTTTACAGAACTGATGCCGGGCGATGTGATTGCCACCGGGACCCCGGCCGGCGTGGGCATGTCGCGCCAGCCTCCGCGTTATCTGCGCCACGGTGATGTCTTCGAGGTCGCAATCAAAGGAGTTGGCGAGCTTTGCAACACGGTCAGGAATGAATTTCAGAACTGAAGAGGTGAAGATGAACGAGGCGGCTATCTGGTTGAGCGAGGAAGAGATTACATCGCTCGTCAGTCTTAAGGATACAGTTGGAGCGCTGGAGGACGGCGTCCGACAGCTAGGAAAAGGTGAAGCCTTCAACGTCACGAAGGCGCTCGGGAGTATCGGCTCCGCGTCGTCAATGCATTCGCTTGGCTCCGCGATGGTGAAGGCCGGATTTTGCGGCTACAAGAACTGGATCAATACGCCAAATGGTGCCAAGGCAGTGTTTGTCCTATTCGACACAAATGAGGGCAGGCTGTTGGCGGTGATGGAAGCGAACTGCCTCGGTCAACTGCGCACGTCGGCGATTACGGGTCTCGGTACGCAATGGGTCGCCCGGAGTGGCGCCAACGATATGGCGATGATCGGTACTGGGAGGCAGGCCCTCGCTCAAGTTGCAGCGATCCATCTGGTGCGCCCCTTGAAACGCATTCGCATCTGGAGCCCCACGCCCGAGAGGCGGCGTGCATTCTGCTCGTTGGTAGCCGAGCAATTCGATATCGATGTTGTGGAAGCCACGACGTTGGAGGCGGCGACAGACGGCGCATCAATCGTCACGACCGTGACTCGCGCCCGTGAGCCGTTCCTGAAAGCGGAAATGCTTGCGCGCGGCGCCCACTTGAACGCTGTCGGAGCAATCCTTCCGGTCAACGCTGAGTTCAATCAGGACGTATTCGCGCGTGTTGGATTCATAGCGGTCGATGACGTGGCGAACGCGCGCAAGGCATCACGCGAACTCATCGACTATTTCGAGAAGGGGCCTGGTGCCGGGGATTGGGATAAGGTTCGCCCACTCGGCAGCGTCATTGCCGATCACGAGTCTGCGCCGGATGATTGTGACCTCACGTTGTTCAAGTCGATGGGAATGGGTATCTCAGATCTGACCGTCGCCGCTCTTGCATACCAGCGCGCCGTGGAAAATGGAAGAGGCACTCCATTTCCGCTGACCAGCAAGGCCACGATACGCTGGACCAACTAACCGACAAGAGCTACTGGCCAAAATAAATAGCACAGTCAAAGGAGACACGGATGAACAACGGTATTACTCTGGTTGACTTGAGCGGGGCGCCGGCCCGGGAGCAAGCCTTCTGGCCAACAGTCGTGCTGCGCAAGGCCGCCATCGAGACGGAGATCGAGCGTCTCGCAAGTCTAGGCAGTCCTGCAGACGGGCGTCGGGTTGCGTCGGTAAATCATCCGATGAATACCGGCCCGGTGCCGGCGTATGCGCCCGGAATCGATGTGCAGATAATTGTACTCAAGCCGGGCGAGAGAAGCGAACCGGTGCTGCGCAACTCGAGCCGCGTCGACATGTGCATTCGTGGCAGCGGTGTAGTCAGGACGGACTCGAAGGTATTCGAGGTCGAGAAGTTCGACGTATGGAATACACCGTCAATGCAACCGCAAGTTGTGGAAAACAACGGGGATGACCTGTTCGTCCGTCTGTCCTACAGCAACGCTCCATTGCTTGAACGGCTCGAAGTCCATTACGTCAATGACAAGCCGCAAGTGATCGAGTCCAGTGGCGTCGTAGACGATACGGTGAAGGGGCAGCGTCGCGCGCGCGATGCATCGAAGCCGATCCCGATTGGATCGGACGGCGCGCAATTGCTCGGCTACGAATGGCTGGTCGACATTGACCCTGTGGACTCGAGGGCGCTGCACTGGCCGTGGAAGGAAGTGGCGCCCCATCTGGAGACGGTCTACGGCATGGATCTGGGCTACACCGGACGACATCTCTACGTGCTCTATAACCCGGCAACCGAGCGTCGGATCGGTACCTCGCCCAGCTTTTTTGCCACCATCGCGAAGCTGCCACCAGGAAAGGTCGACAAGCCTCACCGCCACACATCGGCCGCAATCAACTACATCATGTGGGGGCACGGAAAGAGCGTGGTCAATGGTGAAAAGATCGAATGGTCGGAAGGGGATTTACATTTTTCAGCGCCAGGCTGGTCGATACACAACCACGCTTCGCGCGAGCAGGGATTCATTGCTCTCACAATTCAGGATCATCCGTTGCATATCGCCAATGAATCGCTGCTGTGGCAGGAAACGCTCAAGTCGCCAATCCTGAAGCTGGGCACGGACTACGGCGTGCAGACGAACCTCGGCAGCCTTGGGGAGTGATGGCAAATGAAAGATCGGATTGCTCCGCTGGTGAAAGAAGTGCAGCGTAACGCCGAGACGATCGCGCTGGAAAGCGAACTTCGGAGTTTGTATGACGAAGTGGCGGACTTGCTCGACCATGATGAAGTCGAGAGGTTCCCCTCGTACTTCATCGAGGACTGCATTTACCAGGTTGTCTCGCGTGAGAACTATGCCGAAGGGTTACCCCAGGCAACCATTTATTGTGACGGCGTTAATATGGTGCAAGACCGTGTCACTGCACTTCGTGAAACACAGGTGTACGTGCCGCGCATCTGGCGGCACTTCATCAGTGGTGTTCGTATCACCGCAATCGAGGATGGCGAGATTCATGCGCGGGGCAATTTTCTCCTGACCGAAGCGATGTCAGATGCCGATCCCACCGTGTTCCTGGTTGGCCAGTACATCGACGTGCTGGTTCGCGTGGGCGGGACCCTGAAGTTCAGGCAGCGCCTAGCCGTATTCGACAATCACCATGTACGGCGCTCTCTAATCGTACCCGTGTGATAAGAGGGAGGAGACAACGATGGAACACACAATGAAAGCCGTATCGGCATCATCGGGTGCCGCAGAACGCCACTGGCCTTCGGAGGGTTGGACGCGCGTACCGTACTGGGTCTATACGGATCCGGACATTTATCAGCGTGAACTGGAAACGTTCTACTACGGGCCAACGTGGAATTACGTCGCACTTGAGTGTGAGATCCCCGAGAAGGGGTCATACAAGCGCAGTTGGATCGGCGAGCGCCAGGTGGTGGTGGTACGGGGAGAGAACGACAGAATCCACGTGTGGGAGAACCAGTGTGCCCATCGTGGGGCTCGCGTGTGCTGGAAGAACAAAGGAAAGGAAGAGTCTTTCACCTGCCCGTACCATCAATGGAACTACGGACTCGAGGGAAATCTTCAGGGCGTGCCGCTCAAGCGTGGTGTGCTAAAGAAGGGCGGCATGCCATCCGATTTCGATAATCGTCAACATGGCCTGCGGTCCCTCTCCGTGCACGTCGAGGGGGGCACAATTTGGGCCAGTTTCTCAGAGAACCCGCTGCCATTTGCCGAGTATTGCGGCGAAGAAGTGTTGGTGAATCTTCGTCGCCAGTTTCCCGGAAAGAAGCTTCGATTGCTTGGCTACAACCGGCAACTCATCCCCGGAAATTGGAAGCTCTATTTTGAGAATCTGAAGGACCCATACCACGCGACGTTGCTGCATTCGTTCCTGATTACATTCGGCTTGTGGCGCGCAGATACACAATCGGAATCGATTCCAGGCGATTCAGGCCATAGCATCATGGTTTCACGCAACGTCGGAAAGACCAAGTCGGAAGCGGCTGCAGAGATCGCGCGCTTCAAGGAGGCGTTGGAACTGCTGGATGCTGATACCGTGAGCCCGCGCCGCGAATTCGATGATGGGAAGGTGGTCGCAATCGCTCACTTTCCAAGCGTCGTCATTCATCAGCAGGCTAACACGCTCGGCGTTCGTCACGTCATTCCGAAGGGCACGGATTCGTTCGAACTGGCATGGACGTTCTTTGGCTACGAAGACGACGATGACGAAATGACGCGTCTGCGCGTGCGCCATGCGAACCTTTACGGGCCTGCCGGTTTTGTCGCAATGGAAGATGGGGAGGTGCTATGCGAAACGCAACATGGCGCCCACCATTACGGGCATCGTAGTGCCGTGGTCGAGATGGGCGGGCGCGACGTCGAGAGGCAGGACCACATGGTGACGGAAGTGCTCATCCGGGCGTTCTATAAGCACTATCGGGAGATGATGAATTTGTAAGAAATTTCCTTCCGACTTTGTGAAATCACCATCCACGGCCGCTGACTGCCACGTTGCTCCGTAACAGGTCGCGGCTGATAGAAAACGGAGGAGACATGTACAACTACCAGGAAGACGAAGGCGTCGCGGCATCGCGTCGCCAGTTCATCAAGGGCGCGGGCGCACTAGGCGCAACCGCGTTGTTCGGCGGCCTTGCTCCGGCAGTACTTGCGAAGTCCGTCGCACCGTTGCGGATCGGCGTGCTGAACACCTTCTCAAAGGTGTACGCTGCGCTCGGTAGCGCGAACCTTAACGGGATGAACCTCTATTTCGAGCAGATCGGCAACACTATTGCCGGCAGGAAGATCGAACTGCTGAAAGAGGACGACGAGCTCAATCCGCAGGTCGGCCTGCAGAAGCTGAAGAAGCTGATTGAATCCGATTCCTGCGACCTCATCACCGGAATCCAGGGTAGCAATATCGCAATGGCGGCAGTTCAGTACATGCGCCAGAGCCAGGCCTTCGTACTTTGCTCCGGTGCCGGAATCACGGACCTGTCGTATACAGGCCTGCCTTATCTCTTTCGTTGCTCGACCTCGTCGTACACCACCCTTGCGACCATGGGCGAATGGCTCTGCGCAAACCTGGCAAAGCAGGCTGTCATTACGGCTTCCGATTTTGCCGGTGGTCGCAACGCCGTGGCCGAGTTCAAGGCTGGCTTTGTGAAGCGCGGTGGAACGGTGGTGAAGGAAATCTATCCTCCGCTTGGAAACAACGATTTCAGCCCGTACCTCGCAGATATCCGTAGCACTGGCGCCAAAGTAACCTTCGGGTTTTATGCCGGCACGGATGCTGTGCGGTTCGTCAAACAATATGACGAATATGGACTGAGCAAGAACTGTCGGTTGACCGGGTCGGGCTTCATGCTCGACGGCGACACATTGCCGGCTCAAGGCCGCGCCGCGTTGGGTGGGATTAACGCGTTGCATTATGCCGATACGCTAGACAATGCCGCGAACAAGAAATTCGTGGCGGACTATACGGCGCGCTACAAGGAGTTTCCGAACGTGTACGCGGAATATGGTTACGTGGCAGCGCGCATCCTACAAGCAGCCATTGAGGCAGTCGACGGCAATACGAGCGAAAAGAATAAGCTACGGGAAGCCATGCGTGCGGTCAGATTCGAGGCGCCCCGTGGACCGTTTCGTTTCACCCCGGAAACGCAGAGTCCGACCCAGAACGTGTATATCCGGGAAGTCTCTGAGATTGATGGCCGGATCACGAACAAGGTTATCCATACTGTGCGCGAAGTAGCGGAGCCAGCTAAACGCCCGCTTTAAAGCACCACCCAGCTGCGTACCGCAATCTGGCCGACCGCGATCGGCCAGAGTCTTCCATACCTACGAGAAGGCGCTATGGATTTCTTCGTCTCACAATTTATTAACAGCTTGTGCTTGGGTGCATTGCTCTTCATGGCCTCAGCCGGATTGTCGTTGATCTTCGGGCTAATGAATGTCGTCAACCTCGCACATGGTTCGTTTTTCATGATCGGCGCGTTCGTCGCGCTTTCCATCATCAAGTTAACCGGCAGCTTCTGGCTGGCGCTCGGCTTTGGCTGGATCCCGGCCGCGATTGTGGCGATCGTGATGGAGCGATATTTCATCCGTCCAATGTACAGCGCCGGTCACTTGAAGCAGGTACTGCTGACGTTCGGATTCATCATGGTCTTCGGCGACGCCTGCAGGTTCCTGTGGGGCACCGAAATCCGCAACATTGCGCCTCCCGCAGTTCTGGAAGGCAGTCTCGAAGTCGGTGGAGCAGTTCTACCTCTGTATCGCGTTTTCGTCGTGGCGCTTGGCGCGGCAACTGGGTTCGCGATCTGGTGGTTTCTGGAGCGCAGCCGGATTGGCGCGATGGTGCGCGCAGGCGTCGATGACGCGGCCACTGCCGCCGGCATTGGAATCAACGTGCCATTGCTATTTGCGGCGATCTTTGCCCTTGGCGCTGCCCTCGCAGCGATTGGCGGCATCGTCGCCGGTCCGATCCTCGGCGTCTATCTCGGCATGGATATTGAAGTTCTGATACCTGCATTCATCGTGATCGTGATCGGCGGAATGGGCAGTCTGCGTGGCGCGTTGGTCGGTGCCTTGCTCTTCGCGTTCATCGATACGTTTGGGAAGGCATTCTTTCCCGATTACGCGTTGTTCCTGGTTTATCTGTTGATGGTGGTAGTGCTGCTGACCCGACCGCAAGGGCTGTTTGGTATCGCTAGGGGATAAGACAATGACACTGCGAAAGCAATCTATCGTGTTTGTGGCCCTGTGCATACTGTTGGTGGCGGGTTGGTTCGCGACTGACTATGCCAAGGAGATCATCGCTGAGGTGCTCATTTTCGGAATATTCGCGATGAGCCTGAACCTGCTCGTTGGCTATACCGGAATGATGTCGTTCGGGCATGCTGCCTTTTTCGGCATATCGACCTATACAGTCATTGCGCTAGGGGTGCATCTGGGCGTGTCAGGCTGGCTCGGGTTCGCAGCGGGAGTTGCGGCGTCGACTTTGCTAGCGGGGGTCATCGGCATGTTTTGCATCCAGGCCAGCGGGATATCGTTTCTCATGCTTACCATGGCGTTTTCCCAATTGCTGTTTGCAGGGGCACTGAAGTGGCGGAGCGTGACCGGTGGCACTGATGGATTGACTGGATTCGTCGCCCCCGATTTATTCGGAATCAGCCTCGCACAAAGCGCCGGAGCTCGCTATGCGGTGATCTCGATCGGATTCTTGATTGTGGTGGCACTGTTCGCCCGCCTGGTTCGGTCGCCGCTCGGGTCGATTCTTATTGGCATACGCGACAATGAACGGCGCATGCGGGCGATTGGCTATCCGGTACGGCGCTTCAAGTTGCTGGCTTTTATGATTGCTGGCGGACTGGCCGGGGTTGCCGGTGGGCTATACGCATTCCTGAATGCCTACGTATCGACGGACATCCTACATTGGCAGCAATCCGGTGACGCGATGATCATGGTGGTATTGGGGGGCAGCGGTACGGTGATCGGACCAGTGGTTGGGGCAGGGATCTTCTTGCTGCTGAAAACAGTCATGAGTTCTCACAACGAGTACTGGGCGTTCTGGGTGGGTGCAATCTTTATCGTCTGCGTGATGTTCCTGAGGGACGGGGCATGGGGGTTCATCATTGGACGGTTGTCTAGTCTCGGTGGACCGTCGCGCAAGGAGGCTGGATTAGCTAGCGCGGCAAGCGACATTTCGGAGGTAAAACATGACATTGCTTAAGACGGAAGCACTCCGCAAGGCATACGGCAGTCTCGTCGTGACGAGGGATGTCGACCTGGAGGTCTCGGTTGGGCAACGACATGTCATTATCGGCCCTAACGGTGCGGGAAAAACGAGCCTGGTTCACCAGCTATCGGGGCAGATTAGGCCGACAGCGGGCCGGATATTCTTTAAGGACCGCGACGTTACCGGGGGTGCTCCAGAGGCGATCTGTCAGATGGGCATGGGACGTACATTTCAGAAGAACAACCTATTCTCGAGCCTTTCGGTACGCGAAAACGTGCGTCTTGCCGTCCAAGCAAAGCATGGCGGATGGTATGAGGCGCTTCGAAGCGTCGGGTCGAGGCGGCAACAGTGGGAACGAGCAGATCAGCTTATCGAGCAGGTTCACCTGTCGGGCGATTACAGGCGCGCGGTGTCTAGCCTATCTTACGGCGAACAGCGACAGCTCGAGGTCGCAATCGCACTTGCCACAGACCCGGAACTACTGCTGCTCGATGAGCCAACCTCGGGAATGTCGCCAGCCGAGACTGATCGCATGATCGACCTAGTGCGGGAGCTGCCCGCTTCGCTGGCGGTTTTGATGATTGAGCATGACATGAAGGTAGTGTTTTCGCTGGCCGACCGCATTACGGTGCTCTATTACGGTGAGGTCTTGGCGTCAGGATCTCCGCAGGAGATACAGGGCGATGCCCGTGTGAGGGAAGTCTATCTCGGAGGGAAACACTGATGCTCGAGGTGAATGATATCCACACCTACTATGGGAACAGCCACGTGCTGCGAGGTGTTTCGTTGCAGGTAAAAGCCGGGGCGGTGACCTCGCTGCTCGGGCGAAATGGCGCTGGAAAGACAACAACGGCGCTCTCCGTAATGGGCTATCTGAAGCCGCGCTTAGGGAGCATTACCTATGCGGGGAGGGCGATTGCCGGGTTGCCGTCCTATAGCATTTCGCGCATGGGGGTAGGATTCGTTCCCCAGGAGCGAGGGATCTTCCCCAGTCTGTCAGTGGAGGAGAATTTAACCGTCGCCGCGAGGTCAGGCCGGGACAATCGATGGACGCTGGCACGCATTTACGAGATGTTCCCACGCCTTAAGGAGCGCCGCAATAATCGTGGGTTTCAGCTCTCCGGCGGAGAACAGCAAATGGTTGCGATTGCCCGAGCTCTGATGCTGAACCCCAGCGTCATTGTGCTTGACGAACCGTCGGAAGGGCTAGCACCGCTCATTGTCGACGAGATTGTCGAGATTCTGCGAAGGATGAAATCCGAAGGATTGGCAATTTTGCTAATTGAGCAGAACCTCAGTGCAGCGCTGGACTTGGGCGATATCCACTACGTACTGTCAAAAGGCGAGGTGTGTTTCAGCGGGACTAGCGACATGCTGCGAAGTAACGAACGCGTGCTGAGCGATTACCTTAGCGTGTAGCCCCGGTGGGGCGCTTGGGCGGCAGGCCTGCCGAGCGGGCGCCCGTAGCCATTCGCTTGCCCATTCCGTCGGTCGACCGTTGCCAGACGGCACTACGCGGCCCTGACGCTTCAGTTGCTCCGACCGGAGGCATGGCTTGATCGTCATCAGGGAGTCGACGTCAGGATATCCGTGAACCGTAACTGTCAGTCCAAGAATGCGCGGTTGACTCCCCGTCTTCTTGGGGGGGAATGTAGCGGATGGGCGCAATCGCGGGCCGCAAAGATGACCAACCGTGCGTCAATCTAGCGCCACGCTCAGCAGCGCTTACACAGCCCCCGGTAGAGTAAAAGAACCGATATGAAGCTAAAACACCAAGTTTTGCTGCGCAGTCAATTGCTGATTGCGGCCGAATGGCGGGATGCCGTCAGCGGCGAACGGATTATTGTGAATAACCCGGCGACGGGCGACGCGATTGGCACCGTGCCGATGGCCGGCGAAATGGAAGCGCAGATAGCTGTCGCTTCGGCGGCGCGGGCGCTAGAGAGCTGGCGCGCGCAGACGGGCAAGGTACGCGCCTCCATCTTGAGGCGTTGGAGCGACCTCATGCTACAACATTCAGTTAGCGGCTTGCCCTGTTCTGCCAGCACGCGGTGAAATCGCATATGCCGCGTCGTTTCTCGAGTGGTTTTCCGAGGAGGCCAAGCGTGTCGACGGCGACGTGCTGGCCAGCCCGCGCGCTGATCAGAAACTGTTGGTGCTGCGGCAGCCGGTCGGAGTGTGCGCCGCAATCACGCCCTGGAACTTCCCGGCCGCTATGATTACCCGGAAGGTCGGTCCGGCGCTGGCCGCTGGCTGCACCATCATCGTCAAGCCCGCCGAGCAGACACCACTTACGGCGCTGGCGCTTGCAGTGCTAGCCGAAGAGGCAGGTGTCCCGGGGGGAGTACTTCAGGTTGTGACCGGCGATGCCAAGAAGATTGGCGGCGTGCTGTGCAGCAGCCCGCTTGTACGCAAGCTTAGTTTCACGGGTTCGACTGAAGTTGGTCGCCTGCTAATGGCTCAGTGTTCCGACACGGTGAAACGACTTTCGCTTGAGCTGGGCGGTAACGCCCCGCTGATTGTATTCGAGGACGCCGATCTTGACCGTGCGGTGGATGGCATCATGGCGGCGAAGTTCCGCAACAGCGGCCAGACCTGCGTATGCGCCAATCGCATCTACGTGCATGACCACGTCTATGACGAGCTCGCACGGCGACTGGTGACCGCAGTCGCACGGATTCGGCCGGGAAATGGGTTAGCCCCGGACGTCACGCAGGGTCCGCTGATCGACGAAGAGGCTGTCAGAAAAGTTGAGGAACATATTGCTGATGCGGTGAAGCACGGAGCCACCGTGCTGGTTGGAGGTGAGCGCCATGCACTTGGGCGCACCTTTTTTGAGCCCACCGTAGTGTCCGAGGCAACTCCGGCCATGCGCGTGGCCCGCGAGGAAACGTTTGGTCCGCTGGCGCCCCTGTTTCGCTTCCGTAGTGATGAAGAAGTTATAGGCATGGCGAACGACACTGAGTTCGGCTTGGCTGCGTACTTCTTTTCGAGCAATCTGGAGCGGATTTGGCGAGTGGCGGAAGCACTCGAGTACGGCATGGTGGGGATCAACACGGGCATGATCTCAAATGAGGTAGGGCCGTTCGGTGGCATCAAGCAATCCGGCGTTGGACGAGAAGGATCACGCTACGGTATCGAAGAGTACCTGGAGATGAAGTACTTGTGCCTGGCCACCTGAACGGCGCTCTACGACGAAGTGATGGTTCGAGGCATTGAGCTGCCCGCTATTGGGATATTGGACTGAAGTGGTGGGTGTGACCGGCGAGGTATAAAAAGGGGGGGGCTTCCGGCCTCGCTTTAGCGTGGCAACCGTGGAAGCCAGATGGGGAGAGCGAGCGCCATCCCCTAGCTTTGCCGTGGTAGGCAGCGACGCAGCGATCAAGCTACGGATGCGTTCGCCTTAACGCCTATTTGCTCACATCGAGCGAACTGGCGTCGATGGTATAGCAATGGAGTCTGTGAAGTGCAGGAGACCTTCTCTATGGACCCCACAATTAGAACGTGGTCACCAACTGTGAGTTCGGACGAAAGCCTTGCCGCCACAAAGCCGCAGCTATCCGGCAAGCAGGGAACGTCACCGTCAAGGATCCAATCAAGGCGTGAAAATTTGTTCACCGTCGATTGAGAAAACAGTCTTGCAACTGCCTCCTGATGATCAGCTAGGACATTAACACCGAATCTACCAGCCCGAAGTATCTGGCTCAATGTTCTACTTTCGCGGCCAAGTGCGACCATGATAAGCGGTGGCTGCGCCGACACACTTGAACAGGCTGTGACAGTAGCGCCGGAGGGCGCGTCATCCGCATATGCTGTGACTATCGTTACCGTAGACGCGAACGACGCGAAAAGTTCGCGAAACGTCTCTGAAGAGATTGCCATGCTAGTCAGGCCACAAGCGCAGTTGGACTCTTGCACACGCTTAGGAATAGGACGTGCTTTGCCACCGCATTTGCGAGACTATGCTGCAATCGTTCAGATGTGAGCTTGCCCTCTGGTGAGAATGCCTGGGGCGCACTTGGGACAATGACCATGTCGGGAAGCACATGCATTCCAAGGCTGAAGAGAATCGAGCTCAGGCTAGACAAGCCGCGAAAACCACCGAAGGCACCCGGTGATGCGCTCATCAGTGACACAGATTTCCCGGAAAATGGAAGCTTGCCTTCCTGCGTTTTTGTTGGCCTGCTGGTCCAATCCAGAACATTCTTAAGCAATGGCGAGATGGCACTATTGTATTCAGGTGACGCGATGATAAAACCATGATGGGCGATCATAATATCCCTTAACGCCGTAGCATTCTTTGGAACGCCCTGTTCTTCTTCGATGTCGCCATCGTAAATCGGCAATGGAAAATCGCCAAGATTAACCAAGGTTACATCCGCGCCCAGATGGTCGGCCTCTGCCACCGCCAGAGAAATAAGCCGCTTATTGAATGAAGCTTTTCGAGTGCTACCCGAGAAAGCGAGAATTTTTGGTGTCGATTCCATGGTAAGTATAAATTTGGTTATCCGAGCCGGTGAAGAAGTCAGCGCTCCTTCACTTTTCAAGTCCGTTGACAAGAAGCTCCATAACTTCTCGTAACTGGGAAATCCCCTTCTTTGCCGTGGGCGTCTTTCCAGAAAGCCAGCGGAGAGTCTGAGCCCGGTAGATTGAAACAAGCAACCACGCGGCAGTGGCAGGGTTGACCTCAGGGCGAATGCCGCCAGACGCTTGATTCGCCTCGATTATCTTTTCAAGGTAGCCCATGCCACGCTCGTGACGCTCTCGCCAGCGCTTTACCTGAGGGCCATCCTTTCCGGTATCACTGTCAAAATGAAATGACTCGTGAAGAGCGGCCCTAAATAATACGGCGTCGCTTGCAAAATATTCATATTGACAGGCGAAAATATGGAGAATCTGGCCGAGCAACGATCCATCCTTCGGTTGCACATCAAACTGTTTCTGCAAGAGAGTGTCAAGCTCATCGTTGATGAGAAGGAATAGCAAATCGCGCTTGTCCTTTGCATAGACAAACAGCGTGGCAATTGCAATATCCGCTCGATCTGCTATCTCGCGAGTTGTAGCAGCTTCGAAACCCTTTTCCCGAAACACATCGCGAGCGGCTTGAACGATCCGCCTGTACTTTTCCAATTTGCCGCGATCTCGGCGCCCGAGCGAGCTGTCTAGGCTTTCGATCTCGTTAGTCCGCTGTGAGTTTGACATTTGCGTGAGTTCCTGTCGTCACTGAATTACCTGCCGTTCGTCCTGAAGGGCGTCATTATAGAATGACAGGTCAATGTACTCAGAGAGTTGACGTCCGCTTTGGCAGGATTCCACGTACTTTCGGCGGAGTCCAAGCACGGTTTGCATCCCTTCGAGGTCGACGGCTGCATCTTGCTGAAAACCCTGGTTCCCGTCGATCATCGCAGCGTAACTCGCTTGCGCCAGCTCAGGCCCGATCTGGGGCAAGTGCTTTATGAGAATTCGGATAGCCTCATCTCGATTCTCCGGCGCGTAGAGCCATTGGACGCCAGCGACCTGCGCACGAATAAATCGAACGAGTAGTTCTCGGTTCTCGAGCGCCCAGGACCGCCGCACCGCAGCCACTACCCCTTGGTACGACCCCAGCTGGGTAAAAGCGCTTGCCAGAGTTCGAAATCCTTTGGCATTCGCAATCAGGTCGAAGGGCGAAACGAGAAGCGTCGCATCGAAATCATGCTTGAGAAGCCCTTTGAAGCGGTCCGCGACTCCTCCGACCTTTACGAATTCCACATCCGCCTTAGCCAGGCCGAAATTGGCAAGTATGTCCATCAAGACAAATGCGTAACCAGTCGTTAAAGCATCAACTGCGACTTTGTGACCTTTCAGTGAACTGATATCGGTGAATTCAGCGGTGGAGACAAGTGAGAGGAATCCTCGGTCCCCCCCGCTGACGGCGACTACATCAGCTTGCTGCGAAGCTTTGGCGTCAGTCGCGCCATCCCGATAGGCGACCACGTTATCAAACGCGGTCATGGCGATGTCAAACTCGCCGCCGATCAGCGAGGTCATCTGGTATACGGAATTCGGCGTTGGAGTAATGCTGACATCCAGCCGTTCACGTTCAAAAAAGCCTAGCTCGGTTGCTGCAAATAGTGGCCAGTTGAACCCGCCAGGAAATACGATGGTTGAGATCTTATCCATTTTAGGAATTTAAAAAGTTATTGGTTGACAGGAATGATACGACCTTTTCTCGAACGTCCGGAAAAGTACTCCGTGATCGGTGTCATAATCAAACGGTCGCTCGCAACGTAAGCGATTACAACCGTGCAGCAAGTCGCAATCACGAGGGCGATGTTGCCGCTCTCCTGAGCATTTAGCATGACAAATCCAAGGCCGGAACTAGCACCAAACAGCTCTGAAACCAAGGATAGTTTCCACGCCATCCCAAGTGCCATTCTAAGAGACGACGCAATGAATGGCATCAATAGTGGTAGAACTAATTTGAAGAAAATAATGCTATTAGTCCGCGTGAAGCTTCTACCCATCTCGATAATTTCGAGGTCCAACTGCCGAATTCCAACCGTAACGTTGACAAGGCAGAACGGGACCAGAATAGCGACTTGAACGAACATCACCGCAAAATTTGACACATCAAACCAGATAACGCCAATGATTGCCCATCCAATGGATGGAATAGCATTAACAAATGGTTGAATCCGATTTTCGACAATCTCCGATGCCCAGGGCCACCACAACGGTAAGACTGCGAAGGCGGTACCAAGGAAGGTTGAGATCAATACCGCACCGAGTACGCGGGCGCCAGTACTGCCAAGATGCCAAAGCATTTCGGGGTCATATCCAAATCTGAGCAAGTTGCTCATGACATCGACAGGTCCCGGCAACACATAAGCGGGAAGTCCTTTGGCCGCATACCACCATATGACGAGCACAGCTACGAGGAAGCCGTCCGCAATAAGCCGCGCTGATTTCGGCGTGTGCACCTTCAACATTTCACGATTCGCGAGCATTTGGTTCACCAAGAAGGCGCTGTAACGGAGCGAAGATCAATCGATCTACAAAATAGATGATCGACATGATTACCGCGAATATGGCGAAAATTGTCGACATATCGAAACCCTGTCTGGCAATGTTCAGCAGAAATCCGAGGCCGGCTCCGCCGCCAAAAAGCTCGGCAGTCAAAGTAATCTTCCATGCAGTACCAAAATTGATTCGAAATGTTGCAAAGGCATATGGGACTACCGAGGGAAAGACGATGAGGCGAAGTAACTCAAGTTTGTTTCTTCCGAAGCTCGCCCCCATCTCGATAAGCTCGTGGTCAACGCTGTCAATTGCGGCGCGCATGTTGATGATGGCGAGCGGAGTAAGCACCAACGTGATGGTAAATATGACAGAAGTGCTTCCAATTCCGAACCAAACTAGCGCCAGAAGCGCCCAGCCTACACCGGGAAATGAATTGATGAATGGAAGAATTCGATGACGAATTAGAATGTCGAGTTGCTGAATCTCGCGGGATAGGATGGCCAGCAGCGTACCGACGATGAATGATGCAATCAGAGCGAGACCGACGTGTAATATCGATGCATACACATTAGCCATGGTTTCTTGGTCAGAAACCATGCCCCATAGAGTTCTCGCTACCAGTGTCGGCCCTGGAATCAAGTACGGCGGAAGAGCCAATGACGCCAGAAACCACATGGCTAGGGCTGCAAGAGTAAAAAGATGCGCAGCCAGTTTAGGCGAAATCGACAGTGACGAGGGCCCTGTCTCCCTGGCGCCCTGCATGCTGTGCAGTTTCATTGGGACAAGACTCCTTGCCAAACGGCAGCCACTCCGCTAGGGTAAGACGAGATTACCCCAAGCTCCTTCGAGAAACTCCAGATCTTCTCCAAGGACACAATGTCCTTCTGCCCGACGATTACTGGGAAGCTAATGTAGTGGTCAAACCAAGCTTCAAAATACTCCACCGGCATACCAGTTTCCTTCGATACAGCCCTAAACACTTCCGCTCGATTGGCTTGTGTATAGTCCAGGGAAGCTTTCATGATTCGAATGAATTCTTTGAACGCCTCCGGTCGTGCCTTGAGTCTGTCCGGATAACTGACGAGAACTGAATAAACCACATCCGAGCCGATCAACGCCTTAATGTCTCCAGACAAATCACCAAACTTTTTGAAATTTGGGTCTGACCGTACTTGAAATGCCTGGGTCGGGATAAGATTGGTCGCTTCAATGCGGTGCTGTGACAACGCGGCGGGCAAGTTGGGGGAGGGCATCTCCACCAGCTTTACATCACCTCCGGCTAGTGATACGTTAAAACCATAGCGCTTCAATAGAGCCAGGCGGATCATTGTCGTTCCCATTGACTTCAGACCCGTGACACCCAAGCTCTTACCTTTAAGATCTTGTATGGACTTGATGCTACTTTCAGCCGTCGTCCAAAGGGCCATACCCTCTCCATTCGGGACAAGCTTTTGGCCGATGCCAATAATTTTCAAATCTAGGCCACGAGTCGCCGCGTCTGGAACGGCAAGAGCGCTGGTTTGAATGACGTCAAATTGTTTTGTCGTAGTCGCTTGCGTTAGCGATGGCACAGTTAGTGCCTTCAGATCGATGGTGATCTTGTCCGATTTGATTTTGCCGGCCTTAATCGCATAGATCAGAGCTTCTTGGGCAGGATCTTTAAGATACGCATATGAGATCGATTCGGCAGCGAAAACCGACTCACCGGCAGTAAAGAGGAATAGACCAGAGATTGTCGCCAGTACTTTTTTAAGGCTACGCATTTAAGTTCTCCTCCGTGCAATCATTCTTACCGTCTGCGATATCCATTGCTGAGAACCAGGATAGGAGCTCGTCGCGGATAGTGTGTAAGGTGGGGCACCGCAAGTCTCTTGGTCGGGGTTGGTCAATACTGAGACTGCGCTCGAGGCGAGTAGGCTTCCTTGAAAAAGCAAGGACTCGATCGGCGAGCACAAGTGCTTCATCGATGTCGTGAGTGACGAAGATGACGGTCTTGCCCGTTTTATTCCATAGTTCGAGCAGTTCATTTCGCATTAGAGCTCGAGTGTTTGGATCAAGCGCTGAGAACGGTTCATCCATAAGGATGATTTCCGGATCTACCGCGAGTGCTCGCGCAATTGCAATACGCTGGCGCTCGCCGCCGGAAAGTTGGGCTGGCAGACGAGCTGCCTCCTTGTGTAAGCCGACGAGCTGAAGTGCATTCAAGGCTCGTTCGCGCCTCTCGTTGCGACTCCAGGCGCCGCGTAGCTCCATCCCCATTTCCACGTTGGCAAGAGCAGTCCGCCAAGGGGCTAACCGCGGAGATTGAAAGACATAGGCGATGCGCTTCCAGTTGTTAGCCGGAGTGCCGCCTGCAATGACCACGTTGCCGCTGTCCGGTTGCAATAGTCCACCGATGAGACGGAGGGCGGTGGATTTCCCGCATCCACTCGGTCCGAGAATGCATATAAACTCGCCAGCCTTGATAGAAAAGCTGATGTGGTCATAGATAACTTGATCGCCGAGGCGAGTGAGAACTCGATCGAATCTCACAATTTCCTGTTGCGGAGCGGAATTCTCTATCTCTCCGGAGGCGCGATAGCGGAACGGGGCTTCTGCGACGTTTGAAAACATTGTCTACTCCTTTAATTATATTATTATTGGTTTGTTGTCACGTCTGAAGTCGCGCACCGAGTGATAGGACGAACTCTAGGGAATCTGACAAGCCCCAGAACTCTTGAAGTTTTCCATCCTTGAACCTCAATACGCCGGCCTCATCTTTCGTAACATTCTTGCCATTGGAATTAAATCCAAGAAATGGGTCACCACTGAATGTGGCACTCAATGTCCATGTTCCCATGACCAGGTCTCCTTCGGCAATCAGTAGGTTTACCGTGTGGTGCCAGTCGGGGAAGGAGCGTCGAATGACTTGTAAGCCATTCATGAATCCATCCAGAGACGACGCTGCGTCGCCACGAATGCTCCGCTGTACTCCGAGGGCCTGTACGGCGCCTTGTAGGCCTGTTCGAAGATTGCGAAAGTCGTCTGCAATCAATTGCTTTGCGAGGTCGAAATCTGCTGTCCCAATCACATCTTCGATGATCCGTCTGGCGGCGGCCTTATTGCGTTGCTCAATAGTAGGCATCGTCTACGCTTTCCTTGGTTTGGGTATGCTCGGGCGAAACACCACGTCAGATGGGATCTACTCGTTGAAATTGCGGCATAACGCGTTCAGTGAACAGTCTCATCGAATGATCAAGTTTTTCAGGGGAGAGATTCCCGAAGTAAAGGCACGCGGTGAAATTCCGAATCCCGGCGGATTCATATTCCTTGAGTCGAGCAACAACAGTCTCAGGCGAGCCGACAATCATTGCCCGCGTCACGAACTGGTCAGTGTCAATCGCGCGTACTCCCATCTTCGGTTGCGTATTGCCAGAGTCGAGGCTCATGTCCTTGGGACTGTCGCTGGGGTACGCAATCTTGAAAATGTCGCCGTAGAGCTTCAGCGGCTCTCGCAAGTCGGCAAAGGCCTGTTCGTCAGTATCGGCGACGTAGACAATTTTTTGCATCAAGGTCCATTCAAGGCACTCCTTGATGACGTCATCCGAATGGCCGGCCTGGCGAAGCGCTTCCTCGTAACGGATTAGCAGCTGGCCGGCTTCCGCGGGCATGTAGCGCCCAAAGAACCAAGGCCAGCCCTGCTTCGCCGCATAGAGCATGCCGTCTTCGCTCGTGGATGCGCGACCAAGACGAGGGTGGGATTTCCGGAAGGGAGCAGGCATGATCCGGTTATGTACTTCCCCGTGGTCGTGCTCCGTCTCATATTGGAGAGGGGAATCGCCGGGCTTTAGAGACCACGCGTCATAAAGGATATCTACGACCTGCTCCATCAATCCACGTCGACGCGACGGGTCTCGCCCCATTCCTTTAAATTCAGTCGGTGAACCGCCGGTGGCAAGGCCAATGATGGCCTTCCCCTCCGACAGTTGGTCAAGCAGATTTGCCTTCTGGGCAAGTGCCATTGGATTGTGCAAGGCGGGTACTGCGGCAGTCAGAATGATGGTCGCTCGCTTGAGTTGAGGTGCGAGGTATGCCGCGTACATGAACGCATCGCCATAGGTGTTGTAGTCAGTGAACTGATGTTCAGTGAGACATACGGCATCAAAACCGCTTCTGTCAGCCAACAATACATGGTCTGTCGTTCGGCGGATGACTTCGGCATCGCTTTCTGGTCCAGGTGTCTGCGGATTCACATACAAGAAGAACTTCATGATTTCCCTCTTTGCCAATGATTGGATAGTGGTGCTGTTCCACGACCGCGGCCAAGCACCTAGAATATATCGCGCTCAAAGTTGAACGCGTTATGAAAACAATAGCTAGAGCAGACCCGATGGTCAAGATGTTTCGGCGTCGTGTGGGGGCAAAAAGGGGAAAACCCTAGGTTAGCTGCGAGGCCGCATTTCACTTCGCACCAGTGCGTAGGATTGGCGGATGCCGCCCATGCTCACTCATGCCTCGGCGAGGCAGAGTTCGAGCAGATACTCCGGGTCGGCGGACGAACCATGCTTTGCCGATGCGTCGCTTTCGTGCACGTTCAGAGGCTGGCAGGCTTGTGCCTGGTCCAGTGATCCAAGTTTTTGCGGCGTGCTGCCCGCATGCCCTGAGTCAACAGCCGAGCAGGGCTCCTCACTTCAATGTCGCCGCCTGACTGCGCAGGAGGGGGCCAGACCGCGCCCGTTGCGGTGCTGAGCGTGAATTTACGCGTCTCGCCGGCGATAGCGTTCACTGCGATAGGGGTATACGCCACTGATAATGACGTTCATCGATGAGCATACTTAAAAATGAGCATGTTATGAAAACCTGCTTTGGGGGACCGAGTTTTAACCATGCTTGTTCGGTGAGGCAGTCGTCGAACGGGAAGCGAGTTGTGCTGGCTGTCGAGCTAGAGGCATGGCTGTTGCCGATGATCGCCGCATGTCCGCTCATCGATTGCTCTTCAAAAGAAATACATGATGAAAGGGTGGAGAGAGGCAATGTTGGAGAGACGTGTTTGCGCACTAGCAGTTGCTGGCTTGTTTGTCAGTTCCGGAGCCGTCGCGCAGTCGGAATCAGTCGGAGCTATACAAGCGAGGGCACCGTCCGAATCGGAAGTGCAAGAGATAGCGCGCGCCGCCGCAGCGGCAGCGAAGGAAGCGGCGGATGCCGCGGCACGCGCGACGGCAGCCGCGGACGCAGCAGCCAAAGCCGCAGCGCGACTGAACGCGATTATGGCTCCCGGTACAACTCTAGCGACAAACTCAGGGGGGCGCAGCGAAGAGGAAACTAGCGCACGAAGCAGTGGAACGCAAACGGCTGCCGTTGACCCCAAGGATCCGGGAGAAAAGGTAAGCGCGAACGTGACGCCAGAAAAGAAATATGCCGGGGCGCAGCAACCGAGCGAGGACATTCGGCGCATACAGGGGACCGAGATCTATGGTGTGGCGCTTCCCTTCTTTAATACCGTCGGCGCCTCAGGTGCAACTGGGACGGCACCAAAGGGTGGCGCTAGTCTGCTTGCCCCGCAATCCTATACGGGCCTCAGTCAAGCGTCTCGGAATCGTATCGATGGTATTGCATTGATCGGCTTTCGAGGGAAAAAGGTCTTCTCAGATGACCTTTCTGCGCTCTACCAAGTCGAGAGTTCCTACGATACGACGGGCGATCAACAAGGCACAATTGGTAGTCGTAACAGCGGGGTGTCCTTGTCAAGCGTGAAATGGGGAACGGCACTTATCGGTATTTGGGATACGCCATATCAATTCGCGACTCAGAAGGCAGCGGCAATTCGCGGAAATAGTTCATTTGACTACGGAAACGTAATTGGTGTTCCTGGTTTCAATGTGCCCGTCTCTCTAACGCGTGCGGGTCCGGATGGTTCGAAGGCGGACGCAGGTTTTAACCGTCGACAAGGTAACATCATCCAGTACTGGACACCCTCGATAGCAAATTTCAGTGCCCGATTTGCGTACTCGTCAAACGAGTATCGTAACGCCACTACGAGCGGTACATCTACGAGCGCCAACCCGTATATTCTTTCGGCCTCCCTTTCCTATGATAAAGGCCCACTTACCTTGCGGTATGCGTATGAAACACACAAGGACTACTTTGGGCTTTCGCAACTAGGCGTTAGTTCTGGGCCCGTGGTGACAGTATCGCCGGGGCGATCTGCCACGAATCCTTCGTCTAGCGACTCAGCGCATAAGCTGTTTGTTCAGTATGAGTTTGGATCATCTCGGTTGCTCGGGATTTGGGAGCGCCTACAATATGAGAATCATGACTCAAAAATCGGAATGGTCAATCAGTACGAGCGCGATGCGTTCTACGTCATGGGGCAAACAAGATTTGGTAAGCATATTGTTTGGATGAGCTATGGCCTTGCAGGAAGCGGCCGTTGCTCCAAAGTTGGGGGCGCGGCGTGTTCGACTAGTGGCTTAGATGGAAACATGGCAACGCTTGGATATATGTATAACATTAGCCCAACGTTCGACGTCTACGCTGCGGCGTTCACGGTCAGAAACGGCGCCTCCGGCCAGTACGGAATTTATCCAACGCTTGGCTCAGGGACTGCCCCGGGATCCACCTATCGCGGCGTCGGGGTTGGCGTTCTCGCGGTGTTTAATTGATGCATGTCGGCGGATTGGAAAATCCTGTCATATACGTGTGCCACGTGAGCCAAGGTTACGCATGCACCTCACGTCGCTAAAATTTTGAGCACATCTAAAATATGAAGCGCGATCATAAATACGCTTTGCTAATAGCAACTTGTGCATTTTTGAGTGTTGCCGTAATCGGATGCAGCACACTTAACCCAGTATCTCAGGGGGTGGCATTAATTGGATCGGACAAAGGTGCAGTAGAAAAATCTTTTGGGAAGCCAACAGATGTTTATCAATTTTCCGATGGGACAACGCGTTGGTTCTATTCGACGCAACCGGCAGGGTACCAATCATACGCAGCAGATTTCGACTCCAATGGTAAGCTGTCAAGTTTTCGCCAGACGTTAGTAGAAAAGGAATTGTATAAGGCAAAAATTGGAGTTTGGACGAAGACCGATGTTGAGCGAAGTTTTGGTAGGCCACGCGAGGCGGTAAAGAACTACTCGATAGAGAAAATCGAGGTGTGGTCTTATCGTGTATTTTTAAATGGAGGGCAACCTGGGCATTTTTACTTCTACTTTGATGACAAAGGGGTATTGCGCTCAACTGACGTTGATGTGGATATCTTGTATTGATTGTCACGTAATGTATGGGTTGAGAAATCGACGCGCTAAGATTGGGCAGCGCGGTGATCGGTGATCCGTACGCGCTAGCCGACTGATACCTGGCATTGGGGGCGATACGGTTGCGCTGGAGTACACCGGGGTCTACTGGATCCCGGTGTACGAGGTGCTGGAACAGCATGGGATGGCGGTCGGGCTGGTCGACGCGAGACAGCAGTATGGTACCGCCCTGATAGCATTCATCGCGTGGCCGCCGCAAAGCCATGCTCGGCGCACTGAAATCGGACTCGATGGCCATCTTGCCGGAAGGCATTCAAGATCGAAAAGGCAAAACACATTCCGGGGTGCGAAAGGGGTGGGCTCGAAGCCGAGGTCAGCGGCGGGACATCGCCTGGCCCCTTCTCCGGAACATACTTGGATGCTCGCCTAGAGGCGTCCGGCCGCAAATGTCGCCCGGATTTCTGCATAGTTGCTTAGGGATAAGCCGACGTCGCCGGAAGGCGCGCAGTCGGCGCGGTGAAACCGCATCAACTCAACCCGTCTGACCGCAGTGGCATTGCCATCGAACTCGAGAACGATCGTGCATCGCATGTCGGCTCTCCGTCTCTTTGATACCGAAACGATACGCCGATGGCGGGCGGTATCCCAGGGTTTTTAACGGCTTCCGCCAACAACAGCCATGCTCCATCTGCCGTCCAGCGCTGCTCTTTCGAACGCAGGCCGAATTGCAGTCAGCGGCATGAGACGTCATCAGGACGGTGCAACGGTTCGGCCAGAAAGGAACCAGGTATGTACCAAGCCGATCCCCTTAGCAACGATGGTCCCACGCTCTTCAAACAAGAATTGCTCACCAAGCCGGTGCCGCGTTGCATCCGTTACCTGCACCCGTCCCGCCACGCCGTGGGATTCCATCCGGCTGGCGGTATTTACCGCATCGCCCCACAAGTCATAAATGAATTTTCGTTTTCCGATGACGCCGGCTACCACCGCACCGCTATTGATGCCGATGCGCATCTGCAGCTTATAGCCGCAGTGCTGATTGAAGCGCCCTAATGCGTCGATCATGTCCAACGCCATATGCGCAGCGCGTGTCGCGTGATCTGCTGCCGGTTCCGGAAGCCCCGCAGCCGCCATGTAAGCATCGCCAATGGTCTTAATCTTTTCAAGACCTCGATGGTCAGCAATGGTGTCGAATTCGGAGAAGATCTCGTTGAGAAGGCCTACGAGCCGCTCGGGTTTCATCCCCGCCGAAAACCTAGTAAATTCCACGATGTCGGCAAATAAGACTGTCACATCCGGGAAGCTGTCGGCGATGATTTCCGGGATGCAGTCGGCAATCAGCTCAGGACGAGCCTTCAATCGCTCCGCAATCGGGTAGGGAAGCAAATTTAGAAGCAACCGCTCCGACACTTTCTGCTCTGCTACGATCTTATTGTAGAGACTCTGGAGCTCGTCACGCTGGCGTCGAATCAATTCTCGGCTCGCCTGCAACTCTTCGTTCTTCCTTGCGATCTCGGCCTCGGCAAGCTTCTTCTCAGTGATATTGCGGCCTTCAGGCAGCAGAAATATGACCTTGCCATTCTTATCTCTGATTGGTAAGAGGGAGAAATCAACGATGATAGTATCCTCGCCCGCTGTTTGACCGTAGACTTCAAAGTCGCAGCGGACAAATTCGCCGTGGCTTGCGCGCCGGATCAGCCCCCGCAGCAATGCCTGTGTCTCCGACGAGATGACCCACCAACGGGCTTCCCAGAACGGCTTTCCCCGGACTTCATCGATTCGTATCCCAACTGCGTCGAGCGCTGCCCGGTTGATCTCTAGCATTATTCCGTCTGCATCCAATAGGCCGACGAACTGGTACATCGAGGCCAGCATGATGCGCGCGAGCTTATCCCGCTGTGTCTCGAGATCGTCGTCCGCACAGAGCGTAACATCGCACACATCGAGCTGCCGGGAAACGGAGAATAGTTGATGGCCGATGATATCCATCCATCACTTCCTGCGCTTGCTGTTGACTGTAGCCCTGTTAACGGGTTTCCAGCAAAGGTACCGAGCTAACGCCTGTTGACTGTTCGCGTCCTTGCCCGAGCCAACAGTACTTGTCCTTTGTATCAAGTTTTGGCTATCTGATCCAGGAAAGTCGGCGCCAAGGTCCATTGGGTCTGCCCGCCGGCCGGCAGGCAGGCCGACCTGCTCGGTCGAAAGTTTCGACTATGCCCGCCGATTACTTTTTAGGCGCTCGCATAAATCAGGCCGACGATATTGGCCCACTGACCCGGCGGCTTGCACAAAAGTCGAAGCGAATCGTGATCGGATTCGTGCCGTCTACGCTCTACGGCTCACTGCCGGATGTGATTCGTACGTTCCGCGAGACACAGCAAGACGTCGAACTGTCGTTACAGTAATCGAAATGTTCACACTCGAGCAACTCGGCGCGCTGAAGGGCGGCCGCATTGACGTCGGTTTCGGTCGGCTGCGGTTTTACGACGACCAGCTCGTGCGCGAGGCGCTTGTGGAGGAGAAGCGCAGTACTGGCGGCCGGGCATGCGCTTGCCGAACCCAAGCGGCCAGTAACGCTCGCCGACATAGCGCGGGAGACGTTGATTGTCTATCCGAGCACGCCGCGGCCTAGTTTCGCGGATCAGCAACTGTCTGCTCTGCGTGACGGCGGGCTCCAACCTGCGGCCATTTACGAGGTTCGAGAGCTGCAGACGGCGCTCGGTCTTGTTGCCGCGCAAGTTGCGCGTATCACTCGCGCCGGAAAGCGTTGAAGGTGTGCGGGTGCGGGGCATCATCTATCGTCGACTGCCCGAGCCAGTCGCTACGTCGCCAATCATCATGAGCCGCCGGCTGCGCGACGATAGTACTGTTACGGCGGCCTTCTGTCCGATCGGCGGGACTACTTCCAGCCGTAGTTCCGCCTGGGCGAGCGCGTGCCATACGAGGAGATGAACATCACGCGCGCAGCCGAGCGCCTGCACATGACGCAGCCGCCGTTGAGCCGGCAGCTCCAGGCTATCGAGGATGAGGTTGGCTTGCCGCTGTTCGAGCGTGGCGCCAGACCGCTCAAGCTGACTGACGCCGGACGGATGTTTTATGCGCAGGCGAGGCGCCTGGTAGCACTGCCTCGCCTCGAGGCGGAGCTGGCAGCTCGTGATCCCCCTTCTTGACCGTGCCGACGCCCGGACCGACATCGATCTCCACGCCTGCTCCATGGGGATTGATGGTTTCCATGGTTCGGTTCCTGTCCCGTTGCGCGCATGCGTAGGAAACGGCAGCGTTCACATTCCCTGAGATTCTGGAAGCGTTGTACACCATCCATTCCTCCAGGTGAATTCGGATTCTTACCTAATCGTGGCCCCCTGAGGCTATTGGTGCGCTGCATCTCTCCATCGGCGCATCCGGATAAGCGGATTCGACTTCTGAGTGGGCTCCATTCGGCGCGACTTCTTCGCGCGCCGTCTAAACCAATGTGTAATAGCCCGCCTGCGGGCTGCCCACTAATCTACGGACACTGTCTGGTACACGCGAGCGGCCAGACAGATAGCCGATACCAAATAGGAAAGTAGCGAAGCTGTCGCAGTTCCATGCATACCTCGAAAGTATGGAAATAGTACGAATCGGTGTTGGACGCAGGGTAGAGGATATTCATACCATCTGCATCAACAGGAGCGAACCGGATGATAGCAGCAGCCCCGGCCATCGAGCGCGTTGAGACACTATTAGGCGACATCCCAACGATCAGGCATCACAAACTGTCGGTCGCCACGATGAATTGCCAGACCCCAGTATTTGTCCGAGTTCGATGCCGGCACGGTATTGAGGGCGTAGGCGTAGGCACGACGATCGGCGGCCTGGCGTACGGCGAGGAAAGCCCGGAGAGCATCCAAGTCAGCATAGACACCTATTTCGCGGCGCTGCCGCTGGGGATGGACGCGACCCGCAATGGCGCCGCGATGGCGCATGTGCGCAAGCTTTTCCAGGACAACCGTTTTGCGAAGTGCGCGCTTGTTACGAAGATTTCAAGTTACATTTGCCCTAGGCTACTGGCCTTGGCATCGCATTCGACTGGGCTCGCATCGACAGGATGAAGCCCCGGCCTCATTAAACCCTCACACAACAGCCACATAGGAGACACTAATGGACAAGCAAGCCATCGACGCCCTGCTGAAGACGTTCGACGATTCCGCGACAAAGCCGGGCAACCCGCGCGTGCGATCGATTGTAAACCGGATCGTAAAGGACCTTTTCTACACGATCGAGGACTTCGATGTTCAGCCGAGCGAATTTTGGACGGCGCTAAACTACCTCAATGAAGCCGGGAGGGAGTTTGGCCTAATTGCCGCCGGGCTTGGCTTCGAGCGCTTCCTTGACATCCGAATGGACGAAGCTGAAGCGAAGGCCGGAATCCACGGCGGCACACCGCGTACCATCGAAGGGCCGCTCTACGTCGCGGGCGCACCGGAGTCGGTCGGTTATGCGCGACTTGACGACGGCACAGATCCAGGTCAGACGCTGGTGATGCGCGGGCAGGTTCTCGACGAGAACGGTGTGCCGCTCGCAAACGCACTCGTCGAGGTCTGGCATGCGAACCATCTTGGCAACTACTCATACTTCGACCCGTCGCAGCCGCCGTTCAACCTGCGCCGCTCGATCCGGACCGATGCCGAAGGCCGTTACAGTTTTCGCAGCGTGCTGCCGGTTGGCTACAGCGTGCCGCCGGGCAGCAAGACTGAGCAGTTGCTAGATCAGCTTGGCCGGCACGGTCATCGTCCCGCCCATATCCACTTCTTCGTTTCCGCGGCTGGATATCGCAAGCTGACGACGCAGATCAATATCGAAGGCGATCCGCACATCTGGGACGACTTCGCATTTGCGACCCGCGAAGGTCTTATCCCGAAGATCAAGCAGGCCGGAGGCGCTGAAGGGAAGCCGTACGGCATCGACGGCCAGTTCGCACTGATCGAGTTCGACTATACGCTGCTCAAGGAGCGGGAAAATGTCCCGGCGGCCGAAGTCGAGCGCTTGCGCGTAAAATCCTGATTCGAAAAGGCGGCGGGAGAAATCTGAGAGGCAAGGCATGCTATTTCAGGTGGAAACGAATATCGGCCTGCCCCGAAATGGCTCCCGTCAAGTGCAGCACCCTGAAGGCAACAGAAGGCAGTAGCCAACGATGCAGCGCGATAGCCCCTTGCGGCATTTATCGCCCATCGCTCGGGCGCTATGCGAATGTCAGCATCCTCGACGACGAGGGCCCACGCAGTTGCACCGGGCTGCTAAGACAGTTTCCGATGTCCCTACACATGGACATCGAATTGCGCGCTGTGGGACATCCAACATTTGGCCCACGACCACGAGCAGCGGTGATCCCCTGTCGATCCATGCGCCTTTGTGAGGCATGGATCGAAACGCATCACGTCATGGCCGAGACCTCACCACGCGCCGGGACATCCACATGCTGCGATCAGATCGCAGAGTCTTTCCCTTCGCTGGAAACGCCGGATTGAAGCTTTTCAACCATCCGCACCAGTTCCGGTAGCGATCGCGCCTTCATTTTCTGCATGATGTTGTGCCGGTGTACCTTTATGGTTACCTCTGCGATGCCAAAATCGGCGGCTACCTGCTTATTCAGCATCCCCCGAACAATCAACGGCATCACTTCCCGCTCGCGCGCGGTAAGCGTCGCATATCTGTGCTCAAGCTCACCTCGCTCGGCCTGTTGCTGCCGGGTAATGAAGTTGTGCGCGAGCGCCTCACGAATGGCGCTCAGCAGGTCTTCTTCACGAAATGGCTTCGGCAGAAATTCCAGCGCTCCGGCTTTCATAGCGCGCACCGTCATCGGGATATCCCCATGACCGGTAATAAATATCACCGGAATCCTGTCCTTCGCGTCGAGCAGCATACGCTGTAAGTCTAGCCCGCTCAGCCCGGGCATACGGACGTCCAGCACCAAGCACGTGGGGGCATCTGGGCGTGCAAAATCCAGGAATTCCTGAGCCGATGCGAAGGCTTCGACGCGCAGCCCGACTGAACGAACGAGGCTGGTCAGTCCTTCCCGCACAGAAAAGTCGTCATCGACCAGAAAGACGAGGGGCTCGATCGGGTTCATGATCCATCCGATGCTGCAATGGGGAAAGTGAAATGGAAGCTCGCGCCGAAACCGTCGTTCGGCATCGCCCAAAGCTGTCCGCCATGGGTCTCGACGATCGAGCGGCAGATCGCGAGCCCCATTCCCATGCCCTGCGGCTTAGTCGTGTAGAAGGCGTCAAAGACCCGCTCAAGTTGACGAGTATCGAGGCCCACTCCTGTGTCACGTATCGCGACATGCACGGCGCTCTGGTCATTCCTTTGAGTGGTCACCATTAAAACTCGGGCTCGCCCCTCGACCAAACTCATTGCCTCGATCGCGTTCATGACCAGGTTCAGAATGACCTGTTGCAATTGAACTCGATCAGCCGCTACAGGTGGGAGGTTGGGGGCTAATGCTTCACACAGAGAGATGCGGTTACTGCGCAGCGAATCCTGTACCATGCTAATCACTTCGGAAACGACCTCGTTTGGGCGAATTGCCGTTCGTTGTGGTTCTTCCCGTTTTAGGAACTGCCGGATCCTGGCGATCACGTTTCCGGCCCGGTTTGCGTCGCGGATGATGCGCTGCACCGCCTCATGCGCTTCTTGCTCGTTCGGCGGTGAAGCGGCTAGCCAGCGGAGGCAGGCGTGGCCGTTTGCCACCACTCCAGCCAAGGGCTGGTTTACTTCATGCGCGATGGACGCCGCTAGTTCACCCATCGTGGTCACGCGGCTGACGCGGGCTAGTTCCGCTTCGGTCTGCGCAAGCGCATGCTCCGCCCGTTTGCGTTCGGTAATATCTTCGACAATGCCGACCAGCATAGATTGCCTACTTCCGTCTCCAGGAATCAACGACACGCTAGTGTCCACCCAGACAGCACTGCCATCCTTGCGTGAATATCGCTTCTCCAGTCGATACTCGCGCCGCTTGCCTCCCACGAGGTTGGCAATGTGCAATCGAGCTATGGCTCGATCCTCTGCCGGCGTGATCGACTCGATCGACAGCCGCGTAAGTTCCTTTTCGGTGTATCCGAGCATCCGGCGAAACGCCGGATTGGCCGCCATGAACTGTCCATCGGTATCGGTCAATGCTATGCCCACGGCCGAATTCTCGAAGACCACCCGCCAGCGTTGCTCCGACGCCCGCTCTGCGGCAAGGCTCCGCTGCAATTCTTGACGGCTCGCAATGAGCTGCCGGGCTAATTGCCCAAGGTCATCGTTCTGGCTCGCGAGTTCTTTCTGCAGTACGTCGCGCGCAGATTTCATCCGGATGAGATTGCGGACCCTCACTCGTAGCTCGTGAACCGAAAACGGCTTGATGACATAGTCTTGCACCGAACTTGCTAGAAGTTCCAGTCGAAGTGCGTCGTCGGCCCTGGCCGAAAGCACTAGCACGGGCACTTGTGCGAGCGATGCTTGCTTACGCATCTCCGCAACGAGTTCGTCGCCGGAGAGCTCGGGCATCATGAGATCAGTGACGACGAGATCAGGCGGCTCCGCAATGGCGGCTGCCAATGCTTTCGAGCCGTCCATCGCGTGCTCGACGCGATATTCGTCGGCAAGTATCTGGGAAAGGAAGCGCCCCATTTCGACATTGTCTTCGACCACGAGCACGCGCGGTCGGTCGAGCGCTTGTCGGCTGTCTGCGTAGGGCAGTTCAGTGGCCAGCAGGGCCTCATTCACATCAACATTTACGGCGGGCACAACACGCTGTGGCAGGGCAACGTCCTGCCTAACGTAAGTCCCCTTCGGTGCTAACAATGGCAATTCAACTTGGAAGAGTGCGCCGCCCCCCGGGGCTTCAGACATGGACACCGTGCCGCCGTGCAGGTCGACAAACTCCTTGACGATGGCCAAGCCCAGTCCAGTGCCCCCAAACTCACCGGCCATGCCCGCGCGCCCCTGGCAGAATGGTTCGAAGAGGACAGTTCGCATCTCTGGCGCGACCCCTGGCCCGCTATCCTGCACGGTGACAAGAAAACGACTGTTCCCGCTCGGCTCGAGCCCGCATCTGATACGGCCACCCGGCGGCGTGAATTTGAAAGCGTTGGAGAGCAGATTCAGCACAATACGCTCAAATTTCTGCGGATCGACTTCTGCTTCGCAGGCCTCTGGTAACGCAACCACGTAGGAATACGACCGCTGCGGCGCCAGCGTGTCGAAGTGTGCAGCGACGGCACGGACGGTGTGCGCCACGTCGATACGCGCATAATCGAGCGATATCTTGCCGGCGTCGAGTTTGGCGAGGTCGAGCAGGTCGTTGACGTGCTTGAGCAGCGTGGTGGCGTTGCGACGAATCACAGTCAAGTCGCGCCTCTGCTGCTCGTTCAGATTGTCGCTGCCCGCAATCAAGGATTCCGCCGGCCCAAGGATGAGCGCTAGCGGTGTGCGAAGTTCATGGCTGACTTTGGCGAAAAAGTCGCTCTTCAGCGCGTCGATCTGCCGGATCTTGTCGAGTAGCTGCTGTAACTCCTCATTCTTGCGCACGATTTCCGCCTCGGACCGCTTTTTCTCGGTGATGTTGCGGGCTTCGGCAAGCAGAAACATGACCTCGTTACGCCGGTCCTTAACGGGGAGCAGCGAGAAGTCAACGATGATTGTCTCCTCGCCACCTGTCCGCCCATAGACTTCCACGTCAAAGCGCACGAACTCGCCCCGACAGGCGCGTTCGATAGCGTCCTGTGCACATTCCTGAGTCTGCTTTGAGACACACCACCACCGTGCCTCCCAGAACGGCTTGCCTTGGATATCGTCCAGCCGGATACCGGCACCCGCAAGCGCAGCCTCGTTGATCTCCAAAGTCAAGCCGTCAGCGTCCAAGAGCCCGACGAATTGGTACATCTGGTCAAGTACGATGCGTGCAAGCTTTTCACGGTGCGTCCGCAAACCATCGGTCGCGCGCAATGTGACGCCGCCCACGCGAAGCGTCTGCCCGTGCGAGAACAGTTGGGGATTGATGGTTTGCATGGTTCTGTTCCGGTGTCGTTGCGGGATCATGCGTAGGAAACGGCCAGCGTTCACCGATCGCTGAAGTCTTTGCAGGTTCCCGGAGATTTCGGAAGTGTTGTACACCATTCTATTCCTTCTGGTGAATTCGGAGTCCTACCTAATCCCGTCCTCGTGAAGCTCTTAGTGCGTTGCATCTCACGATCGATGCTTCCGGATAAGCGCGCCATCTTCAGGCTGGGCCGCATTCGGCTTGACTTCGCCGAAGGGTTCCTTCTAAACCAATGTGTAATAGCCCACCGACGCCCCGCGCACTAATCTACGGACACTGTTTGGTGCATCTGAGCCGCCAGTCAAATAGCCGATACTATTGATCCGGCATTCATGAACTTGAATCACGCCCCGTACTCGACCGAATGATGCTGAGAATAACGTCGAATGCGTTCGGGCTGTTTCTTGACACTGCGCAGGTGGCTGGACGCGGCCTTGACGAGTTGCAGTTTTTTACGAGCCGATGCCCGTGAGGTGCCCGCCTGCTTGATCGCGGCGTTGGCCATTTCGTCGGGATTGAGTTCGGGACTGTAACTGGGCAGGTAAAACATTTCGATCTGCTCGTTGTGATGGGCCAGCCAAGCTTTGACCGGCTTGCTGTGATGCGCCCTCAGGTTATCGAGAATCAGAAAAGCCCGTGTCGGCGAGCGCTTTGCACAGACCGGCCCAGTTGCCTGCGGCGCATTTCATGCTTAACCGCACCTTCGAGAACCGCGCTATGACGTTCTCGTACACGCTTGCTTTGACGCGCGCATGCGTGTCCCAGTTTGCGCCGGCCACCGCGACCGCCATCACCGCATTGCTCAAGTCCGAAAAGTCCGACACATGGGGTGTTAATGGGATGGACGCCCCCTTAAGTGGATGAATGGTGCGGACCAGTTCTGCAATCAGGCGAATGAAAAGCCGGATGCGCGCTCCGTCATGGCCGGCCAGGGGTGGCTGGAAAGGCTTTCAAGATGCAGGGCTATAGCAGCCTTGGGGAAGAGATCCTTTACCTGGGCGTAGGGATGTCGCCTTTTGGGGGCCGTACTCCGGTCAGTACATGAATGAAACGATTCAACGCTTGCTCTGTCCCGAATTCTGCGTGAAATTTCTGATTCGCATCTGACGACTCGCGCTGAGTATCTCCTCGCCGAGCAGGGGATTGGCACCGGCTACCGCCCTGGACACGATGAGCGCGCCTACCATCTCGCTGTAAACGCGATTGTCTCGTGGCGCGCATCGTCACTGTCGCTGTCGGCGCTCAGCGACGAGGCCTGTCAAGGTTTCAATCCTCACCTCAAAGCCGCTTGCAAAGTTCGACTGTGCCTCATGGTCTAGCCGGCGGACGTCCGCGGTAAGGCCGGCTACGGCGGAGCTCTGCTTGATATCGCTGCAGCCTGCCTGACAGGAAATAGTCAACCATTCGGCGCGACTTCGTCGGCCGCCGTCTAAACCAATGTGTAATAGCCCGTCTGCACGCTGCCCACTAATCTACGGACACTGTCTGGTCCACCTGAGCGGACAGACAACTAGCCGATACCAAATAGGAGACATCACCATGGCGTTATTGGAACGCGCGGACTGGTACGACATTGCACGCGCCACGAACTGGACTCCAAGCTACGTTGCGGAGTCCGAATTGTTTCCCGAAATTATGACTGGTGCCCAAGGCATCCCAATGACGAGCTGGGAGTCCTACGACGAGCCATACAAGACCTCCTATCCCGAGTATGTGCGGATCCAGCGGGAGAAGGATGCAGGAGCCTACTCTGTCAAGGCTGCCCTGGAGCGCAGCCGCATGTTTGAGGACGCGGACCCGGGCTGGTTGTCGATCCTGAAAGCACATTACGGCGCCATTGCGCTTGCAGAGTACGCGGGGATGAGTGCAGAGGCTCGCATGGTCCGATTCGGCCGAGCACCTGGCATGCGAAACATGGCTACGTTCGGCATGCTCGATGAGAACCGGCACGGACAGCTGCAACTGCATTTTCCTCACGATTACTGCTCCAAGGATCGCCAGTTCGATTGGGCCCACAAAGCCTATCACACGAACGAATGGGGCGCGATCGCTGCACGCAGCGCCTTCGACGACCTGATGATGTCGCGCAGCGCGATCGAGATCTCAGTGATGCTGACGTTCGCATTCGAGACGGGTTTCACCAACATGCAGTTCCTCGGACTCGCAGCGGATGCAGCCGAAGCGGGCGATTTCACATTCTCGAGCTTGATCTCCAGTATCCAGACTGATGAGTCGCGTCATGCACAGATCGGCGGACCCGCGCTACAGGTGCTCATTGCGAATGGCAGAAAAGAAGAGGCCCAGAGGCTCATTGACGTCGCGATTGCGCGAGCCTGGAGGCTATTTAGCCTGCTCACCGGTACTGCGATGGACTATTACACCCCGCTGGAGCACCGGAAGCAGTCGTTCAAGGAGTTCATGCAGGAATGGATCGTCGGCCAGTTTGAACGCATGCTGATTGATCTGGGTCTCGACATCCCGTGGTACTGGGATCAGATGATCAACGAGCTTGACTACCAGCATCACGCATACCACCTCGGCGTCTGGTTCTGGCGCCCGACGGTCTGGTGGAACCCAGCCGCTGGTATGACACATGAATGCCGCGACTGGCTAGAGGAAAAATATCCCGGCTGGAACGACACGTTCGGTGCGGCCTGGGACGTCATCATCGAAAACCTGCTGGCAGGCAAGCCAGAACTGACCGTTCCGGAGACGCTGCCCATTATCTGCAACATGAGCCAGCTGCCAATCTGCGCGGTCCCAGGAAGCGGATGGAACGTCAAGGATTATCCGCTCGACTACAACGGCCGCACGTACCACTTCAACTCTGAGATCGACCGTTGGGTGTTCCAGCAAGACCCAGTTCGCTACCGTGGCCACCTTTCCTTGGTGGACCGGTTCCTCGCCGGCCATATTCAGCCGCCTGATCTGTCGGGTGCACTCAAGTATATGAATCTCGGGCCGGGTGAAATGGGTGACGATGCGCACAAGTACGCGTGGGTCGAAACCTACCGCGACATGCGATATCAGAAGAAGGCCGCCTAAGGCCGCAATCGAACGGAGGATGACATGGCAGTCTTTCCAGTAATTTCCAATTTTCAATACGATTTCCTACTTCAGCTGGTCGCTGTCGATACCGAAAACACCATGGATGAGGTGGCCGCTGCAGCCGCTCATCATTCGGTCGGCCGGCGCGTTGCACCTCGGCCGGGCAAGGTGGTCAGGGTACGGCGCCAGGGCAGCGACCAGTTCTATCCGCGCGACGTGAAACTGAGCGAGACGGACATCAAACCGATGGAAGCGCTCGAATTCATCTTCAGCGAAAATTGAGCTCGGCTATGAATTTCCAGAAAGTTTGCACCCTCGATGAGTTCTGGGAGGGCGAGATGATCGAGGTGGAGATCGACAATCACGTGATCGTCTTGGTCTGGCCAGAGGGCGAGGAACCGCGCGCATTCCAGGGCATCTGCCCGCACCAGGACATCCCACTCGTGGAAGGAAAGTTCGACGGTCGTGTACTGATGTGTCGCGCTCATCAGTGGACGTTCGACGCGCGCACCGGGCGAGGAATCAACCCAGGAGACTGCCGTCTCGCCGAGTATGCGGTGAAGCTGGACGGAGACGACGTTCTGGTTGCCGTCGATGGCGTCCAACCGCTTTTTGCCCATTCCTAATTGGATAGAACTACACCATGAGCATCAACAAGACGGCAGACGCCTACCGCAACAACCGGGTCGGCCCTGTGCTGCGCGGAAGCGATATTACAGCCGGCGTGATCGAGGCCGCGCGGGAGGACAACCCAGGCAAGGATATTCGCATTGACGACAAAGTAGCGTATGTCCGCATCGATACCGACGGCGAATTGATCCTGCGCCGCTCCACCTTGGAGGAAGCGCTCGGTCGCCCATTCAAGATGTCTGAGCTGGAAGTCAACCTCAGTTCGTTTGCGGGCCGGATCGAAATCTCGGACGACCAGGTTCGATTCTATTACGAGAAGACGCTTTAAACGGAGGCGAAGATGTCCCAACCCGAGTTTCTGAAACCCCTGAAGACCTGGAGCCACTTGGCCGCTCG
Source organism: Cupriavidus necator N-1 (assembly GCF_000219215.1). Taxonomy (NCBI): domain Bacteria; kingdom Pseudomonadati; phylum Pseudomonadota; class Betaproteobacteria; order Burkholderiales; family Burkholderiaceae; genus Cupriavidus; species Cupriavidus necator. The sequence continues at coordinate 1,290,534 of NC_015727.1, read as the reverse complement.
GCGGCGCAAGCCCAGCGAGTATGAAATCGTTACGACAAATCTTCACTACACCACTAACAACCCCGAAGCACCATTCGAGCTAGATCCGAACTTTGGGATGGCGCAATGGTTCAAGCGCTATCGAAATTCGTCAGCGCTAAGCCATCCCGACTGGAATGCGTTCCGCGATCCAGACGAAATGGTTTACCGTACCTACAATCTGCTCCAGGACGGTCAGGAAACCTACGTTTCTGGGTTGTTGGACCAGTTCTCGGCGCGCGGCCACGATGCGATGCTCGAGCGCACGTGGGCCGGTACCTTGGTGCGCCTTTATACGCCGGCACGCTTCCTGTTTCACGCACTGCAAATGGGGTCGGCATATTTGGCGCAGATGGCCCCAGCTTCGACCATTTCCAACTGCGCCGCTTATCAGACTGCCGATTCACTGCGCTGGCTAACGCATACCGCCTATAGAACGCGTGAGCTCTCGCGCACGTTCACCGACCTCGGGTTCGGTCGCGACGAACGTCACTATTGGGAGCAGGATCCTGCGTGGCAGGGTTGGCGCAGAGTTGTCGAACAGGCGCTGGTCGCGTGGGACTGGGCCGAAAGTTTTTTCGCGCTCAACCTTGTTGTTCGACCGGCCATGGAGGAGACCGTGCTGCGCGGTCTCGGACAAGCCGCCCGGCATAACGGCGACATGCTGTTGGGGCTATTGACCGACTCACAACTTGCCGACGCTCAGCGGCACCGACGATGGGCCGCCAAGTTGGTCGGAATGGCGCTGCAGCAAGAGTCGAACGGCTCCGCCTTCGCGACGTGGTTAAACAAGTGGGAACCATTAGCCGACGAGGCTGTGGCGGCGTATTGCGCCGCGCTGCCTGACGCACCTGAAGCCCAGGCAAGCGCGATTGCCGCTACACGAGACTTCAGGCTCACGATCGGATTGTAATGAAGGGGCCGAGGCGACTCGGCCGTGCCCACGGGAAACGGCGATGGAACACCAAGTAACGATTGAAGGCGGCGAGGCATTCAGCGTCGCCGCCAATGAGGACACCTTACTGCGGGGCGCGTTGCGTGCCGGCGTCGGATTCCCGCACGAATGTAGCGTTGGCGGCTGCGGAGCGTGCCGCTTCGAGCTCGTCTCCGGCACTATGGAGACGCTATGGCTGGAAGCACCCGGGCTGGCCGAGCGCGACCGCCGACGTGGCAAGCGGCTCGCCTGCCAGTCGCGACCAACCAGCAACTGCACTATTCGCGTGCGCTGTGCCGACTCTTACCGGCCGATCGTAGATCCCAACCGATGGTCCGCAGTACTGCTAAATAGGCGCGCGCTGACACCGGACATGAGCGAATTTACGCTCCACGTCCCGGACGCGGCGCAATTCCGGCCGGGCCAGTATGCGTTGTTGTACCCGCCTATGGCGCAAGGCGCGCGCGCCTATTCGATGTCGAATCTTTCCAATGGCGATGGCCTCTGGCAGTTCATTATTCGCCGAGTCCCCGGGGGAGCGAGCAGCAACGCGTTGTTCGACATCCGCGTCGGCGAGAGGATAACGCTCGATGGCCCGTACGGCCACGCCTTTCTGCGTGATGAAAATGAGCGCGACATCATCTGTATCGCCGGCGGATCCGGCTTCGCACCGATGCTTTCTGTCGCACGTGGAGCCCTCGCGCAGCCAGGTTCAAGGCGAGTCAGCTTCTTTTATGGAGCCCGCACACAGGCCGATCTTGGCGCCTCGGCAGAACTCGACGAAATCGCGCACGAACGGCTCGATACAACTATTGTGCTTTCGACCCCTCAGGTATCGTCTCCTTGGAGGGGTGCGACCGGCTTCGTGCACGAAGAGGTCGAGCGTGCGATTGCGAGGCCGTTGAACCGTTATGAATTCTATTTCGCAGGGCCGGCGCCCATGGTAGATGCCATCCAGACCTTGCTCATGCAAAAGCATCAGGTTCCATTCGCGCAGGTCCATTTTGATCGATTCTTATGACGACCTCATCATCGGCATCAAGTATCGATATCTCCCTCCGAGCCCCGCCAATGTATTAACGAGCATGCTCGAGGAATAACTTCCGAGCGCTCTCATTGATGGGAAGAGGGCAGATAAGAAATAGATCAGGAGACAAGTTGTGAAGTGTCGTTACGCTCGTGTGGCGTCCGCTATCTGTGCGGCCGTGCTGTGCCCCCATGCCAATGCAACGGAGGTATTCAACATGGAAGGTTATGGGCCGATCTCCCGCGGCATGGGAGGCATCGGCGTAGCCTATGACATCGGCTCTGCTGCGATGATGTTGAATCCCGCGACGCTTGGATTGATGCCAGAAGGAAAGCATATCTCTATTGGACTCGACGTGGTGAACACCGACATCAAGGTTACGAACACCGCGACCGGGGAATCTGTGCATTCCGGGAAGCATGGAAGCAACAATGGTCCATACTTTGCACCGGAGCTGGCTTTCGTCTATCGCCGCAATCCCTATGCTTTTGGCGTCGGGGTATTTGCGGAAGGTGGGGTGGGAACACAATACGGATCGAGCAGCTTCCTCTCCCGGACAACCACGAACAGTGTGGATACAGGGCTGGACAACTTTTCCCGGCTGCTCGTGTTGAGGATCCCGTTCTCTGCCGCGTACAACGTGACGGATAAACTGACAGTGGGCGGATCGCTCGACGTGGTGTGGACCGCGTTGAACGTCGGAATGCTGTTGGACGCATCGCAGATCGGCGGATTGGCTGCGGCAAATCGTGTTTCTGGCACCCTGGTGCCCGCGCTGCTTGGAATTCCGGGGCTTTCGGGCGGCCACATCAGGTTTTCACGTGACGGCCTAGTTGGTGGCGGAGCTGATGCCTGGGGCGTAGCCGGAAAATTGGGGATGACTTATCAGCTTGCGCCAAGCACGAGAATTGGAGTGGCATATAGCTCCAAAACGGCCGTTGGTGATCTCAGAGGTAATGCTACTCTGAATGCGGTGAGCGCAACGGCCGGCAACATCCCGGTGAGCGGAACCATCGTGGTCCGAAATTTTCAAATGCCAGCGCAATTCTCTCTCGGCATTAGCCACGACATCACGGACAACCTAACGGTCGCCGCCGATTATCAGCGAATTTTTTGGGCAAGCACGATGAAAAATATCAATATTGGATTCACAAGCTCCGGAAATGGCGCCAATTTGAACATCTCTCTACCTCAAAATTATAGAGACACCAATGTTTTTGGTGTCGGAGCCAGCTATCGTATCAATTCGAAATGGACGTTCAGAGGCGGGGTGCGTTACGCCCAGGAAGCAATACCTGGCGACAGTCTTCTTGCGGTCATTCCGGCGACGCCAACAACCCATTTGAGCACAGGCGCCTCATATGCAATCGGCAAGGATGACATTCTCGATTTCGCGCTGTCGCTTGCCTTGCAGAAGACACTCACGAACCCAGGCGGAACGAATAGCTCCGTTCCGATCAGGACGGAGCATTCCCAACTCAACGCGGTTATTGCTTATCGAAAGCGCTTCTAGTGGTAGGAGATGTGCATGACCTGTGCGGATTTGGTTAGCGCTTGTCTCAAGGCGATCGGAAAATCGGCTTTCGCGAGCTGACGTCATGTCGTCGTGTATAGCTGGGATTCAGGGCGCGGCAACGCCGATTCGGTGCCAACGTCACGCGAATGTGGAAGTAGCCAGGACAGGTAGTAAGACGGGAGACATCGCATGAACACGCAAGACATTCACGTAGCAACCACGCTAAAAGTGTTGGTCAGGGAGAAGGAGACGGTCGCCGACGGAATAGTACGTTTCGAACTCCGCCCGACCTCGGGGGAACTGCTGCCCTCATTCACCGCAGGGTCGCATATCGACGTCACCCTACCCAACGGCGCGGTGCGGCAGTATTCGCTCTGCAATGCGCCGGACGACAACGGCCGCTACGAAATTGCGGTACTGCTCGAACCGCTAGGCCGAGGCGGCTCACGTAGCGCCCACGTCGACCTGCATCGAGGCTCGGTCCTACAAATCAGCCCGCCGCGCAATCTCTTTCCACTGTCGGACGCCGGGCACTCGATCCTCATCGCAGGCGGAATCGGTATCACGCCAATTCTCAGCATGGCGCATCATCTGGCCTGCGGCGGCCGATCCTTCGAATTGCACTATTGCACGCGATCGGTGGCTCGCACCGCGTTTCTCGAGCGGATCACTTCGTCCGAATTCGCGGATAGCGTCACGATCTACCACGACGACTACACTCAGCAGGAACGGTTCTCAGCAAGAAACACGCTCGCCAGTCCAACTGACGATACGCACATCTACGTATGTGGACCGACCGGATTCATGGATCACGTCATCGGCGTCGCACTCGCTGCCGGATGGCAGACGGCAAACGTGCACCGCGAGTATTTCGTCGCACCTTCGGCAGATACATCGGGCGATCGTCCGTTTACGGTCGAGTTCGCTCGGACCGGGCAAGCCGTCGTCGTGCCACCTTCCCAGAGCGTAGCGCAGGCCCTTGCAGCGCACGGCATCGACATCCCAGTCTCGTGCGAACAGGGGATCTGCGGCACCTGCATGATGCGCGTGCTCGAAGGCGAGCCAGACCATCGCGACACCTTTCTGACCACTCAGGAACACGCCGCCAATGATCGCTTTACCCCCTGCTGTTCCCGGTCGAAGACAGCCCGTCTAGTGATCGATTTCTGATTGTTTCATTGCCGGGAAAGCTGTGCTCAGTCAACCCCGGAACGAATCGTTATAACTTGAGCTATGGAGTGAGCGAGATGAAAACCCAATCGCCTTATCTGATGAATGCCTGGTACGTCGCGGCGCTCTCGACGGAAGTGGGACCTGAGGAGCTCTTTCATCGAAAGATCCTCGACGTGTCCGTGATGATTTATCGAAAACAGGACGACGGCACTCCTGTCGCGATGCATGACCGGTGCCCCCATCGATTCGCGCCGCTGCATCTCGGCAAGCGGCACGGTGACGAGGTTTCATGCCCGTACCACGCGCTTCGCTTCGATTGCTTGGGGACGTGCACACACAATCCACACGGGACCGGCCATATTCCTAAAGCGGCAAGTGTGAAAACATTTCCGCTCGCCGAAAAGTACGGCTTCGTCTGGATCTGGATGGGAGATGAGGCGCCCGATCTCAAGCTGCTCCCGGATTACAGCGAACTCGACATTGGTCACGCGAACGCTGTCGGCTACACGTACATGCACATGCCGGTCAACTATGAACTGATCATCGATAACGTGATGGACCTCAGCCACATCGACCACGTCCACGGCGAAATCATCACAACTCGTGGCAAGCTGTCCCCGGTCATTCCGAAAGTGGCAGATGTTCAGCGCACCGTGAACGCCCGGTGGGAATGGACGCAGAGTCCTGCGATGATGATCTTTGCAAACTTCTTGCCTCAGCCAGAAGAGGAAGCGCGCCACTATTTCGACATTACGTGGGCACCGCCCGCCAACATTCAGCTTTCGGTCGGAGCCGTTCAGGGCGAAATGTCGTTTGACGATTACATCGGCCAGTACGATTTGCACACCACGACGCCCGAGACTCAAGGCAGCACGCATTACTTCTTCGCGACTCGGCGTAATCATATCGTGGAGGACGGCGACTACAACAAGATGAAGATTCAGGCCATGCACGGGGCGTTCGAGAACGAGGACGGACCCATCATTTCCGCGGTACAGCGAGAAATGGGGGACGCAAACTTCTTCGATCTTAATCCGGTTCTAATGTCTAACGACGTCGCAGCTGTCAAGGTGCGCCGCAAGCTCGAGATGCTTATCAGCGCTGAACGCCAGAGAAAGCTGGAGGAGTAAGAGGGCAACCGCTGGACACCAACAGGGACAGTCAATATGAAAACCAAAGCTGCAGTTGCATGGAGGGCCGGCGCTCCGTTGACAATCGAGGAAGTCGAACTCGAGGGTCCGAGCGTTGGTGAAGTGTTGATCGAGCTGAAAGCAACGGGCATTTGCCATACCGACTATTACACGCTGTCGGGCTCGGATCCCGAGGGGATATTTCCCTCGATCCTGGGGCACGAGGGTGCAGGCGTGGTGATCGATGTCGGTCGAGGCGTCGGCACGGTGAAGAAGGGCGATCACGTGATTCCGCTCTACACGCCAGAATGCCGAGAGTGCAAGTTTTGCCTGTCGCGCAAGACAAACCTGTGCCAGAAGATCCGTGCGACGCAAGGCAAGGGCCTAATGCCGGATTCGACATCGCGCTTTTCTCTCGACGGCCAGCCGATCTTTCACTACATGGGGACGTCCACATTCTCAAACTACATCGTTGTGCCAGAGATTGCGGTCGCTAAGATCCGCGAGGACGCGCCGTTCGATAAGGTTTGCTATATCGGCTGCGGTGTGACGACGGGCGTCGGCGCAGTGGTCTACTCGGCGAAGGTGGTGGCGGGCGCGAATGTCGTCGTGTTCGGGCTCGGCGGGATCGGGCTAAACGTCATCCAGGGCGCCAAAATGGTCGGTGCGGACAAGATCATCGGCATCGACATCAACCCTGCGCGCGTCGAACTCGCCAATAAGTTCGGGATGACTCATTTCATCAACCCCAAGGAAGTAGAAAACGTTGTCGACCACATCGTACAGATTACGGACGGCGGCGCCGACTATTCGTTCGAATGCATTGGCAACGTGACGACGATGCGCCAGGCGCTAGAGTGCACGCACAAGGGCTGGGGCCAGTCGTTTGTCATCGGTGTCGCATCTGCGGGGCAGGAGATCAGCACGCGGCCGTTCCAGCTGGTGACAGGCCGGGAGTGGAAGGGCTCGGCGTTTGGCGGCGCGCGGGGCCGTACCGATGTGCCAAAAATCGTCGACTGGTACATGGAAGGCAAGATCAATATCGACGACCTGATTACGCACACGCTGCCCCTAGAAAGAATCAACGAGGGCTTCGATCTGATGAAGAGCGGCGAGTCCATCCGCTCCGTCGTCATGTTCTGAGGTGATCATGCTTGAGCTGATTTCGGAACATTGCTGCCATGGTGGCAGCCAGCGGGTCTACCGGCATCAGTCGGAGACCATCGGACTGCCCATGCGGTTCTCGGTCTTCCTGCCGGCGCAGGTGCTGCGTCAGTGGGCTGGTGAGGGTGAACCAATCCGCCGTTTCCCGGCGCTGATCTATCTCGCAGGGCTGACATGCAATGAGGACACATTCATGACGAAGGCCGGCGCCCAACGGCTTGCCGCCGCCCGGGGGCTGATCCTGGTAGCGCCAGATACTAGCCCGCGTGACGCCGGCATCCAGGCCGAATCTACGTCGTGGGATTTTGGCGTGGGTGCCGGTTTCTATGTCGATGCAACGGAAGATCCATGGTCCGTTCATTGGCGCATGGAGTCGTATGTCGTCAGGGAGTTGTTCGGCATCCTGACCACAGTCTTACCAGCGGATGCGAATCGAGTCGGCATCTTTGGTCACTCGATGGGCGGCCATGGCGCGCTGGTGCTGGCGCAGCGGCATCCCCGGCGCTTCCGGTCAGTGTCAGCCTTCGCACCGATTTGTGCACCGGTTCAGTCGCCGTGGGGGGAAAAGGCGTTCACTGGCTATCTTGGCCCGGAACGGAACACATGGGGCGCCTACGATGCTTCCGCGCTCATGCGGCGCCAATCGCGCCCGCCGTATCCGGAGGGCATCCTCGTGGATCAGGGGCTAGCTGACAAGTTTCTGCAGGAGCAGCTCAAGCCCGAGATTTTTCAGCAGGCGTGCGAGAGCGTCTTGCAGCCATTGATTCTGCGCCGCCACGAAGGCTATGACCACGGCTACTTCTTTATCACGACGTTTATTGAGGACCACATCCACTTTCACGCAAGCATTCTAGCTGGGGCGATGCGCCCGTTACTGACGGGCGGGCTCCAGGTGCGGCACGACACCCCAAGGCCGGTTCATCCGCCAAGGCACTAAGCAGTTCACTGACATTTTGACAGGAGACCGTAGCATGTCGATCATTTCCCATGTGGTTGTTGGCACCAACGACCTGGAGCGCGCCCGCGTATTCTATGACGCGGTTTTGAAGACGCTGGGAGTCAAGCGGGTCGTGAACCTGGAAACCGCGTCACTTTGGGGCACGGAGAGCCCGGAATTCATGGTTACGAGGCCAGGCAATGGACTGCCGTCCACCTACGCCAACGGCGGCACTATCGGCTTTGCGGCCCCCAACCGCGCTGCTGTGCACGCCTTCCATGAGGCAGCAATCAAAGCACGGTGCCAGGGACGAGGGACAGCCCGGCCCGCGCCAGTTTACCCCCACGTCTTACGCTGCATATGTACGGGATCCGGACGGTAACAAGATCTGTGCTTACTGCTTTGCCCCGTCTTGATTGGCCCCTGTTCAAGTCCCGCTCTGCGACATCTGACCGTTTGGCCCTGCATTGGTAGGGCCATTTTTCTGCGTACCAGTTTTCAGGACAGGAAGCAAAGGAATGACAGCACGGTCAACGCCGCCCCGAAGGGTCAGTTCGACTCGATGTGGGCGGCCCGCGCGATAGGTGCAAGCCGAGCGCGCTTGCGCCAACGGGGAAGCCCTTGTAGTCTTTTCAGTGCCGTCCTTCATGCGAACAGTGAGCCGTCCGGATACGGCATAGCCCACATGGGAGGCCTGACAATGGTCGGTCTTGACCACCGGTTTGATGCACTCCGACCACCGCCATCCGGGTTCGAAGTTGAATCGACCGATCGTGAAGCCTTCAAGTTGAACGACCTCGACCCGGGTTTTCGCAGGGGTGCGGACCTCATCTGGCGACGCATGGGATTTCACTTCAAATTTTGTTACGGCGACTGGGGCTACCATGTTCTCACCTCCCATTGTCCGAAAAGCGAACACTGATCAGAAACCCACCGCTACAGGAACGGTGTCAGTCCCACTGGCGCTCCCCGGCAGCGCCAATCCAAATCTAGTACAGAATGTTGGTGATCGACGTGCTCGTCGACAGTGAGCCGCGTGGTCATCTTCGCTGGCCGGGCGTCGGCGGCATCCTATGCGCGCGTCAGTAGCGGGCGAGCTCGGCAATCAGCGCGTCGGTCACGGGCACCAGGGGCCGGGGCTTGTCGCCTGCGACCGACGATTTCCAGCCACCAGCACTGGGTCCCCTGCGCGTCGCTGGCCGTGGATCTCAGCGCTTTCAGTCCAGCCTCCCAACCAGCCAGACGATGGCAAGGTAGGTCAGCCCGTGCGCGTACTGGTCCAGGCCAAATGCCCACCAGAACTGCGGCTGATTCGGTGACAACTTCGCGCGTCGGCCGAGGCGCACCTTCCAGCGATCGATCAGGTAGTGAACGACAGCGTCGAAGATCCCCAGCCAGAGCCAGTAGGCCATACCGAAGCCGACGAGCAGCACCGCGGTACACAGGCCATGCAAGCCCGCGTGGGCATAACCACCTGGGCTCCGGAAATCGCCCTTGCCGGCCAGCATCCAGCCCGGCTGCCACAGGTAGTCGCAGATGAGATGCTTGGTGAACAGCGCGAACAGCAGCGGCAACGCCATGACCAGCCCTCCACCCAAAGTCATGCCGGACGGTGCGCATTAACGACTGCACGCCACGCAGATTGTGGCGACGGACGTAGAGCGAAGCAATTGTGCCACCGGCTCGCCTTTGATAGCTGCGGCCTGTAGGCAATTGCGGTGGCACTTTTGCTTTCACTTGGATCGAATGCAAAAGTGCCATTTCGCACACAGTACGCCTGAAATTTGCCACCTCAAATCCTAGACTTCGAGACCTGTCCCTAAGGTCTTGATCTGATGGAAAATTCTCCGCAGTTCACGGAGCCGGTCGCGCTTGCCCGACCGCCTGGCGCACACCGGTTAGAAGCCTTCAGCCCGAAGCTGGGACGACGGTTGACGTTCTATCGGCGCGCCTTGCTTGACCTGTGGTTGCTGTTCGAGGCGGACGCCAGCGTGATCGCCTTTTGTGAGCGCCCTGGCTACGTACACCTTGGTGAAAACGCTCGGCTTGCCGATTTCTGGGTTCAATACGTCGACCGACAAGAACTGGTTCTTCTCGCAGACGCCGGTATGGACGAGAGGGCAGCGCCGGGTAAGCAGGAACTGGACGAGGCAGCATTCTCAATCCGCAGCATGTCGTCGGGCGACCTCGCGGCCGCGCGCGTTTGGATTGGCAACTGGCAGCGCATGCTGCCATGCATCGTGGCCAATCGAGGTCTCATCCCATGGTCACTGTCCCGATCAGTCGAGCGCCTCCTGGAAAATCCACAGCAGCTAGAGACCCTCGAGCGCAAATGTTCGAACGTGGATCCGGTGTTGTTCAGGGCTGCACTGTTTGGCCTGGTGCATGGCGGTCGCGTCGCGGCGCCCGACCTGCGTACTCAGCCACTGTCCTTGCACACGTCGTTCGCTGTAGTCGACACGAACTCATGAACCGCCGCAAACCGGAGTTGCAAGCTCTCGACCTGGGGTCATGGCCGGAGGTCGCCTATACAGAGCTCGCCAGAGCTCTCGTATGTCACGTGGGAATGGATGAAGCTCGACAACGCCAAGGCGAACCTGGCTAACGAAACGCTGAGGGCACTGTGTGAATTCATCGGTTGTCTAGTCGATGCCGGTCCCAGGTACTGTCCGGATGAGCGCCCGTACATCGAACGCTTCTTCGGCACGCTGGCGCAGCGACTGTCTTCGCGCCTACCCGGCTACACGGGTTCGCACCCACGCGATTTGCGCCGCGCGCTCGCCGATCCGAAGGGCAATCTTCGGCTCTATGTGTCGCTCGACGAACTGGAGGAGCTGGTTGAGTATGCGATCACGACGTACAACGGTACACCGCATACCGGCTTGAACAGCGTGACCCCGCTCGAAGCAATGGAATACTTGCTCAATACTCAACAGACGGTGCTGACGCGGCTTGCTGAGCATCATCGTCGCACCCTGTGCTTGATGCAGTCGGCCCGCCGTTGTCGTGTGCGTGCCTATCTTGAGCAAGGCGTACGTCCGCACATTAACCTGTATGGCGTGCGCTACACGAGCGGTGTGCTGGCAAGAAGCGCGCGGCTGGTCGGCAAGCAGCTACTCGTCTACCTGAATGCTGACGATCTGCGATGCGTGCGAGCCTTTCTCACGGATGGCACGGAACTTGGCGTCCTGGATGCACAAGGCGCCTGGGGTGTGGTGCCGCACAACCTGAAGCTGCGCCAGGAGGTGAGAAAGCTGCGGGATCGGCGTCGAAGCCAACCGGGCGACTCGAACCCGATCGAGGCTTATGTGCAGGCCAAGCTCGCGCAGGCAAAGACCAGTCGGAAAGCCGCGACGGAATACGCGCGGACCGTGCGGCTGCTTGCCAGTGCACCGATAACGCGTACGCCAGCCGAGGCCATGTCCACGCGGAGCGCCGCCTCCTCTGTGGTGTCTGCACCGGCCGCGGTAGCGGCGGACGGTGTCCCGATCGCGCCTCACACGCCGGCGCAGCCGCGCAAACTCACGATCGGGACTGGCCAAGTCTTCTAACACCGTCGTTCACATTGCGAGGTATGCCATGACACCTCAGATGCTGCGTCCGATCGATCCGTCACTTCACCCGCTGGTGACCGGCAACTATCGTATCGCCACGCCTGCGATCGAAGCCTTCTATGAACTGGTTGCTCGATGTCTACGCTACCGGGTCATGGGAGCACTGACCTATGGCCCGTCCCGCATCGGCAAGACACGCGCCATCGAGTACGTGCGATTACTGCTGGCGCGCAATCATCCGAAGATGACGAGCTACCACGCGCAATGCGAACACAAGCCGCGGCATGCCGAAGGCCCGTTCTTTGCGAACTTGCTCGAGGCTGTTGGAGACCCGGACCCGAACGCAGGTTCCAATCCGGCCAAGCGGATGCGTCTGGCCCTCCGGATTCGCGAGGCGGCGGCTCGAGCGGGAAGCGGCACGGTGCTGCTCTTCTGTGACGAGGCACAGCTTAGGTGCGGATCTTGTTTGTATGTACGGTCCCATTCTACGTCGCCGCAAACATCGCTTTGAGCGCGTCGACGATCGCCCGCCGCGTTCATGAACTTATCGTCGTTTCTCGCGCGCGCCCTTTGATTGCTTCTCTTCGGCAAGTTGGTTACGCGTGCGCTGCAGTTCCGCACGAAGCTCTATCACAAGATAGACCAGCGCTCGATTTTTGCGCACCTGGTCCCGCAGTTCTATCCGAAGCTGCTTCAGCTTTTGTGACGGGTCGGCGCTGGGTTGGCGCGGATGCCCCTTCTTTGGGCTAGATTGCAGGCTCGCCACTATATCCCGATGAGATGTGTAGAGGTTCGCGCGGCTCACTCCAGCGAGCCGGCTCAGTTCACTCACCGAAATTCGAGAGCTTGGATTTTCAGATCGCGCGACTTTTAGGGCTGCTTCGACACGCTCCCGAACCGACAAATGCATCTTCTTGTTCATGATTGGGGCGCCACTTTTGCCGTCTTGCGCGAGACGAGGCCTGCAAGGAGCGCCTTCGATTGGTCCAGACGCTTCTTAACGAGGATTTTCGTCTGCTCAGGAAGACCACGTTGCGTGAGAAACATCTCTTCGCGGATGACCCGATCGTTCCACCACGCTTGATGCTCCGTCGTCACGACGAAGTTCGCGCAGGTTGAGCAGACATCCGGAGCCCTGAGGACTTCATTGGGTCCGATTGCATCTCCACGACAAGCCGAATGACTTTCGGAATACACGCAGTAACCCCAGTCACACGGTGCGATCTTGATACCTCGCCTGACAAGGTTGTCCACCAGCGTCTGAGGAACGGCCTTTCCGGCAAATGACGGGTCCTTCTGGTATTGACGCCTGAACTCGTTGATGCGCTCTGCAGCCTTGCCACCCATTCGACTGCTTTGCATCAGGCTGGTCAGCGTGCGAGCGAGATCATCACGGTCTTCCTGCTCCAGTAATTGGCTGAGCTGGAAATCTGCCCCGACGTAGACACCATCCGTGAATTCGCGGTAGGCATGACCATAGTGGACGGACAAGGCCTCCAGCGCTCGCTTGTCCCGTTTTACGACGAACTTGGCAAATGTCTTGCGTGCAGCGTGGGGGTGCAGCCGTGACGTGGCGGGCCTGTCCGCCCGAAATGGCGAATCAGCGAACGCTTGCATTAGCCTGATAGGAGCTGTCACACCCATCCGGTGTGCTGAAGTGCCCGGAGGGGGTATCAGCGCGGTTGATGAACGTGCCAAGAACAGAGCCTGACTGCCACTAGCCGTGCGGCATGGCGCGAACGTAGCTCGCAGCCACTCGATCACTTCGGGAATTGGATCGCCGGCAACCCATCGTCGCTGCCGTCCACCGGCTTTGGCAGCTATCCCACTCAGGTATGCGACGGGCACGCCTGCCTGCTTCCTCTCCACCTGGAGGCAGTCCACATCAAGTCTGACCAACTCTCGCACGCGCATCCCTACCATGAACAGCAGCACGATCACGGCTGCTCCGAGGGTAACTGTCATGGCTCGACACAGGATGTTGTTGGGCCGAGCAGTCTTCATTTGCAACGCACTTTCGAGATCGCTGAGAAGCGATTCCCATTGCGCCTCTTTGTAGAGAGCCTGAATCCTCGGCTGACGAGCCTTCTGGGGAAGCGTAACATTGGTGATTCGGACCTGCCACAGTTCCGCCACCACTTGTGTCAGCAGTGGGCCGAAACGGGTCAGCCATTCGATTGCATCTTTGATTAGCGGTAGCGCGACCTCTTCGGGAATCGCCTTGAATGGACGGTCGTCCGCGCATCTCAGCAACTGAACATCCGGCTCGATCAATCCTGGGTTTACGCGCAGCGAATTACTGTATCCCGTCCTAAGCTCCCACATTCTGAAATACAGCCGCACGTAGCCGTGCACAGTCGTTGCTGAGGCGCGGCCGGGACCATGTCGTTGACGCCTGGTTTTCAGAAACATCAAGAGGTGTTGCGTGCCGAGCTGAGAGAAGCTCCAAAGTCCCTCGGATGCCATCCAGGCTACGAGATAGCGAAGCTGATTGCACCATAGTAAGACTGTCGAGTGGGCCAGACCGGATCTCCCTTTGGTCACCGGATACTCGATCATTGCTTCGAGCAGTTCCTTCAGACTTTTCAGTAGCTTCAATCTCTGGCCTGGTGTGCCACCTTCCGGCAGCATCTTGCGCCAATCGATAACCGCGAGTTCTTCCTCATACAACGCTGAGGTGCGCAAGTGCCATTCGTACCGCGTTTTCCGATGTATCAACGGTGCTGTCATGGGCTATTCAATCCACGGCAGACGGTTCGTATCGACCAATTGACGCGCGCGTTCAACTACCGCCTCACCCAGTATGGGCAGAATTTCCCGGTCGATGATCGCTTGCACGGGGCCATACACCACTTCGAACCTCATCGTCCAGCCCTCCCGAAGCGACCGTTGTCGCGCCTGCATCAATGCTTCTGATGCAGACAGCAGCCTCGCTACCACGCCGATATCGTCAACCGGAATCAAGGCTCCCGGACACGTTGCACACCGAAAGAACTGAAGGCACATCCGGCCAGGCTCACTTCCCGGCGCCAATCCGGCAAAAGGATCTTTGCATCCGAATCCGAAGACCGTCTCCATCGGATCGCTTTCCAAATCTCGGCGCCCAAAAGGCTGAGCCTCATGCGCTCGATCCCTGCGGCGACTTTCCCGGACAAGAGCGCCCTGGAACTTCAGAATCGTCTGCTCGTGTACCTCCCGTAAATCGCTCGCTGGCGTATATCCCTGTGTGGTGATCTCGCTTGCATGATTGAGACGCATCTTCGCCGCACGAATGGAACGACCTGCCACATGGTGCAATTGCGCGCCGGCACGGCGCAAGTCACGCAACTGGAAGTAGGCGAGGCCGTGCCTCTCTCGAAACGCAACCAGGCAGCGATGGATGGTCTGCCAACTCGGCACACCTGTTTTTCCCTTATTACCCCGAGCCAGAAATACCAGTACCTCTTCGCCTGGTCTGACGGTTGAAATAAGCCTCTGGTTCATAGCGCATACGCGCCTGATCAGATTCGGTGCGCTCCACGTACGGCCCATTGGAAAGTCGACGCGCTGCTCACTCCCTGCACGCGGCTTCTCCCAAACGATGCACTCGAGATCCGCGCGTACCGCATGAGGTTCGATGCACGTTCGTTTGAGCAAGCGCAGCGCCTGCGGGTTAGCGCTCGTCTGAATCAGGATCGCTAGGTAAAAAGGGAATATGTCGCCAACGGTGGGATAGAGGCAACAGTTGAAGTACGTCAGTCCCCCGAGCGCATCAATCCGTGCCAGCACGCTCGACCCGAGTGGTACGCTCAAAATTCTTGCGCGAGAAGGGATTTCGCCATTTCCAATATCCAACAACTCCTGGATGACCTGTCGAAGCTGCTCAGCTTCTGGGCCGTCGGTGCTTCCGGCGCGCAGCAAATCCGTACGAGCCAAACGAGCTTCCGCCCGCTCAATGTCCGTGTAACAGCACCTCAGAATAGCCTTGATCTCCGCCTCACCCTTGGTTTCTCTGGGTCTTACGTTCGTCCGCAGGAACTGCGAAGGTAGGAGGGCAGCCTTCGAATCGACGATATTTTTGGAGTTTCGCGCGCACCATCTGAGCAGACGGCAGACCGAGTTCATGCAACCTTGCGCGGTCTTGGGGCAGTAGTGGGATTTCTCCAGCCAGCGCTTGAGGTCCCTAATACAGGTAGCTGGTAGCGGCCGCAATGAAACTTTCCGCCCCAGCGCAGCGGCAAAGCAGCGAATGTCCCTCCATACCAGTCGCTGGGTTTCGATTATGTTGTGCCCCTGCAATGCTATGAAGCCTCGAATCAAGGCCTTGGCTACCGAAGGCTCGAATCCTAGGGACCCAAAGTCGAACAGCGAGCGCGGTCGGTGGCCCTCTGGGCCCGATACGAGTAGCTGCTGGCCTGATACCCGGTGGACGAGTTGTGGTCTCATAGCGACGCTCCATACAGGAAGTCCAGAGCATTAAATACAGCATCGCTGCTTGCCTCCATAGCCCGCAGATAAAGCTCCGTCGTAGCGATGTTCGAATGCCCCATCATTACCTGCAGGGCCTTGATCGAATTCATCGGCTTTCCCTTGCCCTGGTAATTTTCCAGCGCTTCAAGCACCCGGACCGCAAAGGTATGGCGCATGTGATGAAATGTCGCGCTGCTGCCAATTTCGTCGGCGCAGCGACGAAATGCCCGGGTGAGCGAAGCACGACTTACAGGTCTGCCGTGCTGGTTGAGAAAGACGAGACCGTCGTATTCCGCCGCAGCGGGCTTCGGGCGGCTCACCAGAACATGCCAGAGCGTGGCCTCGACCAACTTCGCTGGTGCCTGTATCGTCGACACCCTCGATCCCTTTCGAAGCACATCGATAGGAATCAGCCCACCGTCCATTGCCGCCACTCCACTGGCGGTCGGCAGATCCTCAATCCTGAGCGAACAAGCCTCAAACCTCCGTGTCCCCGTCGTAATACACCACTGGAAGAGAAGCCGATACCGGCCCGGTACAATGGTGAACAGCCGACTAATCTCCTCAAGGCTTAAAACCTTGGGTAGTCTCTTGATCACGCGCGGTGCGATAGGACTACGCGGACCCGCGACCCTCACTGCGACTGGCCGCGTTAAGGATTGCGAGACCCGTCCACCGGAGCGTTCATGAAGGAAATTACCAAGCGGTGATTCCATGACGCTGCGGCGTTGTCCCCACTGATGAAACTGGGCAGCCACAACGACGCGATGATTCGCCGTTGACGATGCGTACTGCAATAGCGTCTTGCCATGTCGATCGTTGACGAGATGATTCCTATAGAGACTCAGATGTTCTTCGGTTGCATGGCTGGGCTCGATCTTTCGGGCTCGCAGAAATTCTAGCCATGGCACAAGGGCTTCGGCATAGGTGCGTACGGTATCACCCGTCGCACTTCGGCTTTTCAACGCAGTTTCAGCAAGGAAGGCACATGGCCATTGCAGGGGAACGCCATCTTGGTCGACAATTGCAGCCATCGCGCCGACATTGAAGTAGTGCATCAGATCGGAATCTGTCGACTCTCCATCCGTCAACATAACGACGCCTTCCGGTGATCCGAATTCTCGGTGTGGACTGAACTGCAGGATCTTCAGCGTTCTGCGTACCATTTTCTCTCCAGGCAGTAGAGCGTCAACTGGGCGTTCCGCGAAGCAATCGTCGCTATCAACTCGTGCGCCCCGACATTTCGGCGTCGCCGGTGGTTCGTCGTCTACGGCGGCGTAGCCGCCGTAGACGACGAACCACCGGCCAAAACAATCGCTAATCCACGGGACAAGACAGATCTGCCAACACGCCGTCCCAGTTGGACACTAGCAGCCTGAACCCAAGTGCGCAGCAGACAGACAGATGCAGTCACCTAACACAGCGCTACAACGACAACGAGTACGAGTGGCTTCGTGACGTCCACGATTCTCTCGATCGGCAGCAGATCAAGCTGTTTACCTTTCTCGTCGGTCAGCAGGAACTGCTCGCGCAGAAGACCGCCTTGCAGGTAGCGGGAAAGACCCAGATCGTCGCGCGCCTGATGGTGGAGGAATTGGCCTTCTACGGCATCCGTAATGCGGAGGACGTAGCGACGTGTTTGAATGGATACGATCAGACGGCATATCCCGAAGGTAGCCAATGGAGCTTTACGCGATTCTATGTTCCCGAGGCCTTTGACGCCGGCTACAGACTGGTCAGCGACGCCAGCGCGCTCTGGCAGGCGTTCGAGATCGCACACCACAAGGCGAATCTCCCGGGGCAGCTCGCGCTCCCGATGGAATCCTTCGCGCGGGCGGTCGAAATCGTGCTCAAGGATAGTGAAGTGAAGGACGATCCGGGCTATCGTCCTGTTCCTGCCTTGTGGGCCCATGCGGTACGGCATTCCGGCTATGTCCAGTCACGTCATGCCACCGGTCGCGTGCTCGTCGCCGACTAGCGAAATGTTGCTCAGCACGCCGAGGTTTCCGATTCTCACGCTCGACGAGGCTAAGCTGACGCCGGCCCTGGGTTACCTATTCCATCGAAAGTGGATCGATCCATACGAGTCGCTCGTTTCGATCCTATGGAAATTCGAGAAGGCAAATTCGTTGTCGGGGAGGGTGCTTGCGCATTTGATGGGACCGGACATCGACCCCTATGAGGGCATCGTACCGAAGCTCGGTGTCGTCGATATCGATCGATTGCACGGCGCACTTGGCTTGCCGAAAACAACGTTGCGTGAGGCGCTGCTCGCGCCGACCGAGCGGCGACGCTTTAGCGCGACATTTCGTCACTGCCGTCGCTGTATCGCGCATGGCTATCACAGTGTCGTGCATCAGGTCGAAACCATCTATCGGTGTCCAGCGCATCATTGCGCGCTCGAATCGGCATGTCATAGCTGTGGGTATGAAGCGCCATATCGTGTGAACGTGCAACTTCTCGAAACACCATACCGTTGCTCGCAGTGCCGTGAAAGCTATGGTGGGTATGGGTGGAGGCCCTCCGAGGCTCGGCCAATGCAAGCAGGGTACCGCAAAGCGCTGGCGCGGAAATATGTTGGGATTGCGTTGGGGTTGTGATCGTGCAGCTTCGACTTGGACGCTCGCTCACGCGTACTCGGTGGAGCGCGGTCGGGGCCCCATCGGGCGTTCACATCGGCGCAGAAAGCTGGCGCATCGGGCCGGTGGGTATGGTAGCTGGTGACACTTTCGCTTCGCTTCATCCAAGTTATTGAACCGTAAGGAAATTCTTCCCACACCGTGCCCTTGGCGGGCAGCGGTGGCACTTTTGCTTGCCAACCGGTGGCACTTTTGCGGGTCTCCCGCACTTTGTGTGACGGCCGCGTTGGGGGCTTGATTTCGGGCCGATCTGGCCTACGTTGATCGTTACCATGAGCCAAGTTCTCGGTGGGATCGATCGTATTCTCGCCCGTGTAGGTAAGCGCGTCGTCTCCAGTGACGCGCGAGGGGAGACCGTTACTGTCGAAGCCTGCAGTACGGTTCGCGCGGCACCGTGTCCTGCCTGCCATCGTTGGAGTAACCGACGCCACGGCAGCTATGTGCGCAGGCTGGAAGAACGTCCGATGCTCGACCAGCGGGTCGTTCTCGCCATTGAGGTGCGTCGCTTCAAGTGTGCAAATGCCGGCTGCCCGCGTCGTACGTTTGCCGAGAACATCCACGCCTTAGCCGGTCGGCATCAACGTCGTACGCAATCGCAGGCTCGGGCGTTGCACGCGCTGGGCCATGCCCTCGGTGGTGAGGCGGCTGCCCGGCTAGCTAACGTCCTGGGCTTGCGTACCAGCGCCGACACCGTGCTGCGGGAGTTGCGCAGAGCTCCTGAGCGCAAGCGCAGACCACGACCGCGGGTCGTCGGCATCGATGACTGGGCGATCGCGCGCGGTCACCAGTACGGAACGATCATCGTCGACCTGGAGCGACGTGAGCCGATCGCAGTGTTCGCCGGCAGGGAAGCAACTGCGGTGGCCGCGTGGATGCGTGCGCACCCATCGATCGAGATCGTCGCCAGGGACCGGGCCGGGGCCTACTCCGAGGCCGTCGACATTGCGCTGCCGGCAGCCACGCAGGTCTCGGATCGCTGGCATCTACTGTGCAACTTGCGCGACAACGTCGAGAGACTGCTGTGCCGACTCGGACCGCAACTGCGCCAAGCCGCGCAGCAAGTCGAGGTCCGTGGCGTGACCCTGGGCCGGCAGCGGGAGCTGAGCCGCAACTCACTGTGGTCATGGCAGCGTCTGAGCGATCAGCGACGCGCCTCGCGGCTGGAGCTGTACGAGCGGGTGATGGCGCTACACGCCCAGGGCGGCACGATGAAAGGAATCGGGCAAGAGCTCTCAATCGACCATCGAACCGTGCGCAACTTCATCACTGCGGGGGCATTCCCCGAGCGCGCACCCAGGGCGCGGGGTCCGACGCCGTTAGATCCTTATCTCAGCGATATCGAGGAACGAATCGCACAGGGCTGTCGCTTTCCTGAACTGATCTGGCGGGAACTCAAGCAGCGAGGATACACGGGCAGTCGCGCCGCCGTTCGGAATTGCGTGATTCGCCTCCTTTTTCCGCAGGGCAAGAAGCCTCTTTTCCAGGCATCCGTGCGCACGATGCCGTGCCCGTCGGCCCGGCGCGTGTTCGGATGGCTTATAGGATGGAGGAAGCTCGCGGTCGCGGAGCCCAGGAACGCGGACCACGAGCGCTTCGTGCAGGCGCTGTGCAAGATCGAACCCGTGGTGGGCGAGGTCCGCAGCCTCGCGCGGGAGTTTCTCGGGCTCATGCACCGGCGAAGTCCGCGGCAGTTCGATCGATGGTTGAAGCGTCTGTCGCGCTGCGACGCTGCGGAAATGCGCAGGTTCGCGCAAAGCCTGCGCGCCGACTTACCGGCTGTGCGGGCGGCCTTCAAGCTGCCATGGAGCAATGGCCAGACCGAGGGTCACGTCAACCGGCTCAAGTTCCTCAAGCGGCAGATGTATGGCCGCGCGAACATCGAGCTTCTGCGGCTGCGGGTATTGAAGCCAAGCTAAACCGGCCTGCCTTGTCCTGATGGACCCGCTGGTCCGGTCGCCATCGCAGGCGGGTGAGCTCGTACGGCCAGGACGAAGCTGGCGGGCTCGCCCACGTTTGTCAACGGCAGAAGAATGGTGGTAGTGGGGCCGGGGGATACGACGGCAAGGTCCTCCACGCGAGTTCGCCGTCGTCACACAAATTGCGGAAGACCCACTTTTCTATTGTTTCGGAGGCTTGCATCAATGGGGGCTACCAAAGTTTCACGATAGTGAAATAATCCCGAAGCTCGATATCTTTCGCTGCCCCCAGCCGATCCGGTGCCGCTCCCGCGTGGCTTCGTTCCGCGCATCCTCTTACTGTGCAGGTAGGCGCTGGTAGTGGCGATCGAGGCGTGACCAAAATTGTCGCGCATAAAACGCGGGTCGACCTGTTGGTCGCTCATGTGCGAGCCGGCGGTGCGGCCTCGGTCAGCCAGGCGAACAGCGCATTCGGCCGCTCCTGTGTCGCCTGGTGCATCGCATCCTCTTCGCTGTGCAGATAGGCGCTGGTGGTGGCGATCGAGGCATGGCCAAAGTTGTCGCGCACATAGCGCAGGTCGACCTACCGGTCGCTCATCTGTGAGCCGGCGGTGTGCCGCAAGCCAGTGGGCCGAGGCGCTGGCCAGGACTGCGGGCTGGGCCTCCCGCTCGGGGCCGCGCGCGCAGGCGCTCGGCAGCCAGGCCGAACACTTCCTTCATGACGAGGTGCAGCGCTCCGCCCGAATGTGAAAGCGTGGCTGGCCAAGCAACAGGGTCCCACATGCATTTCACGCCTACCAGTGCCTCTTGGCGAAACATGGTCGAACGCTTCTTTCGTGACTTGTCAGAGAACCAGTTGCGGCGTGCGGCCTTCCGCTCGGTACGCGATTTGCTCTGTGCCATTGAACAGTATGTGGACAAGCACAACCGTCATCCGAATCCGTTCATCTGGACCGCGAAAGCTTCTGAAATTTTGGCCCGGTCACGCGTGCCGGGGCCAAGCTGAATAAGAGGCAATCCGTTTGACGCACACCCTAGGCGCCCCGTTGGAGACCGAGGTTGTTTGCCCAAATCTCCGTGATCACACCCACGACGAGACCGACGCTGTAACGTTGCCGGTCGCTCACCAACGTGCGGCATGCCTGCTGCAACGCGCCGACGAGGAGGTTTGCGCGCAACTGTGCTTCTTCGGCGGCTAACGATTGGCCCTGCTCCAAAAGCTTGGCTAGGGCGTCCGTCGCCAAGCGAATTCCGACATCGAGCTCTCCAGATAATTCAGGCTCGCTTGCCAGCGCCTGCAACCCAACTAGAAAGCGATCGCCGTCATTGAACCAATGTTCGACGAAGTGGCGTAGCCACGACTCCAAGGTTTCCCTAGTTGGGTTTTCGTAGGAGCAAAGCTCCTGAACCAGCTCCTCGTTTTGCCGTTCCATTGCCTGAATCAGGGCTCGCATGACTTCCAGCTTGCTCTTGAAGTGCAGGTAGAAGGTGGCTCTTCCTACTGCGGCTGCTGTAACGATGTCGTCAATAGACGAGTCCGCATAGCCATGCTCAAGAAATACGCGCACGGCAGCGTCGAGCAAGCGGGCCTGGGTTAGCAGCTTTTGTTGCTCCCGAAGTGACATCGGCTTCTCATGTGGCTCGGCGCCACGACGAGCTCGTACGCTCGCTTTAGTCACGATTCGTCCTCCTGACGTAAGTTTGCCTATGGACTGCGCGTTCATGATTAGGAAAAACAATGGTCACATAGAACATTTAATATACACTTTGTCCATCGAATGGTCGACGTGACCATTATTGATGCGATTTGACCATTGTAGCTGAAACGTACCACGCCCTGCTCGGGCGCTTTCGAGGAGTAACACTATGCACTTCACTCTCTACCTCAGCCCGCAGACACCAGGCCCCGAGATGGATGGGGCGATCATGGAAGCTGCGGTCGAGAATGCCATCCTGGCAGACCAGGCCGGATTTCGGGGCATCGCCCTGACGCATCACCACTTCAGCAACTACAACACCTACGGCAACTCGTTTGTGTTTGGCGCCTATTTGGCTGGCCAAATCAAGCAGGCGTGGCTGCTGATGCAGGTCGCCGTGGCGCCGCTCCTCAATCCTCTGAAGCTCGTCGAGGATGCCAATCTGCTCGATCAGCTCTGGCGTGGTCGGTTCATCATGGGCATCGGCAGCGGTGGATCGCCGCTCGAATTTGAAGGTTTCGGCCGGGACCCTGCGTCCCGAGGAGAGCTTACTGCCGAAGTCATGGACGTTGCCTATCGCGCCTGGAAGCACAAACCGGGAGATCTGCCGCTCGAATACCGCACTCGCCATGAGAGCGGTCTAATGAGAGGGCGCATCATGCCGGGGCCTTATCGGAAAGGCCATCCATTGTTGGCGCGCGCGGCGCTTAGCGAACCTGGTTGGGCAGATGCAGGTCGCAAGGGCCATCCCCTATTCTTCGGCCGGGTCGGTCTCGAAGGTGCCGTTCGCGCAATGAAGGCCTATGACGGGGCTCTCGCGGATGCGGGATGGAGCAAGGAACATGTCGAATTCTGCAAAGAATGGACGACCATACAAAAGACCGTGTTGATCGCAGAAGACGATGACACGGCTCAGCAACTCATCGACGAGCCGCTGAACAATCTGCAAGCTCTGTCGAAGGCTGCATTTGCCGCCTACGGGGATGAGCAACGTAAAGCGGTCACCGGGGTGAGTGGCGATGATCCCGCGGCATTCCGCAAGTCATTTGTTGAGGGTGCGACCATTGTCGGGTCACCCGCAACGTTCATCGACAAGCTCAAGCAATACGAAGATGCAGGGATTAGGCATGTCGCCCTCCACATGAATTTCGGCGCCATGCGTCCGGAAGTCACTCGCCAAACGCTAGACTTATTTATCGATAAGGTAATGCCAAAGTTTTCATAATCGAGAGACATCCGCCATGCAAACTGATGAGGAAATTCGTAATATCGAGGCCTTCCGCGCAATCATTGAACGGATAATCAACGACGGCGAAACGGACCTCTGTGAGCGCTACATGCATCCGGACATGGTTATTCGTCGCTACGGACTCGCATCGACCACGGCATTGTTGATCCCCGATTTCAAGCCGACATCCGGCGGCGGCGGAGTCACTGGGTTCAAGGCCGGGCTTCAGCAGTTACGATCTGCGTTTCCAGATTGGAATCACCGCGTCGACAAAATAGTCGCGAAAGACGACTGGGTATCCGGAACATGGACGCTTAGCTGCACGCACCAGGGTGTATTCATGGGGATAGCTCCCACCCACCGTTCTATCTCGATGAACGAGGCGGGCTTCATTCGATTTGTCGAAGGAAGAATGGTAGAGGGATGGTTTATCGGTGATGAGCTGGCGTTGGTACGGCAACTCGGAGTCGATTGCATCGTGCCAAAGGCTGGTTAGCGTGACCAACCAGAAACGAAGATATCGGAAGCGGTGAAAGGATAGGTTATTTTGTTATGTCCAGTAAGAAAATTCTCGTCATATTCGGCTCTACCCGCCGGGAATCGATGAATCGGAAGCTGGCTGCGGCGGTGGCAGCGCAGCTCCGGGAAAAGGGCATGGTGGTAACCATGCTCGATATGGCTGAGTACGAATTGCCGTTGTATAACGGTGATCTCGAATCGCAGCATGGAATCCCGGAAGCTGCGCATCACCTGCATGAAGCGTTTCGAACCCATCAGGGCGTATTCATCGCCAGCCCGGAGTACAACGCCAACGTTTCGCCGCTATTGATCAATGTCATTGCTTGGCTCTCAAGGGTTCAGGAGCATGGCGGTTTGCACTCCGCATTTGGCAAGCCGGTATACGCGCTCGGGAGTGCCTCGCCTGGCGGCTTCGGAGGCTATCGCGGCCTGATGGCATTGCGGAGCATGCTTGAACTTGCTCTGGGCGCGCGCGTACTGCCGGCCATGGTGTCGGTTGGCATGGCGCACGAAGCAATCAATGATCACGGAGAAATCATCCCTCCCATGCCCCGTCAGATGCTTGACCGTATGGTCTCGCAGTTGGTGGAGGCAACTGCGTACTGAGTTCTAGCGCACTCGCGTCTTGGGAATTCGAGGAGACCAAGACGCAATTCCGCCACGACGCTCCGGGAGTTAAATAGCTGAAATCAGTCAAAGCCCAATCTGAATTCAGGGCAGGTACGTGTTCGCCCCCGTTCCACGTTTCTGTGCATACCGGGCTATGCATTGGCCAAGGCGGCATGGCGTCTGTGTGGCGCTAGTTCAGGAAAGTGGCAAGAGGCTGCCGGC
The DNA here is from genome assembly GCF_000219215.1 of Cupriavidus necator N-1. NCBI lineage: Bacteria > Pseudomonadati > Pseudomonadota > Betaproteobacteria > Burkholderiales > Burkholderiaceae > Cupriavidus > Cupriavidus necator. The sequence continues at coordinate 1,265,802 of NC_015727.1, read as the reverse complement.
ACCACAACACTGTAATAGTGGGCCGTGCCCGAATACTTATTATAAAGAGGAGATTGCCAAGCATGAAGAAGACGCTTTTTGCTCTGACGGCACTGAGTGTCGTGGGCGCAGCCAACGCAGCATCGACGACGCTTACGTTGTATGGGGTCATCGATACCGGCATTGAATATGTCAACCGCGTGGCGGCGTCGCCCACCACGCCCAACGTCGGTGGCAGCCGGCTTGGCATGCTGGGCGTCGGCGGGCTTTCCGCATCGCGCTGGGGCCTGCGTGGTACTGAAGACCTGGGCGGCGGCAACCAGGCACTGTTCGTACTGGAGGACGGCTTCGTGCCCTCTACCGGTGCCATATTGCCAGGCGCACTCTTCACCCGCATGGCGCTGGTGGGACTTAAAAGCGATCTCGGACAAGTCACGGTGGGCCGACAAACTACCAGCCTTTTGGACGGTATGGTCAATTTCGCGCCCTTGCGCTTTGCCGTAACCTACGAGCCCGGTACGTGGTGGCTAGGCGTGAATTATCGCGAAAGCAATATGGTCAAGTACACCGGGCAGTTCGGGCCGCTGCAAGCCGTGGCGCACTACTCGTTTGGCACGGGGGTGCCGGTGCTGTCGACAGGCAACCTGCTGGCAAACGGCGGAGCAGGCGAAACGCCCGGTGCTTCGCGCGACAACACTGCGTTTGGCGGCTCGCTGATGTATCTAAACAGCACATTTGGCATCGGCATCGGCTACGACCAGTGGAACCCAGCTGTCGTGACCGGACAGACCGGCAAGGTACGCAAAGTATCGGTTGGCGCTAACTATGGCACCGGCCCGTATAAGCTTTATGCGGGCTACCGCTGGAACGAGGCTAATTTCAGCAACGGAAACACGCTGATTCGCGACAACTACTGGTGGCTTGGGGGCACCTACCAGCTAACGCCTGCCTTGGGACTATCTCTGGCCTACTACTATGCCGACGTGAAGTCCGCCGCTGCCACCGCTACGGCACCTTCTACGAACCCGCCCAATATGCAGCAGTACACGTTGCAGGCCGATTACAGCCTGAGCAAGCGTACGGATCTCTACGTAACCGTCGGCTATGCGCACAACGGTAGTCTTGTTTTCGACAGCGCCGTGACGGGCTTTACCGTCAACGATCCGACAATGACGGGGCAAAAGAACATGGTGGGTGTTGTCACTGGCATCCGCCACATCTTCTAAGCACCGCGCCAGCCTGCATAAAAGGCTGGATAACGGGCAAATTCGGCTCATTCGTGCGGCAATACAGGGGAACCTCCATGAATAGTTTGGAAAAAACTAGCCTAACCGACGCACCGCAGTGGTCTCAGCGCCATCGCGACTGGGTGCTACTCTTTGCAAGCATGTTCTCGCTGCTGGCCGGGGCAGCCGTGGCGCCGGCGTTGCCGGCCATGGCAGCTTATTTCAGTCATGTCCCGAATGTGGGAACGCTGACCAAACTGACGCTTTCAACTACGGCATTGTTCATCGCCGTCGGAGCGGGGCCCGCCGGCTGGCTGATTGATCGCATTGGGCGCAAGCCTGTGCTCGCTGCGGGTGCACTCATTACCGGCATTGCAGGCACCAGTGGGGCGGCCCTGGATTCCCTGTACTTGATACTGGTCTCGCGGGCGCTGCTTGGGCTCGGAGTTGCGTGCGTCGTTACGAGCGCAACGACCTTAATTGGCGATGTCATCGAGCCAGCTCGACAGGCGAGCTTCTTTGGACGGCAGACCGCGGCGATGAAGTTCGGCGGCATCCTGTTCCTGCTACTTGGTGGCGCGCTAACGACGCTGAGCTGGCGGGCGGTCTTCCTGATTGACCTGCTTGCGTTTGCGATCCTGCCTGGCGTACTGCGCGGCTTTCCAGAGGCTACGCGACGCGCAGTTCAGCCGCGAGCCCGCTTGTCGCTGCCTTGGCGTAATGCGCGAGTTCTCGCTCCGGTCTTCGCCACGTTCGCCTGCCAGCTCTTCTTCTACATGATTCCAACTCAGGTGCCATTCCACCTCGCGACGACGGTGAAGGCGGCGCCGATGGCTATCAGTGTGGCCATTGCGCTGAACCTGGTCAGCGCGGCGTTGGTTGCAACCCAGATTCACCGCATGATCCAGTGGCTTGGTGCACGTCAGGTCTACGCGCTGTCATTACTGACGATGGCACTCGGCTTCGGCTTGATCGGACTTGGTGACAGCTATGGCGTCTTTGTATGCGGCCTGCTTGTTGCAGGCATGGGCACCGGAACCATCTTCCCGTGTGCGGCAGCCGGAATCGTCAGTGTCGTTGGTGAGGCACAACGTGGGCGAGTCACGGGCCTGCTTGTGATGATGGCCTTTGCTGGCCAGTTCATCTCGCCGTTAGTCCTGGCTCCGCTGGTGCAGTCAATCGGAATCGGTCAAAGCTTCCTGGCTGCCGCCGCAGCGTTGCTTGCTTGCGCTGTCATTGTTCCCCTTTGGCTTAGCGCTGCTAACGAGTAAGTAGTTGAGCTTGATCTTAGAACGCAGTGAACGAGAGCGGGGTCGTGGCCGTACCATCGCAGTGATTCTCACGAGGTCGGGCGCCCTGATTACACCCAAGAAGGAAATCCAATGATCATCGAACATCGCACCTACCAGCTAAAGCCCGGCACCCTGCAGGAGTTCCTCAGAACTTACGAGGCTGAGTGTCTGCCGACACAAGTTGCTGTGCTAGGCGAGATGCTGGGCTATTTTTCGTCTGAGGTCGGGCATTTGAATCGTGTCATTCATCTCTGGAAGTTCGATTCATTCGAAGATCGACAAAATAAGCGTGCAAAACTTTGGGCCATTCCTGAATGGAAGGCCATCATGGAGAAGTTAAGCCCGATGATTGTAGATCAACACAATGAACTTCTAACGCCTGCTCCATTTTCTCCGATTAGGTGATGTGAGCATCCAGACCCGGAACCGGGTCTTTGCTCCTAAGCAAGCAATGGCATTTGTGAGCGATGAGCCCATGCAGTGGCAGGCGAAACGGAGATGACCCAATTGCTCAGTTGGCGTCGGTGGCGAAAACCTCTGTGACGACGGCGCGCAGCCATTTTGATTTGGGATCCTTGGCAAAGCGCCGATGCCAGTACACCTTCAGATCGTAACGCGGAATTTCAACGGGAGGCGTTACGATACGCACCCTCTTGGAGTCGGCAAACACATTGGCGACCGTACGCGGGAGCACCACCACCAGGTCGGATTCGGCGATGATGGTGGGGATGCTCATATAGTGCGCAGTATGCAACACGATATTGCGCTGGATGCCCTGCTTGGTGAGAACCTCTTCAAACATCTCCTGGCTACGACTTCCATCCTTGACGAAGGCATGCTCTGCAGTCTGGAACTGGGCCAGGGTCATGCGTGGTCCTTTGATTCGGTGCCCCGTGCGTACCATACAGACAAGGTCATGCGAGAACAGGCGCTGCTGGAAGAATTCGGCCTTGCGTAGATCAGGGAAGTAGCCCAGCGCCAGATCGACCTCGCCGGCCCGCAAGGCGTCCTCCAACTGGGCGGGAGCGAGGCTGACGCCACGGATGCGCGCCGACGGGGCCGTAGCACGGATGTGCTGCACCAGCTTTGGCAAAAACACGATCTCTCCGATCGCGCTCAGGCAAAAGACAAATTCATCTCTGCACACCCCCGGCTCAAATTCCGGCGCCCGCAGCATATCGTGATCGATGGCGTCCAGAACTTCCCTTGCCTTGCCCGCCAGGCTTTGCGCGCGGGGCGTAGGCGACATGCCATCAGCCTGCCGGATAAACAGGGCATCCCCCAATGACTCGCGCAACCGGGCGAGGGCGGCGCTGGTCGCCGGCTGGCTCATCTTCAGGCGCCTGGCCGCTGCCGTCACGCTACCGGTGTCGTAGATCGCCAGCAAGACCCGCAGCAAATTCAGATCGAGTCGCATAAATATTTGAAAAGCAAATAATCTGAATTATAACAATTTGCTTTGTCTATGCGTTCGGCGCGGCTACATTTGCACAAAACCAGCCGGCAGGATGTTGCATCAGCATCAACGCCAGCGGGACAGGAGACGAACGTAGCCAAGCCGGTTCACGCTGTGACCGGGGAAGCGCGTGCCTGAATCCTCCTGTCCCGTGATTTGCCGGCGGCGATCAACAGGAGACCCGATGATTCACCTTTCCGATATCCGTTATGTGCGTCTTGGGACGCGCGACCTGAAGGGTTGTGAGCGGTACGCCACGCAGATGCTGGGCTTGGAGGTCGCGCATCGCGAGAAAGGCACCCTCTACTTCCGCTCGGACAGCCGCGACCACACGCTGTGCTATTTCGAGGGCGATCCCAAAGACCACACTGCCGCCTTTGAGGTAGCGTCGCACGCCGAGCTGGCCGCGGCCGCCGACTTGCTCGATCGCAACGACGTGCGTGTCGTCACCGGCTCGAAAGAGCAGTGCGAGTTACGACGGGTCGGTGCCTTTATCAACTTTCATGATCCGTCGGGCAACAGCATCGATCTCGTTGTCGCGCCCGACCACAGTGGTCGTCGTTATTTTCCATCGCGCGATGCCGGCATCACCGGCTTCAGCCACATCGGCTTGCGTTCGACCAATCCGGCGCGCGACGAAACGTTCTGGACGGGGCTTTGCAATGCAAAGGTCAGTGACTGGATCGGCGAAGCGCCGCTGCTGCGAATCGACGAGATCCACCACAAGATCGCGCTGTTCCCTTCCACATACGCCGGCGTCCAGCATATCAACCACCAGGTGGAGAGTGTCGACGACCTGATGCGGTCTTACTACCTGTTGCGCGAACGGGGCGTCCGCATCCTGTTTGGCCCGGGCCGGCATCCCACCTCGGGCGCCGTATTCCTCTATTTCGAAGGCCCGGACGACATGATCTACGAGTACTCGACTGGCGTCAGGACCATCACGGAGGAGGACGAGAAGACCTACCGCCCCCGTCATTTTCCCAACGGTACTTCGTCATCCTTTTGCATGTGGGGTGCCAAGCCGGACATTGCCGAGTTCCGCTCATGAGCACAACCTCCACTCTCGTGGATGCGCAACAACGCCTCCTGCGTGTAGCAGCACGCGCGATCGGTCGCGCTCATCTCGCGCACGCCTATGGACATTGCAGCGTCCGCCTCAGCCCAAGCGAGTTTCTGGTGTGTGCAGCCAAACCGATGGGGCTGATCGGTGAAAGCGACATCGGCACGGTGGTGAACGTCAACGGGGCGCTTCCTGAGGGCGTGCTGGGCGAAGTCCGCATTCACCAGGAGATTTACCGGCTGCATCCACACATTGGCGGTGTCGTTCGCAGCATGCCACCGGCAGTGATGGCGTTGTCGGCAGCGCGCCTGACACCGCGCTGCCTGCACGGCATTGGCACGTACTTCTCCGCCGGGGTGCCGCTGTGGGACGACCCGCAACTGGTCCGCACGCCTGAGCAGGCGGCAGCCGTGGTCAAAACCCTGGGTACGGCCAGCGCGGTGGTGATGCGGGGCAACGGCGCCGTGGTCGCCGGTGCCTCGCTTGAGGATGCGGTGGTACTGACGTGGTACCTGGAAGACGCGGCGCGCATGGATCTCGCACTGCGCGGTGCGGGACTGAGCGACCTTGCCGCAGTCATCCCGCAGGCGGACGCCGAGTTGCGGGCGACTCGCGTTGGCCGGATCTTCGAACGGATGTGGGAATACCTGACAGCCGGCGATTCGGAGGGTGCGGCGATCGGATCGGCCTAGGGCGCCAACAGACTCCCAATTTACAGATGAGGCAGCCCGAGCTGCCCGAGGGGTGAGACATGAAGGATGAAAAGGTAGTCGAAATCGAAGACATAGTGGACCAGAGCCGCCTGTCTCGATTCCAGATCGTGGTGCTGGCCTTGTGCGGGTTGATCGTCGCGCTCGATGGATTCGACACGGCGGCAATCGGCTATATCGCGCCGGCCTTGCGGCAGGAATGGGGCCTGGCCGTTTCGGACATGGCGCCGGCGTTCAGTGCTGGCCTCTTCGGTTTGCTGGTAGGCGCCTTGTTGATCGGGCCACTGGCGGACAGGATCGGCCGCAAGCGGGTGATGCTGCTCTCCGTGGCGATCTTCGGCCTTGGCACTGTGGTGTCTGCCGCATCGACCTCGCTGGAGATGCTGGTTGCTCTCCGTTTCCTGACCGGGCTGGGATTGGGCGGCGCTATGCCGACGTCAATCGCGTTGACATCCGAGTACGCGCCCAAGCGGCACCGGATGTTCCTTGTCACCCTCAGCTTTTGCGGCTTCACGGGAGGCTTTGCCCTTGGTGGCGAACTTGCGGCGCAGCTTATCGTGGCCTATGGGTGGCGCAGCGTACTGGTGCTGGGCGGCGCGATGCCTCTGGTGTTGCTGCCGATCCTCGCGCTGGCCTTGCCGGAGTCGGTGCGCTATCTGGCGGCACGGCCGGTGCACCAACGGCAGTTGCATCGATTCGTGGAAAGAATCTGTGGCGACGCGCGCTGGCGCAATCACACCATCGTTGCCACCAATGATGGGGCTGTGTTGAAAGCGTCCATCAGCCAGTTACTCGCAGCCGGGGTGCTGCGGCGTACGGTCTTGCTCTGGGTTGCTTACTTCTGCTCGCTGTTCGTGTTCTATCTACTTTCCAGCTGGCTGCCCACCATCATGCGGGAGGCCGGCCATCCCATTAGCACCGCGGCGCGGATTGCGGCCATGGCGCCGCTGGGCGGCACCGTTGGTGCCCTGGTCCTGGCACGCCTGATGGACCGGCTCAACCCATATTACGTACTGGCGGCATCGTATGTGGGTTCCAGCCTTGCCCTGGCTGCGATCGGATTGACCATTGACTCGCCAGGCCGGTTGGCGTTGGCAGTGTTCGGTGCCGGCTTCGGCGTGGTCGGTGGCCAGACCGGGATGAACGCGCTGGCCGCAACGTTGTACCCGACGCAAATACGCGCTACCGGTGTCAGTTGGGCACTGGCCATGGGGCGTGTCGGGTCCATCGTCGGCGCTATCAGTGGCGGCATGCTGATGACGCTGTTCGCAGATTCCCGAGCGCTGTTCCAGCTGATTGCACTCCCTCCCGTGCTTGGGGCGATTGCCCTAGCCTGCTTGTCCGCTGCGCAAAGAAGACAGACCGCAGCAGCAGCGGTGCTGCTGGGGTCAGATGCGCGCTAGATAGTGCGGATCCTATCCCCTTTCAAAATTAGTTACCGAGGTAATTGCATGAAACAATTCCGCAACTTCATTAACGGCGAATGGGTCGGCACCGAACGGACGTTTGAGAACCGCAATCCGGTCGACAACAGCCTGATCGGGCATGTCCACGAGGCCGGCCAGTCAGAGGTCGACGCCGCTGTGGCGGCCGCGCGCCGCGCGTTGCAGGGCGAGTGGGGGCGCATGACGGTGGCCCGGCGCGTCGAGCTGCTGCACGCCGTGGCCGACGGTATCAACCGTCGCTTCGATGAATTCCTGCAAGCGGAGATTGCCGACACCGGCAAGCCGCTGTCGCTCGCCAGCCATGTCGACATTCCACGCGGCGCGGCCAACTTCACGGTGTTCGCCGACCTGATCAAGAACGTACCAGCGGAGAGTTTCGCCATGGCCACGCCGGACGGCGGCGAGGCCATCAACTACGCGGTGCGTTCCCCGCGCGGCGTGATCGGCGTGGTGTGCCCGTGGAATCTGCCGCTGCTGCTGATGACCTGGAAGGTTGGCCCGGCGCTGGCCTGCGGCAATACGGTAGTGGTCAAGCCGTCCGAGGAAACACCGGCTACTGCCACCTTGCTCGGCGAAGTGATGAACGAGGCTGGCGTGCCGCCCGGCGTTTACAACGTGGTCCACGGTTTTGGCCCGGATTCCGCCGGTGCCTTCCTGACCGCGCACCCGGATGTGAGCGGCATCACCTTCACCGGCGAAACCCGTACTGGCGAGGCCATCATGAAGGCCGCTGCTAATGGCGTGCGTCCGGTGTCGCTGGAGCTGGGCGGCAAGAACGCCGGCATCGTGTTCGCGGACGCAGATTTTGACAAGGCCGTCGCTGGCATTGCGCGCTCGGCTTTCGAGAACAGTGGCCAGGTCTGCCTGGGCACCGAGCGCGTCTACGTGCAGCGGCCGATCTTCGAGCGCTTTGTTGCGGCGCTCAAGGCAAAGGCCGAAGGCTTCCGGCTGGGCTCCCCATACGGCGACGGCGTGAACATGGGCCCGCTGGTTTCGCTGGAGCATCAGGCCAAGGTGCTGTCGTACTACAGGAAGGCGGCTGACGCGGGCGCCACCGTGGTCACCGGCGGTGGGGTGCCCGAGATGCCCGATGCGCTAGCCAACGGCGCTTGGGTGCAGCCGACCATCTGGACAGGCCTTCCCGAGGATTCAGCCGTGATCCGGGAGGAGATCTTCGGCCCCTGCTGCCATATCGCGCCGTTTGATACCGAGGAAGAAGCCATCCGGCTCGCCAACGACACGCCCTACGGCCTCGCCGCAACGGTGTGGACGTCCAATCTCGGCACGGCACACCGCATGGGCAGCGCTCTGGAGGTGGGCATCTGCTGGATCAACGCGTGGTTCCTGCGCGACCTGCGCACCGCATTCGGCGGCGCCAAGCAATCCGGCATCGGCCGCGAGGGCGGGGTGCATTCGCTGGAGTTCTATACCGAGCTGCGCAATGTGTGCGTGAAACTGTGAGCAAGGCCATGAAACCAGAACAAATTCTCGATATCGCTGCTGGCCTTCACCACGCGCTGTCTGCGCGCGAGGCCATTGCACCCCTGACCGACAGCTATCCGGATCTGTCCATTGACGACGCCTACGGCATCCAGCTCGCCATGGTGCAGCATCGGCTGGACGCCGGCGAGCGAGTCATCGGCAAGAAGATCGGCGTGACCAGCCGCGTGGTAATGGACATGCTCAATGTGCGCCAGCCGGATTTCGGGCACCTGCTGTCCGGCATGGTCTACGGCGATGGCGCCGCCATTGCCGCCGACACGCTTATCGCGCCGAAGGCGGAGGGCGAGATTGCCTTCGTGCTCAAGGAAGACCTGCAAGGCCCGGGCGTCACCAATGCCGATGTGCTGCGCGCCACCGCCTACGTGCTGCCGTGCTTCGAGATCGTCGACTCGCGCATCCGCGACTGGAAAATCCGCATCCAGGACACGGTGGCTGACAACGCATCATCCGGGGTATTCGTGCTTGGCGACGCCGCCGTGGATCCGCGTGGGCTCGATCTCAGCACGGTCGGAATGACACTGGAGAAGAACGGAGAGATCGTCGCCACCGGCGCTGGTGCCGCCGCGCTCGGCCATCCGGTTAACGCTGTAGCGTGGCTGGCTAATACGCTGGGCCGCCTCGGCATGGGCCTGAAGAAGGGCGAGGTGATCCTGTCCGGCTCGCTGGCCGCGATGGTGCCGGTCAAGGCCGGCGACCAGCTTCGCATTAGCCTGGGCGGCATCGGCTCGGCCGGTGTGCGTTTCATCTGAACGGATTCCCAAAGCCCCCCAACTACATCGCCATGAATCTCACCCAAGAAATCATCCAGCAGCTCGCCGAGCACCTGGAAAACGCCGAGCTCAACCGCGAACCGGTGCGCAAGATCACCGACGATTATCCCGAGATGGACTGGGACGACGCCTACGCGATCCAGGACGCGATCCGGGCACGCAAGGAGGCACGCGGCACGCGCATTGCCGGCCTTAAGATGGGGCTGACCTCGTTCGCAAAGATGCGCCAGATGGGCGTGACCGAGCCGGTGTACGGCTTCGTGACCGACTACGGCGCCTGCATGGATGGCGGCGCCATCGATACCGCATCGCTGATCCATCCCAAGGTGGAGGCGGAGATCGCCTTCGTCCTTAAGCGTCCGCTCAAGGGGCCAGGCTGCCATATCGGCGACGTGCTGGCCGCGACCGACTTTGTGCTGCCGGCGGTTGAGGTGATCGACTCGCGCTACGAGAACTTTCGTTTCGACCTGAAGAGCGTGATCGCGGACAACACCTCCTCGGCCCGCTTCGTGGTGGGTGGCACGCATCGCAGCGCCGACGGCATCGATCTGAAGAACCTCGGCGTGGTGATGGAAAAGAACGGCGAAGTGGTCGCCACTGCCGCCGGCGCCGCCGTGCTCGGTCACCCGGCCAGCAGCGTGGCTATGCTGGCCAACATGCTGGGTGCGCGGGGACGCGAACTGCCGGCCGGCACCTTCATCATGACCGGCGGCGTGACCGAGGCGGTAGCGGTGCAGGCGGGCGACAACGTCACTGTGCGCTACCAGCACCTGGGGACGGTATCGATGCGCTTCGTCTGATAGCAGCGCAGCCCGCAGGAGCAAGACTGGTTGCTCCCAATGACAAATGACAGGAGTAAAGCAATGCCCATCATGCAAATTTACCTGATGGAAGGAAGGACCGAGGAGCAGAAGGCGGGTCTGATCGCCGCGCTCACTGACGCGGCGGTGGCGTCGATCGGCGTCCCGAGCGAATCCGTGCGTGTGCTGATCACCGAAATGCCCAAGACGCATTTCGGCATCGGTGGGAAATCAGCCAAGGAATTGGGCCGCTAAAGGACAGCAGCGGCAGCAACGGAGAATCAGCATGGACATGAAAGCAGGCAAGCACAAGGTTGCCATCATCGGCTCGGGCAATATCGGTACCGATCTGATGATCAAAGTGATGCGGCACGGCCGTCATCTTGAGATGGGCGCGATGGTCGGCATCGATCCCGCCTCCGACGGCCTGGCGCGCGCCGCGCGCCTGGGCGTGCCAACTACCGCAGAGGGCATCGAAGGCCTGCTGGAAATGGAGGGATTTGGCGATATCCGCATCGCTTTCGACGCCACTTCGGCCGGCGCGCACGCGCACCATAACCAGTTGCTGCAGCAGCACGGCGTGCGGGTGATCGACCTGACGCCGGCGGCGATCGGCCCCTATGTGGTGCCGGTGGTCAACTTGGAGCAGCACCTGGAGGCCAGCAATATCAATATGGTCACCTGCGGCGGCCAGGCCACCATTCCGATGGTGGCAGCCGTGTCGCGCGTGGCGAAGGTGCACTACGCCGAGATCGTGGCTTCGATCTCCAGCAAATCGGCGGGGCCCGGCACGCGCGCCAATATTGATGAGTTCACCGAGACTACGAGCCAGGCGATCTGCACGGTAGGCGGCGCCGCGCACGGCAAGGCCATTATTGTGCTGAATCCTGCCGAACCTCCGCTGATCATGCGCGATACGGTGTTCACGCTGTCCGATCTTGCCGACGAGGCGGCGATCGAGGCGAGCGTTGCGGAGATGGTGCAGTCCGTGCAGGCCTATGTGCCGGGCTACCGGCTCAAGCAGCACGTGCAGTTCGAGCGCATTCCCGATTCTGCGCCGCTGAACGTGCCGGGCATCGGCCTCGCCAGCGGATTGAAGACCACCGTGTTCCTGGAAGTGGAGGGCGCCGCTCACTACCTGCCGGCCTATGCCGGCAATCTCGACATCATGACCAGTGCCGCGCTGGCCTGCGCCGAACGCCTGGCCGAGACCAGCCTGGCGGCCGCCTGACTGTGCAGAAGGAGACAGACATGGATCTGAACAAGAAGCTTTATATCTCGGATGTCACCCTGCGCGACGGCAGCCACGCCATCCGCCACCAGTACAGCTTGGACCACGTGCGTCGCATTGCCGCCGCGCTGGACGCAGCGGGCGTGGACTCGATCGAGGTCGCACACGGTGACGGCCTCTCTGGCTCGAGCTTCAACTATGGCTTCGGCGCGCATACCGATGTCGAGTGGATCGCCGCGGTAGCCGATACCGTGCGTCGCGCCAAGGTGGCGACTCTGCTGCTGCCCGGAGTGGGCACGGTGCATGACCTACGCGCTGCCTACGATGCGGGCGCGAGGGTCGTGCGCGTAGCCACGCATTGCACCGAGGCGGACGTCTCGCGCCAGCACATTGCTTTCGCGCGCGAACTCGGTATGGATGCCGTCGGCTTTCTGATGATGAGCCATATGACCGATCCCGCTGCGCTGGCACAGCAGGCGAAGCTGATGGAAAGCTATGGCGCGCAGTGCGTCTACGTGGTCGATTCCGGCGGGGCGCTGAACATGGGTGATGTGCGCGATCGTTTTCGCGCCTTTAAGGACGTGCTCAAGCCCGAGACCCAGACGGGCATTCACGCGCACCACAACCTGAGCCTGGGCGTGGCCAACTCCATCGTCGCGGTGGAAGAGGGCTGCGATCGTGTGGACGCGAGCCTGGCCGGTATGGGGGCGGGCGCAGGGAACGCGCCGCTGGAGGTGTTCATCGCAGCCGCCAGCCGGCTGGGCTGGAAGCATGGTTGCGATCTTTACACCCTGATGGATGCTGCCGACGACATCGTACGCCCGTTGCAAGATAGGCCCGTACGCGTGGATCGGGAAACGCTGGCGCTGGGCTACGCCGGCGTCTACTCGAGCTTCCTGCGCCACGCCGAGGCCGCAGCAGCACGCTACAAGCTGAAAACCGTCGACATCCTGGTGGAACTTGGGAAGCGTCGCATGGTGGGTGGCCAGGAGGACATGATCGTCGATGTGGCGCTCGATCTGGTTAAGCAGCGAGGCGAGGTAGCTGCTGAGGCTTAGCGATAACCCTCGCCGTGGATTGCAGACGCGGCGAATTTCAGGCGAGCCCGGTCACGCAGCGGCTGTAGGTCGATACGACTGCCGAACGCGCCAGGCTCGAATCGCATCACGAGGCAAGAAGAAGGCGCCGCGCTTGCCGCGGCGCTCGGAATTCTCAAGCCCGGTGACAGAAATTGCAGGCACACATGGCGGGGCATTTACCACCTTGACGGAGGCTCGGTGGCGCTTTCGCATGAACAACTAATAACTATATGACAGGAAACGGAGACGACATGAAGATTTGTAAGATGGCCGCTGCACTGCTGATGGTAGCTCCCGGATTGGCCGCCGCGCAGAACGTAACGTTGTATGGAGTCGTCGACACCGGCATCGCCTTCGTCAATGGCGTTGGCCAGGCACGCGACACTGAAACCTTCATGCCTGGCCTGACCAGTACCGTTCCGTCCCGCTGGGGCTTGCGCGGGAGCGAAGACATCGGTGGCGGCAACAAGGCGATCTTCTGGCTGGAGTCCGGCTTTCTGCCAGACAGCGGTGCGTCTGGCCAAGGAGGGCGGCTCTTCGGCCGCCAGGCGCTGGTAGGCCTCTCCGGGCGCTGGGGCCAAGTGGCGCTCGGGCGCCAGTACACGATGTTGTTCTGGGCCATGACCGAGCCCGACATGCTCGGCCCCAATCTCTTCGGTTCCGGTTCCCTCGACAGTTACATACCCAATACGCGCGCGGACAATGCCATGTCCTACAAGGGCACCTTTGGTGGCGTAACGGTTGGCGCTACCTACAGTTTCGGTCGCGACACGGTCAATGCCGGCCCGAGCCCGGCCGGTACCAACTGCGCTGGGGAGAACCCGGCAGACCAGCGAGCGTGTCGTGAGTGGTCGGTGCTCCTGAAATATGATGCGGCGCGCTGGAGCGTAGCGGCGGCCTACGATTCGTTGCGAGGCGGGCCTGGTGCATTTGCCGGCCTGACAAGTAGTGCCCTGACCGACGACCGGCTTTCCCTCAACGGGTATTTCATGGTGGGAGAGGCGAAGATCGGAGGCGGGTGGCTGCGCCGCGACAACCGGGCGAGCGCGACGCCGCGCAGCGATCTCTACTACCTTGGGACGTCCTACCCGATCACGCCGACGATCAGCGTCGATGCTGAGGCCTATCACCTGCGCTTTCACAACAGCCCGAACAAGGCATGGATGTTCGCAGGCCGCGGCACCTATGCATTCTCGAAACGTACATCTGTGTATGCGACGGCAGGCTTTATCGACAATCTCGGCAACCTCGCCTTGTCCGTCAACAGTGGTCAGGCCGGTACCAATCCGGCGCCAGGTGGAAACCAGTTTGGCGCAATGGTTGGCATGAAGCAGATATTTTAGGCGTTGGATTCTTGCATGACGCCGGGGAGCGGTGCCCCGTGAGGATCCAGGCCGCTTCAGGTTGTCTCTGACACCCACAGAATCTTTCCGCATGCATTCCGTATTGCCGCCGCAATGCGCTTTGCACAAAGACGCGGCCGGGGCGGCCATGACCGCCCGGATTAGCCGCATCACAAGCACACAAAGAGGAGACGAACATGCTTCGAGCAAAGAGATGGATTGCCTTCACTGCCATCGCCCTGTCCTGCACGCCGGGTGCACAGGCCGCTGACCCAATCAGGATCGGCTTCATCGGCTCCCTTACCGGACCACTGTCGGCCCTTTCGACTGACATGAAGGACGGATTCAACCTCGCCCTCAAGCAAAAGGGAGGCAAACTCGGCGGTGTCGACACTGTCGTGGCCTATGGCGACGATCAAGCCAACCCGGATGCCGGCAAGCAGGTCTACGAGCGCATGGCCAAGAGCGAGAATGTCGACATCATTACCGGCATGGCGTTCACCAATGTAATGCTGGCCGTGGCACCAACGGCGTTCAAGGACAAGATCTTCTTCGTCAATTCCAATGCAGGCCCCAAGGAACTCGCGGGGGCATCGTGCAATTACTATTACTTCAATCCTACCTGGCATACCAGTGCGCTGTCCGAGGCCGCTGGCCGTTTCGCTACCCAGAAAGGGTACAAGCGGATATTCGTGATTGCGCCGAACTACCAGGCAGGCCGCGAGCATGCTGAGGGTTTCGAGAAAGAATACAAGGGCGAGATCGCAGGCCGCGCCCGCAACAAAGTCGGCCAGTTGGATTTCTCTGTGGAAATCGGCCAGATCCGCGCGGCCCAACCTGACGCGGTCTTCTTCGCACTCTGGGGGCCGATGGCGATTAATTTTGTCAAGCAGTTCAACCAGGCCGGTCTGAGCAAGAAGATCGACCTCGTCACGCCCGGCTTCGCCGTCGACGCCGACACCCTGCCTGCACTCGGTGATGCAGCCGTCGGCATCTATAACACCAGCCAGTGGAGCCCGGACCTTCCCAACACGGTCAACAAGAGATTCGTCGAGGATTTCGAGAAGGAGTTCAAGCGTCCTGCCTCGAGCTACGCCTCGCAGGGCTACGAGGTCGGGCTATTGCTGGATGCTGCGATTCGCGAAAGCAAGGGCAAGTACAAGGACGACAAGGTACTGCACGACGCGATCATGTCCGCAAAGTACGAATCGGTGCGCGGCTACTTCAAGTTCTCCTCAAACCAGAACGCGACCCAGCACATCTACTTGCGCCAGGTGGTGAAAAACGAGAAGGGCAACCTGACCAACAAGACCGTCAGCAGCACGCCGGTGTATGCCGACCAGAGCGATCCCTACGTGGGCGAATGCAAGCTCGCGGCGAAATAGGACAACCGTTGGAAGGAGTACATCATGCTGGTTTTTCTGTTCGAGCAGCTCCTCAACGGCGTGCAGTTCGGGCTCATGCTGTTTCTGCTGGCGGCGGGCCTGACGCTCGTGTTCGGCATCATGAACATGATCAATCTGGCGCACGGGTCGCTGTACATGATCGGTGCCTATCTGGTCGCCACGCTGACCCTGAAGACGGATAGCTTCCTGTTCGGGCTGATCGGCGGCGTGGCACTGACCGCGGCGATTGGCGTCGTGCTCGAAATGAGCCTGTTGCGCCGGCTTTATGACAAGGACCATCTTACCCAGGTGCTTGTCACGTTCGGCATCATCCTGATCGCCAACCAGGCGGTGCAGGAGATCTGGGGGGCGCAGCCGATCATGACCAGCATGCCGCCGTCGTTGAGTGAGTCCGTGCCGCTCATCGGTCTCTTCGAGTATCCGGTCTTCCGGCTGTTCATTATCGTCGTCGGCCTGCTGATCGCCGCACTGCTGGCGCTGCTCATCACGAAGACGCGGGTCGGCATGTGGATCCGGGCGGGTGCGGCCGACCGTGAGATGGCCCGCGCCATGGGGGCGAACATCAACCTTGTGTTCTCGCTCGTGTTCGGTCTCGGCGCGGCGCTGTGCGCCATCGCCGGAGGCCTGCTCGGTCCTTTGCTGTCGATCAACGTCGGCATGGGCGAGAGCATTCTGATCCTGGCCTTCGTGGTGGTGGTGATCGGTGGCATCGGTTCCGTCCAGGGTGCGCTTGCCGGCGCTGTGCTCGTCGGCGTTGTCGACGCGCTGGGCCGGGCGTTGATTCCGATGGCGCTGCGCAGCCTGCCGGACCAAGGGCTGGCTGATTCGCTGGCATCCACGCTGTCAGCCGTTTCGATTTATCTACTGATGGCGCTGGTCTTGTACTGGCGGCCGCAAGGTCTTTTCTCGCGCTGAGGCTGTCATGAAATCTCATTCCCACATTGCCTGGGCATTGCTTGCCGTCCTTCTGATCGCATTCCCTGCGATGGCACAGGCGTTCGGCGGCAGCTTCTACGTTGGCTTCGCCACGCGCGTGCTGATCCTGGCCTTGGCCGCAACCAGCCTGCGACTGCTGGTCGGCGAACTGGCCCTCGTATCTTTTGGACACGCCGCCTTCTTTGGCACCGGCGCCTTCGTGGTCGCCATCTTGTCTAAGGAACTGACAGCGCCAGTCGGCTTGCTGCCGGGTACGGATTCCGCATGGATCGCCTGGCCGATTGCCGTCATGGTGTCAGCGTTGCTGGCGCTGGTGATCGGCATGATCTCGCTGCGCACGAAGGGTGCTTACTTCATCATGATCACGCTTGCGTTCGCCCAGATGACGTTCTATTTGTTCGAATCACTGAAGATGTACGGTGGCGACGAGGGCATCAATATGGCGCACCGCTCCAGGCTTGGCTTCGGTCTCGATACCGGTGACAACGTCACGTTCTATTACGTGGTGCTCGTCACCGTGGTCCTGGTGAACCTGCTCTTTCGCTTCTTGATCCGGTCGCCGCTGGGGCGCGTGATGAAAGGCATCAAGGAGAACGAAACCCGGATGCAGGCGCTCGGCTACCGCACCTACAGGTACAAGCTGATGGTGTTCGCGATTGCCGGCGCCGCTGCCGGACTGTCCGGTGCACTGCTGGCCAATCAGAACAGCTATGCCAGCCCGAGCCTGTTCAGCTGGCTGCAGTCCGGCAGCCTGCTCATCATGGTGATCCTCGGAGGCAGCGTGAACTTCTGGGGTGGCGCTGTAGGTGCCATCGTTTTTTGTGTGCTGGAAGAAGTGCTGCCACACCTGACCAGGTATTGGCAGATCGCCATGGGCGTCTTTGTCATCCTGGTCGTCATGCGTGTGCCGGAGGGATTGACCGGCCTGCGGTGGCGCGTCCGCGTCCCGCAAGTGGGGCAGCGCCGTTCGTCGAGCGAGGTGGGTAATGGCTGAGCAAGTGTTAGCGGTAAGGGGCCTCGTCAAGCGCTTTGGCGGACTGATGGCTACCGATCATGTCGACTTCGACATCACGGACAGCCAGATCCACGCGCTGATCGGGCCAAACGGAGCCGGCAAGACCACGTTCATATCGCAGCTCGCCGGCGGGCTGCTTTCGGATAAGGGATCCATTTCATTCTACGGAACCGACATAACCCGCCTGAGCATGGCCGAGCGCGCCGACATGGGCCTGGTGCGCTCTTACCAGATCACCAGCATTTTCCGCAATCTCTCGGTATTCGAGAATCTCGCCATCAGCGTTCAGTCGCGGCTGAAGGCTAGCTTCCGCTTCTTTGGTAAGGCATTGGTCGAAGAACTGCGCGAGGAAGTGGTTTCGGTTGCGCACCGCATCCAGTTGGCGGACGAACTTCATACCCAGGCCTCCCACTTGTCATATGGCCAGCAGCGCCAGCTGGAAATCGGGCTCGCGCTGGCGCTAAGGCCGCGCCTGTTGCTGCTTGATGAGCCGATGGCCGGGCTATCCCCGAACCAGGTACCCTGGTTTGTCGACTTCATCAAGAGCCTCAAGGGAAAGAACCTGTCCATCCTGCTGATCGAGCACGACATGGACGCAGTCTTCAGGCTGTCCGATCGGATCTCGGTGTTTGTGGCGGGAAAGCGGATCTTTAATGGATCACCCGACGAAGTCAAGAGCAGCGCGGAAGTAAAGCGCGCCTATCTGGGAGAGTGATATGAGCCTGCTGGAACTGACGTCGGTTGAGGCCGGCTACGGCGCGAGCCAGGTGCTGTTCGGTGTCGACCTCTTTATCGATGAAGGCGAAGTAGTGACGCTGCTCGGCCGCAACGGCATGGGCAAGAGCACGACCGTCAAGGCCACCTCTGGCCTGCTAAGGCCGATGCGCGGCAGTGTGCGCTTCAACGGATGCGAGGTGGCCGGGATGGCACCGGAACGCATCAGTCGAAATGGGATCGGCCTGGTGCCGGAAGGCCGCCGGATTTTTTCCAACCTGACGGTATACGAGAACCTCGTTGCGTTCGCGCGCCGGGGCCAGTGGACCTTGCAACGGATATACAAGCTGTTTCCGGTCCTGGAAAGGCGTAAGGACAACATGGGCTTCCAGCTATCTGGCGGCGAGCAGCAAATGCTGGCCATTTCGCGGGCGCTGTTGACCAACGCCAGGCTGTTGCTGATCGACGAGGCAACCGAAGGGCTGGCGCCGCTGATTCGCCAGGAGATCTGGCGTTGCCTGCACGAGGTGAAGAGGGAAGGCCAGTCCATCCTGGTGATCGATAAGTATGTCCAGAACCTGATTGGCCTCGCGGATCGTCACTACTTCATCGAAAACGGACGGATCGGATGGACAGGAAGCAGCGCACAGCTAAGTGAACAGCCGGAGATCTGGGAGCGATATCTTGGAGTCTGATCGCTCGCTCGTAGATTCGTTGACCGCCGGCATGCTCAACCAGAAGCTGTATGTGATGCTGCGCCGGACCGTGCGCGCCGAGTTGCTGAACGAAGAACTCGTCGCGCTTCATTTGAAATGGATGATCGCGCAGGAGCGCGAGGGAGTGATCTTCGCCTCTGGCCCATTCATCGTGCGCGGCCGGCCGCGTGGTGCTGGCGGCGGCATGACTGTCTTGCGTGCGACCGATGAGCAGGAAGCGATAGCAATCGGCGATACTGACCCGTTTGTGGCTGCTGGCGCCGTGGAATACGAGTTGCTCACCTGGATGCTGATGGAAGGCGGCCTACGCCTTACTCTCAACTATTCCACCGGAAAATTCGAACTTGGTTAAGAAGAGATGACATCTATTGGAATTCTGGGAACGGGTGGCATCGGCCTGGCCATCGCCCGCAAGCTCATTGGTGCGGGTACAGTGCCCTTCGGCTATCGCCGTGCTGACAACTCCGCCTTTGTTGAGGCCGGCGGCCGGCACTGCGCGTCGGCGGCGGAGTTGGTCGACCAGTCGGATATCGTGCTGTTGTGCGTGCCAGACGCGGCGCTCGAATCCCTGTTTTTCGGCGCAGGTAATGTGCTCGCGCACGTCAGGGCCGGTCAGACATTCGTCGACCTCGGGGTAGCGCCGATCGAGCTCAAGCGCGAGGTGCGCGACCGCTTGTCGCGTGCATCAGCAATCTTCCTTGACGCTCCCGTCATGGGCAATCCGCCGCTGATCGAAGCGGGTCGCGCGGTGGTATACATGAGCGGAGAGGAGGAGGCCTGCCGCGTTGTCGAAGACGAACTGCGGAAGTTCGCCGCCGCCCGTTACGTGGGAAAGTTCGGCGACGGCTCCAAGCTGAAGTACGTGTCCAACATGCTGCTCGCCGTACATACGGTCGCCGCGGCAGAGGCGGTTGTCTACGCGAAGAGATCGGGGCTCGACATCGGCACGTTGCTCGACCATATCCCGCCGATCGCGCAGTCCGGTGTACTCGGCATGCGCGGCAAGACGATGGCCAGCGGCGCCTATGGTAAGGGTGCGGGCACGGTATCGATGCTGCTCGACGTGATCAACGTGATCCACGACGACGCGTTGGCGTCGGGAATGGAACTTACGTTCTTGGGCAGCGCGAAGCAGTACTATGAAAGAGCGGTATCCGAAGGGTTGGGAGACTCAGACACCGAGAGCTTGGTGGAAGTGATCTCCTGAAATGCGCATGGGGCTCGCTTGAACGAGGAAAGGCCGGAAATGTTGCCGAGAACATTTCCGGCCAATTTCGTTGTCGAAACGCATGCGCAAACCGCTTCCACCCTGGCACTGCTACGCGGTCATTCTTTACCTGCGGTCGGTCTGCAGGATCGGCACGTCGCGTCGTTATCTGCGTCGACGATTGGCGGGTGGGGAAAACTGGCCGCCCGCGACAAGCAGGCTAGGCCAGCGCAGCGATACCAGCGCGCGCGATTTCAACATCTTCGTTGGAGCGGACGCCGCTCACACCGATCGCCCCGGCGCAGCTACCGTTGACCGTGATTGGCACGCCGCCTTCCAGAAGGCAATCCAGGCCGGGCGCAGTCAAAAACGCCTGCCGACCTGCGTTGACCATATCTTCATAGAACTTGCTTTCACGCTGGCCCATCGCCGCCGTGCGGGCCTTGGCGGCTGCGATGTAGGCGGTTGCCGGCGGGGCCCCGTCGGCCCGCTGCAGCCATTGCAGATGGCCGCCATCGTCGACGATGGCAATCGTCACGATCCATTGTTTTGCGCTGGCATAGGCCTGGGCAGCATCGGCTACCTTCTTCAGTTCCGCCATGCCGAGACTGGTCTTCTGATACATCCTTATGTCCTCTCCATTAATGGCAGCGCCGGCGTCAACGTGCGCCGGCGCTGCCTGCTAGTCTCAATCGCTAGGCCGCTTATGCGATCGTGAACTCGAATTCGCCAATGCTTTCGATCCACTGCTTGACGACATCGCCCGGCTTCAAGAAATCGCTGTTCGGCATACCAACCCCGGCTGGCGTGCCTGTCAGGATAACGTCGCCTGGGAGGAGCGTCACGCGCGAGGACAGATGGGAGATCTGGTCGGCGATGTCGAACAGCATCTGGTTGGTGTTGGAATCCTGCTTAAGCTTGTCGTTGACCCACAGTTTCATGCTCAGGTTCATCGGGTCGCCAATGAATTGCGCAGGGGTGATGGCCGGACCCATCGGGCAAGAACCGTCGAATGACTTCTGGCCGATCCAGTCATAGCGGAAGGGCGAGGTCTCTGCCACTTCGGGGCGGAAGATGTGGTCGCGAGCGGACAGGTCGTTGGCGACGGTATAGCCAGCCACACAGTCGAGCGCGTTGTCCCGCGACACATCCTTTGCAGGCTTGCCGATGACGACTGCCAGTTCCACCTCCCAATCGAGCATCTTCGACCCGCCTGGCAGCGCCACCCTGGTGCCGGGACCCACCACGCTCGAGCCGGTCGACTTGAGCGAGTGCCAGGGCTTCTCGCCGCTGCCCTTCGGATCAGCGTTGATGTTGAGCTTGAGGCGCTCCCTCATTTCCTCAACGTGGTCCTTGTAGTTCGCCCCTGCGAAATAGATGTTCCGCGGCGCCGGAAGCGGCGCAACCAGTTCGGCATTCTTCACGTCGTCTCGCTCGGCCAGTTTGGGGCCAAGCGTCTCGAGCTTTGCTGAAGCGTTGGACCAGTCCGCGAGTACTTCGAGCATGTCGTTGTAGGCACCGGACTGGTAAATCTTGCCGTTGGTCATCATGCCGGTGCGCACGCCCTCTGGCACCTTGAAGGTAACGAGCTGGATCATTTAGTCTGCCTTTCCGAAGATATTGAGTTCAGGGAGCGCGCTAAGGTCGACTTTTTCGTCGTCGGAGAATCGGTCCCCAAAATCGAAGAAGTCGTCATGCTGGAACCCGTTCGGGTAGTACTGGATCTCCCACCAGTTGTGGTCCAGGTCTTCCAGGTAGAACGAGTACACGCTGTGCTGCTCGTGCGGTTCCAGCACCTGACGGATCTTGTATTGGTCTTTGTACTTGAGCGCCGCCTGGTAGGCTTCGTCCACACTTTCGCGCGACTTGACGTCCAGCCCCCAGTGGTTAAGGACATTGCAAGGGTGGACTGCGTCACCGACTTCCACGCACACAATGTGGAAGCGCATACCCAGGCGAACCGACATTGACGGTTTGGCGTGGCGGCGGCACTCCAGGCCGAGGAACTCCTCATAGAATTTGCGGGACTCCTTCAGGCTGAAGCATTCCAGGGTGCCATGTCCAAGACAGAAGGGCTTCACATGCGAATTGCGCTCTGGGACAGGCGCGGTGAAGTCCGTGGGAATGGCATCTTCGATGTTGATTTCCATCGTGTTGTCTCCTTAGTATTGCCGGTGAGCTCAAGCAGCGGCTTTCTGTCGGTCTGCTTCGTTGATAAAGGAATCGGCGTAGAACTCGTCTTCTGGAAGGCCGCACCGCGCCGTAAAATCGCGGCGGGCGGAATCGACGACGATCGGCGCGCCGCAGGCATATACCTGATAGGCGGACATGTCGGGGAAGTCTTCTATGACCGCCTTGTGCACGAATCCGCTGCGACCAGTCCAGTTGCATTCGGGGGTGGCGTCACTCACGACGGGGATAAACTTGATGTGGTCGTGCTCAGCGACCCACTTCTCGACAAGCGAAGCCATGTAGATGCATGCACGCGTGCGGCCGCCCCAGTAAAGGGTGATGGGACGCGTGTTTCCGCACGCGATGCTGTAGTCGATGATGGACTTGATCGGTGCGAATCCCGTGCCTGAAGCGAGCATGATCATTGGTTTGTCGCTGCTCGCTCGCCAGTAGAAGGACCCGAGCGGCATCTCCAGCATCATCGTTTCGCGCAGCTTCATCGTGTTGAACACGTGCTCCGTGAAGCGACCACCGGGAACCAGGCGAACGTGCAGGTCGACTTGCCTTACACCTTCGCTGGAAGGTGCGGTCGCGATCGAGTAGCTGCGGCGCGTGCCGTCCTTGAGCACGAAGTCAACGTACTGGCCGGCTTTGAAGACGGTTGGCTCGTTGGGCGGCAGGCCAATGGTGATCAGCATGACGTCTGGCGCTAGCCTTTCGAGATGCAGTACGCGGCACGGCAAACGGCGCACCGGGAAAGCTTCTGCCGGGTCCAGTTCGCGGACCTCGATGCTGCAGTCGCCGATGGCTTTGGCCGAGCACAGCAGCGCTTTGCCGGCATGCTTGTCGTCTTCACTGAGGTAGGTCGGGTGAACATTGCCGAAATCCACCTTGCCTTGCCTGACGGTGCCGCGGCAAGTGTTGCAGACACCAGAGCGGCAGCTGAAAGGCATGAGCAGGCCGGCAGCCAGGCCGGCCGTCAGGATCGTCTCGCCGTCGTCGCACTGGAACTGGTTGCCACTGGGCAGCAGGGTGATCGTGTGCCTGGTCATGACAAGAGCCCCCAAGCCGCTGCGATCGGGGAATTGGGCGCTGTCTTAACATGCACTGACGGGCACAGCTGAGATAGCTTCATCGCGTCTCCTCCTTCTTCGGGAATGCGATGGGAGGTTAGGGCGCGACTCGCAGTGCGTCCATGCAGTGGCGTCAATGTAAGGTATTGACGCAGTGAATACCGGGGGGAGTCGGGAGGTGCGAGGCGGAAATCGCCAGGATCAGGCCAGCTCGCGGATGGAATGTGCCCTGCACGCATCAGCAGAGCATTGATCCTGCCAATGGCGTTCAGAGTGTCAGTCCGGAAACAAGCTTTTGAACTGGGCGCGTAGCCACTGATTGGCAGGGTCGTGGTGATAGCGTGCGTGCCAGTATTGGAATATCTCGATATGCGGAATATCGAACGGCAGGTCGAAGACCTGCACGGGGGCCGTTTCGCAGAACGCCTGCGCCAGCACGGACGGTACGGTCATGATCAGGTCGGTGCTGGAGATGATCTTCGGGATGCCGAGCGAATTCGCTACGCGCAATGCGACACGGCGGCGCACGCCGTGTTTCATGAATTCTTCCGCGAGGAGCGCCTCCAGCGCGGCGTGATTGCCGAGAGCAGGCACGTAGGAGATGTGCGAGGCGTTCAGGTAGGCGGGCAGGGTCAGGATACCGTCTATTTGGGGATGCCCCTTGCGGGCAACGGCGACGTAATGACCTGTCGTCACGCGCTGGCGGAAAAAGCTCGGCCCGAAATCTGAAAAATAGCCGATCACAAGGTCCACGTCGCCATTTGGCATCGCCGCCTGCGCTAGCTGCGATGTCATTTCCATAGCCTCGAGATCTACCCCGGGCGCGATCTCGGCGAAGCGGGTGACGATCTTCGGCAAAAAGACGCGTTGTCCCATTTCGTTCATACAGATGGAAAAACGCCGACAGGAGGTCATCGGGTCGAAGTACCGCTTGTCCTCGATCGCCCGGCGGAGTTGTCCCAGCGCCTCCTGGACCGGTTCCGCCATTTGCAAGGCCAGCGGCGTTGGCCTCATGGCACCATCAGAACGCACGAACAGCGGGTCGCCGAAGAAATTCCGCAGGCGCGCGAGCGCGTTGCTCGTGGACGGCTGGGTCAGCCCCATCTCCTCTGCGGTCCTGGACACGCTGCCGACACGGAGCATCGCATCAAAAACCAGCAGGAGATTCAGGTCCAGTGAGTAGAGCTTGTTCATCGTTGCGTCGGGGTGGACGAATTGATTGTATCAATAGTAGGCCGCTGCCAGTTGAAGGGAATGAGCCACGGAAGCGCCGGTCAACTCCGGGATCGTCATGGCACGTTGCGACCCCGGTGAGAGCGGTCTCACTGCTCCAAGCGCTCTCGCAGGAACTCGATAAAACGCTGCGTCTTCGCCGGCAGCAGACGCGTCTCGGTCATGGCATAGACGGGGATGGGTGTGGCCTGCCACTGTGGCAGCACTCGACGCAGTAGTCCATTGGCCACGTCGTCACCAATGATTGCTTCCGCCAATACGGCGATGCCGAGGTCGAGCGTCGCGAGGCGCCGGATCATGCCGACGCTGTTGAGCAAGAACCGGCCGCCGACTGCGACTTCAACCGTTTTCGTCGCGTCCTTCAGTGTCCATGCGCTGGCTTCCGTTGTGCGCAGCCGCAGACACTCATGCCGTACAAGATCGGCCGGCTGGCTTGGCTCGCCGAAGCGTTCGATGTACTGCGGCGAAGCGTAAAGATAGCGGGGCAGGCGGGCGAGGCGGCGCGCGATCAGGTTCGAACTTGGCGGTTCCCCCATGCGGATCGCGACATCGAATGGCTCGGCCACCAGATCGACGCGCCGCGGCGTGAGGTCGAATTCAAAGCCGATGCCAGGATAGCGGTGGGCGAATTCCGCGATCAGCGGCGCCAGCAAGATATTGGCCAAATCCACCGGCAGCGAGGCATGCAGCACGCCACTGGGCTGCGCCAGCATTTCGCCGAGTTGCTCGTGTGCAAGCCGCGCCTCGTCGACGATGCGCTTGCAGCGCTCGAAATAGACCTGGCCAGCTTCGGTCAGCTCGATCTTGCGTGTGGTGCGATGCAGCAGGCGCAGCCCGATCGCCTTCTCCAGGGAGCTGATGCGGCGCGACAGTGTCGAGTTCGGCACACCGATTGCCTCGGCCGCCCGGCGAAAGCTCCTGGCTTTGACGACCTCCACGAACAGGGCCATGTCGTTCAGCAGTTCCATTCTGACTGCTCCATGAGTGGATCAATCAATTCAATTTTGCCATATTTATCCCGCGAGTGATTTGCCGGATGATGCTTTACATCAACCAATCACTTCGGAGCACAGCGCAGCATGAACCAGCTATTTGCCCCCATTCGCATTGGTCGCCATTCCCTGCCCAACCGCCTGGTCATGGCCCCGATGACCCGTTCGCGCGCCGATGATGCGGGCGCACCAAGCGACGTCGTCCGGTCATGAGCGAACGTACAGCGTCTTCCGCAGAAAGAGAGAACCTGATGAATATCCCGTTGATTCAAAGGATGAAACGCGCAGCCGGGTACGGCTCAGTACACGATGTTCCCCAACTGGCGGCAGGATTTACGGATGTCTTTGAAAGCTATCTGGTCCCGGCTGGCGACCTTACCCTGCATGCCGTCATCGGCGGCCAGGGGGCGCCGCTGCTACTGCTTGGCGGGTGGCCGCAGAACTGGTTCGCATGGCGGCACTTGATGCTGCCGTTGGCGCGATCCTTTACGGTTATCGCCGTCGATCCCCGCGGCGTGGGACTCTCGGACAAGCCGGCAACCGGTTTCGACTCCAAGACGCTCGCCGCCGATATGTTCGCGCTGATGGATGCGCTAGGCTTTGAGCGCTTCGCTATGGCCGGCCACGACATCGGGATGTGGACTGGCTTCGCGATGGCGTACGACCAACCTGGCCGGATAGACCGGATCGCGCTCGGTGAAGCGCTCATTCCAGGCGTATCGGACTCGCCACCACTTCTCCCCAACGAACGTTGGCTGAGCGATTTCCTTTGGCACTTCAACTTCAACCGTGCGCGCGAGGTCAATGAGCGCCTCGTCGAGGGACGCGAGTCCATCTATTTCGGCCACCAGTTTGCGACGAAGGCCGGCTCTCCCGACGCTGTTCCCGCCTACGCGAGAGCGTTCTACATCGAGCAACTCAGGCGCGATCCAAACGCGCTTCGTGCAAGCTTCGACTATTACCGGGCGATAGACGAATCGATCCCTCAGAATCGTGAACGTGCGCGCAGTGCGAAGCTAACGCTGCCAGTGCTGGCGTTCGCCGGCGAACTGGCCTGTGGCGGCAGCGTGGAAGCGGAACTGAGGACGGTGGCGGATAACGTGCAGTCGGTGATCATCGCGGGCAGTGGCCACTATCCGGCGGAAGAGAAACCGGAGGCCATGCTCGAGGCGCTCCAGGCGTTCTTCGCGCCTTACGCGGATGGGGAGCACGACGCGATGCTCTATCTCTGAGGCGGCGCTGCTGGGCCTTCCGGCCATGGGATGCCCTTGATCGCTTCGATGACAAGGCTGCGAAACCAGATATTCGCGGGATCTTTGTGGAAGCGTTGATGCCAGTAAAGTGCAATCTCGAATGGCTCCAGGGCCAACGGCAGGGGGCGAAGGACCAGAGGGTAGAAACGAGCCAGCACATTGGCCAGGGCTTGAGGCGCTGTCCAGATCAGATTGGAGGCAAGAAGGGCGTGGGGAGCTGCCAGGTACTGCGGCATGCGCAGCTTGATGCGCGATTTTGCTCCGGCCTCGAGCAGGGCGCGCTCGAGAAGGATATGCCCACTGCCCGAGTAGGTAATTAATAGATGGTCCTGTGCCAGGAACGCTTCGAGGGGGAGGTCGGGTCTCGTTGCAAGCGGATGGCCAGCCCGCATCACGCAAATGTATTCCTCCTGGAACAGCGGGCACTTGTAGATATTGCGTTCGAGAGCCGGCAGATAGCCTACCGCAACGTCCATGCGGCCGGTCGCAAGAGCGGACAGGGTTTCGTCGATCGGCGCGTAGACGGTCTGGATGCAGCTCTGCGGTGCGGCACGCAGTAGTTCCTGCTGAATGCGTGGCAGCAACACGACTTCGCCTATATCCCGTGTGCGCATCGTGAATTGACGCCTGGCATGCGTTGGGTCAAAGGGCATCAAGGTGCCAGTAGTCTTGCGGATTGTCGACAGAGAGTCGAGCAGCGCTCCCGCAATTGCCGTGGCCAGAGGCGTCGGCTCCATCCGCCGGCCGACCAGCATGAACAGCCGGTCCCCATATTCCGCCCGAAGCCGCTTCAGGGCGCTGCTGACCGCCGCCTGGGTGAGCCCCAGATTCTCCGCGGCCGCAGTGACCGATCGATCTCTCCAAAGCGCCTCAAACACATAAAGCAGGTTTAAGTCTTTCAAGGTTTCTCCCTGGTCGGTCAACCGCAGAAGGTGCTCCGTCTTCGCCCGCGGTAACACCAGATTGCGTGTGCCGCACGCCGGAGAAGCATAAACCAGGTTTATACATTGGTTTTAACTGAGCCATCTGGCTTTAGAGGGGCTGCGGCGACAAGAATGCGGCTACAACAAAAAGCAAGCGTGAATCAGCGACAACATTGCGACCGACATTGAAAACAGTCCCAATCCTGGGGCGTTAGTGCCCCAGCCCTACAGCCAGGAGATTCATCATGACGTACGAAAAATTCAGTGCCAACAATGCCGCGCTGCTGTTGATTGATCACCAAGTGGGGACTATGGGATGGGTGAAATCTATTCCGTTCGAAGAGATGAAACGCAATGCGCTGATGCTCGCAAAGGCGGCAAGCATCCTGAAGCTCCCGGTGGTACTGACTTCCAGCATGGAGGAGTACGCTCAGGGGCCGCTGTTGAGTGAACTGGAGCAGATCCTGCCCGCCGAGTTTGCTTCCCGCGTCAAGCGCCTGGGTATCGTCAACGCCATGGACGATGAAAACTTCGCCGCCGCCGTCAAAGCTACGGGCCGTAAGAAGCTCATCATTGCCGGTGTCACCAATGACGTCTGCACGGTCTATCCGGCGCTGAGTCTGGTGCGCGATGGGTATGAAGTTCAGGTAGTTGCAGATGGTGGTGGCTCACCAAGTGTCATGGCCGATGACATCGCATTGCGGCGGATGGATAAAGGCGGCGTGACGCTGACCACCACCAACCAGCTGATTGCAGAACTCGCCGGAAGCTGGGCTACGCCAGAAGGCGGCCAATTGGTGCAAGTGTTGATGACAGCGCTTCAAGGCTAAAAGCGTTCTTGGAAGACTGGCAGAACTTCGACGTGAGGTTCTGCCAACCTGAGATCCGGTGACGTTTGACCGTGAGAACGCATCCCAGACCAGTTCCATATCCAGCCTCACTATTGCAGCGGGGGCTCAGGGTGATCCTCGCATCGGCCGCGACGGTGACGCTGGCTTCGTGTTTGAGTTCCGGAGGTCTGGCAAGGAATTCAGCATTAGATACCGCGGCTCGGTTGACTACCAGTCGGAGTTTGGAGAGCACTTCAATCTCCCCTGAATCCTGGCCGAGTGAAGCTTGGTGGACGACGTTTGGTGACCACCAGTTAGACGAGCTCGAGCGGAGGGCATTGAGCGGTCAACCAAGTCTACGCCTGGCAGCGGCCCGCGTCCGCCAGGCAGAAGCCCTTGTTGGAGTCGCCGGTGCTAATCGTTTTCCGCAAGTTGGGGCGAGCTTGAAGAGCACCCGACAGCGATACAGTGCAAATAGCACGGTGCCGAAGCCACTGGCCGGCAGCCGGGACGTCTTTAGCGATCTGAGCCTGGGCGAGTTACGAAATAGACTTCTGGGGGAAGAACCAGGCAACGTTTGAAGCCGCCCTGAATCGAGCGCAGGGAATAGAAGTTGACTATCACGCAGCACAGTTGTTACTCACAACATCGATTGCGCGCACCTATCTCAGGCTTGCGCACGGTTATGCGCAAAGAGACCTTGCCGAAGCCACATTGAAAGAGCGCGAGAAAATTCTGCAACTTACCCAGCAGAGAGTTGCTGCACAAATCGACTCAAAAATGGAGTTAAAGCAGGCAGAGGCCGCTCTGCCCGCCACACGAAGCGCCATCGCGAGCTTCAATGAACTCATCGCGCTGACGGAGGCACAACTTGCACAGCTCGTGGGCGAAGGCCCCGACTGGGGCATGGCCATCTCCCGTCCACGACTAAACCTGTCCACGCCAGTTTCACTGCCGAGCAATATCCCCGCAGAACTCATTGGTCGGCGCCCTGATCTGGTAGCGCAGCGGTGGCGCGTTGAAGCGGCTAGTGAAGACATCAAGGTGGCGAAGGCGCAGTTCTACCCGAACGTTAGTCTGACAGCGTTCATGGGCTTCCAGAGTCTTGGATTGCCGGATCTTCTCACCGCAGGCAGCCGTGTCATAGGAGTGGGGCCCGCGATCTCACTTCCTATCTTCGACGGAGGCCGCCTCCGGGGAAACTTGGCGGCACGCCAGGCGGAGTATGACATTGCGGTCGAACAGTACAACGGAAATCTCATTGCCGCGGTACACGACGTAGTCAATCAGCTAACGTCAATGAAATGGCTCAGGGAACAAATCGACGAGCAACACCAAGCCCTCATCCTGGCGCAGGAAGCCTTCGAGCTCTCAACGAATCGATACAAGAGTGGTGTCGGTAACTACCTCCAGGTGCTTTCTGCGGAGAGCCTGGTACTTACACAAAAGCGGCTTCAGGTCGAGCAAGAGGCGCGCGGGCGTGAATTGACAGTCGACTTAATTCGCGCGCTTGGCGGCGGCTATGTCCCGGAAGAAAGTACGGAGCAGTAACGCCGATCGAGCATGGCAATGCTGGATGCGAGGCAAACATGGCACACCCGGAAAACGACCCTGAAGCACCAACGGCTAAAAGTCATCAGCCGCGTAAGCGCCAGCTGCTGAACATTGTGATTCCGGTCGGTGTGGCAATCGCTTCGGCCATCGTAGCAGTTTTCTGGTATGGCGCCGCACGCAATCAGGAGACGACTGAAGATGCTTACGTGGAGGGGAACATCGTGCAGGTGACGCCACAGATTTCCGGTGTCGTCACTGCGATTGGCGCAGACAACACCGATTACATCGCGGAGGGCCAGGTACTGGTGCACTTGAATGATGTTGACGCGCAACTCTCGCTCGCCCGCGCTCAAGCTGCTCTCGCGAGAGCGGTCAGGCAGGTTCGCGGTCAGTTTGCCGCTGCAAGCCAGACCAAGGCTAATCGTGACCTGAAGGCAGCGGATCTGAACAAGGCGCAAGCAGATGTCATGCGGCGCAAGGCTCTGGTAGCGAGCGGAGCGATTTCGGGAGAGGAACTGCATCACGCCGAAGACGCGCTCGTCGTCGCCAAGGCCGCCTTTGAAGCGGCCGAGCAGCAGTTGGTGGGGAGTCGCGCTCAAATCGACGGGACGAAGGTTTCATCACATCCCGACGTAATGAGCGCGGCAACGCAAGTGCGAGACGCATATGTTGCACTGCAACGCACAACTATTCGGGCACCAGTAAGCGGTGTTGTGACCAAGCGTAGCGTCCAGGTCGGGCAACGCGTTAATGCCGGCACGGGACTGATGTCTGTGGTGCCGTTGGACCATCTTTGGGTGAGCGCCAATTTCAAGGAATCCCAGCTCAGGCATATCCGCATTGGTCAACCTGTAGCCCTGATTACGGATGTGTACGGGAGGGAGATTGAGTACCAAGGGGTCGTGGTCGGTCAGGATGCCGGCACCGGCAGTGCGTTCGCCCTGCTCCCTGCCCAAAATGCGACCGGCAACTGGATCAAGGTTGTCCAGCGAGTGCCGGTGAGGATAGCGCTAGATTCATCTCAGATCGCCGCCCATCCTCTGCGCGTTGGCCTGTCGATGAAGGTGATCGTCAATACCACGAAGCGGGATGGTAGGGCTGTAGCGGAGAAAGGGCATAGTCCGCAATCCTACAAGACAGATATTTTTGCCAACGAACTCGCGAACGCAGACGAAATGGTGGACAAGCTTATCCAAGCGAATCTCTAGTTGTCACTTCGATCCAGATCGGGAGTCATCGTGAGCCAACCATCGAGAAAGCCGCAGCTTCTCCTCCTTACCATATTCCTGCTGAACGGCATCGAGTTCCTCCAGACCGGCATGATTGCGTTCGCGTCTGCTCCGATCATGGGCGAGATCGGGGCCGGGCCAGAAGAATTCAGCCTGGTCAGCGCAGCCTACGCAAGCGTTGCCGTCATGGCTATATCCCAGCAGCGCTGGTTTGTAGAGCGCCTGGGATGGCGTAGGTTTTTGCAGTACTCGTTGAGCATCTTCATGATCGGAGCGGTCATTTGCGGATCAAGTCAAGCTTATAGTGAATTCCTTCTTGGCCGTCTCGTGATGGCACTGGGTGGGGCGTCATTCATGACCTCGGCGCGCATCATGGTCAATCACATTCATCCTGGCCCGCAAAGATTTACCGGGATCAAGGCGTTCGCTGTTGCGCTCGCCGCCGGTACCGCGGCCGCGCCGTGGTTGGCATCGGTTTCGGTGGCGAACGATAACTGGAGTTCGATATTCTGGATCGTGGTCGGCGCCTCAGCGGTAGTGTTTGTACTGGTGACGGCGGTTTTCGATGGTGAGTCGCCGTCGTCAAGTGACAGTGATAAGTCGCAATCGCATCCCGTCTTGCTAATGTTGCTGGCTAGCGGTGCATTCCTTCTGCTTTATTCGCTCCAACGGACCTACTACGATTTCTACAGCGACGGCATTCCCATTTTTTTGACCGCTTCAGTTGCAGTCGTTGCTCTCATTATGTCAGCGCCGAGCATCGACGCGAGACTCCTTTGATCAGAGTCAGGGCGCTGCTAAATCCACGCTATGTCGCAGGCGTTCTGCTTTTCACCTGCTGCTACGTCATTCTCGGTGCGGATAACTATGTGCTTCCAGCCCTGTTGCAACGGACACTTGGGTATCCGTGGCAGACTGTTGGGCAGTTTCAGGCAATGGGATTGGCCTCGGCTCTCGTCAGCTGGTTTATCCTGGCGCGACTTCTGCCAAAGTATCCGAGTCCTCGTAAATTCTTTGTGATTGGCTTCGGCGCGCTGGCGACGTTCGGCTGGCTTCTGTCCGGGCTCACGCCTGCAGCCAACCTCTGGCTGGATATCCTGCCGGCATTGCTGCTAAACGGGGTCTTCATGATGTTTGTCATGGCCAATGCTGCAATCCAGACATTCAGGGATGTCCAGTACGACGAAACGGTGTTCTCCCATGCCCAGCAAGCTAAAAATATGCTGGCGCAGATCGGTCTGGCGCTAGGAATCAGTCTGGCGACTATCGGACAGCAATGGCGGTCGACAGTGCACTACGACGCGCTGGCCAGAAATATCCATCTCGGCAACCCCATTTATCTACAGGCTGTCGACCACCTGGCAAGCCAGGTGTCGACCGTACTCGGGCAAGCGGACGCAGGCAGAGTCGCCGTGGCGCTGGTCGCGCAGTCCTTGGCTCAACAGGCAAATCTTCTCGCAAACCTTGACCACTTTTCCGTGATTGCGGTCATTGGTGGACTCGGTGTCGTGGTCAGCTTAAGTCAACGGCTGCTCAAGTAACTTATCGGGCTTGCGAGCGGCCGGGCCGCCGTCAGAATTTGTGTCGAAGGTTCAGTGTGACGCCAGTCTGGTTCTGCCCGGCCGCGATGGTGCTGCCGAAGCCGTTCAGACCGAGATTGGAGTTGTCCCTGTTGCGCGCATAGCCGATGGTCAGGAAGGCGTCGGTGCGTTTGGACAGCGCATAGTTGGCTGACCCTACCAGGCTCCACGGGTCTTGCCCAGAGCGCTTGTCGTTAAAGTAATAGCCGGCCGCTGTGAGGCTCAGGGCCGGTGTGGCCTGCAGGCGGTAACCCAGCCAATAAACATCGTTCCGGCGGCCTGGCGCGGTCGCCGCCAGCCCGATATTGCCGCTGAACCAGCGATAGCCGGCGAACAGCGTGGAACTGCCAAAGCTGAAGTTGCCGGCCGCTGCAAGGCGGCGGTCGCGCTGTCCAGAATTCTGGCCCGTGAGGCCGCGCGTGCCTTGCTGCTGGTCGTAGATCAGGGTCAGGCCGAAGGGGCCGCCCGCGTATTCCAGCCCGCCGCCGAAGGCGCGGTCGCTCTTGAGGTCGCCCGCGGTTTCACTGGCAAGCGAACTGGCGCCGCCGCTGGTGATGGTGGTACCCCTGGCAAAGCTGTACAGCGCGACGGCGGTCACGGGCCCGAACTTCCCTGTGTACTTGGCAGTGTTGTCGTAGCGACCGACGAAGTTGGGATCCATCATCAGCGCGGAATAGTGCGCGGCCAGCACCATTGGCTCATAGTTGATCAGAAGGTCATACAGTGCATTCTGCTGCCGCCCGAGTGTGACGCGGCCCCACTGGTTTTCCAGCCCGGCGAAGGCCTGCCGCCCGAAGAGCCGGCCGCCCTGGCTGGAGGTGCCGGCGTCGAGGTCGAATCCGCTCTCCAGGACATAGACCGCCTTGGCGCCGCCGCCGAGGTCCTCGACGCCGCGCAAGCCCCAGCGCGAGCCGGACACATTGCCCGAGGTCATCCGGAACAGTTTGTCGCCTTGCGCATTGGCATTGCTGAGGTACTCGAGGCCGATGTCGGCTACGCCGTAGAGCGTAACCGACGATTGCGCGGCGGCAAGCTGTGCCGATGTCGCCAGCAGAATGCCGAGGCACAGTGTTCTTCTCATGGAATTCTCCATTTTCTTATTGCACGCAGGGTGGGAAAACGCTGCGCCGCGCAGTGAGCGCGGCGCGAGTGGGCGCACTGAGGCAGGCGGTGCGGCGCATGTCCGCGTCGGCTCCCAGGTCCAAGTACGACTTGTGGATTGACGTTTCTGTGCTGCCGGAACGGGCAGCAAGCAAGCACTATTCGAGAGATATCGCGTACTTCGCCGCGAGTTGCTTCCAGAACGGGATTTCGGTCGCGATTGTCGCGGCAAAAGTTGCCGGATCTGAACCCACCGCGTCATATCCCTGGGCCTCGAGGATCTTGCGCACCTCAGGCTTTTTCATTGCGGCCAACGTGAGCGCGACCAGTCTCTTCAGAACGGGCTCAGGCAGGCCGTTCGGGGCAATGAGCCCGAACCACACGCGCATATCCAGGCTGGTCACGCCTTGTTCCGACGTTGAGGGTACCGCCGGAATGTACCTGCTGCGGTCATGACCGGTGACCGCCAGCACTCCGATACGGGGATCGCGGCTATACGGAAGCGCATTGGCTACCGTGCTGATAAAGATGGGCACCTGGCCGCCCAACGCATCGACCAATGCCGGCGCACAGCCCTTGTAGGGAACATGGACGAAGCGTACATTCCACGCCGCGGCGAGCATGGCGCCGGCGAAATGCTGCGGTGTGCCGTTTCCGCACGATGCGTATGCGAGCGGCTGGCCAGACGCTTTCGCTTTGGCGCGAAGGGCCGACAATGCCGATATGCCAAGCGTGTTCGATACACCAATGACGAGCGGGGACGAGGCAATCAGCGAGACCGGCTGGAAATCTCGCTGCGGATCGAAGGCTAACCGCTTGTACAGCGCGCCATTCATCGTGAGATTGCTGGTGGTGAGGCCAATGGTGTAGCCGTCTGCTTGCGATTTCGCGATGGCATCGAGGCCGATGTTCCCGGACGCGCCGGCGCGGTTTTCTACGATAAAAGGTTGTCCTGTATCCGTCGTGAAGGATTTTGCGAGTACGCGAGCAATGCTGTCCGTTCCGCCGCCGGCGGGAAAGGGCACAACAATGCGGACCGGCCTGGTGGGATAGTCTTCTGCCGCGAAGGCGGACTGGACCACTACGGTCGACCAGAGCATTGCCGCGAGCGTGGCTGCTGCGACCTTGGCCAACGGTGCCCTTTCCGAGGCAGGGCATGACTTACCGCGGGGCCGGCAAGAAACGCGATTGATAAAGGTCGTGCAGTCCATGCTGTCTCCTGCGAGGGCCTGATGCCAGGCCACCATGTTGTTTGTGGCTGCAATTGTGGGTAACCTCATCCATATCTTCAAATAGTTCTTATACCGTAATCACATAGCAATCCAGCTATGGATGGAGGAGGCGCGTGCGCGGATTCGACCCATATCTCACTTTCCAGAAACTTGAAGTTTTCTGCACCGTGGCGGAGCTCGGCAGTGTGACGCGCGCAGCCGACAGGCTGTGCATTGCGCAACCCGTCGTCACTGCGCACCTGCGCAGCATGGAGGCCCGGCTGGGGTATCCCCTGGTGGCGCGTGCCGGCAGGAACATCGCGCTCACCGAAGCAGGAGAGCGTGTCTATCGTTGGGCGACCGAAGTCATCACGCGGACGCGCGAGATCGAGCGGGAGCTCGCAGGACTTGAGGGCGGGGGTGCCGGAAACGCGGTCGTTGCAACGTCGATGTCGATCGGCTCCTATGCATTGCCGCCACTGATAGTGGATTTCTACCGGCAGCACCCCAACGGACTGGTGACCGTTCAGATTTCAAACCCGCAAGCGGCAGTGGACGCGACGCGCATAGGGGGCTGCGATTTTGCGGTAATCCTGCTGACGGCAAAGCAAGATCTGGATGGGCTGACGGCGATTCCGCTGTGGGAGGAAGACCTTTTGCTGGTATGCGCGCCGGGCAGCCGCTGGGTCAAACAACCGTCAAAGGAACTCGACCTTCATCAGGCGCCCTTTATCAGCACGCCACGGAATCTGGCAAGGCGTGAATTGGAGGACACGCATCTGCGCAAGCATGGCCTCGAGAACCGCAGGGTCGTGCTGGAGCTGGGGCATCCTGAAGCGATGAAGCACGCGGTCCGGCAGGACATCGGGCTGAGTTTCATGCTTGCTTCCTCGATCCGCGCCGATGTGGCACGCGGAGACCTGGTGGTCCTTGATCGCCCCGACTTGCCAATGAAGATTCCATCCTACGTGGTGTACCGGGAAGACAAGCGCTTCTCCGCTTTTCAGGCAGCGCTCTTGCAGTTCATCCGCGACGCCGCGCCGCAAAACAACGCCCTGCAGGTGCATCTCAAATCATAGTTGGTGGAGTATGGATCAAGGCCTAAATAGCTAATAGACCTATCATCAACCCAAGTCTAAGCTGTAACGACGTTCCGGGCAGTAGTGCGGCGTCGTATGTCCCGGGACGCGAATCGAACCACATTCGCCAACCTGAGACTAGGCCCTCCATGTGCAACTCCCATACCAATCCCGGCAGCAGCGTCGACTACGCTGAAGATCTCGATCGTCCTTCCGGCTCCGCAAGCGACACGTTGATCGAAGACCTGGTGTGCGCCAATCACATCTTGTTCGATCAGGGCATTGTCGATGCCTTTGGCCACGTCAGCGTCCGGCACGACAAGGATCCAGGCCGGTTTCTGCTGGCGAGGAACATGGCACCCGCCACTGTTACGCCAGACGACATTGTGGAGTTCAAGCTGGACGGGTCTCCAGTCAACGCGGGGGGGCGCGCCATCTACCTGGAGCGATTCATCCATGGCGAGATCTACAGGGCCCGACCCGACGTGCACGCCATCGTGCACAGCCACTCGCCTACCGTACTTCCATTCAGCGTCGTCAAGAACACCCCCTTCAGGCCCGTATGCCATATGAGCGGTTTCCTGGGCGCTGGAACACCGATCTTCGAGATTCGCGAAACTGCCGGCGACGCGACCGACCTGCTGATCCGCGATGGCAAGCTTGGCGCTGCGCTTGCGCAGAAGCTTGGCGAGGCGTCGTTTGTTTTGATGCGGGGCCATGGTTCCACCGTCGTCGGTCCCACGCTCAAGCACGCCGTCTACCGAGCGGTCTACGCAGAAGTGAATGCGCAGCTACAGGTGGGCGCTATGCGGCTTGGCGAGGTGACTTACCTCAGCCAGGGCGAAGCCGATACTGCCTGCCGGAATATCGAAACGCAAATCGAACGTCCATGGGCGCTTTGGAAGATGCGGGTGCAGCGCACCGGCGCCGTGGACGGACGCTGACCTGGGCGCGTGCCGGTGCGTGTCGCTTGCTGCCAACACCGGCGCGTCTATTACTGATGCCCACATCGCTCTCGAACCGTAAGCAAAGGCTTTTCGAGAGGAACTCATAAAGGTCACGCACGAATCACGAAAACAGGAAACACCAGCCGACGGCGCTACTGACGATAACAAATATGCCGGAATGCGGTGACGTGGACGAGCGATTGCTGCGTCTTTACTGCACGCGCTCTAACGCGAAAGGGCCCGCAACCTGACAGGGCCCCACCCGCAGTAAATACAGGAGACAAGACATGAAATTCAATCCCGGCACAGGGATGCTTGCCCTTTGCCTTGCCACCGTGATCATTGGCGTACCTGCCTCGGCGCAGACCTACCCGACCAAGCCCATCCACATCGTCGTGCCGCTGCCGCCCGGCGGATCCAATGACGTGCTTGCCCGAATCCTGGCGCAGAAAATGTCCGAGTCTTTTGGCCAGCCCGTCATCGTTGAAAACAAGCCGGGTGCCGCAGGCAATATCGCCACCGATTTCATAGCCAGGGCCGAAGGCGACGGCTATAGCATCGCCGTTGCACCCAATCAGACCGTGGCGGTTAACCCGGTTCTGTATCCCAGGCTGCCATTTGAGGTGAGCCGGGACCTGACGGGCATCACCCTGCTGGGTCGCGTGCCCATGGTGCTGGTGGTGTCGCCAGGCAAGGTGGCGGCAACTTCGGTCGCCGAATTGATTGCGCTGGCAAAAGCCAACCCCGAGAAGCTTTCTTATGCGTCCGCCGGCTCGGGGAGCCCGCAGCACATGGCAGCGGAAGTCTTCAAGTCCATGACAGGAACCCGCATCACCCAGATTCCATACAAAGGCTCGGCCCCCGCGCTCGTAGATTTGTTGGGTGGCAATGTGGACATGATGTTCTGCCCGATCAATTCAGCCCTGCCGTTCATCCGAAGCGGCAAGCTGCGCGCGCTTGGCACCAGTGGCGCGAAGCGCGTCGAGCTGCTTCCGAAGGTGCCGACGATTGCCGAGACGCTTCCCAATTTCGAAAGCGATATCTGGATCGGTATGGTTGCCCCAGCCAAGACGCCACCGGCCATCATCAACAAGCTCAATGCTGAGTTGCGCCGCTCGCTGGCGCTGCCCGATGTACAGGGCAAGCTGGCCGAGCAGGGCATCTATGCGGAGACCAGCACGCCCCAAGAATTCACCAGACTGATCGCCAGCGACCAGAAGCGTTGGGCAGAGGTGATCAGGGCCGCAAACATTAAGCCAGAGTAATTCTCTTCTTTGTATTTTTACCTGGGAGTTTCCATGAACGTTCCATCCGGTCCCTCCGTACGCCGCGATATTCCTACGCCTTCCGAACCGGATGAAGCCGTCTGGGCCAGTGACGCGATTGCCGACATGCTGCGCGCGATGAACATCCCCTATGTGCTGCTCAATCCCGGCGCAAGTTTTCGCGGCCTGCATGACAGTATCGTGAACCACCTGGGCAATGAAAAGCCGCAGATGATGGTGGTGCTCCATGAAGAGCATGCGGTGGCCATCGCGCACGGCTACACCAAAGTTACTGGCAAGCCGCTGGTGGCCATTGTGCACAGCAATGTCGGGCTGATGCACGGCTCCATGGCTATTTTCGATGCCTGGGTGGATCGCGTGCCGGTCATTGTGCTGGGTGCCACCGGACCGGTCGACGCGAACAAGCGCCGGCCGTGGATCGACTGGATTCATACGGCGCAGGACCAGGCCGCGCTGGTGCGCCACTTTATCAAGTGGGATGCGCAGCCGGCTTCGATTCCGTCCGCGCACGAAGCGCTTCTGCGGGCCCGCCAGATTGCCACCACCGCACCCAAGGGCCCGGTCTACGTCTGTTTTGATGCGGCACTGCAGGAATCGAGGCTGGCTGAGCGGCCGGCGATTCCCGAGCCGGCGCGCTATCTCGCGCCGCCGCCGGCCCGGCCTTCGGATGACATCGTGGCGCAGGCGGCAGCGCTTCTGTCAGAAGCCAGCCGCCCGGTGATCCTGATGGGCCGCGTGTCCCGCGACGTCGAAGGCTGGGAGCAGCGCATCCAGCTGGCCGAAACTCTGAACGCTGAAGTGCTGACCGACCTGCGTGTCGGCGCGGCCTTTCCGACCGACCACCCGCTGCACGCAGCGCCCAGCGGTGCCTTTCTCACAGCTAATGCACAGGAAGTCTTGCGCGAAGCCGACGTGGTGCTCAGCCTGGACTGGCTGGATCTTTCAGGAACGCTGAAGCAGGCCTGGGGAGACAAGCCCGTCGGCAGCAAGATCATCCAGGTCTCCGTGGACCACTACAGCCACAATGGCTGGAGCATGGACCACCAGGGCCTGCCGCCGGTCGATGTCTTCATGTTGTGCGAGCCTGAGCCGGCCGTGGCCTTGTTGAACCAGCACGTCAAGCCGCGCGAAACGCCGGCGCCCGCCAAACGGCCGCTTCCCCCGGTCTCAGTGACGCTGCCCGTGCCAGGCGCCACCAGCGGTAGCAACATTACGGTGACCACGCTGGCGGCCACCTTAAAGCGCGCCGTTGGTGAGCAAGAGGTTTGCCTGATGCGCCTGCCGTTGAGTTGGAGTGGCGAGATGTGGGACTTCCGGCACCCATTGGACTTTCTAGGGTACGACGGCGGCGGGGGCATCGGCTCGGGCCCCGGCATGTCGATAGGCTCTGCGCTGGCCCTCAAAGGCAGCGACCGTCTACCGGTCGCGGTGATCGGCGACGGTGACTACATGATGGGCGTCAACGCGCTCTGGACGGCCGCCAATGCACGCATCCCAATGTTGATGGTGGTGTGCAACAACCGTTCATTCTTCAACGACGAGGTGCACCAGGAGCGCGTCGCGCGCCAGCGCAAGCGGCCGATTGAGAACCGCTGGATAGGCCAGCGCATCAGCGACCCACCGCCCGACCTCGCCATGATGGCGCGCGGCCAGGGGCTTACCGGCATCGGCCCAGTCGAGGACGCCGCCGAACTGGAAGAAGTCCTGCGCGATGCCATCGCAGCAGTCAAGAAGGGCGAGACCGTGGTGGTCGACGTGGTGGTGCAAACCGGCTACAGCCCGGCCATGACGGCGGGCCTGACGCGGTCGAAGGACTGATTGCGCTCCGGCGCCCGGCATTTCTATTGTTGAGGACACAGAACCTATGCGCGCACACGAAATTCCCCCCGGCGTCTTGCCGACGCGACGCGAACTGTACTACGGCGGTGCGTGGCACACCCCCAAGGCGGGCGGCTACGCCGAGACCATCAACCCGGCTTACAACGAGACCATTACCACTGCGCCGCTTGCCGATGAGGCCGATGTGGCCGCCGCGGTGCAGGCGGCCCATGCAGCTTTTCCAGCCTGGGCCGCCACGCCACCCGTCGAGCGGGGGCGCTACCTGCGCAAGGCCGCCGCGGTGTTGCGCGAGCATGCCAAGCCGCTGGCGCTGCTGGACTCGCTCAACAATGGCAATCCGGTGTCGGCTCTGGCCATGGACGCGGCCTTTGCTGCCGACTGTCTGGAGTACTTCGCAGGCCTGGCCACGGAAATCAAAGGGGAGACCATCCCCATGGGCGACGGCAACCTGAACTACACCATGCAGGAGCCGCTAGGCGTTATCGCCCGTATCGTGGCGTATAACCACCCACTCATGTTTGCCGCTGCACGCCTTGCCGCGCCGCTGGCGGCCGGCAACACCGTGGTGGTGAAGTCGCCCGACCAGGCGCCGCTGTCCATCCTGCGGCTAGCCGAACTGGTGGGCGATATCTTTCCGGCCGGTGTTGCGAATTTTTTGTGCGGCGGTCGTGAATGCGGCGACGCCATGGCACGGCACCCGCTGGTGCGCAAGATCACGCTGATTGGCGGAGTGCCCACAGGCCGTGCCGTCATGAAGACCGCTTCGGACAACCTCAAGCCTGTACTACTGGAACTTGGCGGAAAGAACGCGCTGATTGCCTACCCCGATGCGGATCTCGACAAACTTGTGAACGGCATCCTGGGAGGTATGAACTTCACTTGGTCGGGTCAGAGCTGCGGCTCCACCAGCCGCGTCTTTCTGCATGAGTCCATCCATGACCAGGTACTGGAGAAAATCGTCCAGTTGCTGCCGCAGCGCCACAAGCCCGGGATCCCGACAGACCCCGAGACCACGATGGGCTCGCTCGTCAGCCGTGCACAACTGGAAAAAGTGCAGGGCTATGTGGCTAAGGGTCTGGAAGATGGCGGACGGCTGGTGTGCGGTGGCAAGCAGCCGGACGCCCCTGCTCTGAAGGACGGCTTCTTCTACGAAGCCACTGTGTTCGCCGACATGAAGCCGCACATGCGTTTGGCTCAGGAAGAAGTGTTCGGCCCCATCATGTCGGTTTTCAAGTGGAGCGACGAAGACGCGTTGTTCGAGCAGGTCAATGGCGTGGAGTTTGGCCTGACTGGCTCGATCTGGACGCAAAGCCTGAACACGGCGCATCGTGCAGCCAAACGCATGCACACGGGCTATGTGTGGATCAACAACTCCAGCCAGCACTTCATGGGTGCGCCTTTCGGCGGCGTGAAGCAGTCGGGCATAGGCCGTGAGGAATGCTTTGCCGAGTTGCTGGAGTTTACGTACACCAAGAATGTGAACCTGAAGCTGGCTTAAGGCGCTGGCCGGACTCAGCCCCGGGCGGAGCGGGGCCGTGGGGCTCCAGTGTGGCACGCTTCAGAAATCGGACAGTATTGCAGCACAAGGGCCTCGCTGTTGAGCAAAAAAAAGCTCAAGCGCGGTTTCCAATTGACCGACCACCAGCTCACCCGTCTTTGGTAAGAAAAATCGCGGGTGAAGCCGGTCCACCCGTCGATCTCCTTCAGCAGTCCGGCAACCTTGACGCAGCCGAGTGCCGCTCCTATGTCCGTCTGCGCCTGCAGCAGTCGCTCGCTCAGGGCTGACGGACGTCTGCGTCCCGGCCAACTCGTCGTCCAATCAGTACACTGCCAGTGACCGAAGTTGCCAGCTACTGCCGTTGGGCTGCCCCGAGGGTCAACAATGGTTAGGGGCTGCTCGCTGAGGCCGCAGGGAAGCGGCGGCGGGCCGATAAGGTCCGATAACGGTGCCTTATTATCCAGGACGGCGCCGCCTCGCGCTTTTTTCTGAGCGCAATCGCCCACGGGTTGGCGTCCCATGCGCCTGTTCGGATGAGCCTCAGCGCTCGAATGGCCGGTGCAACGGCAGCTCGGGGTTGAGGCGCACACCGAACCCGGGCGCATCCAGCGCGGAGGCCTTCATTCGTCCGTTCACTGGCACTGGCTCGTCAAGCAATTGCGGATGGAACATCGGCACGATCTCGTCCGCGCCCGGCGACATATTCAGGAATTCAGCAAATGGGCTGTTGTGGCGCGTGATGACAAAGTGATAGCTGTAGACCGACGAGCCGTGAGGGACCACCAGCTTGCCCCGCGCGTCGGCCAATGCGGAGATTTTGATCAGCTCGGTAATGCCGCCGCACCAGCCGACATCCGGTTGCAGGATGTCGCAGCATTCCATCTCCAGTAGCATGCGAAAGCCCCAACGCGTAGCCTCATGCTCACCGGTGCTCACGAGCATGCCGCGCGGTACATTGCGACGTAGCTCGGCGTAGCCCCAGTAATCGTCGGGCGGCAAGGCCTCCTCGATCCATTTCATCCCAAACTCGTTGTACGCGGCCTGAGCGAGACGCGTAGCATAGTCAACATCCAGGCTCATCCAGCAGTCGTACATCAGCCAGAAGTCCGGGCCGCATTTTTCGCGCATGTCAGCGAGCAGTTCCAAGTTCTTCCTCAGGCCTTCTTTGCCTTCCGCGGGGCCGTGGTGTAACGGCAGCTTGCCGCCGATGAAGCCCTGCTGCTTGGCGAAATCGGGCCGCGCGCCCGTCATGTAGAACTGCAGTTCATCACGCACCGGACCCCCAAGCAGCGCGTGGACAGGCTCCTTGCGGA
The DNA here is from genome assembly GCF_000219215.1 of Cupriavidus necator N-1. Classification (NCBI taxonomy): domain Bacteria; kingdom Pseudomonadati; phylum Pseudomonadota; class Betaproteobacteria; order Burkholderiales; family Burkholderiaceae; genus Cupriavidus; species Cupriavidus necator. Next base: position 1,222,798 of record NC_015727.1, on the reverse strand, counting down.
TCTTGGCCAGCAGATCCCACAGCGCCAGGTCCACGCCCGAGATGGTGTTGAGGACGATACCCTTTCGTCCGTAGTAAAGCGTCGAGTTGAACATCTGGTCCCAGATTTTCTCGATGTCCGTCACCTTCTGGCCCTCGATGAAGCGGGCGAGATGCCTCTCGACAATCCAGCAGCCGAGCTCGCCGCCGGTCGTGACAGCAAAGCCCACGGTGCCATCGCTCGCCTCGATCTCGACCACCAGCGTGCCAAGGACGTTGAGGCCAAAACTCCGGCGGCTCTGCCGGAACTCGGGATACTTGGACATTGGCGTGGCGATGTGATCGTCAATCCAGTGACCATCACCCTGGTCGTGATAGTCAGCGCCAGCGCCGCGCAGCGTGAAAGCGCGAACGTGCTTGATGGTAGGCATGGACATGTGGGAACTCCTACAAAAGGCTCAGTTTGTTTGGTCAGAGGTGTTCGGGGGCGAACCGCTCGGGTTCAAGCCGAGTGCGTTCCAGGATTTGCCACGGGAGTGGCAGCCCTCGGGCTTCGGAGTTTCAGGAACAGCACTGCGCCGATCGCAGTGGTGACGGAGAGAAGATTGAGCCCGGCACTCGGCGATGCAAAGGCATGCTCCGCCCACGTCTTGACGTTCGGCGCGACAAAGCCGCCGAGTGCGCCGAGCGAATTGATCAGAGCGATGCCGCCAGCAGCCGCGGCTCCCCCGAGGTAGTTTGTCGGGAAGGTCCAGAACAGCGGCTGCACCCCGATGAAGCCGGCGGCCGCGAAGCACAGGGCAATCAGTGCGACGATCGGAGATGCCGCATTGACTGAGAGCGCGATGCCGGCGGCCGCCACGGCCAGCGTGGCGAGCGCGATGCGCTCATGGTGTCCGCGCCGCTCGGCCATTCGGGGAAGGAAGTAAGCCGCCGCGAGCGCACAGACCCATGGGATCGCTGTTACCAGGCCGACTTCGAAGCCGACCTTCTTACCCAGCAGCGCCGCCACTTGCGTTGGCAGGTAGAACACCACGCCGTACACGCTGACTTGAATCAGGAAGTAGATGAGCGATAGGAACAGCACCCGACCATTGCCCAACGCGCGCAATACTGTGCTCGGTCCGTGCGAGGATTTGATTTGCTCTTCGCTATCGATGGCCAAAGCGAGGACATCGCGCTCGGCGGGGGACAGCCATTTCGCATCGCGTGGGGTATTGTCGAGATACCAGTACGCCCACACGCCCACAATGCTCGCGAGCAGCCCTTCGACCATGAAAAGCCATTGCCAGCCTTTGAAGCCTAGCAAACCATCGAGTTCGAGCAGCATGCCAGAGAGCGGGCTGCCGAAGATGAATGCCAGGGGCGCGCCAAAGTAGAACATCCCCATCACGCGGGTGCGTGCACTCGCCGGGAACCACTTCGTCAAATAGTAGATGACGCCGGGAAAGAATCCGGCCTCCGCTACCCCCAGTAGGAAGCGCAGTGCATAAAAGGCGGTTTCACTGTGGACAAACATCAGTGCAGCGGAAACCATTCCCCACGTCACCATGATCCGCGACATCCAGATGCGGGCGCCAACGCGGTGCATGATCAAATTGCTCGGCACTTCGAGTAACGCGTAGCCGAGAAAGAACACACCGGCGCCGAGTGCAAACATTGAATCGGAGATGCCAGTATCGAGCTGGAAAGCCTTCTTTGCGAAGCCGACGTTGGCGCGGTCGAGAAAGGCAAGCACGTACATCAGCAGTAGAAAAGGCACCAGGCGTACGATCGCCTTGGCGGTTACCGACTCAATGGCCGGACGATGGGCATTCATGATGTGTGTCTCCGGGGCGCGGCTGCCTTGCGGGCCTGCGCGCCCTTTTTTGTAATGTTTGGTCCATGGAATCGCGACCTGTCTTATGCAGGCCTGCGTCCAGGCTCAATAGGTGGCGCGTCCGCCAGAGAGGTCAAACACCGCCCCAGTGCTGAAGGCGCAGTCTTCGGTAGTCAGCCAGGTGATCATCGAGGCGGCCTCGTCTACTTCAAGGAAGCGCCCCATGGGGATCTTGGACAACATGAACTCGATATGCTCGGCTTTCATCGAATTGAAGATCGGCGTCTTGGCAGCGGCAGGCGTAACCGCGTTAACCAGTACACCGCTCTTAGCCAATTCCTTGCCGAGCGACTTGGTCAACCCGATCAGGCCAGCCTTGGAAGCGCTGTAGTGTGACGCGTTGGGGTTTCCCTCCTTGCCGGCCACAGACGCGATGTTGACGATGCGCCCATAGGCCTGTTTGATCATCTGAGGCGCGACGGCGCGGCACGTCAGGTAGCTGCCGATCAGGTTCACCTCGATCACACGGCGCCACACTTCTGGTTCCAGTTCCCAGGTCGAGCCGTTGCCGCCCGTAATGCCAGCGCTGTTGACCAGGACATCGATGCGACCGAGCTTGCCCAGAGTCGCCTTCGTGGCGGCACCCACGGAAGCTTCGTCGGTCAGTTCAACCACTTCGGTGGTGACCTTGCCGAATTGGGCCAGAGCGTTACGAGCCGTGGTGAGTTGGACTTCGTTGATATCCCACAGTGCCACCTCGGCGCCCGACCTAAGCATGCGTTCCGCCACGGCGTAACCGATGCCCTGAGCGCCGCCAGTGACGATGGCCACGCGGCCTTTCATGTCAAGCTGATTCATTGTGCGCCCTCTACATTGGCAGGGACAGTGCGCTGGCGCTGCTCACCGAGCCCAGTGATGCCGAGCCGCATGACCTGGCCCGCGCCGAGGTAGACTGGAACGGGCTTCTGGCCGAAGCCCACGCCCGGCGGCGTGCCGGTGGAAATCACGTCGCCCGGCTGCAGGCTCATGAACTGGCTGATATAGGACACCAGCGTCGGCACGTCGAAGATCATTGTGCTCGTGTTTCCATTCTGGTAGGACTTGCCGTCTACTTCTAGCCAGAGTGCGAGCGCCTGCGCGTCGGGCACTTCGTCCCTGGTCACCAGCCAGGGGCCCAGCGGGCCGAATGTGTCGCAGCTCTTGCCCTTGTCCCACTGGCCGCCGCGTTCGAGTTGGTAGGCACGCTCCGAAACATCGTTGACGATGCAATAGCCGGCCACGTGGTCCAGCGCATCGGCCTTCGACACGTATCGCGCGGTCTTTCCGATCACCACTCCGAGTTCCACTTCCCAGTCGACCTTTTCAGCGCGGGGTGGGATTTCGACGTCGTCATTGGGGCCCACGATTGCGCTGGTGGCTTTCATGAACAGCACCGGTTCGGTCGGTATCGCCATATTCGATTCCGCCGCATGGTCGGAATAGTTCAGGCCGACGCAAACCATCTTGCCCACCGCGCCAACGCAGGGACCAACGCGGGGTGAGCCCTCTACCAGCGGCAGAGTCGCCGGATCTATGGCGGCCAAGCGTGCCACCGATTGCGGGGAAATCGTGTCGCCCGTGACATCGGGAATGTGGGCAGAAAGATCGCGGATGCGGCCCTGTGCATCGACCATACCTGGCCGTTCCTGGCCTGCCGCGCCATAGCGGATCAGCTTCATTGTGTCTCCTGTCTGTCGGTGTGGAATGCGTTGAACTGTATGCGGGCCCGCTATATCATTCCAATCGAAAGATACGAAGAAGCTATTCCGTTTCGGAATATGAAGGAGACTGTAAATGTCGCTGACGCCCCGCTTGGTGAACCGTCTCAAACTCAAGCACTGGGCTCTGCTGAGTGCATTAAGCGACACACCGACGTTGAATCAGGCTGCGGCGCTCATCAATGTGACCCAGCCCTCAGCCACAAAGATGCTGGCGGATATCGAGCAAGCCTTTGGCTTCCCCATTTTTGAGCGTCACGCGCGCGGCATGCGGGCGACGCCGCTGGGGCAGGAGGTGGTGACATACGCGCGGCAAACGCAGGCTAGCCTGGCCCGCTTTCTTGAGGATCTCGAAACCAAGCGGCGGGGTGGCCATGGCCATCTCGTTCTCGGTGCGATCATGGGGGCGGCCCCGGATCTCGTCGCCGCAGCGGTGGCGGATATCAAGCGCGAACGGCCCCGCCTGAATGTGCGAATCCTTGGTGAGACCAGTGACCAGATTGGCGCTCTACTGGAGCGGCACGAGATCGAACTCGCCGTGGGCCGATTCACCGGGCCACTGGACCACAACAAGTTCGACTTCTCGGCGCTGTCGGACGAACCGCTACGCATCGTCGTTCGCAATGGGCATCCGCTCGCGCGGTGTGAGCAACTGAATTGGGACGAACTGGTGCGCTGGCCATGGGTGCTACAGACACTAACCAGCCCGGCCCGCTTGATGTTGGAAGAGCAATTCGCGCAGGCGCACGTGTCCACTCCGGAAGACGTGATCGAGTGCTCTTCGATTTTTGCCACCTTGCAACTCTTACAGTCCGGTGACGCCGTCGCGATGTTGCCGGAATCGGTCGTGCGGGATCACGTCAGGGCGAGTTTGCTGGCAACGCTGCCGATCGTCATCGGGCTGGACTTGAAAGCATTCGGCGTGCTGACCCGCAAAGATGAGCCACTTTCGGACGTGGCGGAAAGATTTATCTCACATCTTCAACGCAGGGCGCAGTCGAAGGCAACTGTAAGGGCAACCCATGCGGAGATGACTCGCCAGCTTTGACTTTCGGAGAATGTCCTTGCAACAGAATCGACCGGTAATGGTCAATGGGACGACTAGATGCGGTCGGGCTGATCGTGCGACACCGCAATGAGATCGCGCGACTTCAGTCATTCGGCGATGCCACTCAAGGTGGCCTCGCCGATGTCCAGGCGGCGAAGCACCTTCGAACGTACACGGGCCGCTTGTGAAGAGCGGCACCTCCAAGACGCGGCCCGCGAGCGGCGAGAAGCCGAGTTCCAAGTACTGCCGACGCAGGCCGATCTCCCTGACCAGTGCGACCTGCCGACGGCGTGTACCTGAGTCTGCTGACTTGGCATTCACGCTGTTCAATTCCGCGCGGCTACTCTCCTATTTACCTACGATCCCGCATATGCACCCATCGTCTTTTGCCTGCCCAGTTCTGGACGCCAGCGTCCCTGGCACCTGATGGACGCGCACCGCATGACGGAAATCGCGCCGTGCCAGCGCCTGCAGGTCAATGACGGGGAGGGCATGGTCGCCGCCGCGGTGCTCGGCTTGGGCATTTGCCAGGTCCCGGACAAGATGGTCGGTGAAGAACTGGCAGGCGGCACGCTGGTTGAGCTGCTGCCCGGACACCGGCCGCCGGCCATGCCCATCATCATCGTGATGCCCTCCGTGCGCCTGCAGCCTCCGCGCGTGCGCGCCTGCTGAATGCACTGGCGCAGCTGGAAAGACGATAGCGCGATGCGGCCGCCGTCAGCCGTTGAATGCGCCGCCGGCCAATGCCTTCCCAAAGAACGAATCGTCGCCAATTTGTCCGCCCTTGAGGATAATCTCCATGCTGTCCCGCTGCGGCAAACGCGAGTAAGCGCGGCAAAGGGGGGCGCCCGGTGCCATGGCGGCTTCCACTGCCAGCGCCGCGATGCCGAGCATGCTGACCACCTCCCCGGAACTGTCGCCGCCTGCCACAACGACTCGCCTGAGTCCGGTGCGATCAAGCAGGCGTTTCATGACCTCCGCCAGCGTGGTACCCACCAACCGCGCGGCATCGGCCCGGGTCCGGCCGGCGTCGCGTGCGAGCGTGTCGAAGCCGATGACGGCCGAATCGTCCGGCCCCATGGCGGTGTAGACGACTGGGCTGATTCCCTGCCGGATGCTGCTGCAGGCCAACTCGACCACACGTTCGATTTCTGCTTGCGCCGTCTCGGTGTGCAGGATCTTCCAGAGGTCCACGCGTTCGGTGGTAAAGCCATTGCGGGCAGCCCACTCGATCTGTGCGGCCGTCACCGGAGAGCAGCTTCCGCTCACCACTGCGATGACCGATGCGGGCGCGGCGGGGGGCAGGCCAGCCTGCGGCGAAATCCAGCCGCGCTGGCGCCAGTATGCCGTGAGCGCGTACTGCAAGCCGGACGACGAGGCCGTGAACACACCGCTGCCTTTGCCTTCCCAGACCAGTTGGCCGGCTGCGAGCAGGGTCGCGTCGTCCAGCACGTCGATCAGCACGACCGGCGCCTCCTTGTTGTTGTCAGCGGCGTGGGCAGCGACGTGCCCGGCTCCCATTCCCGCTTGCAGCCGCACCATGTCGACCAACGTGATGGGGCGCGCCGACTGCTCGCGCAGGTGCACGCGCAAGTCGGCCTCCGCCATCGGCGTCACCGGGTGACGCGACATGGTCGGGTGGCGATCAAGCCGAAAGCCTTCACCGCCGATGGCGGCAAACAGATTGCCGAACAACTGGTAGCGCTTCAACCGCGGCGCGCCAACCACCATCGGTACCCATCGACCGCCGACTGTCTGCACGCCCAGGTCGATGGCCTTTCCGATCGAACCGATGGCGGGCGAGGAGTCGAAGGTCGAGCAGATCTTGTACTGCAGGACCGGCGCGCCAAGCTGCTTCAGGCTGGCGAATGCCTTCGGCAATTCAGTTTCCATCCACTCGGGGCTACGGCCGCGGGCGGAACCCGCAAGGCCGACGCAGCGTGCCTCAGGGAAGCGCTTGAGCAGTTCAGCGGTGGGCGGCTCCAGGCATAGCACGGTGGGAATGCCGGCCGCCGCCATGACTTCCATGGCATCGGTGGAGCCGGTGAAGTCGTCCCCATAGTAGGTCAGCAGCAAGCCCGCAGGCAGGCCAGCGGTCGAGGATGCGCTCATCGCCAGAACTCCATAGCCTGGCGCAACGCGCTGCTGGTGGCCGCATGCCGCGCCAGCGGAATATGGTTGACTGCCGCGACCCACGCTTCGCGCAAGGCTTCCACCCCTGCGGAAACGCCGGCCGGATGGCCGAAGATGCCGCCGCCCGCGGTGTGGATCAGGTCTGTCGTCCCCAGGGCCCGATAAGTGTCCTCGGCCTGCAGGCCGGTCTGTCCCGAACTGAAGACTGGCATGGCCGGCATGGCGGCCTCGGGCATGACTGGCGCGAGCACCGCTTTTGCCGCGGCAATGACGCTTTCGTCCGCTTCGCTGAATTTGTTGCGCAAGCCGTTCACGTGAAGATGATCGGCGCCGGCAAGCCGCCAGATCTTCTGCCAGGGTGCATAGTCCCAGCCGAGGGCGGGACTGCGCGACAGGTACCCCCAACCCGCGCGATGGGCATGGATGGGCAGTTGACTGTGCCGGCGCAGTTCCTGCAACCCGACGATGCCGACCGAGTTGAGGCAGACCATGACACAAGTCCCGCCCTGTGCCAGCACATGGTCGTGCCGGCGCTTCATCTGGTCCAGGTCACCAGTCAGGTTGAACGCGACCATCGCCTTGCGGCCGCTGCGCTGCGCTGCCTCGTTGACCACGCGCATCACCGCGCTCACCCGCTCGTCAAAGGGGCAGAAGCTGCCGTCGGCCTGCAGTTCGTCGTCCTTGATGAAGTCGATGCCACCGGCCACCAGTTCCCGGACTTGCTGCGCCGTCTGCTCGACGGAGAGCCCGACACTCGGCTTGATGATGGTGCCGATCAGCGGACCGGTTGTGACATCGGCCAGCTTCCGTGTGCCGTCGATGCCGAAAGCCGGTCCCTGGTACGCGCGGGCAAATGAAGCCGGCAGTTGCAGGTCCGTGATGCGCAGCCCGCTGACCTGCCGGAGTTCGAAGAGATTGCCCGCGATGGTGGACACCAGGTTCGGCAGCGACGGGCCGAGATTCTCGAGTGGCCACGAGATCTGTAGCGCGCAGCGGCGATAGACATCAGATGGCATCCCGCCAGGCAAGCTCGGCTTGTCGACGGTCTCCAGCACTTCGAGGCGCTCGACGCGCGCTCCCGAGCGCTGCTTGAGTTCGGGCGTCTCATTCGGCAATGCGATAAAGGTGCCGCTCGACTGTTCGCCGGCGATGACCTCGGCCGCGCGCCGGGGGTCGTCGCCGGTTTCCAGCCAGTAGCTGGCGTAGATTCGTTCGCTCACTCTTTGCTCCTGCTCTGGGTTCCTGCCGCCGGTCGGCCCGGCAGCATGGCTCGCCTCGGTTGGCTGTGGGGTCAGGTGATGCGGCGGATGCTCTCGGCAATCTCTTCGCGGTCGAAGACCTTGATCCAGTCGTCGCGCATCAGCCGCGGCTTGCCGAACTCGATAGCCTTGTTGCAGGCATCGGAGAAGGCGCCTGGAATTTCGTTGAAGATCACCGCGCCGAGGATGTTCATGTGACCGAGCAGGAAGTCGCGCGCCGCTTCCTTCGGCACGCCGCGGCGAACGGTTTCGTCCATCGCTTCGCGCATCACTTGGAGCAGGGTGGCGCAGATCGTCTCCGACAGGCCCGGCTCCAGCAGGGCCATCTGGTCGACGGTCAGGCGATAGGAACGGAGAATCGGGGCATAGATCACCTTCGCCACGGCTTCGCCCAGGTCGAATGCTTCCTCGGGGCCCTGCATCAGCGCGCTGGTGATCGACTGCTTGGCGGCGCCGCCGCCGAAATAATCGCGGCGCGCCTCGGGGTCGGTCTCGTCGTTGAAGATCAACGGGTGGCACGGGTGAGCGACAAAGTAGGTCAGATCCGGCCGGTCGGGCAAGTGACCCGCGAACGGTGCGGCCGCATCGAGCGTCATGACCATGGTGCCGGGCCTCAGCTGAGGGGCAATCTGGGCAGCGATCTTGCCGATGATGGTATCGGGCACGGCCAGGATCACCACATCGACATTGTCCAGGGCGGCTTCGGTGCTCACGCATTCGAGGCCGAGTTCGTCCTTCAGGCGCTTCTTGCCGACCTCGCTCACCTCAACGTGGCTGACGCGATAGTCCGACTTGAGCAGGTTTTTGGCCAGGCGCACACCCATCTTGCCGCCGGCGCCAAACAGGGCGATCTTCTCTTTCATGCTGGTTCTCCAGTTGGGCAGGCATCGCGATACCAATGCGCTGCGAATTCATTTCAGGTTGGCCTTCGGTTCCAGCACGCTGTTTCGCTCTGGCGCGGGCTGCTTCTCCCGGGCGGAGATGGCAAAGACGAGCACCGCGGAAAGCAGCATGAAGCCGCCGACGATGAACATGGGCACCTGGTAGGAGCCCGTCGCGTCCTTGACCGCGCCGGTCACAAACGGGGCGGCGAAGCCCGCAAAGTTGCCGATGGTGTTGATGAGCGCAATACCCGCTGCGGCGCCGGCACCGGAAAGGAAGCGCGCCGGGATCGACCAGAAGTTGGGCAGGGCGGAGAAAATGGCGCAGGCCGTCACAGTGATCACAGCCACGGTCGCGGCGGGCGATTGCATGTACAGCGCCGCGGGGATGCTGACGGCGCCGATCAGCGCGGGCACGCCCACATGCCACGGCCGCACGCCGCGCCGGGTTGCATCGCGGCTCCACAGGAACAGTGCAAGCGCCGCCGGGAGATAGGGGATGGCCGTGATCCAGCCCTTCTGGAAGACGTCGAACTTGGTGCCGTATTGCGCTTCGAAGCCGCCGATGATGGTGGGCAGGAAGAACGCGAGGGCATACAGGCCGTAGATCAGGCCGAAATAGGTCAGCGCCAGAACCCAGACGCGGCTGTCGCGCAACGCCTGGCCAGCCATGTGGCCATGCGAGTGGGGCTTGATCTTCTCTTCTTTGTCCAGTTCAGCGCTGAGCCAGTCGCGCTCCGCCTTGGTCAGCCATTTGGCGTGCGCAGGCTTGTCGGCCAGGTAGAACCACGCGACCACCCCAATTACGACGGCCGGCACCGCCACGCCAAAGAACATAATGCGCCAGCCGGCCAGCCCGAACAGGCCGTGCGCCTCGATCAGCAGCGCGGCAACTGGCGCGCCGATGACAGTGGTGAGGGGCTGCGCCAGATAGAACAGCGCCAGCACGTGGCAGCGATGGCGGGCCGGCACCCACATGCTCAGGAAGAGAATGGCGCCGGGAAAGAACCCGGCCTCGGCAACGCCCAGCAGGAAACGCAGCAGGTACAGGCCTTCGATGCTGCTGACCCAGGTGAACAGAATGGCGACGATGCCCCAGGTCACCATGATGCGAGCCAGCCAGCGGCGGGCGCCGTATTTGTGAAGCGCGAGGTTGCTGGGAATCTCCAGCAGGATGTAACCGACGAAGAACACGCCGGCAGCAAAACCGAACTGCGCGGCGCTCAGGCCCAGGTCCTTCGTCATGCCGTTGGGGCCGGCAAAGGAAATGGCGGTCCGGTCCAGGAAGTTGATGAAGAACATCAACGCAATGAAGGGTACGAGCCGGAGCGATACCTTGCGGATCGCGGACCGCTCGGTGGCGGTGGTTCCAGTGTTTTCCACGTTGTCTCCTGTAGGTCTCACGCCGGCCCGGTCGTCGGACGGCGTCTTGACGCAGTCTTCCGCTGCTGTCTTGGTGTAATGGTATGATGAGTATACCATCATGCCAAGCGGCATTTTGTCGGGGTTTACGTGAGCCCCAAAATGGGCACGGAAAAGCGCTTAGAGGAGACGCGGAATGCCAGGGCTAGAACTGGCGTGAACCAGCGGTAGGGAACGCGCGGGCCGGCTTCAACAAGCCGGCCGGGCCGGCAAACGCTGCCACCAGGAGATGGGAGGTAAAGCGGCGGCGGCTACGAGATAGCCGCTGTGGAGCCGTTCAGGGTCCGGTAGAGCGCGTTGGCTCGCGTGAGGTGCTCGCGCATAGCGCGCGAAGCCGCATCGCCATCATGGGAGGCCACTGCGTCGATGACACGTTGGTGTTCCGCGAGCGTCAACGCCTCGGCGCCGGGTGCACGCACGATGCCTCGGTAGTACTCGCGCGCCCACTCGAACAAGGCCTGGACGATGGCGGGAAAAATGGGATTTCCGCTGATGCGTGCCAGTTCACAGTGGAAGGCCATGTCGCGCGTCAGGAAAAGCGCCGAGTCGTCCTTGGCCTGGCGCTGTTCTTCCAGGCGGGCTTGCAGGCGCTGGATGTCGTCAGGCGTCGCATTGGCGGCGGCGAGTTGCGCCATCCCGCATTCCAGAAACACACGCGCGCCCTTCAGGTGTTCCAGCGAGTCCGGGTCAGAGCGCAGCAGATGCTGCGCACCGGCGCCGATCTGCTGAATCAGGCGTTGCGGGGTCGGGATCACGACCCGCGCGCGCTCGCCGTGCGCGATTTCAATGATCCCGGCGCGTTCCAGCGCCTGGAGCGCCTCGCGAATGGCTGGTCGACCTACACCGTAGTACTCCATGAGATCGCGCTCGGCGGGCAGCTGTTCGCCTGGGGCGATCTCGCCGTTGCGGATGCGCTCGGTTAGCCTGTCCAGCACGTCCTCAAATAGGCGGCGTCGTTGAATGGGTTCGCTTGTTGGCATGGTCCGTCTGATCTTGATGTCATCAGACCATATGATGGCATGAACTGTCGGATGGCAAGCCAGCATCGCCTTTGACGAGCCGGCCGCCCAAATAAACTGATCGGGACAGCCGTTGCTTGCAGGTGCATGGCTCGCCACGCTGGGACGGGGTTTGTTGCTGATCTTTTGGGCGCAGGCCTGCGCGATTGCCGCGGAGATCCGTCTTACGCCAAGGTTTATTCACCCGTTTGTTCATGCAGAACATCCTGGCCGGCGTTCTGGGTGAGCCCGTTCACAGAACGTTCCCAGCTGATTACGACAGAATCCAGATAAGAAGGGCATTTGCACAATCGATTACATCGTGGGTAGCTTGGCGTGGAACAAAGCGGCCATCATCGGGTCTGGTATTTTCGTTCTTTCGCAACAATGAAGGACTCGTGAAATGCTACCTCCGACGCGGGACTGTCGCGTCTACAATCGAAATCGAGGATAAATGGATCGACGATACCGTCACCGAGAATGCAAATATTGTCACTACGGGTGAGGTAGGAATCGTACTAAATATGCTTCGATTGGAAATGTTTGTGCAATCTTATGCGAAGTACATCGCCTAGATAAGTACGAAAGTCATAATTCCAAGGAACTCGCTGGCTGACTGCGGCTCTAAGTGAAGCCCTGCGATTACTGTTTGAGCTATGGTAGAGCGAATCATGGAGAGGGATGGCGCGCGGCGCATGGTGGCCACTCCGATCGGTGTTATTTTCCGAGATCTATGGAGAGTTTCCCGTGCTCCATTCATCGTCATTGCGATTATCATTCTCGGATCGTCTTTCTCGTCGGTGTCCGGTCCCTATTTGTTCTCGCGCCTTGTCGACCGTATGACTGGCGACGGCTGGCTTGGGGCACTCTCGACAGGCTTCCTCGTCTATGCGGTTTTGACCGGTCTGACTTTTGCTCTGCAAAGCACGGTCTCCTACCTGGCTGCAATGAGTGCTGAGAATCTGCGCTTTATTGCGTCGACCAGCTTCTTCGACCGACTGCTAAAGAAGCCGCCGCAGTTCTTTTTGGAACACAACCCCGCTGAGATTCAGTCCGCGCAAATGCAGGGGACACAGGCGCTCGATCTGATTGTACAAGTGGGGTTGATAGTACTGATTCCGGGTTTCGTTCAACTCGCGCTGACATTGACTATTCTGGGTGCGGTGATTGATTCGCGAATCGCTTTAATCGTGCTGGTCTACGGTTTGATAGTCATAATGTTGACTTACTTCTCCAACATCTGGTCGAGACCGCACCTTGAGACGGCGACTAATGCTGGTCAACAAAATGCGCAGCTGATTGGTAACGCGATTTCATCAATCGAAACGCTGCGCTATTTTGGTAGCACGAATTGGATGAGTAGTCGATTCAGTAGGGGGGCGAGAGAGGTTTTTACCAATTGGCGAAGGTACTGCTTGAAGAGGATCGCCTATGCTAGCGTCTACGGCGTTGCACTTGCGCTTCAGTTCGTCATTACGTTCTTCATTTTCCTTCCGCGCTATCGCGCCGGCGTGGTCTCTGTCGGCGACGTCGTGCTTTTCAACACGCTCCTGCTTCAACTTAACCGGCCCTTTGAGATGGCGGGGCTTGCCCTTGAGAGCTTGATGCGTTCGTATGTTCAATTGAAGCCATTTTCCCGCATTTGGATTTACCCTGAAGAGGACGATTCAACACTGAGTCGAGGCAAACCGCTTGCCGATAGGGGCCGTCTAGAGTTTCGGGACGTGCACTTCACCTACACGGATGGACGCGGAATTGCTGGCGTCAATTTCGTGGCAGAACGGGGCTCGATCACGTTTATTGCTGGTGAGAGCGGTGCAGGTAAGTCAACGGTATTAAAGCTCGCTCTTAAAGCGGTGGAGCCCTCGAGCGGTGCGATTCGAGTTGACGGGGTCGACTTAAGGAAGATCAACCGTCGGGACTGGTATGGTGCTGTCGGCGTCGTACCGCAGGAAGTGATGCTGTTAAACGATACGCTTGAGGTGAACATAGCCTTGGGACGGCCGATTTGCGAGACGCGCTTGCGCGAAGCTGCCGCAAAGGCGGCGATCCTTGAGCGGATTGAGGAGCTTCCCGACGGATTCTCGACGTACGTAGGAGAGCGAGGCCTGAAGCTGTCCGGTGGCGAGCGCCAGCGTATTGCCATTGCTCGGGCATTGTACGGCGAACCGCAATTTCTGTTCCTCGACGAGGCGAGCTCCGCTCTGGATGAGGCGGCAGAGGCAGGAATCATGGCTCATATCCGTAAGCTTGCTGGTGATGTTACGGTCCTCGCCATTACACATCGAAGGGGCGCCATCTGTGAAACAGACAATGTAATCACTATTCAGGGGCGGGATCATCCTTCTGTGGATCGCGAATGGGTAAGGAGAGTGCCGACAGAGCGTGCCTCACATATAAGGTGAGGGACGCGCGAGCAGAATCGCATTTTCGATAGAGCCGTAGAAATACTTGATGCCAACCTTGCCAACTATGATCCAAAACGGCAGAGTCGGCGTGCCCGCTGCTTTCCAGATTCATTTGGAGGAGAGCGGTTTCTAGTTCGCCGAGCCTGTCAGATTTCTTGTGTGTTGAGGTCATGAGACGATATCGAAAGAAACGCCCTTATGACCGAAACAACAAGCATGACCAAGAAGAGCAAGAAATCGAGCGCGCCGAAGCTGTTTCCGGATGAGTTGATCGATCAACTGCTGGCTCAGGTACAGAACAAGGACGTCGAGTCGATTCTCGGTGAATCAGGCTTGGCCGGCCTGCTCAAGAAGCAGTTGGCCGAGCGTATGCTTGCCGCCGAACTGACGCACCATCTGGCCAGCGAGGCCAAGCAAGGCAAGAGCGGCAATCACCGCAACGGCAGCAGTGCAAAGACCGTCCTCACGCCCAACGGCGAGCTGGAACTGGACATTCCGCGCGACCGGCAAGCCACCTTCGAGCCGCAACTGGTCGCCAAGTACCAACGCCGGCTGTCCGGCTTCGACGACCACGTAATCAGCATGTATGCACGCGGGATGAGCGTGCGTGAGATTCAGGGCCATCTGCAGGAACTGTATGGGCTGCAGGTCTCGCCTGACCTGATTTCCACCATCACCGACGAAGTGCTGGCCGAGGTCGAACAATGGCAGTAGCGCCCGCTGGAGGCGATGTACCCCATTGTCTACTTCGACGCGCTGCGCCTGAAGATCCGCGACGAAGGCACCGTCAGGAACAAGGCGGTGTACCTCGCGCTGGGCATCCGCGCCGATGGGCGCAAGGAAGTCCTCGGCCTGTGGATCGAGCAGACCGAAGGCGCCAAGTTCTGGCTCAAGGTCTTCAACGAACTGAAGAACCGCGGCCTGGAGGACATCCTGGTCGCCGTCGTCGATGGCCTGCGCGGCTTCCCCCAGGCCATCGAGGCCGTCTACCCGGCCGCGCAAATCCAGACCTGCATCGTCCACCTGATCCGCAACTCGCTCAACCTGGCGAGCTGGAAGGATCGCAAGGGCCTGGCGACCGCGCTCAAGCCGATTTACCAGGCTGCCACGGCCGATGCCGATGCCGCTGCCACTGCGCTGGATGCCTTTGCCGGCAGCGACTGGGGCCGCAAATTCCCGACGGTGGCCGACATGTGGCGGCGGCAATGGGAGCAGGTCATCCCGTTCTTCGCCTATCCGCCGGAAGTGCGCAGAATCATCTACACCACTAATGCCATCGAGAGCATGCACATGCAGTTGCGCAAGATCGTCAAGAACCGGGGCCACTTCCCCAGCGACGAAGCCGCCAGCAAGCTGCTGTACCTGGCCTTGCGCAACATCGAGAAAGATTGGAAGATGCCGCCCATCACCTGGAAACAAGCGGCCAACCAGTTCGCCATTCTCTTCGGTGACCGCTTCACCAACGCCCTACGCTGAGATCTATTTAACCGACCTCAGCACACAGAATTCCTGACACCTCCGGAAAATGGGGCGACACATCGGCCGCCGATTCTCGCCACCGGAATCATTCCAAAGAGAGAAATGCGACCGCTATGGCCGACTTTCGTACCCATTCGGGCTTTCGACGAGGATTTCCTCCTCCCGAGTCGCCTTCATGCTTCAATCGCGGACCTCTTCCAAACGACACTACGACGACCCGAATGCTCATTCGCCTAGAGGCCCGCGACGACCGAACGCGTAGTGGAATTGCCGCGACTAGCTTTAGACGAGGTTGCCTTGGCTCAACTTGCTGAGCGAAGGTCGGTTGCCCACGACAGCGATGCGCTTGCCACGGCCCACTAGGTCCTTCGCTGCGAAATCTTGCCATAATTCTAATATTCACTAGAATGATTGCATGAGAGAGTTGAAGAATCACCTTTACGAGCAGGTCGCCCGGATCGGGAAAGCTGTAGCCAGCCCGAAGCGGCTGGAGCTCATCGAACTCCTGTGCCAGGGCGAGAAGACGGTCGAGGTACTAGCTGCCCAAGCGGGAATCAGCGTGAAGCTGGCTAGTGCCCATCTCAAGGAACTCCGCGGGGCCCGCCTTGCCGAGACTCGCAAGGATGGAAAGTATGTCGTGTACCGGCTGGCCAGCACCGGTGTGGCCGACCTCTGGGTGACCTTGCGTTCCGAAGCCGAAGAGCGGCTGGTCGAATTGCAGGTGGCACTGGCGACCATCGTCGAGCATGACGATGACCTTCAAGGATTTGACCGGGTCGCCATCCTGAGGAAGGCCAGGGCAGGGGAGGTGCTGGTGCTGGATGTACGCCCTGCCGATGAGTTCACCGCGGCCCACCTACCGCATGCTCGCTCCTTGCCGCTGGGCGAGCTTAAGAAGCGGCTTGCCGAGATCCCCAAAGACATGCCTGTGGTTGCCTACTGCCGAGGACCCTTCTGCCTGATGGCCAAGGACGCTGTCGAGTTCCTGCGCAGCAAGGGCTACCATGCCTTCCATCTGACCGATGGCGTGGCCGAGTGGCGGGCCCACGGGTTGCCCATCGAGCTTCAGGGCAACCCATGAAGGCGCTTGGACACAGGAGACAGTTATGTTCTTCCGGCAACGCCCCGCAGAAAACGCCACGCTGTCCTATTTCTTCGGATGCGCCGGTGTCGGCAAGGCAGCTGCCGTCGACGTCGTCGCCGGTGACGACGCCTGGTTCATTGCCGAGGCCAAGAAGGGGGGCGTGGTGATTACCCATGTGATCGACACCCATGTACACGCCGATCACTACTCCGGGGGTCCGGCACTGGCGCGTCAGGTCTATGCGCCCTACTACCTGCACGAAAGCAACAAGGGACGGGTCGCATTCGACTTCGCGCCGCTGGTCGATGGCCAGCGACTGGAGGCCGGCAATGTGCTGGTCGACGTCCTGCACACTCCCGGGCACACACCCGACAGCGTCTGTCTGCTGGTGCGCGACCTGCGCCGAGGCGACGAGCCATGGTTTGTGATGACTGGAGACACGCTGTTTGTGGGGGCCGTCGGACGCCCCGACCTCGCTGGCATGGAACGCGAGATGGCCGCCCAGCTTTATGACAGCCTGCATCAGAAGTTGCTGACGCTGCCTGCAGATCTCGAGATTTACCCGGGGCACCAGGCTGGCAGCGCGTGCGGCGTCGGCTTGTCTGGCAAGCCTGCGTCGACCATTGGCTTCGAGAAGCGCTGGAACGCAGCGCTCACCTTGGAGAAATCCGCTTTCGTCGAATACGTGACCAGGGAGATCCCCGCTCAACCCGCCAACATGGAAGCCATGGTGCAGGCAAATCTGGGTTGGGGGTGCTAAGGCATGAACGCGGCGCAGATCCGCCTCGGGCTGCGTGAGAACCTCGGCCAGTTTTCGCTGCTGGTCCTCGTCAACGCATTTGTTGGTGCCATGGTGGGCCTAGAGCGCAGTATCCTGCCGGCCATTGCCGAGCAGGAATTCCACATCGCGGCGCGCACGTCGGTTCTTTCCTTCATCGTGGTGTTTGGACTCACCAAGGCACTGACGAACTACTTTGCCGGGCGTTTTTCCGATCGCTTCGGCCGAAAGCGAGTCTTGGTGGCCGGATGGCTGGTCGCCATACCGGTCCCATTCATTCTGATGTGGGCACCCAACTGGAATTGGGTGGTCGGAGCCAATGTCCTGTTGGGCGTGAGCCAGGGGCTGACGTGGTCCACCACAGTCATCATGAAGATCGACCTGGTCGGCCCGAAGCAGCGCGGCCTGGCCATGGGACTCAACGAATTTGCCGGATACTTCGCGGTGGCAGCCAGCGCACTGGCCACTGGTTGGACCGCCGCCCACTTCGGTCTCAGGCCCGAACCCTTCTACCTGGGCGTCGTCTACGTTGCTGCCGGGCTGCTGCTTTCCGCGCTTGCGGTTCGCGAAACCCGGGACCACGTCGTGCACGAGTTGCGTGAGCACCATCCTCAAGCAGTTGCGGACAAGCTCAGCCACGCCGAGATTTTCCGCCGCACATCGCTGACCGATCGCAATCTCTCCAGCGTAAGCCAGGCCGGGCTGGTCAACAACCTTAACGACGGCATGGCCTGGGGCCTGTTCCCGCTGGTCTTTGCCGCAGCAGGGATGACGCTGGCGCAAATCGGCGTGCTAGCTGCGATCTATCCAGCAATCTGGGGCGCTTTGCAGATTATCACCGGAGCTCTTTCGGACAAGATTGGCCGCAAGTGGCTGATCGTGTCGGGGATGTGGTTGCAGGCAGGGGGGATTGCCGTCACCGCAGTAGCAGCAGATTTCCACGTGTTTGGTCTGGGTGCCGCTTTGCTTGGAATCGGCACGGCGATGGTCTATCCAACCTTGCTCGCCACGATCGGCGACGTAGCCCACCCTCCCTGGCGCGCTTCCGCAGTGGGCGTCTACCGGCTTTGGCGTGACCTTGGCTACGCGGTGGGAGCTCTCTTGGCCGGTATCACTGCGGATATGTTCGGCGTGCCGACGGCGATCTGGCTGGTCGCGGCGCTGACCTTGCTGTCGGGTGTGGTTGCAGCGGTGCGGATGAGCGAAACCCATGCAACAGGTGAGGCACGAGCGAGAGCGGCCCCATAGCCGCAGTCTTGTCCATCGCCGTCCTATTGCCCTGGGGGGGCGATTGCAGGCGCTCGCGATTGATGTGCGGTCAGACAGGCCCGTTTGGATAGCTGGCCCGGCGAGCGATACCTAACCCACATCGCCGAGATGCAGGTCGGCCTACGCGAACGGTTCTGCCAGACATCCAAACACCTCCTCCGTGTTAAAACATGTTTTCGTTCTAGGTGAAGGAGGGCGATTCCGGTGTCGGGCAATTTCCGATTTTTGTGGCTGACGCTGGCAGCTTTGCCCCCTGGGTACTGCAGATTTCGGCCGGTCTCCCGATCAGGTCTTCGTTGTGATCTCCTCTCCGTTCCATATGAGGCCCTCTTCGATGCCACCGTAGACCTTCGGTCCGGTATCGAAATTATGCCTGACAGATCACAATCGGCTCGCCTGCCTGCGCGGTTGTTGCTATGTAATGGGCTGAATACAGGGGCCGCAGTACGATTACCTATGTTGGCATCTCCGTCGCCTGGAGCTTTCCGGTTTGATGCGTCACCGCCTCGCCGTGCTGCTGGGTGGCCTCCCCCGTGATGTGCAAGGTGAGTCAAAACTGGAGTTTCCCTGTCAGCCGTAGAGCCCGCCCTGATCGGACGCATCGTCCGTGACGACATACCCGCCATGGGCGCCTACCATGTGCCGGATTCGCGCGGTCTGGTCAAGCTCGACGCCACGGAGAACCCGTACCGGCGCTCTTCCTTTTTGCCGTACGTTTTCACCCCGCCTACGCTGCAATGTCGGCGGGGTCAGATTCACCACCGTACATGTCGTTCCGCAAGGTGGCTCACGAACGAACTGCTAGCGTTACCGCATTCTAGTGCGGGCCGAGACTAAGCGACCCGGGGGTGGTGATGGGGTGGCGACTTTGCTTTGTACAAGCTGGCGGTATAGCCGGTTCGTTCAGCAATTGGCAAAGCAGCGGCGAGGGTACCGAATGCTTAAGTTCCGTACTAGCGCGCAGGCTTTCGTTCACAGCTGGACGATGCTCCATCCTTGGCACCGCAGCAATACCTGCCCGACCTATAGTGAAACTCTGGTCCAGCCCGGCGCATCAGCGGAGGCGCCGGCCGCCACAAACGCGAACCGTGGCAAGTCCGCCTAGACAGCGGCTCCCATCGTTCTGGAAATCGGATCGTGATCGCCGACTAGCCCGGTGTACTTCCTGGAGGTTTCCATGCTGTACCAGTTCATGGAGTATCAATGCGCGCTGCTCGCGCCATTCGCTGCGTGGGCGGCGAGCGCAGCCAACGCGTTTGCCGATCATAACAGCCCCCTATCGCAGGTACCGGGCGCCCCCGCCTTGGCCGCGGGTTACGAAATGCTGTACCGCCTCGGCAAAACTTACGACAAGCCGACGTTCGGCATCGCTGCCGTCCAGCACAACGGCCGCGTCATCCCTGTGATCGAACAAGTTGTGCTGGACAGGGCATTCTGCCGTCTGCTGCGCTTTGCAGCTGATCCGCTCGCACTTGGCGCCGACACTTGCCAGCCAAGACCCGCTGTGCTGGTCTGTGCGCCGCTTGCAGGGCATCACGCCGTCATGCTTCGCGAGGTCGTCCAAGCCCTTTTGCCGGAGCATATCGTCTATGTGACGGACTGGACGGATGCGCGCCGCGTTCCCCTTGCGGAAGGGCCGTTCCACCTGGATGACTATGTGATCGAACTGCAGGCGTTTATCCGTCAGATCGGCTCGTCGGAACAACTGCACGTGCTTGCCATCTGCCAGGCCACCGTGCCAGCCCTGGCCGCAATTTCTTTGTTGGCCAGCGCCGATGAGCCGACCCCAAGGAGTCTGATCCTAATCGGCGGGCCGATCGATGCGCGCTGCAGCCCCACTGCGGTCGGAAGGCTGGCCGCAGACCACACGCTCGCATGGTTTCAACGGAACTTGATCTACACGGTGCCCGGTCGCTACGCCGGCGCCGGTCGCAAGGTGTACCCGAGCTTCCTGCAACTTGCCGGCCTGGCGGCAGCCCAGCCGGGGCTGTTGGTGGCGTCGCATCAGGACTACTATTTGGAGCTCGCAAGGGGTGACTACGAGCGTGCCGAAGCATACCGGCGCGTTTGCGATACGTACAATGCGGTGCTCGACATGGCGGCTGAGTTTTACCTGGATACCATCCGGATCGTGTTCCAGGAGTTTCGTCCGGCGCGCGGCAATTGGTTCGTGCGAGGCCAGCCCGTGCGCCCGCAAGACATCCGCACTACTGCACTACTGACCATTGAAGGCGAACACGACGCCATTTCCGGCAGCGGGCAGACCCACGCAGCGCACGGTCTGTGCCGGGGCCTTGCCGCCCGCGACAAGCGGCACGTGACGGCGCGCCGGTGCGGCCACTATGACCTCTTCTGTGGCCCCCGATGGCACTCCGAGATATACCCCGGCATCCGCGCTCTGATACGACAGGCTACTGCCTCCGCGCTTGGCTCGGGAAGCTAGTTTCTTATCAATTACAAGACTCCGAAGCCTGAAACGGTCACGCGGCATACCCATAGATGAGAGCGCGAATGCGTGGATAGATCCGGGTGCGCCACCGAGCGCCGGAGAAGATCCCGTAGTGGCCGCAGCCGCGAGCGGTCAGATGATGCTTGCGTGAGTCGTCGATACCTGTGCAAAGATCGTGTGCTGCTCGGGTCTGGCCACGGCCACAAATGTCGTCGTGCTCGCCTTCAACGGTGATTAGGGCACTGGACCGGATATCGCCCGGGCGTACGTGCTCGCCTGGCACGCGCCAAATGCCGCGTGCCAGGCGACATTCCTGGAAGACCACCCGCACGGACTCCAGATAGTATTCAGCATCCATGTCGAGCACGGCGTTGAAATCGTCGTAGAAGCATTGATGCATACTGGCCGACTCGGTTTTGCCTGCCGCTAAATCGAAGTAATAGTTCAGGTGCGATTTCAGGTGGCGATCGGGATTCATTGCGATGAAGGCCAAATGCTGAAGAAAGCCCGGGCAGACTCTGCGGCCGGCTCCAGGGTACATAGAAGGCACGGTGTCGATCATTTGGCGTTCGAACCAATCGAGCGATTTATTGAATGCCAGCGTATTGACCACTGTGGGGTCACGCCGCACATCAACCGGACCGCCGATCAATGTGAGGCTTTTCGGTGTGGGCTCACCATGGCTTGCCATCAGGGATACCGCGGCGAGCACCGGCACGGTCGATTGGCATACGGAGACGATATAAATGTCCGGTCCCAAGTAGCCGATGAACTCGCGCACATAGTCGACATACTCATCAAGATGGAAGGCACCCTCGGCGAGCGGAACTTGGCGAGCGTCGCGCCAATCGGTGAGATAGACGTCGAAGTCTGGCAACATCGCCCGCACCGTCTCGCGCAGCAGCGTGGCGTGGTGGCCCGAAAGCGGCGCGACGAGCAGGACGACCGGATGGCGATAAGGAGTTGCGCGCTCAAAGTGCAGCAGGCGGCAAAACGCCTTGTCCAATACCACCGCTTCGCTGACCGCAACCTGGTGACCGTCGATCGATACTTGGGTCAGGCCAAATGGCCTCTTAGGATAGCGCTTGCAAAGTCGCACCAGCAATTGACACCCGGCAGCGAGATGGGTGGCTGGGGCGGCCATCGGTGCGTTTTCAAGAGCGCTCAAGAAGGTCGCGCTTGCATGAAGCCAGGGAAGAAACGGCGCCCACGCAGCATTGCAAAGTTCATATAGCTGATACAAGGCTGTACTCTCGTCAACCACCACGATTTCAGCGTAGTGCTGGGAGGCTCGTCTGTTGAGCAGGCAGCCACGAAACGTGTTCTCGGAGATTGGATTTTTTCCCTGTAGGAACAAACTTACATTGAAAAGGGCTCTGGGCGTATGGGGCCGCTGCTCGGGCGTTGGGCCGGCTGCAGTGCCCGAAACGACGCGATGCGGCTACGGACGGCAGTTGATCGAGAAGGCGCTGACCTTCACGCTCAAGGCCCTCACGCAGCTTCGCTTTGAAGCGGCGTACGGTGCCGGATCGAGGTGCCGCTGGAACCGCCGCAGACCGTTGGGCAGCAGCGGAAGGAAGCTTAACGGGAGGCGCCCATGGATCATGTGCCAACTCTGCAAGGCCGTCGTATCCTGGTCATCCAGGACGACTACGGGGTTAGTCAGGCAATCAAGCTCTTGCTCGAAGGCGAGGGCGCCGAGGTGATTGGACCGGTCGGCTGGGCTGAAGAGGCTCTCGCCTTGATCGATAGCCAAGGCACGACGCTGGACGCCGCGCTCCTCGACATCGACCTGCACGGGAGCGGTCCTATGCCATTGCCGACGCGCTGGCAAGCCGGGGAATCCGCTTTGCCTTCGCGACGGGCTACGGCGCCGAAGCCATTGCGTCGGCCTATCGCGATGTCCCGCGTTGCCAAAAGCCGTTCAAGGTCGAAGATTTGGTCAAAGCCCTGTCGACGACGCGGGCATGAAATCCGAAGGGGAGGGCGGCTTCGCAGGAAACAAGTGGTTCACGACTGTCGTGAAGACGTTTCAAGTTCCGCAGCTGGGAGACGACATTTAGTGGGAGGGCAAAATGCAAGCGCTATTTGCACGACGCTACACACAACAGCCGGTTATTGTCGTCGCCCGGGAATACGTGGTTGACGAAACCCCGGTTGAAGTCATTTCCTTATACATACATGTACGCCCCCGGGACTGCCAGGTTTTCAAGGTGTGATGGTTCGAGGGTGGAGATTGCGGCCATACATCCGGCCTCATATGTGGGAATTGACCGCCGGCCCTGATGGAATCCGCTGGTTGGCTCCCCAATCAGAAGGGTGCACTCGGAGTGCGCTGTATAACGCGGGTTCTGCCAACCATGGTCTGACCTGTCTTGCCATCACTTCATTGTTGCCAGTGCAATCGGTGGTGGGCTCCTTCGCAATATCCTTGGTGGAACTTGGCCAGGCGGATTACGCGCTTGCCGTGGCAGGCGTGTAATCCGCCTGGTACTTACGCCTGTGGACTAACAGTGCCCAAACGATCCGAGCATTCTTGTTGGCCAATGCTACCGCGGCGATATTGAGGTTCCGATGTTGTACTTTCATGACCCACTCAGAAGAAGGCTTCGGCTTGGTGACAGCGTAACGGCATACCGCTCGTGCGCCGTGAATTAGCAACGTCCTCAGATAGGAATCACCATGCTTACTGATGCCGAGCAACGTTGATTTCCGCCGCTGGAATGTTGGCGCGGTACCAGCCCTATCCATGCTGCCAATTGCCGACCACAGCTAAAGCAACTTGCATCGCCGATCGAAGCCACCAGTGCATTCGCTGTGATGGGCCCGATTCCCGGGATTTCCGCCAATCTGCGGCTGACTTCGCTGTCGCGGTGGGGCTTTGATCTGCTTCTCACTGCCGCTGCTGCGCCGTGAGTGGGCGCGCGCGCACTCTTCAAAGGTTGCCGCGCGGCGGACCCGTGCGTCTTGGTAGTGGAGACTGTGGCGCTGGCGCGCCGCAGGCCGCCTTTGTGTGATACCGACCTACCGTGCGCGTCAGGCGAGGCGAGCGGCGCGATCTCGTCTGCATTCTTTTCCAGCAAGACTTGCTCGGTAGTGAGTTCGTACACCATGGCGCTGCCGGAGTGCAGCGGTGACGTGGTCGCCTCCGCTAACATCGGCGTGATCGCCAGAAGGAAGCAGCCTGGGGCAGAAAATGCAGCGCAGCAGGCGGTATAGCAGCCACTGTCACCAGCCCGCGTTGAAGCGTGGCCTCGTCACCGAGCCAGAATGCCGCATTATCAAGGATATCCAGAGCTGCGCGTGCTTCCTCCAGGAATTGCCTACCGATGTTTGTCATTTCCGCGCGTCGTGTCGTGCGGTCCAGCAAGCGAAGCGACTTTTCCAGTTTCTCGATCAGTGATTCGGCGGCCATACGGAAGCTTCCTTTTTCGACGATAGCGACAAACACCTGCCGATCTTTCAGGGCAAGATTAATGCGTGACATGCATCAGATCATCGGAAAATTGCAATTCACAGATTAGTCGTCTCCGAATATTCTTGCAATGCCTGAACGGGACGTGATGACGTGCCGCAAAGCGCACATAAACAGATTGATCTCGGAGACTTACGTTGAAAATCGCCGTTCGCCATCTCGCGCTCACCCTTACCCTGACTGCATGCACCTTGACCGCCTGGGCTGAAACCTGGCCCGCAAAGCCTGTAAAGTTCGTTGTACCGTTTGGTCCTGGCGGCGCCAACGACTTGGTTGCGCGCGCCGTGGCCGATGCGGCGTCCAAGCAACTGGGCCAGCCTATCATCGTAGAGAACAAGCCTGGCGCCGGTTCGGTACTGGGTGCCGACTATGTGGCCAAGTCCGCGCCGGACGGCTATACCTTCCTGGCACCGGCAGCCGGCGTGATCACCAACGGCATGATCAAGGCCCACCTGCCGTACAAGGAGCAAGACCTGGTGCCCGTCGCCATGCTGGCCGTCAGTCCGTCGGTCATCGTGGTGCCCGCCGACTCTCCGATCAAGGACCTCAAGGGTCTGGTTGCCAGCGGCAAGGGCGGCAGGAGCCTGAATTTCGCTACGGCGGGCACCGGAAGCACGCCGCACTTCGTCGCGGAAATGCTGAAGCTGGCGACCGGCGCAAAACTTGAGATCATTCCCTACAAGAGTGGCTCCGAAGGTATGGTCGCCGTTGTCGGCAAACAAGTAGACGCCACCTCCGAAGCCAGTGTTGTGGTTCTTCCGCAGGTCAAGGGCGGCAAGCTGCGACCGATCGCTTCCACCTGGAATACCCGCATTGCCGCGATGCCGGATGTGCCCACCACCGCAGAACTCGGCTATCCCAGCGTATTCATCGGTCACTGGTCCGGCGTATTCGCACCGCGTGGTACGCCTGATGCGATCCTCGACAAGATGAACAAGGCTATCGACGCCGCCATCAAGTCACCTGAACTGCGGGCCAGGCTGATCCCGCAAGGTATCCAGCCGATGGGCGGGACGCGGGCAGACTTCACCACGTTTCTGGCAGGCGAAAAGGCTCGCCTCGGCCCGATCGCGCGCGCAGCCAATATGAAAGAAGACTGATTGTCAGCGCGGTCCGTAGCTGTGAATAATTGGAGTCGACATGAAGCTGACAATCTTTGCCGCCAGGCATAACTTGATGGTTCTCATGCTCTGGCTGGCTGCTCCGGCGTGATTACCTCGGGTGGCTTTACCGCGGCCTACCAGCAACTCGTGTGCCGCTCACCATGTCCTTTCCCTCGTTGAGCGTGGACTTCCCAGGCCAGTAATTCTCGCTGCGCGGCGAGCAATCAGTTGGGAGTTCTTCTACGATCAGCGCTTCCACGTTGTCACGATTAGCCTCTTGCACTCTTGCCATGACGGCCTGCCGAATCACGGATAGCGCATCCTGATCGGGTTGCAGAACGACGTCACGGATCGTTTGTTTGATCACATCACGCCAGGCAAAGCGTAGCGGATCGGGTTCCGCCAGGTCCTGCTTGATGGCCAGGTACTCTTGCGTTGAGCGCTCGTAAGCCCAAACGTAGAGATCGCGCAGCAATTCGACGCGGGTCATTTCATACATGCCGAGAATGGCGCGACTATAAGCTTGCTCCGGTACATCCAGGAATGTGAGCGGACAAAGGTTTTCGCGGAACAGCGGCAGATTAGCCACCAGGCGCGAGGTTCGTTTGTTCACGCCCGCGAATGGTTGCAGATATGGTAGGTGCACCAGCGCGAAGAATGACTGTTCGAAGGGATCGGCAATCTGATTCAATTTCCCGAGCAGGACATCTAGTGCTTCCTCAATTTGCTGTGGTGCTGACAGGGGAAACACTTCTGCCAATGTCTTCGGCGTGCTGTCGAATACGGCCTTCATCGGCAGGGTTGGGCAACAGGTTTTCCGACAAGGCACTATGCAGGTTCATCAAGGTATAGCGGTCGAAACCTACCGTACCGATGTTCTCCACCAGCAGTTCGATGGCAGTCTTGTGGTTGAGAATCATCTGTGTTTCGATGGCCGCCTTGCCTTGCGCCGCCTTCCCGTGCTCGATCAGCTCCCGGGTGTCGAGGCGGGAATAGGTGTTGCCCTCAAAATGACTCGATGCCAGTCGATCAGTAGCCGGTTCAGGATGGCCCTGCTGTAGGTTCCAGCGGGCGCATCAGCCTGCGCCGTCTTGCCCATATTGTGTAACTCACGCCGAAGCGATTCCGACAGGTACCGTGTGACATTGGGCTGATAGGCGTCAAGGAAGTCGCGTTGGTACCCCACAGGTTTGCGCGCCTCCGGAGGCTGATCGATATACGCCACGATGTCGCGGGCTATCGGCGGAAAGCGGAATGTAACCCGGGAAACGGTCTTCCTCCGGGGAGGCAGCGGCAAACTTGGTCGCTTTCGCAGCGAAATAACGACGGGCGCGACCTTTGCCGATCGCCATGATCTGTCGATCATCGATCCATTGGCTCATCCAGCGTTGTGCTGTCCGCCGTGCAACGTCGGGATGCTGTGCCAGCAACTCGGTAAGCATTAGTCCCGCGGAGGCTTTCCGGATACTTCTAGCAGGGCGTGGGCAGGGAACATGTCGGACGTGCGCAGTTCGCTTAAAGAATGGCGCAATTGTGGCGCGGTTCTTTAAACTGCGCCATCAATTGCGGCGCCATCGCAGTCAGTGCCGTGACAAAGGGCCCGGCAGATGGCTCGGTGTTCTTCCTGACCAGCGCTGGAGCGATCGTTATCAACCCTTCGCTGTATAAAAACCTGTCCTATCGTCCGGAGCGGGACCTGGTGCCGGTATCCATTGTGGTCACGACACCCCAGGTCCTGGTGGTGCCCCTGCAGTCCAAGGTGAACTCCGCCAAGGACCTCGTGGCCCAGAGCCGTACGGGCCGTTCGGTGTCGCTGGCATCGTCAGGGATTGGCAGTATGCAGCACATGGCGATCGAACTGTTCAAGGCCTCGACCTCGGCGGAGTTCTTGCATGTGGCGTACAAGGGCGCAGCGCCGGCCATCACCGATACGATCGGCGGGCAGGTCGACGCATTCTTTGGCGATGCGTCGGGGCTTGTGCCGTTCGTCGATGGCAAGAAGCTAAAGCCTGTCGCAGTGACCACGGCCAAGCGACTACCTTACCTGCCGGACGTCCCGACTCTGGACGAAAGCGGCATCAAGGGCGTGTATGCCGAAAACTGGTACGGTCTGATGGTCCCCGCTGGCACACCTCCCAAGATTGTGCAGGAGCTGAATGGCGCCGTCCGAAGAATACTGGAAAACAAGGACGTCAAGGCCAATCTCACGAAGATGGGATTGACGCCGGCGCCGTCCACCGCGGCGGAGTTCTCCGATCGGATCCGCGCGGACGGGGGAAAGTGGTCCAAGTTGATTGCGGAGCGGAACGTCAAGCCCGAGTAAGGTTTTCGCCGGATCGCCCTCCGGCGTCTGGTTAGAGTCCTCAATCTTCGGGCTGGCATTCTGGGACTGGTCTGGAGAGGGCGTGGGCCCGGCAGAGTTTGTGCGCTCTGCCGGGCTTTTTCTCGTTGGGGCGGTTTGTCGATACATGCAAATTCCATACAGTGGAATTGCGGGGGTGAATGTCAACGTGACAAAGCCTAAGCTATCTCCAACAAATAAGACGCACGCGGCGTAGGTTGGTGAATAAGCCGGCAGCGTTTCAAATCCTTCCAGGAGACACTCCATGCATTCGATCCGTACCGGATTCGTCCGCCAGCTTGCCAAGGCTGCCATCCCCTTCATGATGGTCACCGCCGTGCCGCTCCCTGTACTGGCAGCTTTCCCCGACAAGCCGATTCGCCTGGTCGTGCCATTTGCCCCCGGTGGCGGCACCGACTTGGTGGCGCGGGCAATGGGTATCACCATGGGCGAGGATCTGGGCCAGCCCGTCATCGTCGACAACAAGCCTGGCGGTAGCACCATCATCGGGACCGATGCGGTGGCCAAAAGCGCGCCCGATGGCTACACGCTGGTCATGGCGACCATGGCCCACGCCGTTAATCCGAGCCTGCACAAGAAGTTGCCGTTCGATACCGACAAGGCCTTTTCGCCGGTCATACTGGTGGGGCGCTCACCCAATGTTCTGGTAGTCAAACCGGACAGCCCGATCAAGACCGTGCAGGACCTGATCGTCGCCGCAAAGGCCAAGCCGGGCAAGCTGAACTATGCATCGCAGGGCGCGGGTACCTCCGCGCACCTGGCAGGCGAACTGTTCAAGAAGATGGCGAAGGTCGAGATCAACCACATTCCGTACCGTGGCGCTGGTCCGGCCATTACGGATCTGCTCGGCGGACAGGTCGACGTGATGTTCGCCACGGCGGCTGCGGTCGCGCCGCACTTGGAGAGCGGCAAGCTGCGCGCGGTGGCGGTCACTACCGCGCAGCGTTCACAGGCGCCGGCGCTGAGCAAGGTGCCGACGATCGCCGAAAGCGGCGTGCCCAACTACGTGGCCGATAGCTGGTATGGCCTGTTTGTGCCGGCGGGTACGCCGCTGGCGGTGATCACGCGCCTGAACGCGGCGGCAAAAAAGGCCGTGCGTACCGAAGCATTTCGCAAGCGCGCCGAGAAAGAGGGCCTCGCCGTGAGTGGCGGCACGCCGGACGAATTTGGCCGCTACGTCAAGGCCGAGAGCCAGCGCTGGAGCGAGATTATCAAGGAAGCAAACATCACCGCCGACTGAGCGCGGCCAAGACTACAGAACGCATCGCAGACACAGAACCGAATCAAGCTATGGACAACTATTCCCTGATCGAACTGAAGATCGAATCGGGCATCGCGCTGCTCGCCTTCAACCGTCCGGACAAGCGCAATGCCATGAGTGATGACATGCGTACGGAATTCATCGATGCGCTGGAGCGCGTCGCGGCCGACAAGGCAATCCGCGCACTGGTGCTCACCGGCAACGGCAAGGGCTTCTGCGCGGGCGGCGACGTGGCCGGGATGCAGCGCCGTATGGAAGCGCCGCAGGGTGAAGTTGGCTTTAACGGGTGGAGCCGCCAACAGCGGGTGCACCACACTGTAAAGTTGCTGCATACCATGCCGAAGCCCACGATTGCGGCGGTCAATGGCGCCGCGGCGGGCCTGGGTGCCGATACGGCGCTATGCTGCGATTTCGTCGTGGCCTCCGAATCGGCGTCGTTCTCGTGGTCGTATATCAACCGCGGGCTGATCCCGGATGGCGGCGGCATGTATTTCCTGCCGCGCCGCGTAGGCTTGTCGACTGCCAAGGAGCTGGTCTTCACGGGTCGAAAAGTCGAGGCGGAGGAAGCCAAGGCGTTGGGCATTGCAGACCGCCTGAGCAAGCCCGAAACGCTGATCGGCGATGCGCTGGCGTGGGCGGCAGAGCTGAGCCAGGGCTCGGCCACCGCCATCGCGCTGGGCAAGAGCATCATGAATCAGTCCTTCGAACTTCCCGCCGACCAGGTATTTGCGCAAGGCAGCCAGGCGCAGGGCATCTGCTACACCAGCACCGAGCATCGCGAGTCCGTGCTGGCTTTCCTTAATAAAGCCGCCAGCAAGATCTGACACCATGAACGCCATCCAACGACTTGTCACGCCGCGCAGTGTCGCCGTGATCGGGGCTTCCGCTGATCCCACCAAAACCGCCGGCCGTCCGGTGTCCTACTTGCGCAAGCACGGCTTCAGCGGGGCGATCTACCCGGTCAACCCCAAGGTCGAATCGATCGACGGCCTGCGCTGCTATCCCGACATCGCCTCGCTGCCGGAAGTGCCGGATGTCGGCATCGTGCTGCTGGGCGCCGAGCGTGCCCACCTGGCGGTGCGCGACCTGGCTGCTCGCGGTGCAGGAGCTGCCATCGTGCTGGCCAGCGGCTATACCGAGACCGGCGCGGAGGGCGCTCGGCGCCAGGCCGAGCTGATTGAAGCAGCCGGCAGCATGCGCCTGCTGGGGCCGAACACCATCGGGCTGGTCAACCTGACCGACAATATTCCGTTGTCGGCCAGCGGCGCGCTGGAGATGGACCAGTTCCCGTCTGGCAGCATTGGCGTGGTATCGCAGAGCGGCGGTATCCTCGGCGCCCTACTGTCACGCGCCGCGGCGCGGGGTATCGGCCTGAGCAAGCTGATTTCCACCAGCAACGAAGTCGACCTGGACCTGGCCGATTTTATCGACTACCTGGCCGACGACGAGGCCACCCGCGTGATCGCGCTCTATGTCGAGAGC
This sequence comes from Cupriavidus necator N-1, assembly GCF_000219215.1. NCBI lineage: Bacteria > Pseudomonadati > Pseudomonadota > Betaproteobacteria > Burkholderiales > Burkholderiaceae > Cupriavidus > Cupriavidus necator. The sequence continues at coordinate 1,192,353 of NC_015727.1, read as the reverse complement.
GTGCGCAACCCTGACACGTTCCGCCGCGCCGCGCTGAAGGCGGCGCGCGCCGGCAAGCCGGTGGTGGCGTTCAAAATTGGCCGCTCCGAAAGCGGGGCACGCGCCGCGGTCTCCCACACAGGTGCACTGGCCGGCGCCGACCGTATGTACGACGCTCTGTTCGAGCAAGTCGGCGTGATCCGCGCGCAAACCTTCTCCGACTTGCTCGACATGCCTGCGGCACTGGCTACGGGCCGCAAGCTGCGCGGCAAGCGCATCGCCATCCTGACCTCGACCGGCGGCGCTGGGACGCTGGTCTCTGACAGCCTGGGTGTGGCAGGCTTCGAGACGCCGGCACCGGACGAAGAGACCGCGGCGAAGCTGCGGGCATTGCAGAAGGGGGACCATGCAGCGCTCGACCGCAACCCGATCGATGTGACCCTGGCTGGGCTGCAGCCCGATCTGCTGCGTGCCGCAATCTCGATCCTGCTGGAAAGCCCGAGCTATGACGCTGTATCGGTGATCGTGGGTTCGTCAAGCCTGGCAATGCCGGACCTGATGGCCAATGCGATCCGTGACTGTCTGCCAGACAGCGACAAACCGGTGATTGCATATGTCAGCCCGCATGCGCCGGAAGTCGCATCGCTGCTCAGTCGGCGTGGCGTGCCGGCATTCTCAGCGCCAGAGGCATGCACGGTAGCATTCGATGCGATGCTCCGCGCGAGCGAAGTTGGGGCGGACGAAGAAGTGGGGACTTCCTCGCTGCCGCTGCCGGATCTGCACACCTTCGGTACCGGCCCGCTTGACGAAGCTGCGGCAAAGACGCTGTTCGCCGGCTTTGATGTGCCGGTTGCGAAGGAGGTTGTCGTCACCAACGGCGATCAGGCGCGGGCGGCCGCGGAGGGCTTCTGCGGCAATGTCGTGCTAAAGGTGTTATCGGCCGAGATCACGCACAAGAGCGATGTCGGCGGCGTGGCCGTCAATGTTTCGCCCGCCGAAGTGGCAGGGCGGCTCGCAAAGATGGCTTCGGACGTACAGTCCGCCACGGGAATCGTACCTCAGCGTTACCTGGTGCAGGAGATGGTCAAGGGCGGAGTGGAGGTGATTCTCGGCATGCACCGGGATGCGCTTGGTACCGCCATCCTCCTTGGCATGGGTGGGGTTACCGCGGAACTGTTCAGTGATGCCACGCTGCGGCTGTTGCCCACCGGCCACGGTCTGACGCGCCAGGCGGCACTGGAAATGATCCAGCGGCTGAAGACGGCTCCCCTGCTGCAGGGCTACCGCGGCCGGCCGAAGGCGGACGTGGATGCGCTGGCCGACGCCATTGTCGCCTTCTCGCGGATGGTCGCAACGCTTGGCGACAGGCTGATTGAGGCCGAGATCAATCCTGTGTTCGTGCTACCGGAAGGGCAGGGCGTTGTGGCCGCCGACGGCGTGGCGATACTGACCGACGGCGGCAATCGCTAATGAGGCAACGGCATGCGCGGTGAGCGGGAGAGTGCGCTGGTGACTTCAGTGGACGGCTGCGAGGTCGTCTGGCGAAGCTTTGGGGCCGGACCGACTACCGTCATGCTCCACGGCGGTCACGGAAACTGGCAGCATTGGGCGCGCAATATCGAACCGCTTTCCCGGACACGCCGGCTACTGGTGCCCGACATGCCGGGTTTTGGCGAGGCTGGGCCCGCACCATGCTCGGATTTGCCTGGCTTCGTCGATGTCCTGGCCCGCTCGCTGGCTCAGTTGCCGCTAGATTGCGTTGACCTGGTGGGCTTCTCGTTTGGAGCGCTGGTGGCGGCACACCTGGCAACCCATGCGGGCCTGGTTCAGGTGACCGTCGATCGTCTGGCGCTGATCGGGCCGGCTGGCCATGGCGGGCCACGACGCATGACACAGGCGCTCGTCGACTGGCGCCGCTGTGAAAGCCCTGCGGCGCTGGCCAATGCAATGCGCCACAACTTGGCGGCATTCATGATTGCCGAACCAGCGGGGATCGGTGGCGAAGCCGTGACTATCCATATCGAAGCTTGCCGTGCGACGCGTTTCCGCAGCAAGCCGATTTCGCGTGCCGGCGGGTTGCAGGACGCCCTTACCCGCTTTGCCGGACCAATACTGATGATCTGGGGCGAGAAGGACGTGACCATGTCACCTGAATCGCTCTCGGAAGTCGCCCGAAACGCTCGCGAAGGGGCGCCAGCAGGAGCTCACCCAGTCAGCGTCCACCTGGTCCCGCACGCCGGGCATTGGGTGCAATATGAGGCCCACCAACAAGTCAACACGATGCTGAACGCGTGGCTGCGGCAGCGCGCTCAGACATTGACATAAGCCGGCCAGGGCCGGCTGAGAGGAGAATCCATGTACGCAACAGAGGCTTTTGGGCCATTCTTCAGCACCGTAAAAGCTGGACCGCTACCCGTCGAGGTACTTCACCATGCGAAGCGCGCGCTGATCGACTGGCATGCAGCACTGTTCCCGGGCCTTGACGCGGAGGCGGTACGGCGACTTCGAGGTGCGCTGGAAGAGGAGTTCGGCCGGGGCAACGCCACGCTGCCTGGGGGGCAACATGTCACGGCGCGCGTTGCGGCGTTGCTCAATGGCGCCGCCGCTCACGCTGCCGAAATCGACGACAGCTTTCGCGACGCGATGTATCACCCCGGTGCTCCGACCATTGCCGCCGCGATCGCTGCCGCGCAGGACGTAGGCGCCGCCGGTGAGCTGCTGCTGAAGGGTATCGTGGTTGGCTATGAAGTGTCGACCCGCATTGGCGTGGTACTGGGCCGCGCGCATTATCGCTACTGGCATAGCACCGCCACCGTTGGAACCTTCGGCGCGGCGGCAGCGGCCGCGTGTATCTATGGCGCGACCGAGGAGCAGCTTGCGCACGCGCTGGCAACCGCGGCAACTTTTGCCGCCGGACTGCAGCAGGCATTCCGCATGGACTCGATGTCCAAGCCTCTGCACGTGGGCCGCGCGGCAGAGGGAGGCGTGCTGGCTGCCCGTGCTGCCGTTGCCGGTATCACGGGTTCGCTCGATGTGCTTGACGGCGAGACGGGAATTGGCCGTGCTATGTCTGACGGCCCGGAATGGGGCGCGTTGGCCGCGACACTGGGCACGGATTTCCATATCTGCCGACTAACCTTCAAGAACCATATCGGCTGTGGCCACACCTTTGCGGCAATTGACGGCGCACTCGCCCTGAAAGCGAAGCTTGGCATTGACACCTCGCAGATCCGGCACATTCACGTTGCTACCTACCGTCCTGCATTGGAGATCGCCTGTTACCTCGATCCCCAGACGGAGAACGAGGCCAAGTTCAGCCTCAAGTACATCGTCGCTACCGCACTGGTACATGGCAGCGTACGCCTGCCGGCCTACACACCGGAGCGGCTGCGGGACGATGAGACGCGCCGGCTAATGGATTGCATGACAATCGTGGTCGATCCGGAAATCGATGAATGGTTTCCTTTCAAGCGCGCAGCCAGGGTGGAGATCGAAACCTTGGACGGCGCCAAAGCCGACTACCTTCAGCAAAATCGGAAGGGCGATCCCGAGGATCCGTTGTCGGACGCGGATCTCGACGGCAAGCTGATGGAACTGGCGTCCCCGATTGTGGGCGTTGAAGCCGCACGTCGGCTGGCAGGGCGTATTTGGCATGTTGAATCCGAAAGTATCCGCGAACTTTTTGCGTGAAGGGCCCGGCATTCTTCTCGACTACACCAGTATCATGCAAAGGATCAACCCATTAGGCAGCTTGCTACACGTCGTACTAGTTGCCGCATTGTCTGTTTTGTCCATAGGAGCGCGTGCGGAATCGTATCCAGCGACCGGTTCGCGTGATTGTTCCGTTTCCGGCTGGCGGTGGCACTGATGTGATAGCACGCTCGCTGGGGCGATGAACTTTCGCGTAGCCTCGGCAAGCCTTTTATCGTTGAGAACAAGCCTGGAGCCGGTTCGATCATGGGCAGCGACGTGGTGAGTAAGAGTCCGTCGGATGGCCATACGCTGTTGCTCACCACCAGTGCGTTTTCCATCGTTGCCAGCATCGGCATCAAGCTGCCGTACGATGGCATCCAGGCCTTCGAACCGGTCGCACTCTCGGCCGGGCGCCGAACGTGGTGCTGGTGCGCAACGACAGAAGATCCGATCGGCAGCGGACTTGTTGCGTGAAGCCAAAGCGAATCCGGGGAAGCTGACCTATGGCTCGGCGGGCAACGGCACGTCCGTCCACTTGGCAGCCGAGTATTTCCAACCCATGGCAGGCATCCGGCTTGTGCACGTGCCATACGGTGGCTCTGTGCCCCATTTTCCGATCTGTTGGCCGGCCATATTGATGTTGCGTTCGCGACGATGGCTAGCGCTGCAACATTGATCCGCGACGGTCGAGTGCGAGCACTCGCAGTAACTTCGTCCACGCGTTCCCCAACTTTTCCCGATGTTCCTGCGGTGGCGGAGGCAGCTGTCAAAGGCTACAGTGCCGAGGTTTGGTACGGTGTCTTCTCGCCAAAGGGGACGCCGCCCGATGTCGTCACTGCGCTGCATCGGGCTATCGTGCAAGCGTCAGCCTCCGGTGCATTTCGTGACCGGCTGGGGCGCGAAGGCGTGGTGGGAGGCATCGGCTCACCTCAGGACCTACGCGCGGTCGCCGAGCAAGAGGTCGGCCGGTGAAAGCAGGTGGTGAAGGACAAGGAGATCCGCATCGAGTAGCATTCCCTGGAGTCATGCCAGCTACCGTCCGGACGGTCTGATGAGTCTTGGAAAGCTTTCATGTCAAACAGCATTCTCAGCATTGAACGGATAAAACCAGGTCAGGGCAAGGCAACGCCGAATCGCTCGCTCGAACGCGGCATTGCCGTACTGCGCGCCTTCCGCGCCGGTTCCTCAATGCTAGGCAACAGTGAGATTGCGGAGCGCACCGGTTTGTCCCGGTCGACCGTCAGCCGGCTGACGCAGTCGTTGATTGAGACAGGTATGCTCGAATACATTCCGCAGTTTCGAGCATATCGCCTCGCTGTGCCGGTGCTCAGCATGGCACACGCCATGCGAGACAGCTCGCAGGTCCTCAAAGTCGCGGCGCCAATGATGGTTGAGGTCGCAATGCGCCACAAGATTAACGTCGGCCTGGCGGCGCCCGACGGGGATGAGATGGTCTATCTCGAGTCGTTTCGCTACAACCGGCGACAGTCGTTACGAACGGTGGTGAGCGGGCAGCGTATCCCGATGGCATTGACGTCGCTGGGCCGTGCCTACCTTGCGACGCTTGCACCTGAGGCGTTCAGCGCGATGTTGTTGGCTCTCGCTGAAAAACACCAGGGCCGCGGCTGGCGGAGCTTGCGTCGGGAAATCGAGGTCGCAGTCCTTTCGGTGCGAGAAAAGGGCTACTGTGTTGCTTCATGGCAGCCTCAGGTCATTGCGATGGCGACGCCATTACACATCGGCGGCTATGAAGTCCATGCCTTAAATGTGAGTGTATCGACCCAAGAGGATGCCGAGGCTGTCGAGGCTGCTTTGGCAGAGCCACTGATGGAACTTGCGGCGACGATACAGGCGCGGATGCGACGGCTGGAAAGTGAGATATCCGGGGGCTCTTGAGCAAGCCGCCTAACAGGCTGCTGAAATACCTAGCCCGAAGTCAGCGCGGTAGCGTGCCAAAGCGTTGATTACCGGACACCACTCCATCCGAGATTCATGCGCGGCGCCGACACCTTCACCGAAAGCCTGTTCACCATGCGGCGACTCGAAGATTTCGTGCCGCAATCGCATCCGTTGCGCCCGGTCCGCACCATGGTCATCAAGGGCGGACGCCCGAGCATTGCGCCGGAGAAGCTGCTGCGCGCGATGCTGCTGCAGGTTCTGTATAGCATCCGGTCCGAACGCCAACTGATGGAGCAAACGCAGTACAACTTGCTGTTCCGATGGCGAGGCATGTCTACGGCCAGGGGTATCGGTAGCTGGGATGGCGCTTGGAATCCGCGGTGGCGCTGGAATGGCTGCCGGCCCAAGCGCCTACCGGCCCCCAGCCATCGCCGCGTCCATCTTTGACGCCTGCTGTACTCACGGCGCGGTTGCCCAACGGCGTGACGGTCGAACTCGAATGCGGTGGGCAGGACGTTGCCCTGGTGAAGGCGATGATCGAAGCGTTGGGAGCGCGTTGATGTTCCGGCTCGACGCTGACCTGCAGGTCTACCTGCACCGCAATGCGGTGGACTTCCGCCTCGGCATCAATGGGTTGGTTGCCCTGGTCGAGCAGTCGATGCAGCTTGATCCGTTTGCCCGTGCCGTCTACGCCTTTCATCATAACCGTCGGCGCAACCGCATCAAGCCCTCCACGGTTCCCGGGGCGGTTCAGTGAAAGAGGTGAGGCAGCATACGCCGTAGAGTCGCAGCCCGCCCATATCCGAAGGACGTCAAGGCCCGCTGACCTCGCTTTGACAAAATAGTGAACATATGCTAATGAAGCGCCGTTGTTTGCATCGTGGATCTAAATACTGTACATACGTACAGATTCCACGCGTATCGCTTAACCGTGTCCACGGCCGATTCATCCGTCCTATCGCAGGCATGCGAGGCTAAATGCATGTGCGGTCGGTGCCGCTTGTTAAGAGTGCCTGAGCAGGCACAGGAACTTCCGGCCAGCAGGCGGCGAAAAGTCGGCGCTCGACTGCCTTGTCGGCGTACGTTATAAGGTGAGACGAACTTCTGCAGCACTGCCCGTGCTGCCTGGATAGTAATAACAGCGTTAGACATGCACGAGCACGCTACCAACTCCCGGGCGGCAGACCAGTCCCCGGGTCTTGCCATCGAGGCCGTCGCCAGTACGAAACTGGTTCCCCCGCGTGCGACCCGCCGCCTAATTTCACGGGATGCGCTACATCAGCGCCTCCTCGATGCGCGGCGCCAGCGTTGCATTGTTCTGCAAGGCCCGGCCGGCAGTGGCAAGACGTGCAGCCTGGTGGCGTTGCGGCAAGCGTTGCTGACACTTGATTTCGATGTCGCTTGGCTCTCGCTCGCCGCGGAAGACAACGAACTCACGCGCTTCTTCAGTTGCCTGCTGGCAGGCATTGGGATGGTGGACGGTGAAGTGGTGCGCGACGCGGCGCTGCTGATGCGGCGCGATAGCGATGGCGCGGATTTCGAACACTGGGTCGTGTCCCTGGTCGAGGCGCTTGCCGCCCGGCAGCGCGATCTGACAGTGATCGTCGACGATCTGCAATACCTGAACAGTCCGCAGATCTGTCAGGCGCTGCAATGCCTGCTCGACTACGCTCCGCCCAATCTGCATCTGGTCTTCAGTTCGCGCAGCGCGTTTCCGCTATCGCTGGCGCGTTTGCGCGCGCAGTCGCTTGTGGTTGAGTTCGACCTTCACGACCTGCGCTTCACTCCCGAGGAATCCGAGCGCTTCCTGCGCGAGCAATTGGGCCACATCGATCGGCGCGACGCGCGCGTGCTGCACGATCTGACCGATGGCTGGGTGGCCGGGCTGCAGCTGTTCGCGGTGGACATGCATGCCAAGCAGGGCGGTGGTTATGCACGTGTGCGCGTGCGCGATGCCAAGGCGTTTGCGAGCTATTTCGAGCGCGAAGTGCTCGACAACCTGCGGCCGGAAGACCTGCAGCTGCTGACCATTGCGGCAACCTGCAGCCAGTTCTGCGCGTCGCTCTGCGCGACGCTGCTCGGCGTGCCGCAGGCGGTAGCGGCCATGACGTCGCGCCTGACGCGGCTCGACGACCACAATCTCTTTATCAGCCAAGTGCGTAGCCAGGACCGCGAAACCTGGTATCGCGTACACCCGCTGCTGCGCGAGGTGCTGTCGCACCGCCTTGACGAAATGCCACCTGCCGACCGGCTCGCGCTGCATGGCGCCGCGTGGCGCTGGTTTGGCGCGCGCGGCCACATCGACGAAGCGGTGCGCCATGCCGTGCAAGCCGGGGAGGTGCAGGCAGCGGCCGATATCGTTGAGGCTTGCGCGGTGGAAATGATGGGCCGTGGCGAACTGTCCGAGGTGTCTAGCCTGGTGCGCCGGTTGCCCGCGGAACAGGTGCAGGCTCGTTTTCCGCTGCGGCTCGTAACAGCCTATCTCGCCATGTACGCCGGCAACCTTGGGGCAGTCGATGCGGCGTTGCGCCGGTTCGAGTCGGACCTCGATGCGCTGGGCGTGGGCGAGCGCTTTGCTGTGCGCGTCCTGCAGGCAGCGCTGGCGCTGCAACGCGACGACTCCGAATCGATCCATGCTATCGCACCCTTGCTCGAAGCGATCCCCGATGATGCCCAGGCGTTCGCGTTCGCCGGCCGCGCCCACCTGCTGGCGTGGATGCATATGCACCATGGCCACTACGATGCGGCTCGCGCGCTGCTGCAGGAAGGCGCGGAGCGCAACGTGGCGCCGGCGCGCCGAATGACGGCACAAGCGCTGTCTGGCATGAGCCTGTCCCTCGAAGGGCGCATGGTGGAGGCCGAGCGCGCATTGCGTGCGGTGCAGCACGAGGTGGGCCGGCACGACACGCTCTATATCGACGTGGGCGCCGTTGTCGATGGGATACTCGGCGAAGTGCTCTATGAGCTCAACGAACTCGACGAAGTGTGTACGCAGCTGGAGCCATGCCTCGACATGGTGGAGCGGACGTCGGTACCTGACGCGGCGCTGCGCGGCTTTCTGGCCGTGGCGGCGGCGCATTGGCGGCTCGGCCACCGCCTTGAGGCACTCGAGCAGCTGGATCGCCTCGACGACTATGCCAGCCGGCGCGGGCTCGACCGCATGCAGGCCCACGCGCTGGCGCTGCGGCTGCGCATGCTACTGGAGCAGGGCGCGACCACCGAGGCCATCGAGGTTCTGGAATCGCTGACCGCACTCGGCCGGCGGTACGCCACGGCGGCACTCGGCACCGGCGCCGAAATCCGGCGGGTGGCCGACGCCGCACGTGCAGCGGCAGACCTGCACTGGGAGGACTACGACGGTGCTATTGCCTGCCTGAAACCGCTGCTCGAAGACGCCAGGGCTGCGGGGCGGGGCGCGGCGATGGCCGCCGCCCACGCAGCGCTCGCGGTGGCTTACCACGGACGCGGAGACGCCGATGCGGCGCGCCGGCAGTTGCTCGAGGCACTGCGGCTTGGCCACCAGCTCGGCCTCATGCGCAGCCTGCTCGACGTGTCGGACCAGATCCCGGCCATGCTCGAAGCCCAGGCTCCTGACGCGCTAGACCCGGTGCTGGCGTTTTACGCCAAGCGCCTCGTGGCTGCGGCGGCCAGCACGCGCGAAGCGGCCGCGCAGCCGGCCCTGCGCGATGCCGGTGGCACGACGGACGTGCTCAACGTCCGGGAGCGCGAAGTGCTGGCGCTGGTCGCCCAGGCCATGCCAAACAAGAAGATTGCGCGCGTGCTGGGGGTCACGTCCCACACGGTCAAATGGCATCTGCGCAAGATCTACAGCAAGCTCGGCGTGTCAGAGCGGGACGAAGCGGTGGCCCGCATGCGCGATCTTGAGATGGATTCGGCGTCGAGACCCCACTGACGGCTGCCTTGCTGCCCAATCCGGCTAGTGAATTGCAACGCTGGATTGGACATCATGAGAGGTATCCGAGAGGCGCGCCTGGATCGGAGCGCGCCGCCGGAACCTTACTCATGGAAAGGAGCTTGACAGTGGAAGTGAATCGCACGGTCTTCCGGGAAGACCATGAAATGCTGCGTCCCATGGCGCGAAGGTTCTTCGAGCGCGAGTGCGCGCCGCGCCAGCCGGAGTGGGACAAGGCCGGCAAGACAGACCGCGATACCTGGTTCAAGGCAGGCCGCGAAGGGCTGCTCTGCGTGTCGGTCCCCGTGGAATACGGCGGCGGCGGCGGCGATTTTGGCCACTCGGCGGTGGTCATGGAGGAGATGCATCGCGCAGGAATCTCGGGTGCGGGCTTCTCGATCCACTCGGACATCATCGCGCCCTACATCGTGCGTCTAGGCACCGAAGCGCAGAAAACGCGATGGCTGCCCGATATCTGCGCTGGCAAGACCATCATGGCGGTGGGCATCACCGAGCCGGGCGGCGGATCCGACGTCAAGGCCATCCGCACCACTGCAGTGCGCGATGGCGACGAGTACGTAATCAACGGCAGCAAGACGTTCATCAGCAACGGCCTGAACTGCGACATGATCATGCTTGTTTGCAAGACGGACCCGGCGGCGGGCGCCAAAGGTGTCAGCCTGATCATGGTCGAGGCCACTCGCGCGGGGTTCAAGCGCGGCCGCAAGCTCGACAAGGTGGGCCAGCCCGGCGCCGACACGGCCGAACTGTTCTTCGACAATGTGCGCGTGCCCGTGGAAAACCGGCTCGGCGACGAGAACGGCGGCTTTGCATACCTGATGCAGGAGCTGCCGCAGGAACGCCTGCTGATCTCGATCTATGCCGCCATTGCCATCGAACGGCTGCTGCAGATTACGGTGGACTACGTCAAGGACCGCCGCGCCTTCAACCAGACAGTCTGGGATTTCCAGAACACCAAGTTCAAGCTGGCCGACGTCAAGGCCCAATCGGTAGCTGTGCGGACCATGGTCGACTACTACATCGGCGAGCACATGAAGCGCAAGCTCACCGTCCAGGAAGCGGCTATCGCCAAGCTCTTCGCCACTGAGACGCTGTGGAAATGCATCGACGACATGGTCCAGCTCCATGGCGGCTACGGCTACATGCTTGAGTACCCGATCGCCCGCGCGTTCACGGACTACCGCGTCTGCCGCATCGCGGGGGGCGCCAGCGAAGTGCTGCGCGACCTTATCTCACGCAAGCTGTGAACCGCCACCGATTTCCCGCAATCCGTCTCAATAACAGGTTGAACCATGAGTGAGAAAGTCATAGTCGCCGGCGTGGGCATGATCCCGTTCCTGAAGCCGGGCGCCAGCAAGAACTACTTCGAGATGGGTGCCGATGCCGTGCGGCTGGCCCTGGCCGACGCCGGCATCGGCTACGAGCAACTGCAGGAAGCCTATGCCGGGTACGTGTACGGTGATTCCACCTGCGGCCAGACCACGGTGTACGAGGTTGGCATGACCGGCATCCCGGTGGTCAACGTCAACAACAACTGTTCGACGGGCTCAACGGCGCTATACCTGGCCCGCAAGGCCGTTGCATCGGGCGACGCCGACTGCGTGCTGGCGTTGGGGTTCGAACAGATGCAGCCGGGCGCGCTGAAGATGCACTGGGACGACCGTCCTCCCCCGCGCACGCGCTTCTTGCCCGTGCTGAAGTCGCTGACCGAAGACATGAGCCACCTCGGCCAGGCGCTGCGTTCTTTTGGCGGTGCCGGGCGCGAGTACATGGAGAAGTACGGCGCAAGCATGGAAACGTTCGCAGCGGTGCGCGCCAAGGCGAGCCGGCATGCCGCCAACAACCCGCTGGCGCTGTTCCGCAAGGTACTGACCGTCGGGGAGGTGATGGCCGACACCGTAATGGTTCCCGGTGTCATGACGCGGCTGATGGCGTGCCCGCCCACCTGCGGCGCGGCGGCGGCAATCGTCGTCTCGGAGCGCTTTGCGCGCAAGCATGGCCTGCGCACCGACGTGCAGATTCTCGCGCAGTCCCTGACCACCGATCCGCCCGAGGCGTTCGATCCGCCTTCGATGCTGAGCTGGGTTGGCTCGCACATGACGCGCGCCGCTGTGGGCAATGTCTACGAAAAAGCGGGCGTGGGTCCCGAAGATATCGACGTGTGCGAACTGCACGACTGCTTCGCGCAGAACGAAGTCATCAGTTACGAGACGCTGGGCTTCTGCCCCGAAGGCGGTGCCGAGAAGTTCGTCCGCGACGGCGACAACACCTATGGCGGCAAGGTCGTCATCAACCCTTCGGGCGGCCTACTGTCAAAGGGGCACCCCCTAGGCGCCACCGGCCTGGCGCAGTGCTATGAGCTGACGCAGCAGTTGCGCGGCGGCGCCGACAAGCGCCAGGTGGAGGGTGCGCGACTCGCACTCGCCCACAACATCGGTCTGGGCGGCGCCTGCGTGGTGACGCTCTACGGCAAGAACTAAGCTTCTGTACAGAGTCGGACTTCGGCCGCCGCGACGCTTGAATGCGTCCGGCGGCTTCTCTTTTGCCTAGGGTGACACTGGAGGCTTGTACTGGGAACAGACCTGGTAGATGACCGGCTGGAACGGCAATTGACTGATTGCAAGAAGCACCAAGTGGACTGTCAAACGGTCGCCGTCGTCCCGGGCATAGGCAGGCTCACGGCCACTGCGCCAACTGCTACCGCCGGAGACGCCAAAGCCTTCAAGTCAGGAAGAGAGCTGGCCGCCTTCCTCGGCCTGGTACCTTGCCAGACCGGTACAGCGGGCAAGGTCCAGCTCGGAGGCATTAGCATCCGCCGCGATGTTTACCAGCGCTCGCGCACGGATGCTATTCCAATCGAAAGAGAAGGGGAATCTGGTGCGATCGTCTGCGCCAGAGACGACCGACCAACGTCGCCGCCGTGGCCTTAGCCAACAGAATGGCACTGCCTAGGCGCTGCTAGTGCACGGAACCACATTTGAAAAGAACCACCTATCAGTGAAGCCGGTGTAGCTTGTACGCCTGACGAATCCTCGTCAGCAAGTTGCGATGGTAAGCGGATAGATGGTGGCGTGACAGGGTGGACTGCAAGAGCGCAGGCCTGCTTTGGTGTGAGAGCGCTCTCGGCGAATTCCATCAGGACCCGCAGGCATGGCCTGCACGATGAGGCCGGATATAGTGGAATGGCCCCATCCCTCCCCCGTCTCTCGATACTCCATGCGATCATGACGTCTCGAGAGACGGGGGCATGGAAACGTAGCTATTAGGCTACTTGGGAGTCCATCACGAGCATCGCGCTTGTTGGTGCGTATTTCGGGGCGCGTGATCAGCAATTTCGGGGGAGCGGGACAGACGCGGCACGAATATCGCAATAGTGGCATTGGCGAACAAGACCGCCCGAACGATCTGGGTGCTGTTAGCCAAGGAGCAAGACTACGCACCCGCGTGAGACTCGCTATGTAACAGAGATCCAGCAACAAAAGGAAGAATTGAACCCATCATCAATTGCACAAGTGATTTGACTCAATGGCAAACACGTTGGACCGTCGGTGACAAATCCTGCGCAGACTTAGGGCCGACAAGGCCGTGGATATATGAAGGTGTCACCGAGCGCAATCCATTGGGGCCAGGCGCATACGAGCGCCAACGTACAGGCTGTATGTATATAAGCAATCCATCTCCTGTGCGCCGTAGAGCAGGTCATTTGGCAAAGAGGGGTGGGGCCATGTATGAGTCTGCAACCAACCCTCTGTCGAGCCTGACCTTGCGTTCACCTGGAAAGACCAGGCGCGTTCATATGAGAACCAAAAAAGGCCGGCAAATACCACACCGGCCTCTGCATCAGGAACAGCCCCCAACCTTTAAACTTGCCCCCGCGCCTCCCGATCCCGCTCGTCCTGCTCCAACTGCATTTCGCGCCAGAGGATTTTTCCCGTCGACGTCTTTGGCAAGCTATCGACAAACTCCACCGTGCGCGGCACCTTGTACGCAGACATGCACCCTCGGGCCCAGTCGACCAGTGCCTGTGGCTGGACCGTGCCGCGCGAAGCAGGGCGGAGCACCACGAGCGCCTTTACCGTTTCGCCGCGATGCGGGTCGAAGGCGGAGATCACGCACGCTTCCTGCACGGCTGGGTGCCCGTATAGGATCGATTCGATCTCGGCGGGCCACACCTTCAGGCCAGATGCATTAATCATGCGCTTGAGCCGATCCGTAATATAGAAGTAGCCGTCCTCATCATGGTAGCCGAGGTCGCCGCTGCGTAGGAACCGCTTGCCGTCGAGCTCGATGAAGGCCGCGGCCGTCGCTTCCGGCTTGTTCCAGTAGCCGCCAAACATGGTCGGTCCGTGCATGACGATCTCGCCTGGCTCGTTGGTCCCTAACTCGACGCCCGTTTCGGGATTAATCACGCGGGCATCGCAGTTGATCACGGGAACCCCGGCACACTGTCGCCTTGGGGCCTGCGGCGGATTGCTGTGCGACATGCCGCAAAACTCCGTGAGGCCGTAGCTTTCCAGAAATGGAATGCCGAGCCGCGATTGCATCCTGCGCGCCAGCGCCTCCGGCATGGCTGACGCGCCGCCGTAGATGCGCGTCAGCGAGGAAAGGTCACGCTGATCGATATCGGGCCGCGCGAATAACTCCGCGAGCATCGTTGGCACGGCCGCCCATGAGCGCAGCCGCAGCCTTTCGATTAATTCCAGCGCGGCGTTAGCGTCCCAGCGCGCCAGCATTGCGAGGGTGCGGCCCAGCCGCACGGCCTGGTTCATCGCGCGCATGCCAGCCAGGTGGCTGACTGGCAGCGTCAGCAACTCGTCCTCATCGGCGCGGTCCGATTGCCAGTGCTCACGATGCGCGAGCGTGTAGGCGAAGTTGGCATGGCTGAGCATCGCACCCTTGGGCTTGCCCGTTGTGCCGGACGTGTAGCCGATCACTGCGAGGTCGCGGCCCCGGGCGCGCATGGGCAGCGGCGCGATGCCAGCGGCCAACACCTGCGAGAAATCATGCGTGCGCGGATGCATCGCACCTTGCCGCGGTTCGGTGACGAAGCCGGGGATGGCGAGATAGGGCACGTCCTCGGGCCTGCCGGCGAACTCACCCGCCAGGCCCACTACACAGCCGTCGAGCACATCCTGTTCGAGCAGGCCGGTAAGGGGGTCTATCAGGTCCTGGGTCGCGATCACTACGCGCGCGCCGCTGTCGCGCGCGTAGTACTCCATTTCCTCTCGCGTACTCATGGGATTCATGGCAACGACCACGGCATCGCAGCGCATGACGGCATAGAAGGCAATCATGTACTGAGGGCAGTTCTGCATCAATAGCAGTACGCGGTCCCCTTGCCGCACCGACAGTCGATGCTGAAGATAGCCGGCCAAGGCCATGGCGGCAGCATGCAGATCGTGGAACGTCATTCGACGGCCGTAGAACACGACGGCCGGCTTGTCGGGCACGCGCGTTGCAGACTCCTCGAGGTGGCAGAACAGGTTGCAGTCCGCCACCTCCAGCGAGCGGGGTACGCCGGCGGGCCAGTGCGCGAAATGTCGTGTTAGTTGCGGCATGGGGACGATTGCTGAATGAATGATTGGATCGGAAGTCAGACCACGGCGACAACGGCCTCGCCCACGATCTTCTGCTCGCCCTTCTGGTTCACGCACTGCATCTCCACGCGCAGCCGTGCTTCGCCACCGTGTTCGAAGCACTCCGTGACGCGGCCGGTGCAGCGTGGCTCGTCATAGAGGTGCGTGATGCCCGTGAAGCGCATCTTCAGGCCGCGCAGCCGCGCGGGGCCGGCCCAGTCGGTAACCAGACGGCCCAGGTAGGCGGCAGACAGCATCCCGTGTGCGAACACGTCGCCAAGGCCATTTTCCTTAGCGTAGTCCGAATCGATATGGAGCGGATGATGGTCGCCCGAGGCGCCGGCGTAGACCGCCAGTGTGCGGCGGCTGACCGCCGGCAGTTGCAGGTCCGGAATACTGTCACCGACCTTCAGGCCGGCGAGGTTGCGTTGCGTCATGATGGAATCTCCTTCAGACTCTGCGTTGTACGAGCACGGTACGTGAGTCCGCCACGTGGGCGCCGTGCTGGTTGGTAATGCGCGTTTCCTTCACCAGGAATTCGAGCGCGCCATCCTTCTTGTCATAGACATCGACGATCTTTGGCTCGTAGGTCAGCGTGTCCCCGACATGCACCGGGGCGTGGTAGTCGTACTGCTGCTCCGCATGGAGTACGCGCGATGGCTCGATCTTCGCCATCGCGAGCAGGTCGAAGGTCTTGAACAGCCAGCCTTCGAGGCACGACAGGAAGGTGGGCGGCACGCGCAGCGAAGGCAAGCCGGCGGCCTGAGCGGCGGCCACGTTGCTGTACTCCGGATTGGTTTCGCCGATCGCGTTCGCGTACCAGCGCACCGGCCACTCTTCCACTTTGACTTGGCGCTGGCCAAAGCTGTGGCCGATCAGGTTTTTGTCGAGCATTTTGTTCTCCGTGGGTCTGG
Source organism: Cupriavidus necator N-1 (assembly GCF_000219215.1). NCBI lineage: Bacteria > Pseudomonadati > Pseudomonadota > Betaproteobacteria > Burkholderiales > Burkholderiaceae > Cupriavidus > Cupriavidus necator. Next base: position 1,176,358 of record NC_015727.1, on the reverse strand, counting down.
TTGCGCCATCAGGCGCGGCCGGGGATGACACCGTCGAGGTTGGCGCTCGGCGCGGCGCGCGAGACCAGTTCGTGCATGCGCTCGCCCAGTTCGGCCACTTCCCAACGCCCGGCCTTCTCGATGCGGGGGCCGGCATGCCAGCCTTCGGCCACCGTGATGCGTCCGCCACGGCTGCCGAACACGCGGCCCGTGACGCCTTCGGACTGCTCGCTGCCAAGCCAGACGATCAGCGGGGCCACATTGGCCGGGTCGAAAGCGTCGAAGCCTTCCACGGCGTCGGTCGACACGCTGAGCCGCCCGCTCTTGAGCAGGTGCTCGGTATGGCGCGTGGTGCCACTCGGGTAAATTGTGTTGACCGTCACGCCGTAACGGCTCAGTTCTTCGGCGGCGATATTCGACATGGCGGCGATGCCAGCCTTGGCCGCGCCGTAGCAGGTCTGGCCGATGTTGCCGAACAGGCCCGCCGACGACGACGTATTGATCACGCGCGCCTGGCGCTGGCGGCCGGCCTTGGATTCGTCGCGCCAGTAGGTGCTGGCATGGCGCATCGGCACGAACGTGCCGCGCAGGTGGACGCGGATCACGGCGTCCCAGTCTTCCACCGGCATGTTCACGAGCATGCGGTCGCGCAGGATGGCGGCGTTGTTGACCACCACGTCGAGGCCCCCGAACGTGTCGATCGCGCTCTGGATCATGCTGCCGGCGCCGTCCCAGTCAGCCACGTCGGCATTGTTGGCGATGGCCTCTCCGCCCATGGCGCGGATCTCGTCCACCACATCCTGTGCCGGACCGGCAACCACGCTGGAACCGTCGGCAGAGGCGCCGAGATCGTTCACGACAACCTTCGCGCCGTGGCGGGCGAATTCCAGCGCATATTCGCGGCCCAGGCCGCGACCGGCGCCGGTGATGACAACGACGCGGTCCTTGCAGAGTTGTTGCATAGCTCTTCCTTTCATTGGTTGACACAAGATTGGGTTGTGCGGTCGCGCACGCCGCCGGCACCGGGCCGCGGCATACGCAGTGCCTCATTATTTGCAGCGGCAAGACAGGGCGCACTAGCCGGATGGAGCAGTCGATTGGCGTGCCGGGAGCGGCATCGCCTGGCACGCTACTCGGCGAGGATGCCCGCCATTGAGATCACGCGCTGCCACTGTGCCTGGTCGCTAACCAGTGCGCTGGCGAATGCCTTCGGGCCCAGCGGATAGGCGCTGGTGCCTCGTTGTGCGAAATGCGCTTTGGCTTCCGGCGTGTTGACGAACGCGAGCGCCGCCTCCGCGAGCTTGTCCACCACGGCGGCGGGCGTACCCGCGGGGGCGGCAAGTCCAACCCAACCAATGACCGTTGCATCCGGCATGCCCGCCTCGGCCAGCGTAGGCACGTCGGCGATTACCGGGACACGGGCAGTATTGGAGACCGCCAGCGCGCGCAGCTTTCCTGACTGGATCAGCGGCACGGCCGCCGAAATCTCGAGCACGGTGTAGTCCACCACGCCACCGATGAGATCGGGCAGCAACGTGCTCATGGCCTTGTAGGGGACATCAACAGCCTTGGCTTTCCCGGCATCGTTAATGGCCGCCAGCATCGCACGGTAGCCTGAACTGCTGGTGCCGTAGTTCAACTTGCCGGGCTGGGCGCGCGCAGCGGCCATCAACTGCCCAAGCGTGCGGTACGGCGAGGTGGCCGGGACGACTACAGTGACAGGAAGCGAACTCAGGCGCGCAACAGGAACGAAGTCGCGCGTGGGACTGTAAGGGAGTTGCTTGAACAGGAATGGGTTGGCCGACATGGCGCTCGACAGTGCCAGCAGCAGCGTGTAGCCGTTGGGGGCTGCCTTGGCCACAGCGTCGGTGGCGATGATCGAATTGCCGCCTGGGCGGTTCTCCACATAGAATGGCTTGCCGAGCTTCTCGGTCAGGTGCTTCGCCAGCAACCGCGAGAAATCGTCGACGCCCGTGCCGGGGCTCGTGGGCGATACGATCTTTACCGGCCGTTCGGGATAGCCCTGTGCCAGGGCGCTACCGCCCGCAGGAATCAGCGTGATGGCGACGCCGGTCGCCAGCCAGGCGAGGGCGCGTCGGGCTCTGTCGATATTCGTCATGGGCGTTGTCTCCGTGTCGTTGTTATGGTAGCGACGTGCCGCGGAAGCTCCGGGAACGTCGCGTGCTGTCTTGCTGTTTTCGCGCGCTCAGAAGCCGCCGCGTCCGCCGCCACAGATGATGGTCTGGCCATTGACGTAGTTCGATTCGGGGATGCAGAGCATGTAGACCGCGCCGGCCGCTTCCTCGGCGGTGCCGAACCGGCCAAGCGGGGTGTCGCGCCCGGCTGCCGCGATGCGGTCCGGATGCACCCCCACCTTGATCTCGCGGCCTTCTACCTGCACGGTCTTGTCCTCGGTGGTCGACTGGGTCAGGCGCGTTTCGATGGCGCCGAACGCCACGCAGTTCACATTGACCTTCATGCGGCCCCATTCCTTGGCCAGCGTCTTGGTCATGCCGATCACGCCCGCCTTGGCAGCAGAGTAGTTGACCTGGCCCGCATTGCCCTGCGTGCCCGAGACCGACGAAATGTTGACGACCTTGCGGAACACTTCGCGCCCAGCGTCTGCCTCGGCCTTGCTGGCCTCCCGGAAATAAGGCTGTGCCGCGCGCAGCAACATGAACGGCGCCTTGAGGTGGCAATCGACGATCGCATCCCACTGCTCGTCGCTCATCTTCTGAATCACGTTGTCCCAGGTATAGCCTGCGTTGTTGACGATGATGTCTACCGCGCCGAATGTGTCGAGTGCCAGCTTGACGATGTTCGAGCCAAAGTCCGGTGCCACCACGCTGCCCGCGAACGCAACAGCCGTGCCGCCCGTCTTCACGATCTCGGCCACCACCTCGTCGGCCGGTACCTGGTCGAGATCGTTGACGATCACCCTGGCGCCTTCGCTCGCAAACTTCAGCGCTACCGCGCGGCCAATGCCCCGGCCCGATCCCGTGACGATGGCAACCTTGCCTTCCAGCTTCCTGCTCATGAACACTCTCCGTAGTGTGGGGTCCGCGTATCGCGTGGCTTAATGATTGCAAGCGCGACGCGCTGAGGCACTACCCGGATTGGCGAGTGGTGGGCAACGGGAACGGTGTAGGACGGGCCAAAAGGTAAGCGAGGCCCGGCAGGGCAGCGTCGCCAAGGCTCTGGGTGCCTAATGCATCTCGCGGAGCCGATTGCGCTGCTGGTGCGGCGTGGTGCCTTTTCAGTGACGATTGGCGCGAATGAGGTTCGAGACCTCGCCATAGCCGAGCGGCTTGCCCGTTTGCGTGATCGACAGGCCGCTCGCCAGTCTCCATGGACGGGCTCGCTGCTGTGCTCTCTCCGACCACCGGCCGGTCCACAGGCATGGGTGGAGGTACGGCATGGCGGATCGCCGGCCCTCGCTAACGCAGAGGCGCTCGATACGAGCCGTAACTGATTGATAACGGGTGCCGCGAGCGCTGACGCTCGCGGCTAATTTCTCCCCTCGACGCTCAACACCCCGGAGAGGAGGCCACTCATCACTCAGGGTCCACCTCGATCACCGCATCCACAGCGTAGACGCCCTGGCCGTGCGGCATGGCCAGCACCGGGTTCAGGTCGATCGACTGCAGGCGCGGGCCCGCGGCAACGGCGAATGCGGACAACTGCGACAGCGCCTGGGCCAGCGCGGCAATGTCCGCCACGGGCCGTCCGCGCGCACCGAGCAGCAGTGGTGCGCCCTTGATCGAGCGGATCATCTGTTCGGCCACGTCCGGGCCGAACGGGCAGCGGCGGAGCACCACGTCCTTGAGCACCTCGACGAACACACCACCGAGCCCGAACATGGCGATCGGGCCGAACACCGGGTCGCGGTTGATACCCATGATGCACTCCACTCCGCCGTTCATCTGCTTGGCCACGAGCACACCCTCGATGCGTGCGTCGGGCATGGCCTTGGCGGCTCGGTCCAGCAGCAGCGCAAAGCCTTCACGCACCGCGCCTTCGTTGGCCACGTTCAGCAGCACGCCGCCAATCTCGGACTTATGAATAATGTCGGGCGACAGGATCTTTAGCACGACCGGGAATCCGATCTCGCGCGCGGCCGCCACAGCAACCTCCATTTCGGCACAAGCGCGTTCAGGCGCGCTCGGGATGCCGGCTTTCGCCAGCAGCGCCTTCGCCTCCGCTTCGGTCGGCGCCTGCCGCGGCAGCGTGACATTGGTCACCCGGGGCACCGGTGCCAACGTGTTTCCTGCGAATGCCTCACCGAAGCGGCCCATCGCGGCGATGGCGGTCACGGCGCGACTCGGATCGCCGAACACCGTGAAGCCGGCTTCCTCGAAGCGAGCGAGGATGGTCGGATCGCCACGGGCCACCAGCACGTAGAGCCGATCCGGATAGCGCTTGCGCACGTCGCCCAGTTGCTGCAGCAGCGAATCGGCCACGCCCGGTACGGCCGCCGCGTAGCTGAAGAACGCCAGCAGCGTGGCGTAGCCCCCTTCAGCCATCATCGACTCCGTGAACGGCGTGACCAGCGTGGTGTCGTTGATGAACTGGGCAGTCACGTCCACCGGATTGCGTGCGGCGCAGATCGGCAGCAGTTTGCGCATGCGGGCTTGTGCGGCGGCTGGCATCTCGGGCATCGGGATGCCGAGTTCCTCGGCGGCATCCGAGACGATCACGCCGGCGCCCCCGCTGACGGTCACCACGCCCAGCGAGTTGTTGGCCGGGAAGATGCGGCGCCCCGCCAGGCGCAGGATGTCGAGCATTTCCTCGGTGGTACGCACCCGCACCACGCCCAACTCGTCGAGGACGGCGCTAATCACGGCGTCATCACCGGCAATCGATGCGGTATGCGAACGTGCAGCGGCCCCGCCCACTTCGCTGCGGCCCACTTTCATCATCACCACGGGCTTGCGCGCGGCATGCGCCGCGCGGAATGCCTCTATCAGGCCCGGGCCGTCGCTGATGCCCTCGGCGTAGACGGCAATCACGTCGGTGTTGGGGTCCGCGGCGAACAGGCGCACGATATCGGCCACGTTCAGGTCCGCCTCGTTGCCGGTCATGACCACGCTGGACGGGAATACACCCGCTTCCATGGCCGACGTGACCAAATGGCTACCATAGGCGCCGGACTGGCTGACGATGCCCACGCGGCCGGGCCGTGACCCGGTCGCCGATGCAAAGCCCGAGAAGCTGCCAACGAAGCCGTTGTGCATGTTGACCATGCCCAGCGTGTTGGGCCCGAGCAGCCGCATGCCGGCCCGGCGCGCGATGGCAACCATCTCAGCCTGCGTGGCCGCGCCTTCATCGTTGACCTCGGCAAAGCCTGCCGTAAACATGATGGCCGCCTTCGTGCCGCGGTCGGCCAGTGCCTGGACCGCTGTGACCGCATGCTCGCCGGGCACGGCGATGATCGCCACGTCCGGGACTTCGGGAAGCGCGGCCACCGACGGATAGGCCGGCAGGCCCTGCACCGTAGCGCGGTTCGGGTTGACCGGCAGGATGCGGCCAGCGAAGCCCTTGGCAAGCATCGAGGCTATTGGCCGGCCGCCAATGCGGATCGGATCGTCGGAAGCGCCGATCACGGCGACCGAATTCGGGTGAAGCAGGCAATCTGGAATGGACAGGGTGGTCATGGCTGCGTTGTGTGCGTGTATCCGCGAGGGCGGTTTTACGTGGAGGCGGACATCAGAGCGGCTTGAACGTCGGCATGGGGGGGCCGTTGTCGGTGGGCGTGAAGGTCACCTGCACCTTCTGGCCAATGCGCACGGTATCGAGGTCGCAATCGACGATGCGCGTCATCATCGTCACGCCTTCCTCGAGCGTGACATAAGCCATGCAGAACGGGGTGGGGCCCGCACGGCGCGTGACGCTGTACGAATAGATCGTACCCCGGCCGGACGCCGCCTTCCAATAGGTTTCGCCCATGCAGAACGGGCACAGCGTGCGCGGATACCAATGCGGTTTTTCGCAGCGCTCGCAGTGGCGCACAAGCAGGCGGCCTTCGCTGGCAGCCGCCCAGAATTCGGCGTTCTCCGGCGATTGTTCGGGCGACGTCAGAACTTGGGGAGTGTATGGAGTGCTCATGTGGATTGCGCGGATGTATTGTGTGAGGCGGACTACTCGCGTTCGAGGATCAGCGTGGCGCTGCCGTGGCGGGAGCCAAGCAGGCCGCCGGTTCCTTGGGCCAGGGCTAGGTCGCAGTTCTTGACCTGCACGGCCGGGTGCGCTTCGCCGCGTAACTGGCGCACGGCCTCGATTACCTTGGTAATGCCGCCCCGATTGGCCGGGTGGTTGTTGCACAGACCGCCCCCGTCGGTGTTGAACGGCAGCTTGCCAACGCCGGAGATCAGGTTGCCGTCCATGACGAATCTGCCGCCTTCGCCTTTTTTGCAGAAGCCGAGGTCTTCGAGCTGCATCAGTACGGTGATCGTGAAGCTGTCATAGATCGATGCGTACTTGATGTCCCCGGGGGCCACGCCCGCTTCGGCGAATGCCGCGGCGCCCGAAACCTTGGCCGCCGACCACGTCAGGTCCACATGGCCGCCTAGCTGGCCCTTCACATGCTCGCCCGCGCCCAGCACCTTGATCCTCGGCCGGTTCAGCTTGGCCGCGATCTCCGGGCGGGCGACGATGAGTGCGCCGCCGCCGTCGGACACCACGCAGCAGTCGAGCTTGCGCAGCGGGTCTGAGATCATCGGCGAGTTCAGCACGTCTTCCACGGTCACCACGTCGCGCAGCATGGCGTGGGGGTTGTGTTGCGCATGGTGCGACGCGGCCACCTTGATCCAGGCCAGTTGCTCGGGCGTGGTGCCATATTCATGCATATGGCGCATGGCGACCATGCCATACGAATTGACGGTGGCCGGGCTGTATGGCAACTCGAAGGGCGAGTCGGGAATGTTGGCGCCCCAGGCGCGCGGTTTGGTGCCGCTAGAACCCTCCGAGCGTGGGCGGCCGGCCAGCGTGATCAGCGCCACGTTGCACTTGCCCATGGCAATAGCCTGCGCGGCGTGCGACACATGCACCAGGTACGACGAGCCACCGGTCTCGGTGGCGTCGACGTGGCGCAGCTTCAGGCCGAGGTAGTCAACCATGTTCAGCACGCCGAGTCCGGGTGCATCGCCGGCGCAGAAGTAGCCATCAACGTCGGCCAGCGTCAGTCCGGCGTCTTCGAGCGCGCCGCGGGCGCTTTCGGCGTGAAGCTGGGCCACTGACTTGTCCGGTGCCTTGCGGCTCGGATGTTCATAGGCACCGACGACATATGCCTTGCCTTTGATGCTCATGTTTGATTCCTTCAATCGAAACGTTGGCGGGGGATGAAACGTTTTGCGGACGAGAGCGGGCCTGGCCCGCACGGCCATGCTCGCGCTGTCACGGGGCAGGCGAAGCGCTTTTCAGGCGGGCGCGCAGTCCTAGGTTGGGGTGTCGGCGTCGCGCGTGCGGCGGTGCGGCGGCCAGATGACCTTCACGGCGGCGCTTTCCGCGCGATAGGTGTGGCACGACTCGATCAGCGCCGGCTTAGGCATGAAGCCGACTTCATCTCCAGGCATGCGACCATTGCGCCGGGCACGGTCGAGCGCGAAGCGGCTCTGCACGGCTGTGGTGGCCATCGGGCCAAGCAGGTCGGTCATGTGCGTGCAGCCTTTCACGCCGCCCACGCGCTCCTTGACCATGCGCCGGAAGCCCGCGCGCAGCGCCAGGCCGCGCAGCGCATCGTAGGCCGGTTCCACTTCGGGGCAGCTGCCGGCCGGACCGCTCAGCATGCGGGCGGTGATGTCTTGGATCACGAGGTCCATGTCCACCGTCACCGAGACGTGCATATGGTGGATGGCGCCGCCGGGCGGCACCTGCTTGAACAGCAGGTGCGTGCCGTCGGGCGAGACGTCTTTCAACTCTGCTTCGATGTCGATCACGCCGTCGTCGCGCAGGTAGGCGGTGCAGGTGATCTGCCGCCTATGCAGGGGCTTGCGGGTGGGAAGGGGCATGTGGCTGTATCTCCTGTGCCGGTGTAATCAATGAGGCGCCCACCGGTGAATGTCTTCGCTTGTCGCTTCCGGCTCTCAGTCAGGCCGGGGCCAGGCGCCCGGCCGCCGGTGCCGCCCCGACTGCATACGTCGGTAGGCGGCCCAGAACAGCACGCGCATCGGAAACCCGAGCCCCCCGTCATCGCCTGCCGGGCGTGTTCGGCAGCCAGTTCAACGTGGACGCCAAGCTCCGCCGCCGACGCGTAGCAGATGATTCGCGCGCGCCGATCGGCACCCAGCATGCGGTCGTCGATCAGGTCCCGCAGCGCGTCGGCATAGGTGATTCCGCGCGTGCAGCGCCGGGCGGCTACCTGTAGTTGGCGGCTGACTTGCCGCACCTCGTGGAGCAGGTCCATCAGTGCTTCGGCGGGGGGGAGGACGTGGGGCATGGCTGGGTGCGGTTCAGCAGCGGATACGAGAAAACGGCACGACCTTTACCGAGTTGACCCCGTGTTTTGTTCCGTAGACATCACTATGCGAGCCAGCGCTCGCCATTCTGGCTAGGTTGGCTCGCCATGCATCCTTGGTAGTCTTCCCCGGCAGCAAAAGTGCCTGCGCCAAAGGCTTCGACGAATATTAGGGTCGTACGGCCCGCCGTAGCAACGGGACATACGGGGGGCGGGGCCAGATGGTACTTCTGACGGGCCGCCAGCAATAAGGAGGAACACCACGTATGCGTTTCGCTTGCCACATCGTGCTGACCGACACCGAGCGTGCAGAACTCGAGGCGCTCGCTGCGGCAGGTTCGGGAAACGCGCGGCTCGCCCAGCGCGCGCGCATGATTCTGCTGGCTGCCGCAGGATGGCAGAACAAGGACATCGCGGCCGAGGTCGGCGTAGGGCGCGTACAGGTGGCGCGCTGGCGCGACCGCTATGCCGTGTCGCGGCTGGCCGGGATCGAACGGGATCTGCCTCGCGGTGCGCCGCCGGTGCGGATGGACGTCGCTCGTCTCGTGGCGCTGGCACGCGATGCCGAGCCCGGAACACTGAGCGCGCGCCAGCTTGCCGCCGAACTGGGCGTTAGCTCGGCCTGCGTGTCGCGCCACTGGCGTGCCAGCGGCCTGCCGGCCCGCCCGGATCGAACCGCCGCTGCCGCGTTACTGTCCGGCACGGCCGATAAACTGCACGCCGCCGAGATCGTCGGCCTCTACCTCGCGGCGCCCGAGCATGCGGTGGCCGTGGCGATGGAGGCGGGCGCTCCCGCCGGCAAACCGGCATTTGCCGTAGCCAACCAGCGCAACAGCGCAGCTTTCCGCCGCACGATGGGGGTGTCGTTCCTGACCACGCTGAAGATGCTCGACGCCGCTAGCGCGCCTGATTCCGATGCCGGACGCGTCGGCGGCTGGCTGGCCTTCCTGCGCCGGCTGGCGCCGCACGCGCCGCCTGGCCGCCAGTTGCTGATTCTGGCTGACAACCCTCTCTCGCACGAGCATCCCAAGGTACAGGAGGTGCTGGCCGGCCAACGCTGGACCGTGCGCTTCGTGGCGGGCCACGCCGCTTGGCTGCGCGGCGTCCAGGCGTTGCTGCGAGAATCGTCCGGCGGATTGCCGGCAAGCGTCGCGCAGGTGCTTGCGGCGGTAGGACAGCATGAAGCGCGGCGGCCGTTCGACTGGGTGCGCGGGGCTGACGCGGCCCCCCATTGCGAAGTGGATGTGGTCGGCCTGGTAGAGCCGGTCGATGCCGCCGACCTGGCGCCGGCAGGGCACGCATGGCCTATGATCGGCCGCGGGCGTGCCCAAGCGCCGATACAGCCATCGCCGCCGCCGCGCGCCACCGCACAGCCAGTCCTTTCGCTGGTATCGCATCCAGCAGCGCCGCGGGTCCGCCCGCGCACGGTAGAAGCCGTGGCCAGCGCAAAGCTGCTGCCGCCGCGTCATGTGCGCAAGCTGCTGCCGCGCGAGCGACTGATGAGCCGGCTGCTGGACGCGCGCCGGCAGCGCTGCGTGGTGATCCAAGGCCAGGCCGGCGCGGGCAAGACAAGCGCGTTGATGGTCTGGCGCAAGGGGCTGATCTCACTGGGCTTCGACGTGAGCTGGCTGGCGCTGGGCGTGGAAGACAACGCGCCCGCACGATTCTTCGAATGCCTGCTGGCCAGCCTGGCCGAGGCGGATCCCGCCATCGCGCGCAACGCGGCAGCTCTGACCGGCACCGGCCAGGACGATAACGCGATCGAACACTGGGTCATTACGCTGGTGCAGACGCTAGACCAGCGCGAGCGCGAGTTGGTTTTGATGATCGATGATCTGCACCACCTCACTGACACACGCATCTTTCGTGCGCTCCAGCGTCTGCTCGACTACGCGCCGCCAAAGCTCCATCTTGCGTTCAGCTCGCGCAGCGCGCTGCCCCTGGCGCTCGAGGCATTGCGCGCTCAACGGCTGCTGACCGAGCTCGACATGCACGACCTGCGCTTTACGCCGGAGGAGTCGGCACGCTTTCTGCATGACCAGGTCGGTGCGGTGTCGACGCGCGACGCCGCGGCTCTTCACGCGCTGACCGATGGCTGGGTGGCGGGGCTGCAGCTCTTCGCCGTGGAATTGCGGAAACGGCAGGGCGGTGACTATCCGTTCGCACGTGCAAGAGACCCGCACATGTTCGCCGCGTATTTCGAGCGTGAGGTGCTGGGCCTGATGGCATCGGATGACCTCGCCATGCTCACGCGCATGGCCGTCTGCCCTCATTTCTGCGCCAACCTGTGCGCGGCAATGCCGGGCGAGACCGATACCCCGTCGCGCATCGCCGCGCGGCTGGCCCGGCTCGAATCCGACAACCAATTCATCACCCAGGTAGGCAGCGGCGACAGCGAGGCGTGGTATCGGATCCATCCGCTGCTGCGAGAAACGCTGCTGGCGAGGCTGGAGCCCGCGGATAACGGCAGGATTGGCGATCCGGACATTGCCTGCGTCACCACGGAGGCGCGCGCGCTGCATGCCGCCGCCTGGAGCTGGTTCGACCGACGCGGCCAGCTCGGCGACGCCGTCTACCACGCCGTGCGCGCGGGCGAGGCGGCTGCCGCCGCGGCAATGGTGGAATCAAGCGGGCACGACCTGCTCAAGAGCGGCGACCTGACGCAGCTGCTGACGCTGATGCGCCGGCTGCCCGATGACCAGGTGCAGAGCCGCTTCGGCCTGCTGGCGCTGGTGGCGTTCCTGCGGCTCTACATGCGCGACGTGGACGGGCTGGAACAGAGCCTGGAGCGGCTCGCAGTGCTGTGCGACCGCACCGACACCGTCCACCCCTACGTCGTCTGCCTGCTTCGCGCCGGCCGCGCGGTGCAGCTGGATGATATCGACACGATCATCGGCATGCTGCCCGAACTCTGGGCGATCCCGCCCCAGGCAGACGATCTCTGGTGGACCTGCCGCAGCAACGTGCTGTCGTGGTACTTCCTGCTGCGCGGAGAATACAAAGAGGCGCGCCGCCTACAAAGCGATACCGAGCGACGCAGCAATGTGCCGCGCAGCAGCATGTTTGGCCGCTATATCACCGCGATGAGCCTGGCGATGGAGGGCGAGATCCAGCACGCGGCCAAGAGTGCCCGCGAGGTGCTGCGCGAGGCCGAGCGCCGCGGCCCCGCTTTCCTCGGACTGACATGCATGGCCGCCGGTTTGCTGGCCGACATCCTTTATGAGCTCAACGACTATGACAGCGCATGCGAGTTGCTAGAGCCGCGCATCGCAATGCTCGAGCGCGTGTCGCTGCCCGATGTGGTACTGCGAGCGTTCACAGTTCTGTCCAGGGCGTACTGGCTCACCGGGCGGCGGGCGCAGGCCACCGCGTGCCTGGACCGGCTCGAAGCCTACGCCGTGCGCTATCGGATCGACCGCCTGCTGGCGGAGGCGCTGCTCCTGCGTTTGAGCCGGCATCTTCAGCTCGGTGAGACCGAACGCGCCAATGCGGTGCTCCGGCGCGTGCAGCAGCTTGCGCAGCGCTACGCCGGCCAGCCCGGCACGGTAGCCGCCCATGTCGCCCGCATCGCTGCACAGGCCGGGATCGAGATGTTGCTTCATACGCACGACTATGCGAACGCGGCGGCACGCCTCGAAGCTCGGCTCATACTGGAAAGCGAAGCAGGGCCCGCCCGGTCCGCCACACTGTGGCTGCAGACGGCGCTGGCACGCCATGCAGCAGGCAATAGCGCAGGTGCGCGCGCTGCATTAGTGCGGGCGCTTCGGACGGGGCATGGTTCGGGGCTGACCCGCACGCTGCTCGACGCGACGGCCGGTGCTGCACCATCGTTCGCGGCACTCATCGGTGAGGGGCTCGACGACCCCGTGCTTGCTTTCTACGCGCGCCGTTTGCTGACGGCTGCCATAACGGCCGCGCCTGCGCCGCCAGGTACCTCGGCGCAGGCGGGGGCCATCGCCATGCTGAGCGAGCGCGAGCGCGAGGTTCTCGGGCTGCTGGCGCAGGCCATGTCGAACAAGAAGATCGCGAGTGTGCTCAACGTGTCGCCCGAAACGGTGAAATGGCATCTCAAAAACATCTACGTGAAGCTCGGTGTCAACGGCCGGGGTAGGGCTGCAGCGCGGCTGCGCGACCTGGCGCCGTCGCAACCGGGCAGCGCGCTGGCGGCTTGACGTGCGCAACTGCGGCCAGGCCACGTCATGCACGGGAGTGGGGATGGCGCACGTCCCCAGCACTGGATAGTCCCGCTGCAGTTCCCCTTAAGTCCGTTCAAATTTCGCCCTAACAAATTTCATCATAAGTTCCGCCACCGCCTTCCACCCACGTCGGGGAGTACTCCCCGGCCGGCCGCGCCGCGATGATGGTCCATCCGGGCAGAAGTGCAATGGGGGCGCCTGAACCGCGTCGCGCTGTTCGCGTTCACACGCATGGCAGGCAGCGTCCCGGCCAGCACGCCACGAAGCCCGGGCACGCATGCAGGTTCTGATGCGCTGAACCCGGCAAAGATCGCCCCGTTCACGCTGGCGCTGCTGAGCGAACAGGCGCGCGAGGTCAAGAACCAGGTATTCGTCGTACGCAGCAAGGAGTTCTATCTGATGTCGCAGCGACGCACCATCCGCACCGCGCGCAACGACGCCGGCTGGACCGTGGGGAGCTGCCTGGCGTGGGGCCATCCCGATGTTCAAGCCGGCGTTGTTCCCACCGGGCCTGTCGCGCGGCGTGTTCAACTGATCCGGTCTGATGGCCTTCGCCCGCGCACACTGCTTTCCCTCTGACGTATGAAGTTCCGCTTTTCCAACCCAAATGAACATGAATTTCGAACTTACCTTTGAGCAGCAGCTGCTGCAGGACAGCGTGGCGCGCTTCGTCGAGAAGGACTACGGCTTCGAGGCGCGCACCGCGCTGGTCAAGTCCGGGTCGCGCTGCGATGGCCGGCACTGGGCCACGTTCGCGAACAACGGCTGGCTTGCCGCCGCGTTGCCCGAAGCACAGGGCGGCCTGGGCGGCACGTTGCTCGACACCGTGCTGATCGCGGGCCAGTTCGGCCGCGGCCTCGTGATCGAGCCGTTCCTCGGCTGTGCCGTGGCCGCTGCGCAGACGTTGCTGGCCGGCGCCACGCCCGCGCAGCGCGATGCACTGCTACCCGCGCTGGCAGACGGATCGCGGCGGGTGGCGCTGGCCTACAGCGAAGCGGGAACTCGGGGCCTGCCGGCCCCCATCGCCACGTGCGCCGAGGCGACAGCGGGCGGTTACGTGCTAAACGGCACCAAGACGCTCGTGCTCGGTGGCACCGAGGCCGACGCCTTTGTCGTGTCTGCCATGCATGGTGGAGAACTCCGCCTCTTCGTAGTCCGTGCCGACACGCCGGGGGTAACGTGCCGCGCGGTGCCGCTCCATGACGCCACCTGGGCGGCGGAGATCACGTTTGACATCGCCGCCGTGCCAGGCGACGCGCTGCTGGGCGAGCCCGGCACTGGCCTGGCAGCGCTCCAGCATGGTCTGTTTCAGGCCACGGCGGCGCTGTGTGCGGAACTCGTCAGCGCCATGGACAAGACGATCGAGATCACGGCGGAGTACCTGAAGGTACGCAAGCAGTTTGGCGTGCCTATCGGCAGCTTCCAGGTCCTGCAGCATCGCATGGCTGACATGGCCGCCGAGACGGAGCTGGCGCGTTCGATGCTATATGCGCTGCTTGCGACCGTGGAGACCGGCACGCCGGACGACGTGCAGCGCACGGTGTCGCAGGCGAAGTCGCTGGTCGGCCGCGCGGCCAAGTATGTGTGCGGCCAGGGCATCCAGCTGCACGGCGGTATTGGCATGACTGATGAATATATCGTCGGTCATTACTTCAAGCGCGCAGTGGTAGCCGATGCGCTGTTCGGCAACGCCGACCTCCATGAATCACTGGTGGCCGAAGCGTTGCAGCATTCCCTCAACAACGAACGAGTACAGGCATGAACATCAAAGAAGAAACCCGCGAGCCAACGCCGATGGGCGAGGTCATCGGCGTCGGTGACTGGGTCGCCATCGGCCAGTGCCGCCTAAACACCGTTTGCCGACGCCACCGGGGTCACTAACGAATCCACGGCCAGAGGAGGCCGCGCGAGATCCGGCGCGCTTGGCACCACCGTCGCCCAGGGACGCCTGACGCTAAGCCTGCTGCCTGGGATCGCGAACGTGACCAGGGCAAGTAGCGTTGTCCTGCACCGGTGCCGGTCGGTAGCCGGCGCGGCGGCTTCATGGGAATACCCTACGGTGCGCTCGAAGACGGCGGCGCACAAACCGAGATCGAGATGACGATAGAGCGCCACGGTCCCAAGCGTCCGGTGTGCGTGGCGGCGTCGATCACCCGGACGGCACGCAGAGACATCCCTCGATGCCGCGTGGCTTTTCTTTTCTTGTGGGTCGGGCAAAAAAAGGAGCCGGGTCACTGCCCGGCCAGAACCGTTGCCTGTGGCTGCGAATGGCAGCAACAGGCAATCGTGGAGACACTTCAGAGCTGGAACTTCGCCTTGGCGATGATGCCGCGCTGGATCTCGCTGGTGCCCCCGTAGATCGTGGTGGCGCGGCGGAAGAACGCTTCGGTGGCAAGGTCCTGCATGGTGTCCTGCATCGGCAGCGGCTCTGCCTCGCTGCCTTCCGCGCTGAACGGATAGGCCACGGGCGCATAGTCCCCCAGGCTCTCGACCAGGAACTGCCCCATCTGCTGCTGGAGTTCCGTGCCGAGGATCTTCAGCACCGAACCCAAGGCGTGCGCGGTGGCGCTGTGGTCGCCGGCCTGTTCCAGGGCGGCCACGCGCTGCACCAGCACCGACACGGCCTCCATCTCGGCCTCGTAGCGGGCCAGCCGCAGCGCAAACTGCGGTTGCGTGCGCAGCGCGCGGCCCTGAGCCGGCGCTGCCGCCACCGTGCGCAGTTGGCGTTGCATGCGGCGCAGCGTCGGCAGGTCGGCCGTGAATGCGTGCTCGTTGTTCAGCAGAAACTTGGTCACCTGCCAGCCGCGGCCTTCCTCGCCGATCAGGTTCGTGGCGGGCACCCGTACGTTGTCGAAGAACGTCTCGTTCAGGTGGTGGCAGCCGTCGATGCTGATGATCGGCCGCACGGTGATGCCCGGCGTCTTCATGTCCACCAGCAGGAAGCTGATGCCCGCCTGCTTCCTCTCGCCAGCGCCCGTGCGCACGAGCAGGAAGATCCAGTCGGCGTGGTGGGCATAGCTGGTCCAGGTCTTCTGGCCATTGATGATGTAGTCATCGCCATCGCGCATGGCCTGCGTGCGCAGTGAGGCCAGGTCAGAACCGGAGCCAGGTTCCGAGAAGCCCTGGCACCAGATCCGGTCACCGCACAGGATCGCGCCGATATGCTCCTCCCGCTGCGCGGGGGTGCCGAAATGGTTGATTACGGGGCCCACGAGCTTCTGCGCGAAATTGTCCTGCGAGGGGGCGCCAGCCAGCGCGCATTCCTCGTCGAACACCAGGCGCTGCTGCACGGTCCAGCCCGGCCCCCCGTGCTCGGACGCCCAGGACGGCGCACCCCAGCCTTGTCTATTGAGGGTGCTCTGCCACGCGACTAGCGTGTCGCGCGGAGAACGCATGCCGTGGTTGCGGCTTGGCGTGTCGGCGGGCAGGTGATCGCGCAGGAACGTGCGTACCTGCTGGCGGAACTGCGTGAGGTTGGGGTCGGCTCGAAAGTCCATTTGCGTTGCTCTCCATTAACCGGCGGCACCGCGAACGCGGCTTGCCGACATGCTGCACCTTAAAGCAAGGCGGCATGAGGTTGTGCCCCCCGCCTTTGGTGGCGATAAGTGTCGCCAGGTGCGCGCCGCTGTGGCGATACATTCGTGGCGTTCCATATGTCCCTTCGGGTTGCGTTGCATCCCCTCACGTCGGGTGGGACCGTTGGGCTGCGCGTGCGTGGAGACTGTCTGCCCAGCACGTGCAGGACGTTTCCCATCCACCGAAGGATCCTCAATGCCAACCTCGCAATATCCGCTGCGCCATTCCGTACTGACCGTCCTCGACGGGATCGCGGAGTTCACGCACCAGCGCCCCGGGGCGCGCAACGCGCTGTCGCTGGAGATGCGGCAGGACTATGCCGACATGCTCGATATCGTTGAGAACGAGTGCAGCATTCGTGCGCTGATCCTTGCCGGTTCGGGCGGCAGCTTTTGCGCTGGCGGCGACCTGAAGTCCGTCGCGGCGCTGATTGACGACCCCGATCCTGCGGCACGCGCCCCCGAGGTGATGCGCCACCGCGTGGCCGCTACCCATGCGTGGTTACGGCGGCTGCACCAGCTTGGCGTGCCGGTCATTGCCGCCGTCGATGGCCCTGCGGCAGGCGCTGGCTGCTCGCTGGTGCTGGCAGCCGATTTCGTGCTCGCCTCGGAGCGGGCGTCGTTCTCGATGGCGTTCGTGAAAGTCGGACTGATACCGGACATGGGTGCGCTCTACGCGCTGCCGCGCATCGTCGGGATGAGCAAGGCAAAGGAACTGATGCTGACCGGTCGCCGCGTGGACGCCCAGGAGGCCCGGCAACTTGGCATCGTGCACGACATCTACACCGCCGATGCGCTGCCAGAAGCCGCGCGCCGGTTTGCGGCGCGCTTCCTCAACGGCCCTCGTGAAGCCATGGCGCTGACCAAGCGCGCTGCAAACGCGACGTTCGAGACGCCTTACGACACGATGTTCGAGATCGAGGCACAGGCCCAGGCGCTAGCCGCCGCGGCGCCGCACTACGGGGAAGCGGTGCGCGGCTTCCTGCGCGGCGAAGCGCCGAAGTATGACTGGGATCGTGAAGTCCGGCGTAACCCGGCGTGACTGGATTTTTTTAATCCGCGCATGCGTGGAGGACGCTAGCGCGGCGCATCAGGTCGCCCCAACCACTGGGGCGACGCCACCAAGCAAAGGGAGAAGGGGAGAAAATGAAGAAATCACAACTCGCGCACGCGTCGTTGGCGGCGCTGGGCACGATGGCTGCTGGTGTCGTCCATGCGCAGACCAACGTCACGCTGTATGGCGTGATCGACGGCAGCATCGAATACGTCAACCGCGTGGGCACCGCGCCCGCGAACCTGGCCACGACGGGCACGGCCACCGCGCCGGTGGGCAAGCGTTTCGACATGCCGCGCGCGGGCGGCCTGTCAGCGTCGCGCTGGGGCCTGCGTGGGACGGAAGACCTGGGGCAGGGGTGGTCGGCGCTGTTCAACCTGGAGTCGGGGTTCGACTGGGACTCGGGCAACCTGACCACCGCGCCGTTGTTCAACCGGGCGGCCATCGTGGGGCTAGGCAACAAGGATCATGGCCGGCTTACGTTTGGCCGTCAGTACACGTCAATGACCGACGCGCTGATTGTCTTCGCGCCATTGCGCTTTGCGGCCAGCTATGAACCGGGGGTATGGTGGCTGGGCCTGAACTACCGCCAGTCCAACATGGCCAAGTACCGCGGCAAGTTCGGCGGCGTGCAAGTGGGAGCGCACTATTCGTTCGGCACGGCATCATCGTTGCAGGCAGCCGGAACGGGGCAGCCCCTGGGCCCGGGAGAAGCGCCCGGCAATATCAAGGACAACAGCGCATGGGGCGCGGCGGTCTCGTACGAGGGCGGTGGTTTTGCCGTGGGCGTGGGGTACGACCAGTGGAATCCCGCGCCGGCCGCGACGCCTGGCAACACGGGCCGCGAGCGCAAGACCGGCGTGGCCGCGAGCTACACGACGGGCCGACTCAAGATCAGCGGCGGCTACCGCTATCGCGATAGCCAGTTCAGCAACGACGCCACGCTGATCCGCGACGACTTCTGGTTCGCCGGCGTCAACTATGACGTGACTGCGGCATTGGGCGTGCAACTCGGCTACTACTACTCGAACATCAAGCAGTACCGTCCGACGCCAGCGGGCGTGGCGACCAATCCCGCCAATCCGCAGCAGGTTTCGCTCGTGCTCGATTACTCGCTCAGCAAGCGGACCGACGTGTACCTCGCCAGCAGCTACGTCCACAACGGCAGCCTGATCAACGACGGCCCCTTCACCGGCTACCTGTTCAACTATCCGCAAGCACCGGGACAGAAGAACATGGTCGGTGTGACCACGGGCGTGCGGCACATCTTCTGATTGCAGGTCCGGCAGGACGATAGGAGCGCCGCCGACCCGAAAAGGGTGGGCGGCGCTGTTGCCTCGTCACTCCGGCTGGATGCCAGTCAGCGCGATCATCCGCTTCCAGATCTGCTGGTCCGCGACGATGGTCTTGCGCAGCGCCGCGCCGTCGGCGGGATAGGCTGCGCTGCCGCGTGCGTGGTAGTGCGCTACCGCCTCAGGCGTACCGATGAACTCCAGCGCCAGCCTGGCCAGCTTGTCGACGATCGGCTGCGGCGTGCCGGCTGGCGCGAAGAGGCCGGTCCAGGTATTCAACGGTTGCCGCTCAAGGCCCAGTTCGGCCAGCGTCGGCACGTCCTTTAGCGGCGATAGGCGGGATGGGCCGGTGACGGCCAGCGCACGGAGCTTGCCGCTCTGCACGTGCGGAATGATGGCGGACGCCTCGACCGCCGCGTAGTCCACCACGCCGGCCATCACGTCCGTCATCAACGCGTTCGAGGCCTTGTAAGGCACGCTTGCCGCGTCGATCTTCGCGGCTTCATTGAAGGCATAGGCGATGACGCGATAGCCGTTGCTCGAGGTGGCGCAGTTTAGCTTGCCAGGATTCGCCTGCGCGCTCGCCACGAGTTCCTTCACCGAGCGATAGGGCGAGTTGCCCGGAACGATGATGGCGATCGGCAGCACCGACAGCCGCGCCACGGGCACGAAGTCCTTCATCGGGTCATAAGGCAGCTTGCGGAACAGGTATGGGTTGGCCGCCATGGCGCCGGAGCCCGCGAGCAGTATGGTGTAGCCATCCGGCGCAGCCTTCGCCACCAAGTCGGTTGCCACGACCATGTTGCCGCCAGGCCGGTTCTCGACTACGAAGCTCCGCCCGAGCTTGTCCGTGAGGTACTTAGCCAGCAGGCGCGTGTAGTCGTCGACGCCGGTGCCGGCGCTGGTGACCGAGACGATCCTGACGGGTCGCTCGGGATACTCGCCGGCATGGACCGGTGTTGCGATGGCGAATCCCGCCAGCCAGGGGCACAGCAGCCTCAGCATGCGGGGCTTGAAACTGGGCATAAGTGGTCTCCTTTTATTGAATCGGTGCCGCCGTACAACGCGGGCCGCGTGCATCGGCATGGCGCACGTCCGGCATGATTGCCCCGCACGCGGGAAGGCGATACACCCCGATAAGGGTGGGTTGGACGGCGCATATCCAGCAGATGAAACGGTGCGTGGCAGGCAGTACCGCTTCGCACCACCGACAGACCGATACCCCGATACAGCCCGTGTATGGCGCGACATATCAAAAGTATTTTTTCGCCTTCCCGCTGTTCTGTACGATGGCCGCATACGAACGGAGGAGACATCATGAAGGACGTGACGCCATCGCACCGGCGGAGCCGGCCATGAGCGGCCCACTGCAGGGCATCCGGATCGTCGACATGACGACGGTTCTGATGGGACCTTACGCCACGCAGATCCTTGGCGACCTGGGCGCAGATGTGATCAAGGTAGAACCGCCCGCGGGCGATACCGTGCGCGACGTCGGGCCCCGGCGAAACGACGGTATGGCGGGGATCTTCCTGCACGCGAACCGCAGCAAGCGCAGCATCGTGCTGGACCTGAAGCAGCCAGCCGGGCGCGAGGCGCTATTGCGGCTCGCGGCCGATGCCGACGTGCTGATCTACAACGTGCGCCCCCAGGCCATGGCACGGCTGAACCTCGGCTATGAAGACATCGCGAAGATCAATCCGCGCATTCTCTACGTTGGCGTCTACGGCTACGGACAGGGCGGCCCCTACGCGGCCAAATCGGCCTACGACGACCTGATCCAGGGCGCAGTCGCCATCCCGTCGCTGGCCAAGGCCGCTGGCGCCGATCTGCCGCGCTACGCGCCCAGTGCGATGGCCGATCGCATCGTCGGCCTGGCCGCCGCCAACGCGGTCAGCGCCGGCCTGCTGTATCGCGAGCGCACCGGCGAGGGCCAGCGCGTAGACGTGCCGATGTTCGAGACCATGGCGCAGTTCGTACTAGGTGACCACATGGGTGGCATGACGTTCGAGCCGCCGATCGGCCCGAGCGGCTATGCCCGCATCCTGGACCACAATCGGCGCCCGCTCAGCACCAAGGACGGCTACCTGTGCGTGCTGTTTTACAACGACAAGCAATGGCGCCAGTTCTTCGCGCTGGTCGGACAGCCGGACCTGATGGACAGCGACCCGCGCTTCGCCACGATCGGCGAGCGCACCAAGCATATCGATGCGCTGTACCGCATGGTGGCGGAGGTGATGCCTACCCGCACGACCGCGGAATGGATCGCAGTACTCGAAGCCGCCGACATGCCAGTGATGCAGCTGCACACGATCGACTCGCTGCTGGCCGACCCGCATCTCGATGCGGTAGGCTTCTTCGAAGTGGTTGAACACCCGACCGAAGGTGTCATCCGCTCGATGGCTGTGCCCAGCACGTGGTCGAAGTCATCGCCCGAGATCACGCTCCAGGCGCCGCGCCTCGGCGAGCACAGCGCCGCGGTGCTGGCCGAAGCCGGCTACAGCACCAAAGACATCAGCAAGCTGGCTGCGTCCGGCGCTACCGTGCTGGCGCCATCGCGCCAGTAACGACAACCCGCTATCAGGAGCATTCCCTTGACCACGAGCCTCGAGTCATTGCCACTCGTCGCCCTCCCTCCCGAGGATGAGGCGCTGCGCGGCCCGATCCGCGCTTTCCTGCAACAGGCGCTGGCCGATACGCCCACGCACGTGCGTGCCCGCACATGGATGGGCTATGACGCGGAATTCAGCCGCGCGCTTGCCGAGCGGCGCTGGCTTGGCCTGTCGCTGCCGAAGGAGTATGGCGGCGCGGGTCGCAGCGCCTTTGCGCGCTTCGTGCTGGTGGAGGAGCTGATCGCCGCCGGTGCGCCCGTGTCGGCCCACTGGTTCGCGGAACGCCAGACCGCGCCGCTGATCCTGAAGTTCGGGACGCCGGCGCAGCGCGAGTATTTCGTGCCCCGCATGGTGCGCGGCGAAATGTTCATGTGCATCGGCATGAGCGAGCCGGACACGGGCTCGGATCTGTCGAGCGTGCGAACGCGCGCGGTGCGCACCGAGACCGGCTGGCGGCTCAACGGCCGCAAGATCTGGACGACCAACGCACACCGCACCCACTACATGTGCGCACTGGTGCGTACGTCAGGCCAGCATGGCGACCGCCACAAGGGTCTGTCGCAGGTGCTGATCGACCTGAGCCTGCCCGGTATCAGCTATCGCCCGATCGAGGACATGGCCGGCGACGCGCACTTCTGCGAAGTGGTATTCGAGGATGTGGACCTGCCCGCCGATGCGGTGGTCGGCGAGGAAGGATCGGGCTGGAAGCAGGTGACCGCCGAACTAGCCTTCGAACGCAGCGGGCCGGAGCGCATCCTGACCAGCCAGCTCGTGGCCGAAACGTGGCTGGCGGAGGTGCGGGCCTGCGGGCTGCCGGTGCCCGATGCCGTCAAGGCGATCGCCGGACGCATTGCCGGGCGGCTTGCCGTGCTGCGCGCCATGTCGCTCGCCGTGGCCGACCTGCTCGACAAGGGCGGGAACCCCGAGACTGACGCGGCTTACGTGAAGGATCTCGGCACCGAGTTCGAGCAGACCGTGCCGGCCTGGATCGCCGAGGCCATGGAAGGGATGCCCGAATTCGAACCGTCGGAGCCGCTGCAGCGCGCGCTGGCCTACGTCACGCAGCTGTCCCCAAGCTTCTCCCTGCGGGGCGGCACGCGGCAGATCATGCGCGGCATCATTGCCCGCGCGCTCGGACTTCGTTGACGCAATATAGACACACGCCATGACTGATTCCCTTCTGGAAGGCTTCGAGCGCGCGCTCGCCGACCTGTGCGCCGACGACGCCGTGCGCCGCAGCGAGTCCAGCGCAGACGATGCCGCTGCGCGTCAGTGGTCCGCCATTGACGCCCTCGGTTACACCGACGCACTGGTTCCCGCCGAACTCGATGGCGCGGGCTTGTCGCTGGCCGACGCGTTCCCGCTGTTCCTCGCCGCCGGCCGTTCTGGCCTGAGCCATCCGTTCGCCGAGACCGCCATCGCGCGTGCCATGCTCGCAAAAGCGGGCCGCAGGAGCGAGGGCGAGTGCATCGCCATCGCACCGTGCTCGGGCGCGACGCAGATCACGTGCCGCAATGTGCCGGGCGCGGCGTTGGCTGAACTCGTGCTGACAGTGTGGCGCGGAGAATGGTTGCTGCTGCCAGTGGTGGCCGCCACGCATGTGCCCGGCATTTATCGGCCGCATGCGTCGGCTTCGCTGCAATGGCAGTCGGCCGATCCCGCGATATTCCGCTTCAGCGATGGCGAGCCCGACATCCTGGCGCTTTGCAACGCGGCGCACGCCGCAGGCATGGCCGGTGCGATGCAGCGCGTGCTGGCGATGAGCGTCACGTATGTTAACGACCGCCAGCAGTTCGGTCGGTCCATCGGCCAATTCCAGGCCGTGCAGCAGGAACTGAGCGTGATGGCCGAACAGGCCAGCTCGGCCGTGTTCGCGGCGCGCATTGGCTGTGCCGCGGACGGCTACGTGCCTGACCCGCTGCGCGCAGCCGCCGCCAAACTGCGCGCCTGCGAGGCCGGCCAGCGTGTGGCGGCGATCGCGCATGCGGTACACGGCGCCATCGGCATTACCGAGGAATTGGCGCTCGGGCTGTTCACGCGCCGCCTGCACGAGTGGCGCAGCGTGGCAGGTAGCGAGACGTACTGCGCCACGTTGCTTGGCGAGGCGGTGTTCGCGCAGGACGCGGCATCGGGCCACGCCATCCTTGACTTCGCCCGCACACAGCTGGCCGTCCCCGCCTGACCTTCGGCGTCGGTCCAGCCCCATTCTCCAGCTTGTAGGCACAGAGACTTTCATGCAGAACAACAACGAATCCATTGTCATCGTGGGTGCCAGGCGCACCCCGATTGGCGCATTCAACGGCGCGCTGTCATCGTGCAGCGCGCCCGAACTGGGCGCGGTCGCCATTGGCGCGGCCGTGGGACAGGCCGGCGTCGCCCCTGCTTCGGTCGATGAAGCGATCATGGGCCTGTGCCTGTTCGCCGGCGTGGGCCAGGCACCGGCGCGGCAGGCCGTGCTGCGCGCCGGGTTGCCTACCTCCACACCCGCCACCACCATCAGCAAGATGTGCGGCTCAGGCATGAAAGCGGTCATGCTTGCGCATGATCTGCTACTGGCCGGCACCTGCAACGTGGCGGTGGCAGGGGGTATGGAGTCGATGACCAATGCGCCCCATATCGTGCCGCGCGGCCGCCAGGGCTACCGGCTCGGCCATGGCCAGTTGCTCGACCACATGTACCGCGACGGCCTGGAAGACGCCTATGAAGGGCACCTGATGGGCTACTACGCCGACCTGGCCGCCGAGGCGCACAACATTGGCCGCGAGGCACAGGACGCGTACGCGCGCGAAAGCCTGCTGCGCGCCCAGGCGTCGGTGGCGGAAGGCCGCTTCCGTGATGAGATCGCCCCTGTGCCGCTGAAACGCGGTGCCGAATTCGCAGAGGACGAAACGCCGCGCCAATGCGACGCCGACAAGCTGCCGAAGCTCAGGGCCGTGTTCCGCGACGGCGGCACGGTCACGCCGGGCAATGCTTCTTCGATCTCCGACGGCGCGGCGGCGCTGGTGCTGATGCGCGAGAGCGATGCGGTACGGCAGCGCCTGAAGCCGCTGGCGCGCATCGTTGCCCATGCCACGCGTGCCAACCCGCCGCAACAGTTTGCCGAAGCACCAGTGCATGCGTCGCGCCGCGTGCTCGACATGGCCGGCTGGACCACGCAGGACGTGGACCTGTACGAAATCAACGAAGCATTCGCCGTGGTATCGATGATCGCGATGGCGCAGCTCGGCATCAGCCCCGAGCGGCTCAACGTCAATGGCGGCGCCTGCGCGCTGGGCCATCCGGTGGGAGCCTCCGGGGCGCGGCTACTGGTGACGCTCATCCATGCGCTGCAGCAGCGCGGCATGAAGCGGGGCCTTGCCAGCCTCTGCCTGGGCGGCGGCGAAGCCGTGGCCATGGGACTCGAACTTTGCTGACGGAGACCGCGATGTGCCTGCAAACCCGCATCGATGGTCCCGTCGGCTGGCTGACGATGGACCGCCCAGCCGCCATGAACAGCCTGAACCGCGCGACGGCTGGAGCGATGGCCGCGCAGCTTGACGCCTGGCGCGACGACCCCGCTATCCGCGTGGTGGTCCTGACCGGCAATGGCAGGGCGTTCTGCGCCGGCGCGGATCTCAAGGAAGTGGCCGAGCCCGGCACCACGGGCGAGCCCGATTTCCTGGACGTCGTTGTACGCTTCATCGATACGCTGCGCGCGTTTCCCAAACCTGTCATCGCCGCCGTGAACGGCCTGGCGCTAGCAGGCGGACTCGAAACCGTGATGGCGTGCGATCTCGTGCTTGCTGCCGAAAGCGCGAAGCTCGGGGACGCCCATGCCAACTTCGGCGTATTTCCAGGCGCCGGCGGGGCCGCGGTGTTGTCGCGCAAGCTGCCGCCTAACGCGGCGCGATGGTTGCTGTACACCGGCGAGAGCTTTACCGCCGCGCAGATGGAGCGTTTCGGGCTGGTCAATGAGGTGGTGCCCGACGCCGTACTTCAGACGCGCGCCCAGGCATTGGCACAAGCGCTGGCCGCGAAAAGCCCACTGGTGTTGGCGCGCATGAAGCGGGTGGTGGCTGAGGCCGCCGACAAGACGCTGGGCGACGCACTGCGGCACGAGCTGCTCGAACTGCGCAACCACCAGCGTTCCCACGATATGCGCGAGGGCCTGCAGGCCTTCACCGAGAAGCGCCAACCGGTTTTTCAGGGGCGTTAGAGCGCAGCGGCGCGCGTTTCGGGACGATCATGCGGCCGACTGCGCCACGGCCTCCGCCAACGCCACAAAATTGCGCGCTGTGGGGACGCTGGTATCGCGCATCGTTGCCAGCGCAAGCCCGAAGCTGAGCTTTTCGGGTATGCCGGTCAGCGCAATCAACCGCGTGCCGCCTCCGGCGTAGCCGGCCGCGGTGGCCGGCACCAGCGCCACGCCCAGCCCGCTCTCCACCAGCGCCAGCAGCGTCTGTACCTGGACCGCTTCCTGCACGATGGGTGGACGGATGCCGGCCTGGTGAAACGCCGACATCGTCATCGCGTGCATCGCCGGCACGCGCGATTCCGAGTACACGATGAACGGCGTGTTGCCGAGTTCAGACAGGTCCACGGTCGTACGGTCGGCAAGGGCTGAGTCGGTGCTGACAGCCAGCACGAGCGGATCGGCGCGCAGGAACGTGATCTGCGCCCGCGTCTGCGCCAGCACCGGATAACGCACGAGCGCCACATCGAGCGAATGGTCCTCGAGGGCGCGCAGCAGGTCGGCCGTGGTCGATTCCTCGATGGTCAGCTCCACGTGCGGATAGCGCAGCCGGAACGCGCGGATCAACTGCGGCATGACCGAATACACCGACGAGCCTACGAAGCCCACCCTGAGCGTGCCTTGCTCGCCACGCTCGCCTTCGCGCGCGGCCCGGCGGATTTCGTCGGCGAAGAGCAGCGTGCTGCGCATCAGGGGCAGCACGAGTTCGCCCACCGAGGTCAGCGAGAGGCCCGACGGTTGCCGGTCGAACAGCGTCACGCCGAGCTCTTCCTCGAGCTTGCGGATGGCAGTGGAGAGCGGGGGCTGCGCCATGTGCAGCCGTTCGGCGGCGCGGTGGAAGTTCAGCGTCTCGCTTAGCACCAGGGCCTGTTTCATTTGACGAAGATCCATGTCCATTCCCTTTGAGAATCGGCGAAGTGTGGTGGAAATCTACATTGGTGCACCGCGCATGACAATCGGGACAATCAGTGGCGTGGCGCGCCCCGGAACGCAACGGAGCCGGCATACTGCCGGCTCCTGGCCCTGCCCTGGAGAGGATCGATGTGGCCTACTTCGGCTGCATCCGGATCGCGCCGTCGAGCCGGATCACTTCGCCGTTCAGCATCGTGTTGCCGATGATCGCTTCGACCAGACGGGCATACTCGGCCGGCCTGCCCAGGCGCGACGGGAACGGCACCATCCGGCCCAGCGCGTCGCGCACGAGTTCGGGCAAGCCAAGCAGCATGGGCGTCTCGAACAGGCCCGGTGCGATGGTCACGCACCGCACGCCGTCGCGCGCCAGGTCACGCGCCACGGCCAGCGTCATGGCGGCGACACCACCCTTGGACGCCGCATATGCCGCTTGGCCAACTTGCCCCTCGAACGCGGCCACCGATGCGGTGTTGATGATCAGGCCGCGTTCGCCATTGGCGTCGGGTTCGTTCTGGACCATGCTGGCCGCCGCCACGCGCGTCATGTTGAACGTGCCGATCAGGTTGATCCGCACGGTCCGCTCGAACAGGTCGAGCGGATGCGGGCCATCCTTGCCCACGGTCTTGCAGGCCGGTGCCACGCCGGCGCAGTTGACGAGTCCGGCAAGCCGGCCGATGGCGGTGGCCGCGCGTACAGCCGCATCGGCATCGGCTCCGCTGGACACGTCGCAACGCACGAAGCGCCCGTCCAGTTCAGCGGCCAGTGCTTCGCCGGCCTCGTTAATGTCGGCAATGGCCACTTTTGCGCCGGCCGCAGCCAGCATGCGCGCGGTTGCTTCGCCCAGGCCGGATGCGCCGCCGGAGATCAGGAATACATTATCGAGAATGTCCATGTTGTCCCTTTGTCCCTCTCTCCCCTTATCCGCGGATCCGTGCCAGCACGCCGTCGAGCGCCGCGTTGTGCTCGGCGGTGTGATGGGCTAGTGCCTGGAAGCCGGCTGACATTTCGAGGATCGTGTCGAGACGCGCGTGCTGCGCCTCCTTGAGCAACCGCTTGCACATGCGCAGCGCGTGGCCCGGATTGGCCGCGATTCGGTGCGCCAGTTCCAGGGCCGTGGGCAGCAACGCGTCGTGCGTCACCACGCGGGAAACCAGCCCGTACTCCAGCGCCTGCTTCGCGTCGATCGTGTCGCCGGTGAAGCAAAGTTCCGCCGCACGCGACGCACCCACGACGCGGGGCAACAGCCATGCGCCTCCATCGCCCGGAATCAGTCCCAGTTTCACGAACGTGGCCGCGAAGCTAGCCTGCTCCGATGCGATACGGATATCGCAGGTGCAGGCCAGGTCGTTGCCGGCACCGAGCGCCGGACCGTTGATGGCGGCTATGACTGGGATTTCGAGATTGGCTAGCGCCAGCGGCAGGCGCTGGATGCCTTCGCGGTAGGCGTAGCGCGCCATCACGGGCTCGCCGCTCTCGTTGCCGAACTTTGCGCGCAGCGTCTTGAGGTTGCCGCCCGAGGAGAACGCCGCGCCGGCGCCGGTCAGGACCACCACACGCACGCTGTGATCGCGGTTGAAGGCATCGCACATGGCGACCAGAGCGTCTACGGCGTCGTCGTCGGAAACTGCGTTGCGCGTCTCGGGACGGTTCATCGTGACGATGGCCACGGGACCGTCACGGCGGATATCGAGGAAATTGCTCATGGATAGTGAAAAATGATGAGATGGTGTCCGGTCAGCGCGCAGCTTGCTCGGTCAGCGCGCGGATGCCTGCGATGCGCTCCGGAGGCAGCCAGCCCGCCAGCGTTTGCGCGTAGTCGCGTACGTCGGTGGCGCGCGGCTGTGTCGGGCGGGCGGATGGCGTGCGGCTGAACCGTGGCGCCGGCGCGGGCTGCGTGACGCCGTCGATGTCGACGAACGTCTGCCGGGCCTGCAGGTGAGGGTGGTGCGGCGCCTCGGTGAAATCGAGTACCGGGGCCACGCAGGCGTCGGTGCCTTCGAGCAGTGCGGTCCATTCGTCGCGCGTGCGCGTGAGGAAGATCGCGGCCAGCCGGTCGGTTGCATCCGGCCAATTGCGCGGGTCCAGTTGCTCGCCGAGGCTGTCGGGATCGATGCCAATGCGGGCCAGCAGATCCCGATAGAAGCGCGCCTCGATCGGCCCTACCGAGATCCAGCCGCCGCCCTTGCACGCGTAGACGTTGTAGTAGTGCGCGCCGGAGTCGAGCACGTTGGTGCCGCGCTCTGCGTTCCACATGCCGGCGGCCGACAGCCCGAAGAAGACGCTGCTCAACGCCGCCGTGCCATCGACAATCGCCGCATCGACGACCTGGCCCATACCCGATTTGCTCGCCTCGAACAGTGCAGCGAGCACGCCAGCGACGAGGAACATGCCGCCACCCGCGAAATCGCCGAGGTAGGCCGGCGGAATCGAAGGCGGCTGCCCGCGTCGGCCGATGGCGTTCAAGGCGCCGGTGAGCGCGATGTAGTTGATATCGTGCCCCGGGCTGGACGCAAGCGGGCCCGTCTGGCCCCAGCCCGTGACCCGGCCATAGACGAGCCGCGGGTTGCGCGCGTGGCAAGCCTCGGGTCCGAGGCCGAGCCGCTCCATGACGCCGGGCCGGAATCCCTCGATCAGCATGTCGGCCGATGCCACGAGGTCCAGCACGGCCTGCACAGCAAGTGGTTCCTTCAGGTCGAGCGCAATCGCCTTGCGCCCGCGCAGCATCAGGTCGTAGCGGCGCTCACGCTTGACGCCAAGATCGGTTTCGCCTGGACGCTCGATGCGCAGCACCTCGGCACCCATGTCGGCCAGCATCATGCCGGCCAGCGGGCCGGGACCGATGCCGGCCATTTCGATAACCCTGACACCTGCCAGCGGGCCACGTTGCGGCGCTTGTTGTTCCGTGTGCATAGAATCTCAATTGGTCCGATGGGTTATTCAATCTGGATGGCGGCACGCTTGACGATGTCGCGGGTTCGCTCAATTTCGGCCAGCTGGAACTGGCGGAAGTGTTGGGGCCCGCCGAGATAAACCTCCCCGCCTAGGCCCGTGATGAACTTCACGCTGTCGGGCTGCTGCATGGCTTCACGTACGGCGGCGGACAGCACGTTAACGATCTGCCCGGGCACCTTGGACGGCGCAAAGACGCCGGTCCATGCCGCCACATCGAAGCCCGGCGCACCGCTTTCGGCAACGGTAGGAACCTGCGGAAGATCCTTGAGCCGCTGCGGGGCGGTCACGGCGAGCGGGCGGACACGGCCCGCGCGAATCAGCGGTAACACCGCGCTGATCTCGCCGATCGCGTAGTCGACGTGGCCAGCGGCGACGTCGGTCATGGCCGGCGCCGTGCCCTTGTAAGCGATGGGATTCGCGCGCACATGGAAGCGCTCGTTCAGCAGTTCGGTATAGATCTGGTAGGTGGGACTACCCGCCGCGTAGTTGAGTTTGCCCGGCGCGGTGCGCAGGGCGCCGATGAGCCCCCCAAGCGCCTTGTACGGCGAATTCGCCGGCACGACGACGACCATGGCAAAGCGCGCGAGGCGCTCCACGGGCGCAAAGCCGTTGACGGGATCGTAGGGGGGATTAGTGAACAGCACGGCGTTGGTTACCATCGTCGAGTTGCTGCCGACGAAGAGCGTGTAGCCATCAGGCGCGGCGTCGGCGACGGCGCGGGCGCCGATGAAGCCGTTCCCGCCGGGGCGGTTCTCCACCACGAACGGCTGGCCCAGCTTTGCAGCGAGCTTCTGGGCAATGAAGCGCGCCGTGGAATCCGCGCCGCTGCCGGGCGGCAACGACACCACGAGCTTGACTGGCCTTGCCGGGTAGTCGGGCTGCGCACCGGCCGGCAGGGCGAATAGCCCGAGCGCGGCCAGCATGAGGCGTCGCCTCACTGCGTCAGTTGCCATGTTGTCTCCTTGTTTTCGTGCCGGTAGCCCAAAAGGTTTGGCATCCGGATCGACTCGGATGTTACTGACTGCAATGCCTCTGGAAAAATACTTTCGATATGTCAGCCGATATGTCCGCTGTATCGGCGACGGCCCCATTCGGGCGGGGTAACCCCAACGACCCTTCGCGCCATGTTTGCGAGAGCTTCGGAGCCGTTCTTCAACTGGGCCCCACTCGAGCCGTTTCCCTTGTTTGGCGACGAGTTCGTTGCCTTCACAGTTAAGCTCCTGAACACCATGGCGCGCCAGAAGCTAACGCTGGAGCAGGGTATGCGCGCGTTCGACGAACTGCATCGTACCCCGGAGTTCTTCAAGCGGTTTATCGAAAGGTACATGCTTTATCAACCGCAGGGGGACGTCGCAGCGCTTGCCTACACAAAGGCTTCAGTGTTCTCAGACGAACACTCGCTCGCTCACTGGCGCAAGCTTAAGCCTGCCGACCGAGCGATTCTATATCTGCTGGCACGCGGTGAGTCTGACTTGCACTCCAGCGCCACACTGGAAAAGCTCGGTACCATGCTTGGCAAGCCCGCCACCAGGAACACCACGGCCCATGCACTGCGCCGTTTGCTGGCCGATAACGTCGTGACCCGTCTTGCCATGGGCGACTACCGAATCGAAGACGAGGCGTTTGCCGAGTGGATTCGTAAGCGTCAGGAGCCTGCGGCGGAGACCTGATTACGGTGAGCTTCGTACGAAGGGCGCAGGCCTAGAGGGCTGAGGCTTAGACGCGTACTTTTTGCACATAACGCCCGTACACCGAAATTTGCTGGTTGCTGGGGTGGTATGTTTGATTGTCAGAGAAGGGCAGGGTGCGAGCGCCGCCGGCACCTCAGTCGGCCGTCGACGCGCAAGCGTTCGACTCGTTAGAAGAGTCGAAATGCGCAGCGGCATACACGGCATTGCACGCCCAGACTTCTTCCCCGTCCTTCTAGAAAGTGACCCATTTGCCGTCGCTGACGCAATGGGCGCTAGGGAAGACTTCGGCATGGCGGCCGGCGGCCAACTCCCGCATATGAGGCCGGATGTATGGCTGCAATCTCCACCTTCGAGCCATCGATCTTGAAGCCCTGGCAATAGACGTCGACCGCCAGAAGCCGGTCAATGGATCGTAGCAGCCTGGGGCATTCCCCTACTTGCCCCGCTGTGGATGGCTGCTGTTTCCGCAGGTTGATGAACTGGTGCTTGCCCGTCTTGCAGCGCTGACTCACGTTAACGTCGACAGACTAGTGGCGATCCAAACACCAGCAGCGTGGGTGTCCGACCGACGCGGCCTTTCATTCTGCTTCGAGTGCCTCGCTCTGAATCCCCTCGATGTCCTTTCGCCTCGCTGGAAACGTGAGTGGCTGAATCCGGCGGCAACTGTCTGTGAAATTCACGATCAACGCTCCAGGCCACCTCAAGATGTCATGAAAGACGCTTTTCGTCACAGGCGGCCATTGGTAGGTCGTCTGCCGAATGGTCGCAACTGGCCGATAGTCGACGATTTGCGACCGGAGTGTTCCGATCGGATTATGCGCTAGGTAGGTGATTGCTTTGGCACGGCGGCGCCTGAATTCCCGAAGGAGAACCTGTGCGGCAAAACGTTTTTTGGCCTGACTAACCGGCCCGTCACGCTTCAAGAATCTCAAGACCGTTCTCGGCGCACCATTGTCTCAGCGCTCTTTCGACAGAGTCGGCTTCAAACGTATACCAGACCTCGAGAACGCCCTCGCGCCGCAGCAAATCCTTGAAGCGCGAGTAAGCCCCTTGCCGTTGGAAAAATCCTTCGACCTGGTCGTAACACGCAGGCAGCTCTTGTGCGACAAAGCGTAAGGCGAGAGTTCTTCCAAGATCGAGATCGTTCTTATGTGGTATCGCAAGGTATCGGTCGGAAGTTTCAAGGTCGTCAGGAATATCCTCGTCGAACGCGTCATTGGAATCAGAGGTCCAATAGACTCTGCCCGTATCGAGCGAGACATACGCGTTGTGCTCCATCGGCGCCGCGTAGCTAACGAAGTCGAAGGCCATAGAAAGATCCTCGTGTTTGACTGCGACCATGGCTCTACTCCCATAGGTTGTCGCGTGCGAGTTGTACGGGCTCGGAGATATTCGGCGACCGCGGTTAAACGACTCAATGTGACGCAATCCAGCTGCGAACATTTGGCCCTTAGCCTTTACCCAAGGGCAACGCTTCATAGTACCGCAGCGCGCTTCGCAGCTCTGCGCGACCCATGGTCACCGCGTCCGCTAGTTCGCTTTGGGCTACCTTATGCGCCGACTCATGTCGCCCGCCTCTCGGTTCGAAGTGGCGGAGAACGGCGTACTGACCTACGGCTTGTACCGGCCGGCTACTGCCGTGACCCCCAAGCCAGGTGCCCAGGTCATCGCCGCGGCCACCGGGGCGAGGCGGGCGGAAGCGCGGTCCGGCCATGCGGACTACTTCGCATATCACGCTGTACCCACAAACTCGCGAGTGCTTGGCGCATTCCGCTATCACGTCACTGACATATGGCGGCGCACGCTCCGGCGACGCAGCCAAAAGGACGCAATGACATGGGAGCGAATGAACCGGCTCGCAGATGCTTGGCTCCCGCAACCTCGAATCCTCCATCCATGGCCCGATCAGCGTTTCGCCGTCAAACACCCGAGGTAGGAGCCCGGTGCCCGAATTGGGCACGCCGGGATCTGTGCGGGGGGTGCTCAGTAATGGGCATTCCTACCGCGTAATGGGTGTCCGATGAAACGGGGCAACCCCAGTCGACGATGGATCACGCATATTTTTCTTATTTCTCCTTCTGAAAAATTTCATGTCAGCTTGCGTGACGGTTGCGGCTAGATTGGGCGCAAAGTGCGTACGGTACACAATGTTTGCGGCCGGCTTCCCTTTGGAACTGTAGTCCAGGCTTCGTAGGAAACAGGAACTTGTCGAGCCCTGTGCCGGGATCCGCCTGGGCAACATCAGCCACCAACTTATCAGGCTTACTTCATCCAGGCGCCAGCATTCACCGGTTCGTTAGCCGGAAATTGCCGTGTTCATGAACGATTGTGCCAAGGGGGTCTGCAGGTCCGCGGGGGTAACCGGCAAATGGCCGCTGGGAGGATGGGGGATGAACCGTTGGCTTATATATATGTTCCGTCATGTCGGAGCATGGCTGTTCGCCAGTCTGACGCTGATCGCCTTTAACGCGTATGCGCAAGCTGCGTCGGACCAGCCGGCTCCCTTCAAGCCTGAAGAACTCGAGGCACTGGTCGCGCCCATCGCCCTCTACCCCGATTCGGTGCTGTCCCAGGTCCTGATGGCCTCCACGTATCCGCTCGAGATCGTGCAGGCTGCACGCTGGGTCAAGGCCAATCCGAAAGTGAAAGGCGATGCCGCCCTGAAGGCGGTCGAGAGCCAGCCCTGGGATGTCAGCGTGAAGTCGCTAGTGGCGTTTCCCCAGGCGCTTGAGCCGATGAACGACAAGCTCGACTGGACGCAAAAGCTGGGCGATGCCTTCCTCGCCCAGGAGAAGGATGTGCTGGCGGCGGTGCAGCGGCTGCGGTCGCGAGCGCAGCAATCGGGGAACCTCAAGTCGAACGAGCAACAGAACGTGATCGTGGAGTCGCCTCCGGCTCCGGTCCAGGGGCAGCCCAGCCAGACTGTTGTGCGGATTGAGCCCGCGAACCCGGAGGTCATTTACGTGCCGGCCTACAATCCGACCGTTGTCTACGGCGCCTGGAGCTCTCCCGCCTATCCACCTTACTACTGGCCACCATATCCTGCCTACTATCCGGGCGCAGCGCTGGCCACTGGCTTTGCATGGGGCGTCGGCCTGGCCGCTGCCGGGGCCATCTTCGGCAACTGCAACTGGGGTGGCGGCGACGTGAACATCAACGTCAACAAGGCTGCCAATATCGACCGGAACTTTGACCGCACCAAGGTGCAGGGGGGTGGACGATGGCAGCACGATGCCTCGCATCGGAAAGGCGTGGCGTACCGGGATAACGCTTCGCGTGAGAAGTTTGGTGGCAGGAGTTCGGCCGGTTCCGACAGGCGCAATGATTACCGTGGTCGCGATGGCGGTCGGGGCAGCTCGGACCGGGCGTCTGCGGCCGATCGCGGAGGGCGTGGGGGGGCGGATCGGAGGTCTGCGGCCGATCGCGGAGCGCGTGGGGGGGCGGACCGGGCGTCTGTGGCCGATCGCGGAGGGCGCGGCGACCGCAGTGGTGCCGGAGACCGCGGCGGCGTGTCGAATCGTGCCGGGAGCGGGCGTGGCGGCGGCGCGGGCGGCGGTCGGGAGAACGCGTTCCAGGGCGTAGGCGGGGGTGGCGCCGCGGCCCAACGTGACTTTGACCGGGGCCGATCCAGCATGCAGTCTTCTGGACACCGCCAAAGCGGTGCGGCCAGAGGAGGCGGCGGTGGTCACGGCGGCGGCGGATTCGCAGGCGGAGGCGGCGGCCGTGGCGGAGGCGGTGGTGGTGGGCGTGGCGGCGGTAGGCGCTAATCTTGGGGGATGCGATCATGGACTCGATACAACGACTTCCTCGGTCCCGGTCTTGCGCCTGGGGCAGCGCCATCGCCATGGTGCTGGCGCTATTGACCTTGGGGATCGCCCCAGCTCATGCGCAGAAAAACTTCAGCTCGCCCGAGGCTGCTATGAACGCATTTGGCGAGGCGGTTGCCACCAGCGACGACGATGCGATGAAGTCCCTGCTTGGTGCCAATTATCACGAACTGATCCCTCCGGTTGGCGCAGAGATTCGCCACCGCTTCCTTGAGGCCTGGAGCCAATCGCATGCCATTCGCCCCGAAGGGGGCAACCGCGCTCGGATTGCGGCCGGCAATGACGGCTGGACCTTGCCGATTCCACTGGTGAAAACGGCCAAGGGATGGCATTTCGATACCCGCGCCGGCGTTGCCGAAATGCAGTTGCGCCGCATCGGCAGCAACGAGCTGGCGGTAATGCAGACCTTGCTGGCCGTTTGCGATGCGCAGAATGAGTACGCGCAGATGGCCCAGAAGACGCAGGGTATGTCGGTGTACGCGGCGAAGCTCGTCAGCTCGCCCGGCAAGCACGACGGCCTGTACTGGCCAACCAAGCCCGGCGAGGCGCAAAGCCCGCTGGGACCAGCGTTCCTTGAGGCCGGCATGCGTAGCAGGGGCCAGGGAGGCTACTACGGTTATCGCTACAAGCTGCTTACCTCGCAGGGAAGCCATGCTCCGGGTGGCAAGTATGACTATCTCGTGAATGGCAAGCTCTTCGGTGGATTTGCGGTGATCGCGTGGCCGGTTCGCTACGGCGACACCGGCATCAAGAGCTTCATGGTCAGCCACGATGGGCGAGTCTTTGAGCGTGATCTTGGACCGGATAGCGCAGCCAAGGCCGTGGCGATCCGGTCATTCGACCCGGGGCCGGGCTGGACCGAGGTGACGCCGTGACACGCACGCTGCTTGCCTGCCTGCCGTCGAGCGATGATGTCGACGGCATTTTCCAATATTTGGCCTAAACCGAAGGTGAGTCATGTCTATTCTCTTACTTGGAAACCTCGACGCCAAAACCACTGATGAGGAAATCGGCGCCTTCCTGGTGAAGTACGGATTCCCGGAATACACCAGCATCGAACACATGGAAGGCGACGGCACCAGGCCTGCCGTGCGGCTGACCTTCGATACCCTCGACAATGACACCCTGGACAAGCTACGGGGGCGTATTCACGATATGTTTTGGAAAAGTCACAAGATCACGGCCCTCGTAATGAGAGAGCGCTTCAGCTGAAGCGAGGGGCGCATAGGACACTCTGAATGAGTGCAACGCAAGTCTGATCAGGGGATACACCATGAAACGCATGTCATTGCTGGCCGCTGCGGTGTTGGTAGCGGCTAGCGCTTCTGCGTGGGGGCAAACCGAAACCCGCGTGGATATCACGCAGTCACCCGGACAGGCGACAGCGACCGGCACGGCAAAGCTCACCGCCAAGATCGTCAAGATCGATGCGCCGACGCGAACGGTTTCGCTCAAATCCGCCGACGGCAAGACCACGGACCTAGTCGTGGGACCGGAGGCGAGGAATTTCGAACAGCTCAAGGTCGGCGATACCGTCACGATAGAGTACAAAGAAGCCCTGACCATGAGCCTCAAGAAGGATAAGGGGCCGCTCGCAATGCACGAGCGCGAGACCTCGGACCGTGCTGCGCCGGGAGCAAAGCCAGGTGGCACAGTCGGCCGGGAAGTGACCGTCACGGCGGACGTTGTTGCGGTCAATACCAGCGCCAAGACCGTGACCCTGAAGGGGCCGAAAGGGCGCACGGTGGACCTCGTGGTGGGGGATCCAGACCGTCTTAAGGGCATCAAGAAGGGCGATCGGGTCGAAGCAGTCTATACCGAGGCCGTTGCGGTGTCGGTGCAGCCGGCCGCGGGCAAGTAGCAGCACCGGAGCCAGGACGAGCCAAGCCCGTCGACCATGCGGGCTCCCATCCTGGCGTCCGCAGTCGGGGGCGCAGCCAATTCGGTATTTCGCCACGGCGAACCGCCCCCGGCCCCCCTTAGCTCTTCTGTCACAGAATTTCCAGCGGAGATCGACATGGATGCAGCAAAGCAACTGGTTCACGCGCGTGAAGTTGGCCTGAAGACCGGCATGGTGCTGCAAAGGCGCCTGAAGATTGCGCAGGAGGCCTATCGTGGACGCGTCCAGCAGGCCGTTGGGGATCCGAGCGCCGGCCCGCCCACGCCGATGGCCGGCATGGATCCGATGAGCGGCTATGCCTATGCCATCGACGGCATGCAGCGTGCCATTCTGTTCTGGGACACGCTTAGGCAACGGGGCAACAACTTTGTCGAAAATGCCATGCAGGGGCTCAAGCCGGTCCTGCATTTTGGCTACGAAACCGTTTTGGACGGGCGCCAGTTCCAACGGCCCGTCAACTATGCCCTGTTGAAAATTACACCGCCCGATGGCGTGACGATCGACGATAGCCGCCGCCCCTATGTCATCATCGATCCCCGCGCCGGCCATGGCCCCGGCATCGGCGGCTTCAAGGACGACTCGCAGGTGGGCGTGGCGATGCGTGCCGGCCATCCGGTGTATTTCGTCATCTTCTTCCGCGACCCCGAGCCGGGGCAGACCCTGCTGGACGTGTGCGAGGCCGAGCAACAGTTCATCAGAAAAGTGCGCGCGCTGCATCCGCACAGCGCCAAACCAGCGATCGTCGGCAATTGCCAGGGGGGGTGGGCCGCGATGATGCTTGGGGCCTCGGACCCGGACGACGCCGGGCCGATCGTGATCAACGGCGCACCGATGTCGTACTGGAGTGGTGCCTGGAGCGAGGGCGAAGGCGACAACCCGATGCGCTATTCCGGCGGACTGCTGGGTGGGACCTGGTTGGCCTCGTACACGGCGGACCTCGGCAACGGCAAGTTCGATGGCGCTTGGCTGGTGCAGAATTTCGAGAACCTGAATCCGGCCAACAGTCTCTGGGACAAGTATTACAACCTGTACAAGAAGGCCGATACCGAACCGCCGCGCTTTCTGGAATTCGAGCGCTGGTGGGGCGGCTACTACCTGATGAACCGCGAGGAGATCGAATGGATCACGCGCAACCTGTTCGTCGGCAACAAGCTCTGGGACGGTGACGTCAAGAACGCCGGCGGCAAGGCGTTCGATCTACGCGAGATCCGCTCGCCTATCGTGCTGTTTGCCTCGATGGGCGACAATATTACCCCGCCACAGCAGGCATTCAATTGGGTGGTGGATATCTATGGCAGTACCGAGGAGATCAAGGCTCGCGGCCAGGTGATCGTCGGCATGTTGCACCGCAGCGTCGGCCATCTCGGCATTTTCGTCTCCGGCACGGTCGCGAAGAAGGAGCACGCGCAGATCGTCTCGGTGCTCAAGAGCATCGAATTGCTGCCGCCGGGGCTCTACGGCATGGTCATCCATGAGCGCAAGGGCAGCGCTGGCGTGGACTATGAGGTCGAGTTTGAGGAGCACTCGCTCGAGGAGATCGCCAGCAGGCTTAACCGCTTTGATCGCGTCGACGAGAAGCCGTTCGAGACGGTCGCCAACCTGTCGGACTTCACGCAGCGCGCCTACGAGCTTTTTGCGCAGCCTTACGTCCAAGCGGTGTCCAATGAGATGACAGCGCGGGTGCTGCGCGAATTCCATCCGCTGCGCATGCAGAACTGGCTATTTTCGGACCTGAACCCGTGGATGGCATGGTTGAAGCCCGCGGCCGACGCGGTCAGGTCCAGCCGGCAGGCGCTGGACCCGGACCATCCGCTGCGGCAGCAGGAACAAGCGGGGGCGGAAATGCTCAGCGCGGGATTGGACGCCTACCGGGCCGTGCGCGATGCCATGACTGAGTACACATTCTTCAACGTGTACGCCAACCTGTTCCCGTTCCTGTCAGGGAGCGAGCCTCCCGCCCGCGCGGGCACATCGGCCGCTACCGCCCCGCAGGACCTGCCGGAAGTCAAGACGGCGCTGGCCGCAGTTGGGCGTGGCGGATACGCCGAGGCCATCGCCCGGCTCGCCTGCCTGCTGAGCCGAAAGGGCGAACCACTGCCGCTGTCCAGGCTAGAGTTGCGCAAGGAACTGGTGACGGACTATGCGGATCTGCTGCCGGAACTGGCGCCCGACGCCTGGCGCAAGATCCGCGGTCAGCAGGAACTGATCGCGCGGTACGCGCCCGAGCAGGCGCTTCAGACCCTGCCGGTACTGCTCAGGCATCAGGCCGACCGGCAGCGGCTGCAGGCGTTGGCGGAGAAGCTGCGTACCGATGAGCGCCTGCTTGGCGCCACGCCCACGCCCGAGCAGGCGGCAATGCTTGAGCAGATCCGCACGCTACTTAGCGCCAAGCCGGGACGCGTGGGCGGCACGGCCGTCCCACTCAAGCGCGCGTCCTAGCGCGCCGTGGGTCGCCTGCATCGCCGGCGACCGATACCAATGACCCTGATGCAGGAGCGAGCCGTGAACGCCAAGCATGAGAAATACCAACGTCTGATCGATTACTGCAAGACGATGCCGCCCACGCCTACCGCGGTGGTGCATCCGTGCGATCAGTCTTCGCTCGAAGGCGCGGTGGAGGCCGCACGGCTGGGCCTGATCGCGCCAATCCTGGTCGGGCCACGGTCCCGCATCGAGGACGCTGCGCGCGCAGCCGGTCTCGACATCCGCGAATACCCGATTGTCGATGCCGATCATAGCCATGCGGCAGCGGCGGCCGCCGTGCAGCTAGTGCGCGAAGGCAAGGCCGAGGCCCTGATGAAGGGCAGCTTGCATACCGACGAGCTGATGGGAGCCGTGGTCAAGGGCGACAGCGGCTTGCGCACCGCCCGGCGCGTCAGTCACTGCTTCGTGATGGACGTGCCAGGGCACGAGGACGCCCTGATCATCACCGACGCCGCCGTCAATATTGCCCCGACGCTGGCCGAGAAGGCTGACATCCTGCAGAACGCGATCGACCTGGCCCACGCATTACGGGTCGAGGAGGTGCGCGTGGCGATCCTGTCGGCGATGGAGACGGTCAACCCGAAGGTGCCATCGACGATCGATGCCGCCGCGCTGTGCAAGATGGTCGACCGCCACCAGATCACCGGCGCGGTGGTCGACGGGCCGCTTGCCCTGGACAATGCGATCAACCTGGATGCGGCGCGGATCAAGAAGATCGATTCGCCCGTGGCGGGGCGTGCCAATGTCTTGCTGGTGCCGGACCTGGAGGCCGGTAATATGCTCGCCAAGAGCCTGACCTTCCTGGCCGGCGCCGACGCCGCGGGCATCGTGCTGGGCGCGCGGGTGCCGATCATCCTGACCAGCCGCGCCGACTCCGTCACGACCCGGCTGGCGTCGTGCGCGGTGGCCGTGCTGGTGGCCAGGGCACGCCGCGAGTCCGGCCAGGTTGCGGGGTGATGCCATGGCCGCACTGATTCTGGTCCTGAATGCGGGTTCGTCGAGCATCAAGTACTGTGCGTACGACACCCATGACGATGCACTAAGACTTGTCTTGCGCGGCAGCATCGACGGGCTCTACACGGCGCCGGCATTCCGCGCGACTGATGCGTCGGGGGCCGAGATCGAGACCAAGCGGTGGGACGCCGGCACCGATCTCGGCCACGAGGGGGCCATCGCCTTCCTGGCGGACTTCCTGCGCGGCCATGGGGAAGGGCATACGCTGAGCGCAGTGGGGCACCGGGTTGTGCACGGGGGAGTACGCTTCACCCAGCCGGCAAGGGTGACGGAGGCACTGCTGGC
Source organism: Cupriavidus necator N-1 (assembly GCF_000219215.1). Lineage (NCBI taxonomy): Bacteria > Pseudomonadati > Pseudomonadota > Betaproteobacteria > Burkholderiales > Burkholderiaceae > Cupriavidus > Cupriavidus necator. Next base: position 1,135,902 of record NC_015727.1, on the reverse strand, counting down.
AGAACTGGACACGCTTTGCCCGCTCGCGCCTCTGCACCAGCCCCACAACATCAAACCGATCCGCATCCTTGCCGAACGGCGCCCTGAGTTGCCGCAGGTCGCCTGCTTCGATACCGCCTTCCACCGGGCGCAGCTCGAAGTGGCACAGGCATTCGCATTGCCCGCGGCGATTACGGCGCGAGGCGTCAGGCGCTACGGGTTCCACGGGCTGTCGTACGAGTACATCGCGGGGGTCCTTCCGAGCGTCGATGCCGGCGCAGCAGCAGGACGCACGGTCGTGGCCCACCTCGGTAACGGCAGCAGCATGTGCGCGCTGGTGGCGGGGCGCAGCGTCGCCAGCACCATGGGCTTTACCGCGGTGGATGGCCTGCCGATGGGAACGCGCTGCGGCAGCCTCGATCCGGGCGTGATTCTGTACTTGATGAGCGAACTCGGCATGGATGCTCGGGCCATCGAGGACCTGATCTACCGCAAGTCGGGCCTGCTCGGCGTCTCTGGCGTATCGAGCGATATGCGCGCGCTGCTTGCGAGCGACGATCCGCAAGCCCGCTTTGCTATCGAGTTGTACACCTACCGCGTCGCCCGCGAGCTTGGCTCGCTGGCTGCCGCCGCGCAGGGGCTGGATGCGCTGGTCTTCACTGCAGGCGTCGGCGAGCATGCCGCGCCGATCCGCGAGCGTGTATGCGAGCTGGCGGCATGGCTTGGCGTGAGCGTGGATCCCGCCGCCAATGCCAGCGACGGACCGCGTATCAGCTTGGCCTCGAGCCGTATCCCTGTTTGGGTCATCCCGACCAACGAGGAACTGATGATTGCCAGACATACCAGGGACGCCCTTGCAATGCCTACACGATGACCGCCGTTATAGCCCATCAAGGCAGCGGCTTGGTCTTGACGGCTCACTGGCAAAAATGAATCCGGGAGAGAGTGCCATGACTGCAGCGCCGCAACAACCGATCCTCAACAACGCCCGCGCACTCATCTGCGGGATCGCGAACGAACACTCCATTGCTTATGGGTGCGCCAAAGCCTTCCGTGAACTGGGAGCAGAGGTCGCGATTACCTATGCCAGCGAAAAGGCGCGCCAGTTTGTCGAGCCGGTGGCGCAGGAGCTTGACGCTTCCATCTTTCTGCCCCTGGATGTCACGAACCCAGCGGAAATGGACGAGTTGTTTGGGCGAATCAGCGAGCAGTGGGGAAGACTCGACATTCTGGTGCATTCGATCGCCTGGGCGCCGAAAGACGCTTTGCAGGGAGGCCTGCTCAATTGTTCGGCCGAAGGCTTTGCCAAGGCCATGGATGTGTCCTGCCACTCCTTCGTACGCATGGCGCGGCTGGCGGCGCCCCTGATGAGCGATGGTGGCACCATGTTCACCATGAGCTACCACGGCGCCAACAAGGTGGTGCCGAACTACAACGTCATGGGTCCGGTGAAGGCCGCCCTGGAAGCCGTGTCACGCTACCTCGCGTACGAGTTGGGCCCGCGCGGCATCCGCGTGCATGCGATCTCGCCAGGGCCACTGCAGACGCGCGCTGCATCCGGACTAAAGGGCTTCGATCTGATGCTCGCTGACGCCGTGGAACGCGCTCCACTTGGCGAGTTGGTCGACATCATGGATGTCGGGTACACCTGCGCCTTCCTGGCTACTACCTACGCCAGGCGGCTATCGGGCGAAACGCTGTATGTGGATGGCGGCGTCAATATCATGGCATGACGCCAGCAAGTACCCCGTTGACTTGGCGGGAGGCAAAAAGGCGGCGCTCGATGCCTGTGACGCCTGCCTTAGGCGGCCGCCATCGATTCAACGAACTCACTTTCTTTCCTTACAACAACGTTGCCATGCAAGACAAGTCTGAAGCGACAAACTTTGTGCCGTTCAAAGTATCCCTGTGCAATGAACGAGAAGTGCTAGTGCGGGAGATTACCGGAGATGACAAGGCCGGCCTGTTGGCGGCGTTCAACAAGCTTTCGGCAGATGCGCGTTACGCGAGATTCATGGCTGCCATGCAGCAGCTGCCGGAGGCGATGCTCGAACAAGCGACGCATCCCTCGGTTGAGCGCGAGTTCGCACTGGTGGCAATTGCCACGGAAAACAAGGTGTCGTCTATTGTGGCTGGTGCGCGCTACGCCGCCGCACCGGGCAGCGATACCTGCGAGTTTGCGGTAACGGTAGACGATGACTGGCATAGGCTTGGCTTGGCCCGCCGACTGCTGGGCACTCTGATCGACATCGCTCGGAGCCGCGGCTTTCGATGCATGGAAGGATATGTCTTATCGTCGAATACCGGCATGCGGCGACTGGCCAAACGTTTTGGATTTTCCGACTTAGCATGTCCAGACGACGCCACGCTACGCGTGGTGACCCTTGCGCTGCAAGACAGTGAGCGTAAACGCTAGGTGCAGGCGTCTTGCTGCAATGTCCTCCATTTGATCTGATCCAGCAAAAATCTGTGCCACGCGTCCGGCGGCTTATCCGGGTCGGTGACATAGCGGGCGCCAATCAGTCGGGCCAGAGCGTCGAATTGGCATGATCACGAGCGGTTCATCGGGCGTCGTTCGGCTGCATGTTCAGCAGAAGCCAAGTACCTTCCACCAAACACTCCCGATCACGGCGAAGATCAGCAGGTCCACCACGCACATCACAAAACCGACGCGCCACCAGGTTCCCATCGTCTTCTTCACGCCGCGGGAGATCAGGATGGCCACCACGTCATCCTGAAGGTCATGCCGATCGGGGTTATGGCGATGATGGCCATCGTGGTCCTCTCGTTCGCAACGATTGTTGTCAGAAAGGTGGCTCGTTGTCGCAGGTGACCTCGACCTCGTCCAAGGGGGCGGTCGCCGATGCGCTGACCGCCTTCGACAGTCCGCTAATCTGGTTGCCCTCTGGCACAGGCAGCAGCAGGGTGATCAGCACGACCGTCGTGATCAGGGCGGGGCCCAGTCGTGGACGATCGCTTGGAATTCACGCGATTGCACTGGCGATCCCGCAGTGGATGGCACCATTGCAGAGTCTGCCCCGGCTTCACACCGACGGCAGCCGTGATCACGATGATGTCCGCGTCCTGCGCGATCTCGTAATCACCGGCATAGAAGCGTGTCCCCTGAATGCAAACAGGGCCGGGCCGCCCACCCGCCGACCAGAGGAACGCGACCGACACCACTCCAAACGGGCATGGTTCCCTAACGTCTTCCACCGCCACCTCGTCCGCCGCCAAAGCCACCGCCGAAGCCGCCAGCGCGGCCGGAGCCTGAACGCAGGCTCGCGCTTCCGCGATTGACGTCACGCTGCACGGCGCTGCCGCCACTGCCCACGCCCTGGAAGCCATTGTCCCGGCCCCCGTAGCATCGCGCCCGCGAAAGTTGTTGCGGCCCGCCGCATCGGCCATGCTCCTGCCGTATCTCTCCCGTGTTGCATTGTCGCGATAGGCAACACCCTGGCGGTGCCGCGCGTCGTGCTGCCAGCGGCCTCCCTCGAACTTGCTGGCGTAGGCAATGGCCCCGCCCAGGCCGATGCCCCATGCGATGCCTCCGACGAAGGCATCGCCGGGGTAGTAGGGCGCGTAGGGTGGCCAGTAGTAGTACGGGTAGCCCGCATAGCCCCAGCCGCCGTAGACGATCGCCGGGTTGTACACCGGCACATAGATCACCTGGGGATCCGCCGGCTCGATGCGCACGATGGTCTGCTGCGCGGCTTCGCCGGAGGTTGCTGTTTCCACGGTCACGGTCTGCTGCGGCCCCGACTTGAGGTGACCGGCTTGCTGGGCGCGCACACGCAGGCGTTGCACGGCATTGAACACCTCCTTCTGCTGGGCCAGGAATGCATCCCCCAGTTTCTGGGTCCAGTCCAGCTTGTCGCCCGTTGGCGCAAGGATCTGCGGAAACGCCACCAGCGACTTTACGCTGACGTCCCAGGACTCGTTCTGTACCACCTTGACTGCGTCGTCACCCTTGAGGTTCGGATGGGCCTTGCTCCAGCGCGCGGCGAGGGCGACTTCCAGCGGGTAGGTGGGGGCCATCTGGACCTGTGACAGCAGCGGATCGGGATAGAGCGCGATCCGGTTACCCCGGCATTTTTGATCAGGATGTCGATGTTGCCGATGTCGCCGATGTCGCCGAGGCGAAGCGGGCGGCCTATGTCATTCGCAGCCTGGGCGTGACGATGGGGGCAAGAACGGATCAAAACCGAAACACCGCTCCGAGCATGGGACCCTTAAAGGTGAGCCGTTGTATCAGCTCGCCTCCCTTCACTTCATAGGTCAGGTAGCGGTAGGATAACTGGATATCGCCCCACTTTGCCGCATACGCCGCCCCGGCGGACGCTTGCAGCGTGTAGCTGGAAGACCCGATCCCGGCGTCGACGTAATACGGCACGTACCACCTGCCATTGCTGCTCAGGTTGAAGCGACCGCGCACACCGAAGATCGCGTCCACGAGGTTTTCCGTTTGCGAGACACTGCCTTGCTGCGCCAGCGTCGCGCCCTGCTGCGTGAACGTTGCGGATAGCGTCCAATGCGCGCTCGCACTCAGGTTCAGATAGCGCAGGCCTCCGAACGGCTCAATATTGCCCCATGGCGCGCGTAACGCCCTGTAGCCTGCGGCAAGCTGGAGCATCCCCCCAGTCATGCTGCTGCCCACATCGGTCGCTACGTCGCGGGGCACGATGATGCGGGCGCCATTGCCCGCCGTCACCGATTTGAGTGTGGTGTCCTGGCGATTGAAGTCGAGGTAGATCGCATCCCCGAAGATCGACCAGTTGCCCTTTCTGGCCTCAGCCTGCAGCATCAGCAGGAACTGTAGGTTCTGGAGATAGCTGTCCGGCCCCGTGCCGATGTCGAGATTGCCGCCGCCGGTCGATGACGATCCGGAAAAGCGAAAGTCTCCACTGACGTTGGGCAGCCAAAGGTATGGCGCAATGGCAAATTGCCAGCTATCGCTATCGGTCGGACCAGGCAGATCGGGTGGTGCAGCCTGCGCCGATCCAGCTGCCGCCGCGAGGAAAAAGGTGATTAGATACCTGGCCGCGCCGGTCGCAAAGCGTTGACACCTGCCTTCGCCTGCGCTGAGCCGACCTGCGGTTTGAGCTGTTTCCATGGCTATGTTCCCCAATCATCCATTGCGCAATGCATGTGCCGGCGAGAGAATGACAACGCAGAGTTGCGACGATAACCTTTTCGTGCGCTAGTTTTGGGGCTTGCCGGCTCCCAGTGCTGCCCGTTTTTTGTCGCTGACGGCCTTGATCTGTGCAACGAAAGATCGGAGTTGAAAGTATCAAGGCTTTGTACTAGTCGGATGGAAGGGAATTCCCCTTCGTTGGTTGTGATGCGGCTTCGACACGCCATCATGGCACTTCCGAACCAGCTGGCGGCTTGCGCCGCGACCTCGGGACGGGGAAGTCCCCTCCATTCGATGACGCCTTGCCGGTCTCCCCGCGCATTCAGAACCTGTGCCGGACGCCTAAGGCGACGCCGAACATGTTGCTCTGCCCGTTGCCGAGGACATAGCTGTTACCTAGCGACAGGCTGTTGGCATAGAAGGTCGCGAGCGACTCGAGCATCAACCCGGCGTTCTTAGCATAGGCCGTGGTCAGGTAGACATCGGTGCGCTTGGACAGTGAGTAGTCGGCCACGAAGGAGATCTGCCACGGGTTGGCTACACTCGTGTTGCCGTAAAGGTTCTTGAGGTCGTCGTAGTTGTACTCGAGCGTGAGCGCGAGTGCCGGTGTGACCTGGTAGTTGGCCCCGATCCAGTAGAAGTCATCGCGCTGGATCAGGACATCGGCCGCGTTCTTGTTCTGGCCCCAGCGGTAGCCTCCCATGATCTTGGCGGGGCCGAACGCATAGCTGGCGCCTACGACGGCCTTCTTGATGATGCCGGTGCCGGTGCCGATTGTGGGATTCCACTGGTCATAGCCGGCCGTCGCGGCGAACGGGCCGAACGTGTAAGCCAGTGCCCCGCCATAGGCGGTGTCTCGCCGGAACTGCCCCGGGACTTCGCCATTGCCGCCGATCGGGATGGGGAACCCTACCGAGGCGGGCAGGGCCACCCCGGCGCCGAAGGACCAGTGCGCGAGTGCCGTCAGCCCCCCGAACTTCCCGGTGTACTTGATGGTGTTGTCCTCGCGGTAGTTGGGGCCGGACTGCATGACGACCGGCTCATACTGCGTGGCATAGGCGGTTGGAGAGAAGTTGGCCAGGGCCTCGAACATCGAGGTGTACTGCCGACCGAGGCTGACCTGCCCGAAGCGGTCGCTCTGGACGCCCACGAAAGCCTGGCGGCCGAACAGGCGGCCGCTTTGCTGCGACAGGCCGGTATCGAGGCCGAAGCCGCTTTCCAGCACGAAGATAGCTTTGATGCCGCTGCCCAGGTCCTCGTTGCCGCGCAGGCCCCAGCGCGAGCCGGAAAGTCCGCCGGAAGTCAGTCGGTAGGCATCGTTGCCCGGTCCCGGGTTGAATCCGTTGGCGGCCGTCGGCACGACGCCCGCGTGGTTGACATATTCCACGTTGGCGTCGATCACGCCGTACAGCGTGACGCTTGACTGCGCAAGGGTTGCCATCGGCCATCCCAGCAGAGTCGCCAGGGCCATCCTTTTCAGTGACATTTGTTCTCCTCTCTTTCTCTTTTTTGCTTTGGGTGGTCCAGCCACAACTTCATTCTTTGCATGCCTGACCTTGCAACATGCTGCCGGGCAGCCTGTTCGAGCTTAGGAGCGAAGCCCGTTTCCCGCCAGCAACCGATGACCGGAAACCGCGGGAAACACGCAGTGGTGTCGGCTATTTAAGACAGTCGACGCCAAGAGCTGGCTGCCACTGCCTTCGAACTTCCCCCATGCGCCTGAACAACTTCGAGCGCGACGACCGACAGCGACTTCACCGGCTGGAGAACCGAATCCGGGAAGAGGGCTGCCGTGCTTGGCTTTTGGGGAACAGAAGACGACCGATGCGTCCCGGAATGCGTGGAACGAGTCGTGCTCACGGAGCGGCTGCGGCCTGATTCGGAGGCCGTACCCAGGGGTAAGCTTTGATTTCGGTGCCGGCCGGACGTCTTCTCCGACCGGTTCAGCGTTTTCGACGGGGAACTGCGTCGGCTTGGGGATCCTGAGGCAACTCTTTTCCGTGGCTGCTGGCGTCAGCAACCTCCGGCGTTGCATCGTCGCCGGGAATCGACGCTGCCGGTTCGACATGGGACGGAAGTTTTTCGAGGCGCCCTTTGACCAGCAGAGCGTCTCGGGGTCTGCAGAGTCAAGATGATACGGACTGCATAAGCTCGTCGTCCTCGTCTAGTCCATTAGATGCCACACAGATCGAAGCGCAACATCGGTACAAATTATTGGACGTACATCGTCCAGCGACGAGAAAAAGTGATGCGTTTGACTTCGTCCTTTCTATTTGCATCATGGCTGGTGGTCGGATGCAACACCTGCTGGTTTCCTTGCCGGCCATCGGCGTGCCAGTGGCAAACGCGCTCTTCCTGTTGTACGGAAACTATCCGAGCCCCGCCCGGGAGGGCGAGGTCGTGGCCAGCGCCGCATTTGCTGCCGCGAACGGTCTGGAGGTGGGCTCCCGCGTCACAGCCATCCTTAACGGGCGCGAACGGCAGTTGGAAGTGGTCGGCATCGGAATATCCCCCGAATATGTCTATGAAGTCGGCCCGGGCATGGTGTTCCCGGATAACCGCCGCTTTGGCGTGCTGTGGATGGGGCGGGATGCGATTGCATAGCGTTCGGCATGGAGGGCGCTTTCAACGATGTGGCGCTAACGCTCGACGCAGGCGCGGATGCGCGCCAGGTCATCGGCCCGCTCGACCCAGCCGGAGGCGACATACGTAACCGATGCCCATCACTCGGCGCCAGCCTTTCGCATGGCGAATTCTGCTTCACCGGCGATCTCGATTTCCCGAATCCCCGGCCGCAGCGCACGCGAAACCGCATCCATCCCCGAGTCTGCTACTTTAGCGGCAGCCTTTATGCTTGCCATTTCGGCCACGTCCTTCAACATGCGGAGTTGCGAAACAATTGGTGTAGCGGATACAACATGGGCTTTCGGTAGGATGTGGGCAACAAAGACATCATATAAGGCGGCGTCGAAAAAGTTCTTCTCGATGGCAATCGTTGCCTGTGTAAGGTCGAGTTCCTTTAATACATCGCGGAAGCCGTGGAACATCTCGACTTCGCTCTGGAAAGAGCGAAGCTCGGTTGCGACGGAAGTGCGACGAATGCTGGCTAGATCACAAGCCGGCACGGCAACAACACAATGCAGCGTGCGAGTCAGCAGCGCCAGCGCGCAAGGTCGACCGTCGCCAGTGAAATATGCAAGATTTGCAGGTTTCATCAGCAGCAGCGCGTCGACGTCCTGCTGCTCCATCAAAGCCGCCGCGCGCTGCCAACGGGCCGCGTAATCAAAGACCGGCTTGTCCATGATGTGATCCTCACTTCGGGCATATCCACACGCTTCGGCGCCGGCGACGCTACGCTGAAAGCTTCGCAGACGCTCACTCCGTTCTGCCGCTGCAGCGGGACTGCTGTCGCAAGCGCGCACGGCCGGACGGCAAGGGGCTGGCAGGTCGCCGGTCCAACGGGATCGGTCCGCGCGAGGGCCAAGCCTTACGGCTAGACCAATCATCCGCCTGGCGCCATCGTTCTACCCATGCCCGGGCCCATGCCCGGGCCCATGCCCGGACCCATGCCCGGACCCATGCCCGGACCCATGCCCGGACCCATGCCCGGACCCATGCCCGGGCCCATGCCCGGACCCATGCCTTGGTCGTTGGCCATCGTCTGCATCATTTCCTGCATGAACGCCATGTGACTACCCGCCATGTCTTGGCACATTTGCATTTGATTTGATGGGGCGTTTCCCTTGGCGACTCTTTTGCCAGGAGCCATACGAGCAGGGCCGCCCATTTTCATCATGTCCTTTTGCATGATGGCCATTGCATCTTGCATGACCTGATGGCGTTCAGCCAAGAGGGCCTGGCGCTCTTCCGGCGTCTTGGCCCGCGCAAGCCGCTCTCTGATGGCACGCAGGTGGGCAACCTGGGCGTCCAGCCTTGCATCGCTGGAAACTCCGGGGGCTACGACCGGAGGCATATTTTGTTGTTTTTCAGGATGGTGCTGCTCATGCTCCGTGCCGGTAGCCGGTGACGCCGGGAAAGCTGCTGGCGCCCAAGCGAGCACGACGGCCGCAGTGATAAGGGTGGAGAGGCGATGGTTGGTGGACATGGGAGATTCTCCTAAGAAAACATGACAGTTCCTAGTCCAAGGTATGCGGCGGTCAGGGATTTGAGTTGATTGGGATCAACGAAGCGATGGGTGTACCGGGTGTTCAGTCCCATCGATGTGCTGGTCTGCGCGCCGGAGCAATCTGCGCAGACCATTTGCTGATGCCCTCATCAGCAATGCTCCGGTGTGCCAGGAAACGGTTGGCCAGGAACACATCCGGGGGAATACCTAGAATTTGACTATGAGGGCGGCAAGTCAGGGGGAACCGTGCAAAGCGCCACTTCGCCCGTCGGCGCCAGCCCTGCGGCGGATTGTTTGTTCCTCTGCCACACCTCTATCCAACGGCACTTCGCTGCCAGTGCTGGCGTGCCTACGCCCGTTGCATGCTTGATTTGGCGCGCTCCGCGACCTCGAACACGAGCATGCCAGCAACCATTGCTGCCACAAAGCCAATAGCCTTCGGATAGCCAGCGCCCAGGGCAACCAGCGCGGGGCCAGGGCAGAAGCCGGCCAGACCCCAGCCGACGCCGAAGGCGGCGCTGCCCAGGACCAGCCGCAGCGTTACGGTCGTGCTGGCCGGCAGTTGCACAGGCAGCCCCAGGAAGGAGCGCTTGCGGTGTTTGGCGATGAGGAAGGCGAGCGAGCCAATGGCAATGGCACCGGCCATCACAAAAGCGAGGGACGGATCCCAGGTTCCTGCAAGGTCAAGAAAGCCCAGCACCTTGGCCGGGTTGGCCATACCGGAGACCATCAGGCCAATGCCAAATAGCAAGCCTGCGAGGAGTGCAGTCATGGCGGTCATATCACCCTCCAATCAGGTGCCGTTGCACGAAAACAGTCAGGAATCCCGCCACCATGAAGGTGAGGGTGGCGACCAGCGAGCGGATGGAGCCGCGCGAGATGCCGCACACACCATGGCCGCTGGTGCAGCCGCTGGCGTAGCGGGTGCCAAGGCCGACCAGGAAGCCGGCGGCCAGGATTTCGCCCCAGCTTGCCTGAATATCCGCAATGGCCGGCTTGCCGAGCAGGCTCGCAATCACAGGAGCGCCAACCAGGCCAGCGAGGAAGGTCAGGCGCCAGGCCATGTCCTTTCGAGGCAGGCTGAGCAGGCCGCCGAAGATGCCACTGATGCCGGCAATGCGGCCGTTGAACAGCAGCAGCACGGCGGCTGACACACCGATGATGAACCCGCCGACCAGTGACAGGCCGGGCGTGAAGTTAGCGAGGTCAATCAGCATGTCGCCTCCTGGTTGGCACAGAACTGTTCATAAAGGACCGCCATGACGGCAAGCGCCTGGGGGCTCGCCACCGAATAGAAGATGCTCTTGCCGTCACGGCGCGTCGCCACCAGGCTGTTCTCGCGCAGCACACCGAGCTGTTGAGACAACGTCGGCTGCCGGATGCCGAGCTGTTCCTCCAGCTCACCGACAGACAGCTCGCCTTGGGACAGGCGGCACATCAGCAGCAGGCGATCCGGATTGGCAAGCACCTTGAGCAGGGCGCAGGCCTGCGCCGCTGCAACTTGCATGCTGGCGAGGTCGATGGCGGAGTGGGGTTGGTCCATAGGTCGGTTACATTTTGCTTGTTAATATTATATAAAACAATAGAATATATGTGAATAGAATGCACTGCATCCAAGGAGGCGAGCGTGCACCCGACTATCCAGCCGTTCTTCGACCCTGCGACCTGGACCGTGACGTACGTGGTCTTTCAGGAGGGGCGCTCCGAGTGCGCCATCATCGACTCAGTGCTGGACTACGACCCCAAGGCGGGGCGGACATCTACGGCAAGTGCTGATAAGGTCATTGCGTTTGTGCGCGCGCACGAACTGCGTGTCGAGTGGATTCTCGAGACGCATGCGCACGCCGACCACATGTCTGCCGCGCCATACCTGAAGCGCCGCCTGGGTGGCCAGATAGCAATAGGCCAGAACATTCGCCGTGTACAGGGGGTGTTCAAGAAACTCTTCAATCTGGAACCGAAGTTCCGGCTCGACGGGTCGCAGTTCGACCACCTGTTCGACGACGGAGCGACGTTTGCCGTCGGCGGCCTGACCGGCAGGGCGATTCATGTGCCAGGACATACACCCGCCGACATGGCTTACCAGATTGGTGATGCGGTCTTTGTCGGCGATACGCTGTTCATGCCGGACGTCGGCACGGCTCGCTGCGATTTCCCGGGCGGCGACGCGCACGAGTTGTATCGCTCCATCCGCAAGCTGCTGGACCTGCCGAGTAATACACGGCTCTTCATGTGTCACGACTATCCGCCCGAGGGGCGCGGGCCTGCATGGGAAACGACGGTGCGCGCTCAGCGCGAAGGCAATATCCACGTGCATGACGGCGTGAGCGAGGAACAGTTCGTGGCCATGCGCCAGGCGCGCGATGCGACGCTGGCGATGCCCACGCTGCTTCTGCCGTCGGTGCAAGTCAATATCCGAGCCGGGGAGTTGCCGCCGCCCGATGCGAATGGCGTTCGCTATTTAAAAATCCCGCTAAACGTCATCTGAGTCAGGTTTGTGACCGACCTTACCGATGAGTGGCGCATGAGAGCTACGCCTCGATTGGCGTGGACCAGTCCGAGTTGAGGCAGGTATTGTCTTTCATCAACTCTCTTCATCTGAGGAGCACTAGCATTTGCATGAAGGGGACAGGCAAACGCATATGTTCGCTGGTCCTGACTTCGAATCAGTAGCCTTGAGACTGACCGACGTCGTCGACTGGGCCGGTCTTTTGCAGAAATGCAAGCGTAATCGCCCGCGGTAGTCCTCAAGGTTGGCGCGGCTGCATCCAGTTCTGGTGCATCATCATGTGGTGCATCTTGCCACTGACGCTTCGCTGAAGGTGCTGACCCATAGCAAGGTCCCCGTGCTGGTCTACCGCTAAAGCGATGGCATCGAGACACGTCCGCCGTTTGCTCCAAGAAGACGGCTTCTCGCTGAGCACCCATTCAATGGATGGTGCGCCACGGCTGGATGACCAGCCAATACGGGAAGCGGCCGCTTGCACCGAACGAGAAGGGCTAGGAGAAGCGACAATGGAACTGCTCGTGGAACAAGTGGAAGTCTGGGTGGCGAGCATTCCGGACAAGCCCGGCGGCCTGGCCGCGATCTTGACGACCCTGCGCGATGTCGGGGCCGACCTGCAATTCATCATTGCACGGCGCAGTCCAGACAGGCCTGGCGAATGCCTCGTGTTTGTCACACCGCTGCAGGGAGATCGGGAAATGGTGGCGGCGGCCGTGGCAGGGTTCAATATCGCGCGGAAGCAGCACTGTGTTCGAGTCCAGGGCAGCAATCAGCCGGGGCTTGCCGTTGCAATGACCGAGGACCTAGCCGAAGCGGGGATCAACCTCCGTGGCTTCTCAGCGGCGGTGATCGGTACGCAATTCGTCGCGTACGTGGCCGTTGACTCGCAGGCAGACGCGAACCGGGCAGCGGACGTCCTCAAAGCCGTTCTTTGAAGGAGCGCATTCACACATGATGCGCTCGCGATAGGTATCGAGAGGCGTCGAGTGCCCGGTTCGCGCGACATGCACAACGCCTCGGATTCGATTGGCGAACGCCCCGCGCGACAGACCAGATTGTCGCCCGGTCTCATTCAGCGCCTACTTGGTCTGGGGCCCGAGGCCCCAGATACCACCGGCATTGCCGGCAGCCACCGTTGACTCTGTTGCGCAATGCGCGCCTTACGATAGCGAATTGCCTGCGCCCCGTTGTTGCCTACCGGCTGTGGCCACTTGCCTCAGTCAGACCAGCACGTGACGTGTCTCTAGAAAGAAGCGCTGAATCTGTTGTTCAATGTCCGGATCGATCATTTTGTCCGGCCGGTTTCCGTTCGGGCAGGCAAGCCTTGGGGTCGTTCCAAACAAGCGGCAAATCAATGGGCGCTCCGAATACACGCTGCATCCCGTGGTACCAAGATGAGGGCAACTTAGGTTTGCCAGCGCAGTTTCGTGCTCAGTATCGCTCTTGACGGGAAGCCTCGACATTTCCTCCGTTGAGGTTGTCACAGGGCCACAACAGTCATGACATCCAGGGGTGCACTCGAACTTGGGAATTCGTGAGCGAAGAAATCTGATCTTTTGACTATTCATTGGTGCAGGTACGTTCAACCCAACTGTGCGCCGCGATCTCGTTCAACTACCGTTCCTTCGACGGTAGTCCGAGGAATTCCGACGCCTCTTGCATAGCGCTCTCGGCCAGCTCACGGGCTTCCTCGCCTCCGCCGGGCGTCATCCGGCCGACCAGTGCTGCGTAGAGCAAGTGGATCAGGTCCACGGCACGGTGATACTGTTCGTCGCTCATGTCTTTCTCTCTACGAAGCCATTGAGCCGTGTCGTCAGCTCAGGTTTTCGCAACTTTCGCAATGCCTGGGATTCCAGTTGGCGGATGCGCTCGCGGGTCAGACCGAACTGCGCGCCGATTTCATCCAGCGTGTAGTCTGTCTGCAGCCCTACGCCAAAGCGCATGCGCAAAATTTTTGCCTCGCGCGGGGTTAGCCTTGCCAGAACGGTTTCCATTTCCTGATGGAGTGCCACCTGGGTCGCCGCGTCCACTGGGGATACCGTGTCCTCGTCAGCCAAGGTGTCTCCTAGTAGGGCATCCCCGCTTTCCCCCAAAGGCGTCTCCAGCGAGATCGGCTGCTTGACGAGATTCAGGATGGATTTGATCTGTTTCTCGCTCATCGCCAAACGGGCAGCCAACATGGACGGCGTTGGCATGGCGCCAGTTTCCCTGAAGATCTCGCGTGAATGCCGGTTGATCTTGCCCATGGCCTCCACAAGATGCATCGGTATACGAATGGAGGGCGCCTTATCGGCGATGGCACGTATGACCGCCTGCCGAACCCACCAGGTGGCGTAGGTTGAGAACTTGTAGCCGCGCCGGTAATCGAATTTGTCTACGGCGCGCATGAGTCCAATATTTCCCTCTTGGATGAGATCCGGCAACGGCAAGCCACGGTTCTGGTATTTCTTGGCGATGGAGACCACCAGTCGGAGGTTGGCCCCGATCATCTCGGACCGGGCTTGCAGGGCTTTCGTCTTCGCCTTCGCGACTCGTTTGGCGGTTTCCCGCAGATCCCCCAGCGGCATCCCGGCGCGGGCCTCCAAGGCACGCAACTGTTGCTGAAGCGCTCGCACTTCAGGCGCCCATCTTGTCAGGTGAGCGCGAATGGCAGGGTTCTCGGCGGCGAGCGCTTTCATCCAGTCTAGATTTGCGGCTTGATCCCTGAATCCTTCTAGAAACACTTCGCGCGCGATGCCACATTTGTCGATCAGAATCTCGGCGATGTGGCACTCCGTTTGACGAACCTCCCCGATCAACGCTTCAAGGATCTGTGTGAGCTCCGCAATGGCGGGCGGGCTAAAGCGGAATGCCGCAAGCTCAGTTTGGAGGGTGATCAGCACCCTGACATACTGGGTGGGTTCTGCTTTTGGGCAGCAAGCGACACTGGCAAGCGCATTGGCCTGGCATCGGATTGCTGCAAACCTTTCGAAGGCAATGCCCCGCCATCGCAGTGATTCGCTATCAGAAGACGGCATCGGCACCGGATCGCCATCGTCGAGCCCTGTATCGTCACCTTCCAGCTCCGTTTCGGTCTGCACCTGCGCTTCTGATTGCAGGCTACCGCCTGCCTCGGCTTGCGGCTCCACAATGTGATCGACCAGATCATCAAATGCCATCTCATCGCAGGCAACCCGGTCGGCCATAGCCAGGAGTTCGGAAACCACGACTGGGCAAGCCACCATCGCCGCCATCATTTCCGCCAATGCGTCTTCGATGCGCCGGGTGATGGCCACCTCCTCCCCGCGCGTCAGAAGAGGGATCGCGCCGATCTCTCGCAGGTACATCTGCGTGGGATCCGTCGTGCGAGTCAATCGACCGTCGCTCTGCGTGATGGCCGCGGCGACTTCCTCTGCGACATCCTCCTCATTTGCGGAGGGTGCCGCATCCTGAGTCAGCCATGCTGGAGCTTCCGCCGGCGCTCGGTCGACCACCTCGATGCCGAGATCGGCCACCATCGCCAGCGTCCGGTCGATGGCACCTGATGTTTCGTCGCAATCCGGAAGCTGATCGCTCAGCTCACCACGCGTCAGGAAACCGCGCTCTTTGCCAAGGGCGATTAGCGCAAGCAGGCTTGTACGTAGGTTCTCGCTCATTTAATTGCGCGCTCACGCGCCTCGTTTCCGCCTAAGGCGTTCGCAAAGCGCTTCATTTCTGCCCCCGGCGTCAGCCAGACCGCGACTTCGTTGTGGGGCTGGCCGATGGCTGTGCCAGATCGGGCCGTCCTTTCAGTTGCCTCCCCGCCCGGGAAGATGTTGCACGAGCCAGATCAATGCCGACACCGCAGCAATGGCCCAGAGCGTTACGATCACCAGCGCCGCGACGTGGATGACGGGGCGGCTGATGGCTGCAGCGGCCGCTGCGCGATGCTCGCGCATCACATCAACCGGAATCCATCGTATTGCCAGCAACAAGCCGAGAGGCACCACCACCACGTCATCCAGATAGCCGAGCACTGGAATGAAATCCGGAATCAGGTCAATGGGCGACAAGGCATAGGCGGCGACCAGCAAGGCTAGCGCTTTCGCATACCATGGCGTGCGGCGATCTTGCGCGGCCAGCCACACCGCGTGCGCATCTTCCTTGACTGCGCGAGCCCAACGCCGGGAGCGTGAGGCCAAATGAGGCAGAAGGTCCCGGCGCCACAAGTGCAGACGCACATCGTCGAGCACAGGGACTGCCGCGAGGGCGAGCAGCAGGGTTGCCAGCACGAGCGTGGCGCTGAACCCGACGTGCTTGAACCCCAGGGCACCAATGATCCCGCCGGCGAAGAACAATGCGATGAGCGTGATGAGTACCCGCAGTTTGTGCCGATTGGCGAGCACCGGTGGCTTGCTCAAGTCGGCTCTGGACAAGTTCCAGTAAAACAGCTTGCCCAGTTCTATGCCGATGTCCGTGACCATTCCGGTCACGTGCGTGGTGCGGATTTCGGCGTTTGACAGCTTGGTGATCATGGCATTTTGTAAGCCCATGATGAAACAGAGCACCATGACCGTTGCCGGCACGAACAGCCATTCGTGGTGCTCGAGATTGCTTCCAAGCAGGCCAAAACACACCAACAGCGCGGCTTCCAGCATGAGTGGCAATGCGTATTCGCTATGCAGGTGCTCGCGCCGACCCCAGTTAATCAGCACCGCTGAGCAGGCGGCGCCCGCCAGAAACGACAGCAGCGCCCCCAGGCCGTCCAACATCAGCCAGAAACTGCCAAGCGCCAGGTTGTCAGCCATGGCGGACACGATCCCCGACATGTGCGAGGTATACTGCTGCACGGCGAGGAAGCCGCCTGCGTTGGTTGCTCCGGCAACAAAGGCCAGGTAGCAGGCCAGTTGCCGATTGCTGTCGGGACTGCGCTCCTTCCCGGTCAGCTTACGCAAGTACAGGATTGGCATGGTTGCGTTGGTGAGAAGGCCTGCACGCAAGGAAGAGGCTTGTCAATACCGGACCGACCGCCTTGCCAGCTTGGGCCAGGCGGCACGATCCGATGCAAGGCGCTCGCCGCGTTTCAGACGGTGAGCGGCTGCAGTCAGGTTCAGCGAATGCGCCGTTTCCAGGATGCGCGCCCGCGCCTTCAGTGCTTCTAGAGCGGGCAGCTTGTGTGCCCCTTTCCAGGCGAACAGCGTGTAGTTAGCACTGTCCTCGGACAGGGAAATCGACATTGATTTGCCGAACACGGCGCTGACTTCCTCCAGATAGAGCGGGATATCGGGATCGCTTTCGAGAAAATTCGCGACCAGCACACCGGTGTCGGCCAGGCGTGCATGACAGGCGGCATAAAAATCCGCGGTGCCAAGCTGTACCGGCATGCCGTCGGCCAGGAAGCCGTCCACCAGGATGACGTCCGGACGCGCATTCTGGTTCGCGACATATTCGGCGCCATCCGCGCAAACCACCTCGAGTCGTTCGTCGTCCGGCGGGATCTGGAACTGCTCGCGCAAGGCGATGACCGCCGGATTGATCTCAATTGCCACAACCTTGGTGTTGGGTAGATGCCGGTAGCAGTATTTGGCAAGTGAACCGCCACCCAAGCCGATCATCGAGATTCTGGTTGGAGTCGGGTGCAACAGCAGGAAGCCCATCATGGTCCTGGTGTACCCCAGCACGAGCTTGTCGGGATCCTTGCGCGACATGAAGCTTTGGGTGGCCAGTGCGTCGAAATGCAGCGACAGCGCGTGCTTGGTTTCCAACACCTGGGGCGTACCGTCGCTGGTCGCCTCGGCCAGGAATTTCAGATAGGCCTCGAACGAGGAGCGGTCGGCGTGCATCTGTCCGTTTCCATTAGAGAGACTTGGGGAGTGCATCCCCCCTCAGCAAGGCCGCGATGGTAACGACAGCGGCGGCCTCGTCCACGCCGTCCGCCTGGATGCGTATGTACGTCCCCGCCGGAGCGGACAGCCGCATGACCTCCATCACGTTCTTGGCGTTTGCGACCCAGGGGCCGCTGGTGAGCAGGATGTCGCACTCAAACTGATTGGCCGTGAAAGCCAAGCGCGCGGAATTCCGTGCCTGAAGCCCATCCTTGGCGGCCACCTCTATGGTCACTTCTACCACTGTGCCCTCATCGAAAAAAAGTGAGCCAAAACGCTCATCCCTACTGATGCCGCGAGTGCGTGCTTGGCATGCAGTCTTGCTTACGCTCCGGCATCACGACAGTTCATGTCGGCGGGATACGTGGTGAGCCTTGCAATTGTATATAATGATAATGCTATTATCATAACATGACACTCCAGAACGCATGGAATCCAAGACCGCTCGCCTGACCGTATTGATCGATCCGGAGAAGAAGAAGGCTTTTGAGGCGCTCTGTGCCGCCCAAGACCAGACGCCATCTCAGATTGTTCGCCAGATGATCCGCGACTATTTGCAGCAGTACGAGGTGGACTACGCCACCAAACCGAAGATCGGCGCACCTGGTTTGGCGGCGAAGGAACGTGGGTGATACGTAGTAGGAAAGGGCTAGTTGCCCAGGCGTTCGCATGGGTCTGCTTCACATGGCGCGACGCGCGTTAGGTGCTTTCGGGGCCAAGCGGTGTCGACGATTGCGAGTCTGGGCCTAAGTTGGCAAATTGCAGGGCATCGCATACAAGGCGCCCTGGCGAGCAACATCGCTAGCGCCGTGCGGGATTGGTCTGCCGCTGCCGAATGGCGCTCAGAATCCCGCGCAGGATCTCTAATGGCGGCGGTGGACAGCCTGGCACGGTTACGTCTACGGGGATGACATTGGCGACACGACCGCAGCTTGCATAGCTCTCCCCAAAGATACCGCCGGTGCAGCCACAGTCGCCCACCGCCACTACCAGTTTCGGCTCCGGGGTTGCCGCGTAGGTGCGTCGCAGGGCCTCTTCCATGTGACGCGAGACGGGTCCGGTCACCAGGAGCATGTCGGCATGGCGCGGGCTGGCGACGAACTTGATGCCGAGACCTTCAATGTTGTAGTAAGGATTGCCGAGTGCGTGGATCTCCAGCTCGCAGCCATTGCACGAGCCTGCGTCGACCTGCCGGATCGTCAGCGCCTGACCGAGAATGTCGAGCAGCTCCCGGTGAATGCGCTGGATAGAGGCGGGCTCGCCCGCCGCGGTGGGCGGCGCCGGCTCGGTGACAATGCCGGTGCGGGCAATCTGCTTGAGGATTTGCCACATCAGAGATCGTGCCCCGAATAGCTGAGGTTGAAGGATTTGTTGATCAGCGGAAAGTCCGGCACGATGTTGCCGATGATGGCGTGCTCGAGCACCGGCCAGTTCTGCCACGATGGGTCGTGGCAATGGCAACGGAGGATGCGGCCGTCATAGGTAAGTTCGAGCGCGACGAAGACTTCGCCACGCCAGCCCTCCACCCATCCTGCCCCGATGGCGGCGCCAGCGGGCGCTTGCAGCACGATTCGCGTGGCTCCCTCCGGCAGGCCTGCACAGATAGCGCGGATCAGGCGCAGCGACTCCAACAGCTCATCGAATCGCACCGCCACGCGGGCGGCGACATCGCCACCGCGGTGGGTGGCCATTTTCACTGCCAAGCTATCGTAAGGTAGCCAGGCGAGGTCGCAGCGCAGGTCCACGGCGCGGCCACTGGCACGTCCGGCGAGGCCGGTCAGCCCAAGCTGGGCGGCAAGCTGTGGCGTGACGCGGCCCGCCTCAAGAAAGCGGTCCTGCAGGCCCGCGTGCTCATCGTACACCGCACGCAGCACGCGTACTTCCCGCTCAATGTGGTCGCACTGCTGACGCAGGCGCTCAAGCATCGCTGGCGTCAGGTCGCGCGCAACGCCGCCCGGCACCACGGCGTCCATCATCAGCCGGTGACCGAAAGCCTCTCCGGACAGCCGCTGCCAGTCTTCGCGCAAGCGCGAGAATTGCGCCAGGCCGAAGGCGAGCCCCGCGTCGTTGCCCAGCGCCCCCAGGTCACCCATATGATTGGCCACCCGCTCACGCTCGAGCATCAGGGCGCGCAGCCAGTCCGCCCGCGGTGGAGGCGTGCAGCCCCAGGCGGACTCCAGCGCCATGCAATAGGCCCAGGCATAAGCCACGGTGGAATCGCCCGAGACCCGGCCGGCCAGCCGGAATCCCTCAAGCGGCGCCAGATCGGTGAAACGCCGCTCGATGCCCTTGTGGGTGTAGCCCAGGTGTTCTTCCAGCCGCAGCACCTTCTCGCCGACCACGGAAAAGCGGAAATGGCCGGGCTCGATGATGCCGGCATGCACCGGGCCGACGGCGATCTCGTGCACCCCGTCACCCTCCACACGCACGAAAGGATAGTCGGCAGGCAGTTTGCCGGCCGTGGCCGCTCCCGCAGACGCGCCGCTTTGCAGCGGCCGCGCCCCCGGCGGCCACAGGCCGTGGTCCAGCCAGGCCCGGGCATCGCGGTTGCCCGGCACGGCGATACCCACCAGGTCGGTCATGGCACGCTGCATCCGGCCCGCGCATGGGAATACGCCGGCCAGATCCGGCACCGCGGGCGCGATACCATCAAGCCGCAGTTCGAGCCATATCAGTCCCCGCGGCGTGGCGTACGTCACGCATGCCGTCAACGCACCGCCGCTGCCACTCCGGTCGACGCCCCACAGCGCGACGAGGCGCCCGCCCGCGTCCGCCACCGCACGGGCCGTGGCGGACCAGCCGTCGTGCCCGACCTGGCCATGCCAGACTGGCAGCGGCCCGGGCAGTCGCAGCAGATCGAGCCTGAGATCTGACGGTGTCATCGGGTCAGCTCCCCAGCATGGCGGCTGCCTGCCGGTACCAGGTGTTGAGATAGGGCGGGATATAAAGACCCAACATTAGCCCTAGGGCGAGGTGCGTGAACACCGGGACCAGCGCTGGCGGATGCGCCAGCGGCTTGAGCGTGGTGTCGCCGAACACCATCGGTTGCACCCGACTGAACACCGCGGCGAACGCCAACCCGAGTGCGAGCAGCAGGAAGGGCGTGGCCCACGGCTGCTCGCGCATGGCGGTCGTGACGATCAGGAACTCGCTAGCAAAGACCCCGAACGGCGGCATACCCAGGATGGCGAGCACCCCTACCATCAGACCCCAGCCGACCGTGGGACTGACACGGATCAGTCCGCGGATGTCGTCCATGATTTGCGTGCCAGCTTTCTGCGCGGCGTGGCCAACAGCGAAGAAGATCGCGGACTTGACCAGCGAATGCACCGTCATGTGCAGCAGGCCGGCGTAGCTGGCGACCGGCCCGCCCATGCCGAAGGCGAAGGTCATCAAGCCCATGTGCTCGATCGACGAATACGCGAACATGCGCTTGATGTCGCGCTGCCGGATCAGGAAGAAGACGGCCGCGACCACCGATAGTAGGCCGAACCCCATCATCAGGCGGCCGGTCAGATGGTTGCCCAGCGCCGCATCGGTCAGCACCTTGCAGCGCAGCACGGCATAGAGCGCCACATTGAGCAGCAGGCCGGAGAGCACCGCGGACACCGGGGTTGGCCCCTCGGCGTGGGCATCGGGCAGCCAGTTGTGCAGTGGGACCAGGCCGACCTTGGTGCCATAGCCGATAAACAGGAAGGCGAACGCCAGCGTGATGATGTTGGGATCGAGCTGGCGCTTGACCGCGTCCAGGTTGGTCCACAGCAGCGCGCCACCCTCCGGGCCGATGACCTGCTCGGCGGCCATGTACAGCAGCACCGTGCCGAACAGTGCCTGGGCAATCCCCACCCCGCACAGGATGAAGTACTTCCATGCCGCCTCCAGGCTAGCGGCGGTGCGGTAGACGCTGACCAGCAGCACCGTGGTCAGTGTGGCGGCCTCCATCGCAACCCACACGATGCCCATATTGTTGGTCGTCAGCGCCAGCAGCATGGTGAAGGTGAAGAGCTGGTACATGCTGTGGTACAGGCGCAGCCGCGGCGGCGTCATCTTACCGTGATCGTGCTCCACCCGCATGTACGGCCGCGAGAAGATCGAGGTGGTCAGGCCCACGAACGCGGTGAGCGCAACCAGAAAAACGTTCAGCGGGTCGATGTAGAACTCACGGCCCCACGCCAGCATCGGGCCATTGGCGACGATTTGCGCCGTAAGCATGCAGGCGGCGAGGAATGTGCCCAGGCTGAACGCGACATTGATGTCGCGTGCACGCTCGCGATGTCCCACCAGCGCCAGCACCAGCCCTCCGGCGAACGGGGTTGCGAGCAGCATGGCCAAGGAAATCAACTCAGTCCTCCTTCAGCTTCTCAAGGTGACGGATGTCCAAGCTGTCGAACTGCTCGCGGATCTGGAACATGAACACACCCAGGATCAGCACGCCGATCAGCACATCCAGTGCGATGCCCAGCTCGACCACCATCGGCATGCCGTAGGTTGCGGCGGTGGCGGCGAAGAAGAGACCGTTCTCTATCGCCAGGAAACCGATGACCTGTGGCACCGCCTTGGAGCGCGTGATCATCATCAGGAAGGACAACAGCACGCAGGCCAGCGCGATGCCCAGCGTGCCGCTGGCGAGCTTCAGCGATAGCCGCGAGATCGGCATGGTGAGGTTGAAGGCGAAGATAACCACTATGATGCCGATCAGCATGGTAGTGGGAATGTTGATCAGCGTCTCGACGTCCCAGCGTATCTGGAGACGATCGATAACGCGGTGCAGCAGATAGGGGATGAGCAACACCTTGAGTATCAGGGTCAGCCCGGCCGACAGATAAAGGTGCGGCTGGCCCGTCACGTAGCCGACGACGGCCGTGGCCAACGCCAAGGTCGCCCCCTGCAGCGTGAACAGGTAAATCAGCGACAGGATTCGTCGTTGCGAGATCATGGCGAAGGCGAGGATCAATAGCACCGCGCCAAGGAGGTTGACGAACTGGGTGAGGAGCGCAGTCATTGCCGTGTTCTCAGTGAGCCAGCAGCAAGTGGACCAGCATGCCGATCACAGCCAGCAGAAAGGCAGTGGCCAGGAACTCCGGCACACGGAAGATGCGCATCTTGGCGCTCGCCGTCTCCAGCGCCGCCAGCAGGACCCCACCCACGATGAGCTTGAGCAGCAGCGCGGGCAGCGCCAGCAGTATGGCCAGGGGAGCATGCGCTTCGGCAACGCCCCAGGGAAAGAACAGTGCCAGGCCGATGCAGGAATAGGCGAACAGCTTGAGGCTGGCCGCCCATTCAAGGAGTCCCAGATGTCGGCCCGAGTATTCGAGGATTAGCGCCTCGTGGATCATCGTCAGCTCGAGGTGAGTGGCGGGATTGTCGACCGGTATACGGGCGTTCTCGGCCAGAGATACCATGGTGAACGCAACGCCGGCAAACGCCAGGCCCGGGTAGATGGCCAGGTCCCGGTGAGCGATCGTCTCGACAATGGTGGTGAGCGAGGTGGACTTGGAGATCAGCGAGGCGGAGAACAGCACCATCAGCAGCGCCGGTTCCGCCAGGAAGCCGATCAGCATCTCGCGCCGCGCGCCCAGCGTTCCGAACGCGGTGCCGACATCCATCGCCGCCAGCGAGATGAAGACCCGCGCCAGCGCGAACAGGCCGACCAGGGCGATCGCGTCGGCGGCCGGTGCCAGTGGCAGGTCCGTGGAAACGGTAGGGATGATCGAGCAAGCGAGCGCCATGCAGCCGAACACCACATAGGGCGTGGCGCGGAACAGCGGCGACGCATTATCTGCGACCACCGATTCCTTGTTGAATAGTTTGTGCAGCATTCGATACGGTTGCCAGAGGCTGGGTGCCGACTTGTTCTGCAGCCATGCCCGCCACTGATTGACCCAGCCGATCAGTAGTGGCGCCAGCGCGATCGAGATCACAATCTCGAGTAGCTGTGACAGGATTCCGGTCAGGTTCATGTAACCTTTATCGCATCACAGCCAATAGCGTGGCGGCCAGGGTCAGGAAGCTGTACAGCAGGTATGCCGAGATGCGTCCCTGTTGCATCAGGCCGATCAGCCGGGCCAGATACGACGCCAGATCGATCACGGGGACATACATCCAGCGCCAAAAATGATCCGCCACAGTGACCCGGTAGTGCGGCTGTTCATCGAATGGCGTCGGCAGATCGCGGCGCATCAGGAAAAACGGTTCAAAGATCTGGCGGATCGGCTGTCCGAAACCCTCGGCAGTGTCCTGCATGCGCGCGGTGCTCCATGGGAAGCCGCAAGCCCAGGGCGGGCTGCGGCGAAGCCGACCGTGGTAAAAGCGGCGCACCAGCAGGTAGGCGAGCGCAAAACTGGCGAGGATGCCTAGCAGGAAAATGACCGGCCCATAGCTGGCCTGAGCCAGGCCGGTCGGCGCCAGCAGCCAGCCGCTGGCCGCGGTCCGGGCGCCGAGTCCGCTCGCCACCAGCTGCTGCGTCACCGGATCGATCAGCTGGACGAACTGGGTCGGCAGCAGGCCAAGCGCGATACAACCCAGCCCCAGCCACAGCATGCCCGCGCGCTCCCAGCGGCCGGCGTCGTGCGCGTAGGCCAGCTTGGGCTCACGGGGCTGGCCGAGGAAGATCACGCCGAAGAACTTGACCATGGTGTAGCCGGCCAGTGCCGCCACCAGCGCGATCAGCGCGGCTACCACCGGGATCAGCATGGTCAATATCGGTTCCGGGAGACCCGGCGTGAACAGGAAGCTCTGCAGCAGCAGCCACTCTGAGACGAAACCGCCGAGCGGGGGCAGCCCGGCGCTAGCCAACACGCCCAGCAGCGTCAGCCAGCCCACCCATGGCATATAGCGAATCAATCCGCCTAGCTTGCCGAGGCTTCGCTCCTCGGTGGCATGCAGCACGCTACCGGTTCCCAGAAAGAGCAGGCTCTTGAAGAAGGCATGGCTGGCGACATGGTAGAGCGCGGCTGTCAGGGCCAGGGCGGCCATTGGCGCCATGCCGTAGGCTGAAAACAGCAGTGTCAGGCCCATGGCAACGAAGAGTAGGCCCATATTCTCGATCGACGAATAAGCCAGAAGCCGCTTCATGTCCGTTTGTACCGCGGCAAAGACCACGCCGAACAGCGCGGTGGCCAATCCAATGGCCAGCAGCAATCCGCCCCACCACCACAGACGCACATGCAGCAGGTCGAAGGACACACGCAGCAGGCCGTAGATGGCAGTGTTGAGCATGACGCCGCTCATCATTGCCGACACCGGTGACGGCGCAGCCGGATGCGCCTCCGGCAGCCAGACGTGCAAAGGTAGGACGCCGGCCTTGGCGCCGAATCCGAACAGCGCCAGCAGGAAACCGACCGAGGCCCAGAGCGGCGTCAGCGCCTGGCCTCGCATGCTGGCAAACGTATAGTCGCCGGTGTTGGCCTGCAGCACGCCAAAGCACAGCAGGATGGCGATCGCTCCGATGCGTGCCATCGTGATGTAGAGATAGCCGGCGGCGCGGACTTCGGCGATGCGGTGGTTGGCGGTCATCAGGAAAAATGAAGACAACGCCATGGTTTCCCACATCACCATGAAAGAGTAGGCATCGTCTGCTAGGATCACCCCGGTCATGCTGGCGAGGAACAGGTGGTACTCAAGACAAAGGAGGCCTGGTGGCGTGCCTTCGCCCTTGCGGAAGTAGCCAGCCGCAAACGTCGAGATGCCGGTCGCCACCCCTCCCATTACCATCAGGAAGTAGGCCGACAGGCTGTCGAGCCGGAGGTGGAACGGCAGTGCGGGCAGGCCAATGGGCAGCACGGCAGCCTCAGGCGCGCGGAATACGGCGTGGAGCGCCAGACCGAACAGCGCCAGCCCTAGCAGTCCCCCGATGGGGAATAGCACATGGGATACCAGGGCAAACCGATGCAGCACCAGGACCCCTGCCACGCCGACAAGCAGCCAGGCCCCAACCACAACAAGCATCCAGTCGAGATGGAGCCATTGGGTAAGAGGGGGCACGCTGCTCATGGATCAGGCTCCGCGACGGATCGCACGGCGCTTGGCGGGAAGTTTCGCGTCGCGCCGCGACGGCGCGCCGACCGGTGGCCTCTCTTTGCCCATGGCTTCCGCTTTGTCGGTGTCCACGCCGCTGGGGACGTACTGGACGCCATGCCGGGCCAGGTAGTCGCGGATAAGACGCCGTATCACCTGCGAGGCGGTCAGATCCTGCTGTGCGCAAAGGCGCTCGAAGGCAGCCTTCTTGTTGGGATCGATGAGCAGCGTAAGCCGAGCGGTCTTTTGCTCCATGGGAGCCTCAAGATGGCAATACGATGATTACATGAATCACATCATAGATGATGGTCATGCGAATCCAAAGGGCTAGAGGCGTTGGCCGGCCGATTCCGGAACACCGAGAAGTTTTTCTCGATTTCCGTCAGCAGCCGGTTGGCCGCCACCGATAGTGGTCGTCCGGCGCACGAACAGCCGCACTTGTGCCATCTGGCAGTGCGGGTAAGCAAGCTCGAGCGCGACCAACTGGCCCGCCTCGTAGACGATGCGGGCCCATGCGGATATGGCCTTTACCGGCAGCTTGCAGGGAAGGGATTCGAATGCATGGTGTGCGCGCCGTCGCTAATCCCGAAGAAACCCGGAGAGCGCGTCAAGACCGATCGGCGCGATGCGGTCAAGCTGGTGCGCTCGTTGCGTGCAGGGCTGTCGGCGGTGTACGTGCCCAGCGTCGAGGACGAAGCATTCCGGGATCTGTCACGCGCCTGGGTCAACGCCAAAGACGATATGAAGCGCGCCCGCCAACTGCTGAAGGCCTTTCTGCTTTCACATGGGGTCCGCTACAGCGGCAGAGCCGACTGGGGAACAGCTCACCGGCGCTGGATCAGCGCCTTTGTGTTCGATAGCGCGTGGCAGCAACTTGCCTTTGACGAATATCGACGTGCTATCGAGGACCGGATCGCGCAATGCAGCCGTCTCGAAGCGGCCCTGCGCGAGGCAGTGGTCAACTGGCGCTTCTCCCCGGCCGTACTGGGCTTGCAGGCCATGGTGAAGTGATGGGCAAGAGCCGAGCGGCGCTCGACAAGGCAATCCCCGGTGTTCTGGAGAAACTCGCCGGGCGACTACCCGGCATGCTCATCGAGTCACTGCGCGAGCAGTGGAATGACCTCGATAAGCTCGACCGGCAGATCGCCGACATTGAACGGCGCTTGCAGGCATGGCTGAAAGACGACCAGGCATGCAAGGCGATTGCTGCCATACCGGGCGTCGGGCTCCTGACCGCCACCGCGGCCGTCGCGACCATGGGTAATCCGAAGCCGTTCAGGTCCGGGCGGGAATTCGCGGCGTGGCTCGGCCTGGTTCCCAAACAAACGGGCACGGGCCGGAAAACCGTGTTGCTGGGCATCAGTAAGCGAGGTGATACCTAATGCGAAGGATCCGGGTGCATGGGGTACCCAGCTCGTCAAACGACGGCATTCCAACGTCGCGATCGTCGCGCTCGCCAACAAGATGGCCCGTACAATCTGGGCAGTTCTCGCCCACAACAGCCCCTATGAAAAAGAGCATGTGAGTACGAAGCCGGCATGATCACGGTGTGTGCTGTACCAGAGCAATAACCCTTTACAGGACGACACGTTGAAAGGTTGCGGTGGCAACCGTATGCGATGACAACACAGGTCGGACCGGGGCTCGCCAAACCTGAATTACAGAGAGAGCTTTTAGCTCGTGGGCGGAATGAGGTGCGAGTCAGGGGATTTCATAGGGGCCCGCAGCGCGTCAGGCTGCAACAAGGCCGAATGTAGAGCTGCAACCTATCCTGTCAGTCAGCGCGCACGAAAACCTTCGCAAACGGGGGACGTCCAGGTAGACCTCTGTAATGCGGTAGCCAACCCGCGAATATCCAGTGTGAGCCACCGTCGAGACTTACTGCTACGTTGCCCTCAGGAAATTCAGATCAAACGCACAAACCAGAAACCAAAGACCAATCCCGATTGACACGGGAAGTCATATCAGTATCTAGAGAACACCTTGCGGACCGACTTTAAAATGCGTATAAGTCAATCGTGACTTGAAAATTGGAGACGAAGAGATGGCGACGTATAAAGAACTGATTGTGCAAAAACAAGCTTTGGAAGCACAGATCGAAGAGGCACGCGCCACCGAGGTCGCGAGCGTCATCGAACAGATTCGCGGCTTGATGTCTCAGTATGGTCTGTCGCCGGAAGATGTCGCGCCGCGGCGCCGTCGGGGCAGGCCCGCCGGTACCGCCTCCGCTCCCGCGGAAAAGGAGCCGCTGCCGCCGAAGTATATGGATCCCAAGACCGGGAAAACCTGGTCCGGACGAGGCCGGGCGCCTGCATGGTTGGGCAAACGTCCCGAGCGTTTCCTCATCCCGCAGGAATGACCGGTCGCACGCGGGCCCCCACGCGCGCCGGCGACTTGATAGGACCTCCGAAGAGGACGTGGGGGAGGCAGGCTAAGGAGGATTTTCGCCGCGTCCACGAGCCTGCCGAGACATCCGCTGACGGAAATGGCTGCACTCCGTGACGGCGCCCGCGACGTGGGCGATCAACGTTCTCCTCGATGCCGCGGCGCAAAAAAGCTCGCGATCCGGTAGAAGAGAGCCGTAGAACGAAAAATCGATTAACCGCTGTGAGTTGCCCGCGCTTCGTATTCGCCAAGGCGCCTGGGCCGGCAGTCGTCCCGCATTCCTGCGTAGCGGGGCGTGTCGGATCCCCAAAAGAAAGAGGCGGCTAAAAGCGGCGTCTGCCCCATCGATTTCGACACCGTGGTGCCGTGCGCGGTGGCGGCGCTGGCCGGCGGCCAGCCGCTGCATGAATGGGTCCGTCACGCTGGCCAAGGCACGCTCGCCAGTGATGATGCCAGGGTGCCAGCTATTTTGGCCGCTCTCCCCGGTGAAAGACGCCTACCTGTTCTTCCAGAAGGTCGAGTAGCAGAGCGAAATTGATGTGCTCGGCATGCTATGCAGCAAGTTGGTTGGCTATGACGCGATCCACGGAAGCGGGTTAAATTTGATGGGCACTATCGTCTATTCCGAGCACATTGCCCTTGGGCAGCCACACGCCTGTCATCCAGGCGGTCATGGGCTGGACGGACGAACATCTGCATCAGTTCACCATTCGTGGCCGGCGGTACGGCGAAGCCCGTGAGGGCGCTACGCGGTTTTCCATGGTGACAACCGCCCTGACGCTGAGCGAACGTCAGCGCTTGGGGTCGGTCTTGAGGGAAAAGTCAAGAAACTCCTGCTTCGGCAGCTTTGGTACCTTAAACAGAATGAAGCCATAGCCCAATGCGGTATGACACGCGTTACAACCGTTCACCGCCGCCGAGAAACGGTGATTAAATTGGTTGATGTTTTGCTTTTCAATGGCTTGAGCCAGCGGTGCGAGGTAGGTTTCCTCATTGGCCTTTAGCATTGGTGCGTGCTGCGGTCTGGTTATTTCTCCCACTTCCTGAGCTTCAAGAAGCTCCTTGAGCTGGTATTGCGCCAAGCTCTAATTGCCACCATTGGCTGCCCAATAGATATTAGTAAAACGGTAACCCATCTCATGCATCACAGTCCCGAGCCCTGGTTGTATGGACGCAAGGGTCTTAACCCGGTTCTCCAGGGGGCCTTGCTCGATGCTTTTTTCAGGTTCTCCCTTGGTCTGTGCTGCGGACAATGTTCCAAGGCAGAAGCAAAGGAGTATGAATAGTCCGCGAAGCATGATGTTCCCTCTCTTGGGTGCTAAATCGTGCGTGTTGATTCTTCAGCTACGCCAGCCTCGGATGCTTGCCGACACAGACGCCAATTCACAATAGATCACGTTGACAAAAACACAAGACCGTACAAGAGGGGAGGCCCTACGCTTCGAAGATCGATGCACGGGAGGTCGTCCCACCCGCGCTCTCCGATAATCCACAAGCTTATTCTCCGCGACGAGGCGACTGCGTAATGGATTCACCGCCGACTCTAATCTGGGCATCGTTCTTGATCCCGCTGGCGGATAAGCAATATAGCGGAGTCCTATCGCTTCGCATCCCGCCGGAGTTGCATCGTTCCTTGGCGACTCAGGCGGCGGAGCAAGGCGTCAGCATTAACCGTCTGGTCAGCGCTCGCCTGGCGGTTCTGGCATAGGAAATGTGGATCCAAATTTCCCGGTGAAAGCGGCGTGGGCACCATACTGCCGCCTGACAACATGAAAGTGCCGCATAAGGAATTTGGCGCATAAAAAAATCAACGAGTTCAGAGAATCATTGGAGCCGTTCGACGAGGCTGGCGGGCTCGCCCACGTTTGTCAACAAGCAGAAGAAAAGTGGTAGTGGGGCGGGGGAGACGACGGCAAGATCTTCCACGCGAGTTCGCCGTCGTCACACAAATTGCGGAAGACCCTTACGACTTCGATCTCCGCCAGGTAGTGGCATCGCTCAAGCCTTCAACAACCACTGCGCGTTGCCCCGTCAAGAACGTCTCACCTAGACTTGACCTTGATCAAGGCGGCGAGATTGGGCCACCGTCTAGCCTTCCCAATTTGGCGACCCCCCACGCCCGCGTAAGGAGAGAGGCAATGCTGACCCAGCAGACAAAGGACATCGTAAAGGCCACGGCACCGGTTCTGGCCGCACACGGTTACGACATCATCAAGTGCTTCTATAAGCGCATGTTCGAAGCGCATCCCGAACTGAAGAATGTGTTCAACATGGCTCATCAGGAACAAGGCCAGCAGCAACAGGCGCTGGCGCGGGCGGTCTATGCATATGCCGAGAATATCGAGGACCCGAGCAGTCTGCTGGCCGTATTGAAGAACATTGCCAACAAGCATGCGAGTCTCGGCGTCAGGCCGGAACAATACCCCATTGTTGGGGAACACCTGCTGGCAGCGATCAAGGAAGTCTTGGGCGATGCCGCAACCGACGACATTATTTCCGCATGGGCGCAAGCCTATGGGAATCTGGCCGATGTCCTGATGGGCATGGAAAGCGAGTTATACGAGCGTTCTGCGGAACAACCGGGCGGCTGGAAGGGATGGCGCAACTTTGTGGTTCGCGAGAAACGCCCCGAAAGCGACGTGATCACGTCATTTATCCTTGAGCCGGTCGATGGTGGTCCGTTGTTGAACTTCGAACCCGGCCAATACACCAGTGTCGCGATTGATGTGCCCGCGCTCGGCTTGCAGCAAATTCGCCAGTACAGCCTGTCGGATATGCCAAACGGACGCAGCTATCGCATCTCCGTCAAACGGGAAGCTGGCGGGACGCAGCCACCGGGCTATGTTTCGAACCTGCTGCACGATCACGTCAATGTCGGGGATGAGGTCAGGCTGGCTGCGCCGTACGGGAGCTTCCATATCGATGTCAATGCGAGAACACCTATCGTATTGATCAGCGGCGGCGTGGGGCTGACACCCATGATCAGCATGCTCAAGAACGCATTGCAGGAACCGCCGAGGCAAGTGGTTTTTGTGCATGGGGCACGCAACAGTGCCGTACACGCCATGCGTGACCGGCTGCGCGAGGCAGCTAAGGCGTACGAAAACTTCGATCTTTTTGTGTTCTATGACCAGCCGCTATCGGAAGATGTCCAAGGCCGGGACTACGACTACCCGGGATTGGTCGATGTGAAGCTGATCGAGAAATCGATCCTGCTGCCTGACGCCGACTATTACATCTGCGGTCCGATTCCGTTTATGCGGATGCAGCATGATGCACTCAAGAAGCTGGGCGTCCATGAGGGATGCATCCATTACGAAGTGTTTGGTCCAGACCTTTTTGCTGAATAGCAGGACGGCGGTGGGGAGCAGTCAGGGTACAGGCTGCCAGGAATGCTTCCCATTGGCACAATCTACGGCATACGGCGACCATGCGGCTGGTGACAAGGTTACGCGCGCTGGCTGCCGTATCCGGCCATTACAACCTGACCATGCTGCAGCCTGAAGCGGCACTACTATCCGTCGACCGCCGACTTCTCAAGAAAGATCGGCTGACCCAACAGGCGAGCACCTGTGTTCCTGTTAGCCCTGGCCCGGGAATTGCGGAGACTGTGGACACCGTTCGAGCTCGGGACCAAGTGGCGTCTCTCTCTTGGCCCCTCTTGGGCAGAACGGCCGTCGTCGGCTGATCCGTGATCCTGCGGTGAACCTCGTGTTCTAAAGTGCAGCGTGACCCTGCTGCACGAGGACGACTCTTACGTCCTCATAGAGCATGCGCATTGGCGCACAGCTCCCTGGTTGCCACGCCCCCGGAAGGGGTGTGGCAACGGGTTTTCCTGCAAACAAGCTCGCTTCCGCATTGCCGGAGCGGGCTTTTTTTGTTTGTAGGAACCCTCGACACAGGAGCTGAGCATGCTGTCTGCCATCGAACAGAATTCCGAGATTCGTGCCGCGATTGCGGCCATGCTCGCCCGCCGGCGGTCCGACTATGTCGGCCAGCCCAGTACGTGGCTCAGTTTGTGTGAAGCCGCTCATGTGGCCTGTCTAGCGGAGCCCGCCCAAGCGGCGTTCCTTTCCCAAGTAACGACCCGGCGCGGGGCCGACACAGCCCTGCGTCTTCGGGAGCATGCTGCGTCCATTCGCGCTGCCGTCGTTCAAGTCCTTGAACGCAGGAGAAGCGCACTATGCAACGAACCATTGGCTACACCGACTTCGGGCATCCCCGCAGTCTCATAGAAAAGCAGCCCGCGCGGCCGCCCATCATTGGCGAGATCCGCCCCGGTATCAAGGTTCTCACCAAGGCCACCAAGGCCAACCCGGAGGCGGTCAAGATGCATGACGCTATGCTCGCCCTCGGCGAGTCTTTCGAGGCGATCGGCAACGAGATCGAGCGCAAGACCAAGCTGCGCAACGCGCTGGCGCCCAAGAACACCGGTTGGTTCACCTGCCGTGGTTCGGACTTCACCAACACCGTCGACGAAATCCTTCAGAAGTACGGCGAGGATCGCTGCGATGGCCTGAAGCTGTGGCGCTTCCCGGTTGTCTTCGCCTTCGACGACTGGATGGCGAACCTGCCCAACCAGTTGAAGGCGTGGAACGCACGGGGCCTGCAGTACTTCTCGCAGTACGGCGCGGATGGCAAACGGTACTGCAAGATGTACGCGGCGCCGGAAGTCGACGCCGTGCATCGACTTCGACGGGCCGCCCGACATGGCGCAGCTCGCTCGCGTCGCAGCTGAAGCGGTCCGACAAGTTCGTGCGTATCCGCTGGGTCGTGGACGAGGAGCACCGCCAAATAGTCGATCGCGACGCCATAGGCGCCCTGTGTGCCGGTGCGGCCGAGGTCAAGCTCGAGGGGAGGGTGTTGCCAGCCGTGCGCAGCCGCGCCGAGGGCATCAGCGGTGCCGCCAGCCTGTCGGAGAAGATGACGCGCTGGGGCGAGTTGACGCAAGTCGACACCAATCCATTGCTGGATCGTCTGTCGATGCTCGAGCACGCGGAGCCGCAGGCCATCGCGGACCTGATGCTGCAGGAGCTGGAAATGTTGGGCGAGCCCCCACGAGCCTGTCAGATTTGTTGTGTGTTGAGCTCATGAGACGATATCAAAAGAAACGCCCTTATGACCGAAACAACAAGCATGACCAAGAAGAGCAAGAAATCGAGCGCGCCGAAGCTGTTTCCGGATGATTTGATCGATCAACTGCTGGCTCAGGTACAGAACAAGGTGCCGAGTCGATTCTCGGTGAATCAGGCTTGGCCGGCCTGCTCAAGAAGCAGTTGGCCGAGCGTATGCGCTGGATGCCTTTGCCGGCAGCGACTGGGGCCGCAAATTCCCGACGGTGGCCGACATGTGGCGGCGGCAATGGGAGCAGGTCATCCCGTTCTTCGCCTATCCGCCGGAAGTGCGCAGAATCATCTACACCACTAATGCCATCGAGAGCATGCACTGCAGTTGCGCAAGATCGTCAAGAACCGGAGCCACTTCCCCAGCGACGAAGCCGCCAGCAAGCTGCTGTACCTGGCCTTGCGCAACATCGAGAAAGATTGGAAGATGCCGCCCATCACCTGGAAACAAGCGGCCAACCAGTTCGCCATTCTCTTCGGTGACCGCTTCACCAACGCCCTACGCTGAGATTTATTTAACCGACCTCAGCACACAGAATTGCTGACACCTCCGGCATTTTGCAGGAGGAGTTGCAAGAACTCCTCCGACCTCTCTTTCTCTACAGCGAACTCGACGACTACCACGTATGGCGGGTTCGACGATGCATGTTTCATTCCAGCTCCAGATCGACCTTCTTCGCTAGCGTGGAGAAGCGTTGGACCTCTCCATGAATCTGTTGTGCCATCTGCTCTGACGTGCTGCCTACGGGCTCGGCGCCCGCTTTGGTCAGCTGCTCACGCATTTCCGGAAGTGCCAGCATCCTGGCTGTCTCCTTCTGCAACTGTGCAACGACATCCTTAGAAGTACCGGCCGGTGCCATGAGGCCGAACCAAGTCGCGATGTCGAAACCAGCCAGGCCAGACTCGGAAAGCGTGGGCACATCGGGAAGTGCTACTGACCGCTTTGCAGAGGTTACGGCGAGTGCGCGGACTTTACCGGAGGTAATGTACGGCAAGCACGACGACGCCGTGTCAAACATCGCCTGTATCTGTCCGCCCATCAAATCCGTTAGCGCAGGAGCGCTCCCTTTGTAGGGAACGTGCAGGAGCTTGGTTCCGGCCATGTCGTTGAACTGTTCGCCGATAAGATGGTGAGCGGTCCCGTTGCCGGTGCTCCCGTACGACAACTTTCCTCGCTGTGACTTGGCGAGGGCGATGAACTCCTTTACGTTCTTGACCGGCAACGACGCAGGCACGATAAGGACGTTCGGAACGACCGCGATGATGCTAACGGGAGTCAGATCCTTCTCAAGGTCGTAGCTCCGCTTTTTGTAGACTGCTTGAGCAATGGAATGGTGGACTGCTGCGAGCAGCAGCGTGTAGCCATCCGGCTGGGACTTTGCTACATACTCGGCACCCAGGCGCAAGCCTGCGCCAGGCTTGTTCTCAATGACAACGGGCTGCCGCCAAGTACCTTGCATCCGGCTGCCAACGGCCCGTGCAATCAGGTCCGTTGTGCCGGCAGGAGGGGAGGGCACGACAATCTTAATGGGACGAGTCGGAAAACTCTGCCCGAAAGCGGGAAGGGTGGGCAGGGTCAGGCATGCGGCAGCTACCGGTAGCGCGATAAACTGCCGGCGCGACATACGAACGTCAGTCATTTGCTATTCCTCAATGAAGCACCCGTAGGTGCGTTGTCTCCTAGCGAGGCGAGGACGCCCTGGTATCTGTCTTGTGTTGGGCGTCCGCTTATAGCGTCACAGGTGGCGGAGTACCGCGTTGGCAATATCGGCCGTTGTGCTCGAACCACCGAAGTCAAACGGCAGAACTTCCTTCTTTTCGAACGAAGTTTGGAGTGCCTTCTCGATTGCGCGAGCTCCATCGACAAGCGCCGGGTCGTCGTGGCGTACGGCGAGCCAATCGAGCATCATTGCTGCAGAAAGCAGCATCGCACTTGGGTTGGCAATGCCGCGTCCTGCAATATCTGGCGCGGTCCCATGAGCTGGCTGGAATACCGCATGGTCGTCACCGATGTCAGCCGACGGAGCCATGCCCATGCCGCCCACCAGGGCCGCGATGAGGTCCGAGAGGATGTCGCCGAACATGTTTTCAGTCACAAGCACGTCGTATTGCCACGGCTTCATGACCAGGTTGAGCGCCATGGCGTCAACATACGCGTTCTCGACCGTGATGCTCGGGAAGTCCTTCGCACGCTGCTCGAAAATCTGCCGCCAGTAGGCCATCGACGTAAACACATTGGCCTTGTCCACATTCGTAACATGGCCGCGTTTTCCCGCCGCCTTTCTCTGCTCTGCGAGCCGGAACGCAAAGTCACACACTCGAGCAGTGCCCTTGTGGGTAATCTTCATCGTATCCAACGCGTACGAGTCGTCGCCCGAACCTTCGACAGTTCCGCGTCCGCGTGCGTAGAAGAGACCTTCGGTGCTTTCACGTACCAGCACGAGGTCAATTTCTGCCGCACGTCGGTCGCGCAGGGGTACCGGCAGGCCTTGCCAAGTCTTGATGGGACGGACGCCGGCGTACAAGTCCAGCGCGAAGCGGATGTCCAATTGAGGAATGACTTCGGTGCCGTCCTTGCCCCGAACATGAGGGAGGCCCATCGCGCCGAACAGAATGGCATGGGCTTTTCTGCACGCGTCCAGGGTCGAATCGGGTAGGGCATTGCCGGTCTCGGAATAGAGCTGAGCGCCAGCGGGATGTACGGTCATTGTGAACTTGCTACCGATGCGCGTCTCAAGTGCGCGAAGAACTTCCATGGCGGCGTTCATTACCTCAACGCCAATACCATCACCAGGCAAAACAGCGATGTCGTAGCTAGTCACTTGTGCCTCACATATGTGCGAGCTTGAATTGCTCGAAGATTGCTAACAGTTCCCGACTAGCGCGCTCCCGGTGCGCACGGTTTTCCCGAGCAGCCCCTTCGGCGTCACCATCAAGCAAGCGCGCCACCAGAGCGCGATGTTCGCGAGTCGAGTTCACAGGTTTCGGGCGCAAACGAAGGGAAAACATGCGCGCTCGGTGGGCCCGGTCCCAATGCTTCATGACCGCCTCTGCCAGCAGCTTGTTGTCGGCAAGGTCGAGCAGTGCGACGTGGAACTCCTCATCTGCAGCCGCCCACGCGTCAAGGTCATCGTTCTCGAGCGCGCGCTCCATTTCGTCGGTCGCTTCGGTCAAAGGCACCAAGTCACTAGTTGTGGGCTTCTTGCGGGCGACGAGTTCGGCGGCCATGCATTCCAGCGCGGTCAACACCTCGTAGATCTCGCGCATATCTGTCGGCGAAACGGGCAATACAAGCATTCCGTGCCGCGGAATCAGGTCGATGAGGCGCTCAGCGTGCAGGCGCACCAGTGCTTCGTGTACTGGCGTACGGCTCATTCCCAAGGCGAGAGCGACTTCCTGCTCCAGCGCCCTATAGCCGGGTGGCCACTCGTTATCCAGTATTCGCTGGCGAATCTTTTCGTATGCGGCGTCGGCAAGCGACGCGACCGGCAAGGGTTTGGCGTTCATTTCCAGCGTGAGGCCGTGCCTCAACAATGCATGCATTAACGCATACTTTAATGCATGCATTGTTTTCGGTTAGATGGGGAAAACCCTTTGGTAGGCGGCTGTGCGCAGGATACGGCACTCCACGCTAGGTTGTATTGGCTGGATGAAGCGATGGATCAAGGGGGAGTGGAGGGACGGGCGCGCGCTCGTGAGGGGCGGGCGGAAAGCGGAAAACAGGTCGGCCTAATGGCCGTCAGCAATTTCATCAGGCGTCTTGCTCAGATGCTCGACGAGAAGCGCCGCTGAGCCAGACAAAGCGCGGGAGGCGCTCGTGGCGATGAGCAGCCTTCGCTCTGCCCAGTCATCGACGAGTCGAATCGCTTTCAGGCCCCACGGCTCGAGCTTTCGAAAGCATGCTCCGAGGGGAAGTACACCTATTCCCAAATTCGAAGCAATCATTTCGGACATGGCGTCAAAGCTTCGAACCTGGATGCGCAGCCGCAAGGGAAAGCCAATGTCATGCGCCGCAGTAGAGATGGTGTTGAGCAGCGAGCTGCCGCGATTCAGGCCCACGAAGTCATAAGAAAGACAGCTGCGGAAGTCGATTTCGTCCGCCTCGGCCAAGGGGTGCGTCTTCGAGCAAAGGACAACGAGCCGGTCAGTTTGATAGGGGATGACGTTCAGGCCGTGTGTTGGCGCACCCTCGACGAATATGCCGACATCTGCCAATCCTTCCACGATTGCGCGAACTATGTCACCGCTGAGTTGCTCCTCAACCTCGACCCGGGTGTCTGGGTAAAGGTGCAAGAAGCGCTCTAGCGCAGAAGGCAGGAATTCGACCAGGGCGGACATGTTCGCCCAGAGTCGAACATGCCCTCGAGACCCATGCGAGTACTCGCTTAGCTCATTGCTGAAAAGTTCGAAGCCCTGGAAAAGCCGCATTGCGTGCTGAAGCGCGACATGGCCTGCGGGCGTCAGCCGAATGCCGTGAGCAGTTCGCTCCATCAGGATGGCCTTCGAGGCGGCTTCGAAGTCCGAAATCCTTCTGCTTGCGGCCGATAGCGCCAAGCTACACCGCTCCGCGCCCTTGGTGATGCTGCCCGTCTGAGCCACTGCGCAGAACAGTCGCAAAGTGACGAAATCAACACGTGCGGGATTGATGAGTTCCTGTGACATATCCACATCTTAGCAGTCCCACAGAGGAGCGGCTTCGCAAAATGAGAAGGGTGCATGCGAAATTAGGCATTCCTTCCCAGCTTTCGCCAAGCATACATTTGGGTCATTCGCAAAATTGCAAGAAGGAGACGCTAATGATTCATCACTTGGACCATCTTGTCTTAACGACCGGCAACGAAGAAGCGTGCGTTGAGTTTTACGTGGGGCTGCTGGGCATGAAGCTCGAGACATTTGGTGAAGGCCGCAAGGCATTCAAGTTCGGCGAGCAGAAAATCAATCTGCACGTGAAAGGCAAGGAGTTCGAGCCTAAGGCTCACCTACCCGTGCCGGGCGCCCTTGACCTCTGCTTCATTGCAGCGATTCCCCTCGATGACGTCATCGCGCAGCTGAATGCTCGCGGCGCCCAGATTATCGAAGGGCCGGTCGCACGTACCGGCGCGAACTACCGCATTCGTTCGATTTACCTGCGCGATCCCGACCTGAATTTGATTGAGATCTCCGAGAGGGCCGACGCATGACTGCCGCGAACTCCGAGCGCACCATCGTTGGCTTCGTTGGCCTCGGCCAGATGGGCAAGCCGATGGCCCTAAACCTCCTGCATGCCGATACGGACCTGCTAGTCACGTCGAAAGTGCAGGACGCCTATCCGGAATTGCAGGCAGCTGGTGCTACGACGGCGGACTCCCTAGCTGGCCTCACTGATGCGCAAATTGTGTTCCTGAGCTTGCCAGGCACGGCGGCTGTCATGGACGTGCTGTTTGGCGACGGCGGACTGACGAGCCTGCTCCGTCCCGGTTCCATCATTGTCGATACGAGCACGATGGAGCATGGCGCCACGCTGGATATCCATTCGCGTCTGGCGGAAGGCAATCTTGCATTCCTGGATGCCCCGGTGTCGGGAATGCAATCGCGCGCGGAAGCCGGCACCCTGACTGTTATGTGTGGCGGCTCGCAGGAGACGTTCGAGACGGTGAAACCGTGGCTTGAGCGTATGGGCAACAACATACTCTACATGGGCGAGGCCGGCAGCGGGCAGCTGACGAAGCTTGTGAATCAGCTGCTCTTCGACATCAACTGCGCAGCACTTGCAGAAATTCTCCCCATGTCTCGACGCATGGGACTTGACCCGGAAAAGATTGCGTCGGTCATCAATAGTGGCACGGGCCGTAGCTACGCATCGGAGTTCTTCCTCCCCCGCATCCTGGCGCGCTACTTCAGCGATGGCTACCCGCTTCAGGCCGCCTACAAGGACTTGGTCAGCGCCGCCGAGCTCGGCGCTCGCCATTGCATCCCGATGCCGGTGCTTGCTGCAGCCACTGCCACCTACCAAATGAGCCTTTTGGCTGGCCACGGAGCCAGCGACAAGGGTTCGATGACTCGATTCTTTGAAGATATGCTGGCCGTGCAGTTCAGCGCCGCAGCACCCCAGACGGAGAAGGAACATGGCTGAACCGCTTGGCCTCGACAACGGACTGACAAACTACGGTGACCGCGACTTCGCGCGTTACCTGCGCCGCTCGATGGCGCATTCGATGGGCATCTCGGGAGAATTGCTGTCGAAACCGGTTATCGGCATCGCGGCATCGCCCAGCGATTTCAACAACTGCCACCGCTACATGCCGCAACTCGTAGAAGCGGTATCGCGCGGCGTGCTCGCGGCAGGCGGCTTGCCGCGGATGTTCCCCACGGTGTCCCTGGGTGAGGTGTTCCTCAACCCGACCAGCATGGTGTACCGCAACCTGATGTCGATGGACGTCGAGGAAATGGTGCGGGCCCAACCGATGGACGCCGTCGTCCTGATTGGTGGCTGCGACAAAACGGTGCCGGCGCAGCTGATGGGCGCCGCTTCCGCCAATCTTCCCGCCATCCAACTGGTCACCGGCCCAATGTCCACGGGGCGGCACAAGGGTGAGCGACTGGGCGCATGTACGGATTGCCGCCGCTTCTGGGGCAAGTTCCGAGCCGGAGAGATTGACCAGCAAGAAATCCGGATGGTCGAAACGCGTCTGGCCACCACTGCCGGCACCTGTGCCGTCATGGGCACCGCGAGCACGATGGCGTGCATCGCCGAGACACTTGGTATGTCCCTGCCGGGTACGGCTGCAATTCCCGCGGTGGACTCCCAACGTCTGGTGGCCGCTGAGGAGACCGGCAAGGCAGCCGTACGGCTTGCACATTCGCCCATCCTGCCCTCGCAGATCATGACAGAGCAGTCGGTCGAAAATGCCTTCCGTATCCTGATGGCGCTCGGCGGTTCGACCAACGCCATCATTCACCTGACTGCCGTCGCCGGTCGCCTCGGCATTCGCATCAGCCCGGAACGTCTCAATGAGATTTCTGATGAAACCCCGGTACTGGTTGACCTCAAGCCGGTGGGTGAGGGCTACATGGAGGACTTCCATGCCGCGGGCGGTATGGGCGCCGTGCTCCGCGAGCTGCGTCCCTTGCTGAACCTGGACTGCCTGACCGTTGACGGTCGCACGCTGCGCGAACGCCTTGACGAACCGGCTGGCTGGGTGGACCGGAAGGTCATCCGCTCCTTCTCTGATCCGGTAAGCGATGTAGGTGGCCTGATTGCACTGCACGGCAGCCTCGCACCCGATGGCGCGATCTTCAAGCGCGCCGCGGCAACGCCCGCTCTGTTCGAGAAGGAAGGTCGCGCCGTGGTGTTCGAGGGTCTGGAAGACCTGGCAAACCGCATCGATTCACCCGACCTCGACGTCACCGCTGACGACATCCTGGTGCTGAAGAACGCCGGCCCGCTCGCCGCGGGGATGCCAGAAGCCGGCTACTTGCCCATTCCGTCCAAGCTCGCCAAGGCGGGCGTTAAGGATATGGTGCGCATCTCGGATGCACGCATGAGCGGCACCGCCTACGGAACCATCGTTCTGCACGTATCTCCTGAAGCGGCGGCCGGGGGGCCTCTGGAAGCGGTGCGCAACGGCGACCGGATTCGCTTGTCGGTGTCTCAAAAGAGCATCGACTTGCTGGTCGAGCCTGAAGAAATCGCACGCCGCCTTGGCGAGCGCAAGCCACTGCCTCAGAAACGTGGTGGCTATCAGGAGCTCTATCAGCGCACCGTACTGCAGGCTCCTGAAGGCTGCGACCTGGACTTCCTCGCCCAGCCCCGTAGCTGACGCCTTTCGTTTCAACCTTACCTAATTAACCATGAACTTCTATCCTCAGCTGCTCGCGCGTGCCGAGCAAGGAAAGCCCATCCGTGTTGGCCTAATCGGCGCAGGCAAATTCGGATCGATGTATCTGGCGCAAGTACCCCGCACGCCGGGCGTACACATGGTGGGTATTGCTGATCTGGTACCCGCAAACGCCCACGCCAGCCTAGAGCGTGTGGGTTGGGAAGCTGGTCGCGCTCAAGCCGCATCGCTGGATGATGCGGTTCGCATGGGCTCGACGCATGTCGGTGATGATTGGGAAGCGCTCGTAGCGCATCCTGGCGTCGACATCATCATTGAATGTACGGGTAACCCGATCGCAGCTGTCGACCACTGCCTGGCTGCGTTCAAGCACGGTAAGCACGTCATCAACGTTACCGTGGAAGCCGATGCATTCTGCGGTCCGCTGCTTGCTCATCGTGCCCGCGAGGCAGGAGTGGTGTACTCGCTTGCCTATGGCGACCAACCAGGCCTGGCTTGCGAACTGGTCGATTGGGCCCGTACGTGCGGGTTCCCGATCATCGCCGCGGGGCGGGGCCACAAGTGGCTGCCCAAGTTCCGCGAATCGACGCCCGATACGGTCTGGGACCACTGGGGCGTGACGGCCGAGCAGGCTCGCATCGGTGGCATGAATCCGAAGATGTTCAATGCCTTCCTCGACGGCTCTAAGCCGGCAATCGAAAGTACGGCGATTGCGAATGCCACCGGTCTTCAGGTTCAAGCCGAAGGTATCACCTTTGCGCCGGCGTCCGTTGAGCAGATTCCCACGGTCATGCGGCTCAAGTCGGATGGCGGCGTCCTGTCGCAGAAGGGGGTGGTTGACGTAGTGTCGTCGCTGAACACCGATGGAACGTCCGTGGGTTACGACATTCGCAAGGGCGTCTGGGTCTGCGTCGAGGCACCGACTGAGTACATTCGACGCTGCTTCAAGGAATACCAAGTCTTCACCGATCCCAATGGCCAGTGCATGGTGCAGTACAAGAAATGGCACCTCATCGGCTTGGAGCTCGGCATCTCCGTCGCGAGCGTTGGACTGCGTCGCGAGCCTACCGGCGTAGGCCAGCACTTCAATGCTGATGTTGTTGCCACTGCAAAGCGGGATTTGAAGGCAGGGGAAATGCTGGATGGCGAAGGCGGCTACACCGTCTTCGGCAAGCTGTTCCCGGCCAAGGAGTCCCTCCGCGTTGGCAGCCTGCCTCTGGGTCTGGCCCATCACCTCAAGCTCCGCCGCGATGTAGCTAAGGACCAGTCCCTGACATGGGAGGACGTGGTCATCGACGCAGAGCAACCGGCTTACCGCGTTCGTAAAGAGATGGAAGCACTGTTCCAGAAGTGACAGAAAACCAATGACAAAGCCGGGATGGCCAGACCTTTCCGGCGTATAAGTCTGTAGGAGACGAAAAATGAAATGGAGTGTGAAAATCTCCGCGACGGCGATCGTGCTGGCGGCTGCATCGCAAGTGTCCGCCGCGGACGCCTACCCCACCAAGCCTGTCACGATGATTGTCCCGAGCGCACCCGCTGGGTCGACAGATATCGTCGCGCGGCTGATCGGCGAGCAGCTCGCCAAGGACTTGGGGCAGCCTATCGTGATTGAGAACCGGCCTGGTGCAAGCGGCAACATTGGTACAGAAGCGGTCGCACGAGCCAAGCCGGATGGGTACACGCTCCTCATGCAGTACTCCGGCTATCACGTGGGCAATCCGGCGCTGTTTCCCCAAGCGCGCTGGAAGCCTAAGGACTTCGCATCTGTAGCGCTGGTGATGCGTGCCCCGCATGTCGTCGCTGTCAGTGGCAAGATACCAGCTCAGAACCTGCGCGACCTGATTGCCTTTGGCAAGAAGGACAATCGAGGCTTGTTCTTTGCGTCATCGGGCAATGGCTCCATCCAGCATATCGCCGGCGTCATGTTCGGCAATCAAGCGCAGGTCCCGGTAACACACGTTCCGTATAAGGGTGCCGGCCCAGTGGTGAGCGACCTTATTGGCGGCCAGGTCGACATGTTCGTGACGACGCCGCCTTCGGTAATCGGTCAGGTGAAGGCCGGAAAAATCAAGGCACTGGCTTACACGGGGCCAAAGCGCCATCCTTCGATGCCTGATGTACCAACTTCTGCCGAAGCGGGCTTGCCAAGCTACGAAGTGGAGTCCTGGTTTGCGGTATTCGCGCCGGCAGGCACACCTCCGGACATCGTCAAGAAGCTCTCCGCATCCATTAAGAAAATCGCGGAAAGCCCGGAGTATAAGAAGAAGATTGAGGAGCAGGGTGGCTTTGCTGCCTACATGGATCCTCCAACTTTGGACAAATTCGTGACCCAAGAACTCGCTATATGGGCGAAGGTGATTAAGGACGGAAAAATCACCGCAGAATAACAATAACTTCTGAGGAAGCAGCAGCGATGAAAGCAGCGTACCTGTTTGCGGCGGTAGTCGGTGTAGTAGCGATGTCGGCAGCGGCAGCATCAACCCTGACGGTTGCAAAGACCGAAGGTGGTGAGGTCGCCGGCATCGGGGATACTGTGAAGAGCTTCCGTGGGATTCCATATGCTGCGCCGCCAGTAGGAAAACTTCGCTGGAAGTCTCCTCAGTCAGCCCAACCGTGGGATGGCGTGCTCGACGGGAGTCGATTTGGGCCAGATTGCCCTCAGACCGCCGAGTATCCTGAACTGCGC
The DNA here is from genome assembly GCF_000219215.1 of Cupriavidus necator N-1. Classification (NCBI taxonomy): domain Bacteria; kingdom Pseudomonadati; phylum Pseudomonadota; class Betaproteobacteria; order Burkholderiales; family Burkholderiaceae; genus Cupriavidus; species Cupriavidus necator. The sequence goes on along the minus strand of NC_015727.1, from coordinate 1,092,284 downwards.
GGCAATGGCATGAGCGAAGATTGCCTGCGGCTGAACGTATGGAGCCCCGCCAAAGCTGCCACTGACAAGCTGCCCGTCATGGTCTGGATTCATGGCGGCGGCTTTCGGTATGGCTCAGGTTCGCATCCAACCTATGATGGCGAAGCGCTCGCGAGCAGGGGCGTTGTGGTGGTCACCATCAACTATCGTCTTGGATTGTTGGGTTTCTTGGCTCACCCTGGGCTTGCTGCCGAGTCACCAAGTCGTACATCGGGCAACTACGGACTGATGGACCAAATGGCTGCGCTCCGATGGGTCCAGCGCAACATCGCAGCATTTGGTGGTGACCCTGCGAAGGTAACCGTGTTCGGCCAATCAGCAGGTGCGCATTCCATCAGCACGCTGCTGCTGTCGCCGAAGGCGAAGGGGTTGTTTCAGCAGGCAATTATGCAGAGCGTCGGCGTGATGCGTCCCCAAGCGACGCAGGCCGAGGCACAAGCGTTCGGCGTGAAATATGGCGAGAGCATCGAAGCTCTCCGGGGGCTACCTGCAAAAGAGCTGGTCGCACTGCAGAGTTCGGGTCCGAAGTCCGAAGCGCGCATGACGACGCCAGCGATGATTAGCATCGTTCAGGATGGCGACATCGTGTCTAGGCCAGATTATCAAGCCATCGGAGCCGGCGCGCTTCCTGCCGTTCCAATCTTGGTGGGGAGCAACTCCGACGAAGGCGGGCGAGCGGCAAAGAATTTTGTGCAGTCGTCGGTTGCAGGCTATCAATCGTTTGTGGACAGGAATTTCCCTGGCTTCGAGTCGCGTGCGCGAAGTGAATACGGCGTGCAGTCTGACGCCCAGATTTACCGCACGACGGCCGACATGTACAGCGACACGCAGTTCAACTTCGGCACGCGTGAACTGTTGCGGGCGTATGCCAAGGCGGGGTTGCCAGCCTACCGGTACCTGTTCTCTCGCCATCGCAACGACGGGGCAGTGGAGCCAGTCCACGGTGACGAGCTTCAGTTCGCCTTCGATAACTTGTCCGCCTCACATCGCGGAAAGAAGCTTCCCTTCACAGAAGTCGATTCCAAGGTCGCTAAGGCCATGGCCGACGCGTGGGTGACCTTTGCGAAGACCGGAGCCCCTGGCAGTCCTGACCACGTCGCGTGGCCGTTATTCAAAGAGCCGCGAGAACTCTATATGGAGTTTGCAGACACTGCCAGAGTTACCAGCGGCTTCAAAAGTAGCAGACTCGACCTGGTACGGGACTATTACGCCAGTGTTCGGCGATAGAAAACGCGGATGCCGTATGGCGCGCTGAGGCCAATACGGTGTCTCGCTAGCCGTTAGCGCGGGGGCGCCTCCTTTGGGGCCGGTGATGGTTTGCACGGGCACATGCGGGCCCTCGTTCAGGCCAGTTTCCTTGCCTATTTTCTGTGCCACGCCGCGGATGACGACGCGTCAATCGCCCCGGGCTGCATTAACAAGCTCTAGCAGAGTCTGGATGATGGCGTGCTCTGGCCTACCGCTTGGGGTGCCCGTTTCAGGCCTGATTTTTTTTTCGTATGAGCATAATAGCGAAATAGTAATATACAGGCCGAGCGAATGCTGCGAGATTAGACCGGAAGCTAATGCTGTCGGCGCAATTCACATACACAGCCATTTCGTCTCTCCTCCTAGCGATCTCTGCGCCAGAGAGCTGTGAGCCTTTCTAGGTAGACTTCTAACGTTGCGCTCAACTGCGAGCCCCGATGGCAGTGAAGAATGGACTCTCAACAGCTTCAGAGCTTCGTATTGGTAGTTGAACTCGGCTCCTTAACGGAGGCGGCAAAGAAGCTCGGCATCACCCCGGCAGCGGTCAGTGCAAGGGTTCACGGTTTAGAGAGTGAGATCGGTGCGTCCTTGCTTAACCGCAGCGGTCGCGTAATGAGACCGACCTTAGCGGGCGTCAATATTCTTGAGCGAAGCAGACATTTGCTACGGGAGATGCGGGACTTGCGCGCTATCGCGAGCAGTGACACTGCGGTGGGTGAGCTTCGCCTAGGCGCGTTTCCCTCAGCGATGACGAGTTTGCTACCGGCCGTTCTCGAAAGCTTCTATGAAAGCTTTCCGTCGATCCAAATTTCCGTGACGTCGGACTTCTCGATAGAACTCTGTTGTAGAGTCAATGACGGAAGTCTAGACGCTGCCATCGTGGTCGAACCCCAGTATTCCGTTCCGAAGTATTGTGCTTGGCGTCCCCTTCTTTCCGAGCCTGTCGTGCTAGTTGTTCCGAGCGACCTTGTCGAGAACGATCCGCTCGAATTGTTGGCGAGAGAGCCGTTTATTAGGTATGACCGCAGCGTGCTTGGAGGACAACTTGTCGAGCGCTACCTGCGCGAACACGACATTGTTCCGCGCGAACGTTTAGAGCTAGATCCTATGAATGAAGGCGGGTCGGATTCTAAAAAGCGGCGGACGCGCCACGCCGTCTAGCCAATAAACAAACCGGAGACGTCATGAAAATCACTGATGCTGTGACGCGGGCGCGGTGGGCAAAGCAACGATATCACTTTCACCTATGACACTGCTCGCTCTTGCGCGATGGACGTCTGGCGATGGGCCTGCCTACCGGCCCCGTGTCGCGCTTAGTGCCCCGGAGAACTGCCCGCCCCCGGAAAGGTACAGGTCTGCTTGGCGATCTCCGCGACGCTGTAGCCCAGGGCTGAGTGGGGATACTTCAAGAAGTAGCATGCATACGCGACGCTCGGTGCTGGCGGATGCGTTTTCACGAGTTGAAGCCTTCCTTGAGCAATCTCGTCCTCGAATAACGCTACGGGCAGGCAGCTAATGCCCACGCCTGCGGCCACCAGTCCGGCGAGGGCAGCAATATTGTTGCCGCCATTCAATCGCTCCGGCCGGACTCCAGCACCTTCCCATAAACTCGCGCAAAGTCTGTTGATGATGGAGTGTTCCGATTGTTCGACAACGGGCTGTGACGCGAGGTCGTGCAAAGACTGCGTTTCTCCCACAGCAAATTTCCCAGGCCCGGCAAACCAGCCGAATTGCACGTTGCCGACTGGAACGCGCACCAAATCATCCGCATCAGGAAGATCGGGAAGAATGGCAAAGTCCAAGCGTCCTTCCTTCACCTTTTGAAGAAGTAGTGAGGACATGTCAATTTCGGGTTGAACTGTGACACTCGGGTAGACATCTTTCATCCGCTTGAGGAAAGACGGGAACCATGTCAGCGCCGTAAGTTCTCCCAGGCCCACGTGCAGAATCCGTGCTGGCTGTTGGGTTGAGCCCTTCATCTTCTCGAGTCGGTCAAGCATCTCAAAGATATGTTCACTTTTGATCAGGAGCTCTTTGCCTGCGGGCGTTAGCAGATTCTTTCTGCTCTCCCGCTCAAATAGTGGCGCGGCGACACTCGCTTCCAGCTCCTGCAAGCGCTTTGTGACTGCGGACTGGGTGACATGAAGCTTGTCCGCTGCCTTAGCGATGGTGCCAAGGCGGCCAACCCAGTAAAAAGTTTCTAGTTGCTTGATGGTAAACATTTATGACCTACGTCCAGCGTCGTCCGAGAGTGCTCAGGCCCCGTGAAACGGCGTCTGAAAGTCACACTTCTCGTGAGCGAGTGCCGCGACATTGCGATGGAAATCCGAGATTGCATCGATTCTAATCAGCGCGATGTACTCCATTTCGGCGGCACCAATGGGAATCTGGAGCTCGCGTAGAGCCCCGTTCCTCACGGGCCCCTGCGCAACTGCTCTGGGTAGGCCCGCAATACCGAGGCCGGCGGCGCAGATGCCGGCAAGCGCTACTAAGCTATCGCTGTGAATCGTGTTGTTTGCGTGGACACCGTGATCCAGCAACCAGCTAGCCAATACGCTGCCGCCTGTACGCACGTCGCTCTGCAATAACACCGTTTGTCGCTCGAAGTCAGTCAGCGATAGCTCGTCCGGGGTTGTCAACCCTGACGAGCAATACCAACCGAAATGGGCAGCACCGATGGGTAGCCGCGCCATTTCGGTTGTGCGTATTGCATCCAAAACAATGGCGATATCCAGCTGCCCGTCCCGCACGCGGGTATGCAAGGAGGTAGACGAGCCGACTTCTGGTTCTATACGCATCCGTGGATACCTATCTCTCAGCTCAGCCAGAAATCTGCCGAGCCAAGTCAGCGCTGCCAATTCCGTCACGCCAAGTCTCAGTGTCGAAGACACGAGGTCTGGGTTGCCGAAACGCTCTGTGAGATTGGCGCGCTGTCGCAGGATGCCGCGGGCGATGCGTAGCACTTCTTGACCGTCCATGGTCAGGCGTGCTGCACGCTGCTCACGGTTGAACAAAAGTCTGTCGAATGAGCTTTCGAAGGCGCTAATTTGGCGCGAGATGTTCGACTGCGATGTCTGAAGGCTGCGAGCTGCCTTCTCGAAAGAACCCATGTCTGCCACCGCGACGAAGGCTTCGAGCTCACGAAAAGTTGTCATCTCAGTGTTCACCCCTGCTTTTCATACCATCTTGGAAAGATTCTGCATCAGAAAATATCTCTTTTCAGAACAATTTACAAGGACAACAATGCAGTCATCCGCTCGCAACACTTTTCGGGTGCCAAGGCAGCATGAAGGCCCGGCGGACTTCCCCCTCAAAACGACATATGGCAACCATGAAGCTCTTCAAACTGCTCTCGTTTCTGACCGTCGCCACCGTTTCGGCTGGTGTTTCTGCAGCGCATGCCGATCAACTCGCTGATGTGAAAGCCAAAGGCGTTCTGACTTGCGGTGTAGTCGGCACGCTCGAGCCCTTCGCCTACCAGGACCCTACGACGCGCGATGTGGTCGGGTACGACATTGACTTCTGCAAGGCGGTGGCCAAGCACATGGGGCTCAAGCCGGAGCTCAAGGCCGTCTCACTTGAGGCACGGATTCCCGAGCTGACGCAGGGTCGAGTGGACCTTCTTGCTGCGGTCCTGGGCTACAACCCCGCACGAGCAGAGCAAATTGCCTTTTCCAAGGTGTATTTCGTCAGCAATCAGTCGATCGCCGCAAAGAAGGGGGTCTTCAAGCAGCGTGACGACCTCGCCAGCAAGCGCGTCGCTACCATTAAGGGGTCCAGCAATATCCCCCTCATGCAGCGCGAGATTCCGACCGCAACGGTCGTGAGTTATGACGACGCTCCCTCTGCCTTTACGGCGCTGGCACAGGGGAAAGTCGACGGCTACGTCCTGTCTGAGTCGCTGCTTCGCCGATTCATTGCCAAGCTTGGCGCCAACAGCAATGTGGAAGTTCTTACGCCTCCTGTGGGACGCGAGAAGTGGGGACTTGGTCTGCGCAAGGGCGAACCGGCATTCCAAAAGGCTGTCAACGATGCGCTGGACGCCATGGAGAAGTCTGGAGAGTCTCAGCAGATCTTCGACAAGTGGATGGGTCCGAACACGATTTATCAAATGCGCCGGGACTTCAAGGCGGAATTGATTTCGGGCTGAAATACACCGGATAGGTAGACGCTATGGCTACATCTTTGAACTTCGGCTCGCTTCTAGTCGAACCATATTTGGGGCATCTTATCTCCGGACTCAAGTACACGGGGGTGCTCACGGCTGCGAGCTGGGTGCTGGCTGTGGTTCTTGGTGTGACACTGGCGACGGTGCGAGTGGCGGGCAATCCGGTGGCCGAGCGGTGCGTGGCTGGCTGGGTTGCCTATCAGCAGAACGTACCGATGCTTGCCCATCTGTTTTTGTGGTACTTCGGTATTCCCACCATGCTGCCTGACTCAGTTCAGTCTTGGATCAACACTAATAACGGCGAGCTGATTTTTGCGTCCATCGCTATCGGACTTTGCATGTCGGCCTATTTCTGTGAGGACGTTCGCAGCGGGCTACGTGCCGTGCCCCATGGTCAGCACGAGGCCGCTCGCTCCCTAGGATTGAGCTTTCTGAAGTCAATGCGCTTCGTGATTCTTCCTCAGGCGATTCGCACGGCGTTTCCGCCGTTCATCAACCACACCGTGATTCTGTTCAAGAACACAAGCCTTGCCATGGCGCTCGGCGCGGCAGAGATGACCTATGTGGTTAGAGAAATGGAAAACCAGACGTTCAAGACCTTCGAAGCATACTCGCTCGCAACGGTGTTCTACCTCGTGGTTTCCCTCGGCCTGATGGGACTTGGCGCTGTCATCGCGCGCAATCTGCAAACTCCTACGAGATAAGCCATGTGGGAAATCTTCTCAGAACACTTGCCAAGCTTGTTGATTGGTCAGTACCCGAACGGTCCGCTGGGTGGCCTTGCACTTACGCTGATTCTCTCGGTACTCGGTCTTGGGCTGGCTTTTCCACTCAGTATCGCACTCGCGCTATGCCGCACCTCGCCGTACGCGGTGTTTCGTATCCCGAGCACGGTCATCGTGTACATGGTCCGCGGGATTCCTCTTGTCATGCTGGTCTTCTGGAGCTACTTCTTGGTGCCCGGTCTGATCGGAGGGACAGTGAGTGCTTTTACGACGCTCGTGGTGACGCTGGTTGTGTACCAGGCGGCTTACATGTCGGAAATCGTCCGCGCTGGCATTGAGGCGCTGCCACGGGGGCAGACCGAAGCTGCCAGGTCACTTGGACTTGGCTACGGCAGAACGATGAAGGAAATCATTCTGCCCCAGGCGCTGTACAACATGCTTCCTAGTCTCATCAGCCAGTTCATTTCCACGGTGAAGGAGACCTCCATCGGATACGTGATCAGCGTGCATGAGCTGACCTACTCGGCAAGCCAAGTCAACTCGGCACTGTTGACGCGCCCGCTGGAAGTGTTTGCAACGCTGTCTCTCATCTATTTTGTTGTCTGCTACTCCCTGACGCAGTGCGCGCAGATTGTGGACAAGCGTATTAATCGACGTCGTACCGGCGCCGCTGTCTCTACGGAAGGTAACTCCCATGATCCAGTTCTCCAAGGTCAATAAGTGGTACGGCGAGTACCACGCGCTCGCTGATATCTCTGAGGAAGTCGGGAAAGGCGAAGTAGTGGTGGTTTGCGGCCCTTCTGGATCTGGCAAATCGACGCTGATCCGTACCGTCAATCGGCTCGAGGAGATCCAGAAGGGGCAAATTAAGCTCGAGGGCGTCGATGTCCACCACAAGAAGCTGGACTTGAACAAGTTCCGGACGAAAGTCGGCTTTGTGTTCCAGCAGTTCAACCTGTTTCCCCACATGTCGGCAATCGACAATGTTTGCCTCGCGCCGGTGAAGGTTGGGGGGAAATCGAAAGCGCAGGCCAGGGAAAAAGGCATGGCGCTGCTCGACCGGGTGGGCCTTGCACATAAGGCCGCGTCCTATCCGCAGCAGCTCTCCGGCGGCCAGCAGCAGCGTGTCGCAATCGCCCGCGCGTTAGCAATGGATCCACCGGTCATGCTGTTCGATGAGCCGACTAGCGCGCTCGACCCGGAGATGGTGGGTGAGGTCCTGAATGTCATGAAGTCCTTGGCCCGTGACGGCATGACGATGATGTGCGTAACTCACGAGATGAATTTTGCGCGGGAGGTGAGCAACCGCGTCTGGTTCATGGACCACGGGCGTCTGGTCGAAACAGGTAAGCCAGACGAATTCTTCCGCAATCCGCAGAGTGATCGTGCGAAGCGGTTCTTGTCTGACCTCCGGTCCCACTGAAGAGAAGCACTTATGACCTCCACAGCCGAGCCAACGACGGTTGGCGTAATCGGTGCGGGCATTGTCGGCCTTTCGGTGGCGCTGGAGCTTCAGCGCAGCGGTTTCCACGTCACCATCGTCGACCGCGACGATCCAATGTCGGGCTGCTCCTCGGGCAATGCTGGCTACCTTTCCGAAGCCAATATCTTTCCGCCAGCCGCTCCCGACATGCTGATGCAGTTGCCCAGGCTACTGCTGGCCGATGATGGTCCACTCGTCATCAAGCCAGCGTATGCGCCGCGGATGGTGTCATGGGGGCGGCATGCATTGGTAGCAGTGAAGGAAGCGTCTCGCCGCTCGATAACGGACACGCTGGCGAACATGACCGTGCACGCTTACGCCACGATTGCGGACCTCGCTGAGCATGCCGGTGGGTCTAGCCTGATCTCGCGCGACGGCGGACTCGTGGCATTCAAGAGTGTGCAAGCGTTAGAACGTAAGTGCGAGTCGCTGCCTATATGGCGCCGGTACGGAATCAAAGTCACTCGCCTGTCTGGTATCGAAATCCAGGTATTGGAGCCGGCACTAGCTCCAGGCATTGCTGGGGGGCTCTTTTTCGAGAACTCGGGGCGTTGCAGCAATCCCCGTCGACTGGGGTTGCTGTATGCAGACCACCTTCAACGCAATGGAGCGCGGTTCGTCCGAGATAGTGTCCGCGCTGTCAACCCGGACGCGACAGGTGGAGCTGTCGTCCACGGCTCGAGTGGTGACTTGCATTTCTCCAAGGTTGTCGTGTGCGCAGGATTCTGGAGCGGAAAGCTGCTGGAGCCTTACACCCGCCGTGTCCCGATCGTTTCGGAACGTGGGTACCACCTAATGCTGCCAAATCCCGGTCTTGGTCTGAAGCGGCCGGTGGTTTTTGGTGAACCTCACTTTGCCGCAACACCGATGGAAGAAGGCCTTCGTCTTGCCGGGACGGCCGAGTTCGCAGCGCCAGAAAGCCCGCCAAACTTTCAGCGAGCCAAGATGTTGCTACGACTCGCCCAAGAGTATCTCGGACCATTGAACGGTGAGGGCGCGGTTCCCTGGATGGGAGTTCGGCCTTCACTTCCTGACGGACTGCCCGCCATTGGGAAGGTAGAGGGCCATACGGCTATTCACTACGCCTTCGGACACGCACACAACGGCCTGACGTTGTCTGCGATCACCGCAAAGTGCGTTTCGGCCCAGGTAAAGGGAGAAGCAGCGCCAATCGATGTATCAGGCCTTGGCCTTATGCGCTTCGAACGGGGCTTTTCCCGATTGAAACAACAGGGTGCAATAGCCGCCCCGCCAAACTAATTAGAGGACAAAACATGACCAAACTCGTTCGTTTCCCATCTCCGCTGACCGCACCGCTTTCGAAGGCGGTGAAGGCCGGCGATTTTTTGTTTCTTTCGGGGCAGACGCCGAAAACTCCCGATTTGACGCCGCTACGCGGGGACATCCGCGAGCAATCGATAAACGTTCTGGACGCTATTACGGCGAGCTTGGCGGAGCACGGCCTCGATCTGAGTAGCGTCGTTCGTGCAACGGTATGGCTGTCGGACATCAAGTTGATGGCTCCGTTTAACGAGGTGTACCGCTCATACTTCGAGAACCATCTGCCGGTGCGCAGTACGATCGAAGCCAAGCTGTCGCAGGAAGTGGATGTCGAAATTGAAGTGACCGCCTGGGCACCGCATACCGAAGGGCAGTAACGACGTACCCAGTCGCAAGACTAGAGCACAACTCCACTCCTTGACGTAGATTCCCATGAGCAACCAATCTGAAATCCTTGCCTCCCGGCTTGCCGTTGTGAAGCCATCGGCGAGCATTGCGGCAAAGGCTAGAGCCGACGCGATGCGCGCATCCGGTCGCGAGATCATCGACTTCACCACGGGAGAGCCGGATTTCCCCACACCGCAGCACATTATTGAAGCGGGAGCACGTGCCCTAGCAGGGGGGCATACGCGCTATACCGCATCGGCTGGAACGGCTGAACTCCGTAACGCAATTGTCGGCAAGCTGCTGCGAGAGAACCAGCTTTCTTACGAGCTCAGCGAGGTAGTTGTCGGGAGCGGCGCGAAGCACATCATCTTTAACGCTTTTATGGCATCCCTCAATCCGGGGGACGAAGTCATCGTGCCGGCCCCCTATTGGGTCTCCTATCCCGATATGGTTCTGCTCAACGGTGGCGTGCCCCGGATTGTGGACTGTCCCGCCGAAGACGGCTTCAAGATCCGCGCCCAGGCGTTGGCCCAAACGATCAATGAGAAGACGAAATGGGTTGTACTGAACTCGCCAAACAATCCAACTGGGGCCGTTTACTCCGAGGGTGAGTTGCGGGCGATCGGTGAGGTGCTCCTGCGGCATCCTCAGGTACACGTCATGACCGACGAGATTTACGAGCACTTCGTGTATGGTTCAGCGCGCCACGTCTGCCTTCTTAACACGACACCAGAGCTTCGGGGGCGAACGCTCGTCGTGAATGGCCTTTCGAAATCCCACGCCATGACCGGCTGGCGGATTGGCTATGGCGCTGGACCGGCCCCACTGATCAAGGCCATCACGTTGCTCATCACGCAGAGCACAACATGCGCGTCCGCGGCTGCGCAAGCAGCGGCCGCCGTCGCGCTTAACGGCCCACAAGACTGCGTAGCCGACGCCTCCAAACTGTTTCAGGAGCGTCGAGACCATATGGTGAACCGGCTCAATGCGATCGACGGCTTCGTATGCGGCCTCCCGGATGGCGCGTTCTATGTTTTCGCATCGGTGGCGGGTCTCATCGGTCGGACAACGCAGGACGGCAAGCAGATCAGGTCCGACGTGGACGTCGCCGAGTTCCTGCGCGAAGAAGCAGGGGTGGTGGCCATTGATGGCAGCTCCTATGGGCTTTCTCCCTTTATACGCTTTTCTTTTGCCACCTCGATGAGCGAGATCGACCGCGGCTGTGATGCCATTGCCGCGGCAGTATCCCAGCTCAAGCAGCAGTAGTCCAGGACATCCAAAAAAGGTGAAAGTATGAACTATCAAGAGTCTTCCGAATTCGACCGTGTCCCGCAGCACCTAATCGAGCGCGCGAGAGAATTCCAGGCGGCCATTCTGTGCGATGTGGCGGGGCGGCGCGGAACGATGCATTCGCGAATTCGTGCACTGAACCCGGGCATGATCGTCTGCGGTCCAGCATTCCCTGTGGAGGTGAGGCCAGGCGATAACTTGATGTTCCACGTGGCGCTGGCTGTAGCCAAGCCGGGCGACGTTATCGTGGTCGATGGGAAGGCGGACGAGACATGTGCGCTGTTCGGCGACCTCATGGTCACGCAGGCGGCCGCAGCGAAGCTCGGCGGATTTGTAGTCGACGCAGCGTCGCGCGACACGGATTCTCTCGCTGGGGGCGATTTTCCGGTCTTCGCGGCGGGCACGAATCCTTGTGGCCCTACGAAGGGCCTGCCTGGGAGAATTGGTCAACCAGTGTCGGTTGGCGGTGTAGCTGTGAATCCGGGCGATCTCATCGTGGGAGATGTCGATGGCGTGGTCGTCATTCCGCGTCTTGAGGTGGAAGCGGTTCTCGAAGCTGCAGCAAAGAAAGTCGCAGCAGAGAGGCAGCGCATCGACGAAATCGAAGCCGGCATTCTGGTCTCGCCATGGCTTGACGATGCGTTGAAGCAAGCTGGACTGCCCGCTCTATAGTCCAACTCGCCCGTTCACTGCCAGCAATTACGTCTCATCCTTTGTATATAAGAGAATTACCATGACAAACGTTCGTGACGATTTGTTAGACCATACGCTTCCCATACCGGATTTCGACGTGGAGACCCCTTGCTTCGTTGTCATCGAAGCAAACATCGAGCACAACCTGAAGCAGACTGCCGCGCTGGCAGGTGGCGTTGATCGAATGGTGCCACACGTGAAGACACACCGTTCGCCGTGGTTGACGCGGTTCCTTGTCGACCGCGGCGTGACAGCATTCAAAACTGCCACCCCCCGAGAAGTCGAGATGGTGTTGGAAGCGGGCGCCAATGAAGTCGTCTGGTCGTATCCGACCACCGGCGCTGCCGCTATTGCACGGGTGATCAAGGCTGCCGACGCCTATCCCAAAGCGCGCGTGACAGGTGTCGTCGATAACGACGTTGGGCTTGACACCTGGCTGCGCTTGTTGAGCGAAGGTCAGCACCCCAACGTAACGCTGCGTGTTGACATTGACCCTGGTATGAAGCGCACGGGTGCGGCCATTGGTGATGCCGCGATCGAGCTTGCGCTGAAGGTTTCGCGCGCCGGCCTATTCGCGGGATGGCATGTCTATGACGGCCATATCAACGATGTAGACCTCGCCGTGCGTGAATCTCGCTTCTTGGAAGTGCAGGGTCAACTCAACGCGATGTTCGAGCGCGCCGAGCAACTCGGACTACCCAGCGACATTGTGGGTGGAGGCAGCTATACGTTTCCGTTTTGGGCGCAACACACCAAGGCACGCGTCTCGCCTGGTAGCTGGGTCTACACGAACTCCCAGCACCAAGCTGAGCAACCGCACCGTGGTTGGAAGGTCGCGGCATATGTCCTCTCCACGGTGCTTTCTGAGCGCGACGGTACGCTGACTCTCGATGCGGGGTCCAAAGCAATCGCACCGGACATCCCGATGGATAAGCGTTTCGTTGGCGTCGACCAGATTGTCAGTATGAAAGAGGAGCACACGACTGCCACCGCTCAAAGCCTGGTGCCTGGTGACCGGGTAGCGCTTGTTCCTCGGCATACGTGTACGACCGCGTATCTCTACCGACGAGCATTGGTTCTCACGCGGAATGGGGAGTGGGAGTACCGCGATCAACTTGGTTGCGAGCGGTAATTTCCGACGTGGAAAAGGCGGTATATCTCCCATACCGCCGCAATGACCTCAGCCTACTGGCACAGTTGAGAAAGGTGTCGTCCTGTGTGGTTCAGAAGCAAGTCCGAGGAGGGTGGTGGTGACCCAGCATACCGACTCGCAGTCTGTTTGGAGTAGATAGATGATCGTATTCGTTACTAGGGGCGACCTCGGGATTCGGCGCCGCAATTGCCGAACGTTTCGCTAACGCCGGACATCGCGTAATCGCTGCCGGCCGCCGTCAGGACCGGCTTGAAGCGCTAGTTGATGAGCTAGGCAGCGACAAGGTATTGCCACTGGTTCTCGATGTTCGCAATCGGGAAGCCGTGAGTGCCGCGGTAGCCGAACTTCCCGCCGACTATGCCAACATCGACCTTCTCGTCAACAATGCCGGCTTGGCCCTTGGGTTGGAGCCAGCTCAGAACGCCAATTTGGACAATTGGGACGCTATGGTCGACACGAATGTGAAGGGGTTGATGTACATGACGCGCGCCGTGTTGCCCGGCATGGTCGCTCGTAATCGTGGTCACGTGATAAGTATTGGCTCCACCTGGAGCCTATCCCTATCCAGGCGGCAATGCCTATGGGGCAACCAAAGCGTTCGTACGTCAGTTCGCGCTAAACCTACGAGCGGACTTGCTTGGTACTCGCGTGCGTGTGACAGACATAGCCCCCGGCCTTGGAGGGGGAACGGAGTTCTCCTTGGTACGCTTCAATGGCGACCAGGTCCGAGTGAACAAAGTCTATGAAGGCGCAGATGCGCTGACACCAGACGATATCGCGGAAGCGGTGTATTGGGCCGGAACGCTGCCCGCGCGCGTCAACATCAACCTTCTCGAACTTATGCCCGTGACACAGTCGTTCGGGCCGCTATCAATTCATCGGGAAATGGCGTAAGCACGAGGGGTGACCGCCGCCAACGCCCAGCCCTTCTACTCACCACAGTCATTAAGATTGAATCTCCGCGAAACGGTGAGCCGCTTCACAAGTGGAGATTCGCAATGACACTCCTCTGTCGCGCCTCGGAGCCCAGGCTACATGAGCCTCGTGAAATTGGGCTGCCCTGTCGCTGCCATCAGTCCTCCGTCGGCAGCAAGATTGACGCCGGTTACATAGGAGGCGTCAGACGATGCCAGGAAGGCAATGACACTTGCGATCTCTTCTGGCTGCGCCGCGCGGCCCATCGGAATCGCGTCTTCGTAGGCGCGGGCGATTCTCGCATTGTCGAAGAACTTGCGCGTTAGCTGCGTTGCCACCAGGCCGGGGCAAACCGCGTTCACCCGTACGCCGTCGCGGGCATGGTCGAGCGCCAGCGTGCGAGTCAAGTTTACAACCCCTCCCTTGGCCGCAGCATAGGCCGCAAAGCCATAGTCGCCCGCAAGGCCGGAAATTGAGGCGGTGTTGACGATGCATCCGTGCGACGTGATCAAGTGCGGCATCGCGGCACGGGTGGCGTAGAAGACGGAGTCGAGGCTGATTCCCAGCACGCGGCGCCAGTCGTCGGTGCTTAGTTCAGTCACGCGACCGTGGCAGCCGAGGCCGGCGTTGTTCACCAGGACGTCGAGGCCGCCCAGCGTCGTTGCGGCGTGCGCGACCAAGTCTTGAATCTGCCGTTCGTCGCTCACGTCAGCCGCGTGTGTGGTGATGCGGCCGGGCAGGGATTTCATCGCCTCCGCACAGGCGACCAGCCGATCGTTGTCGATATCCGACATGACGACAGTGGCGCCCTCACTGGCGAAGCGCCGCGCTGCCGCGGCACCAATGCCGGAAGCGGCGGCGGTGATCAGGATTCGGGTATTGGCAAATCGCATGGTCGCTCAGGAGACGGGGAGGGTGGGGGCGGTCAACGTATCGGGACCGCCGGGATAGACGAGAACCTTCGAGACATCCTTGGTGCGCGCCAGTGCGAAACCTTCCAGCACGCGATCCAACGGCAGATGGTGCGTGATCATCGGCCGAAAGCGCTCGCCGTGGGTGGCCAGCAGTCCTAGCACGTGGGTCCAGTCTGCCGGCACGGAACTGTACGCGCCGCGAATCTGCAGACGACGCCGAACCAGCATGGAAATATCCACGGCCGCAGAATCGAAATGGATGCCGGAGCAGGTCAGAATGCCGCCCGTTCGCAGCACGGAAAGAGCATCGCCGATGCTGCCAGGCGCGCCGGTCGCCTCGAAGACCCGGTCCACCTGCCCACCGGTGATGCGGCGGATCGCGTCCTGCAGGCTATCCTCGGCCAGGTCGATCACGTGGTCGATGCCGAGCGCCAGACACCGTCGCAGCCGCGGACCGTCGTTGAGACCAGCGACTATCACCGTCCGTGCGCCGTTCAACTTCGCTTGCAGTGCGATGCCCTGGCCGATGGTCCCGGGACCCAGCACCAGCACAGTGGCTTCGTCAAGTACCTCTCCGGTATTCAGCGCATTGCGGGCGACGCATAACGGCTCGGCCAGCGCTGCCAGGGCGAGGTCCGTGCCCTCCGGCACGGCATAGCAATTGGCGGCAGGCACGACCACCGTCTCGCTGAAGGCGCCGTCGCGCGTGATGCCGACGAATCCGATCGACCCGCAGAGATCGCTGCGACCTGCGGCGCAGGCGGCACACTGGCCGCAATACAACGCCGGTTGCACCACGACTCCCATGCCCGGCGACAGGTTGGCGACATCGGAACCTGCTTGCACGACGATCCCCGAAAACTCATGGCCGAGCGTGACAGGGAGGCTTTGCCGCAGCCAACCTAGTGTGCCCTCATGCCAGTCGTCGATATGCAGGTCGCTGCCACAAATCCCGGTGGCGTAGACCTTGACCAGCACTTCGCCAGGGCCGCATTCCTGTCGTGGCTCCACGTCCGTCAACGCGAGGCCGCGCACCGGTTCGCATTTGCGTAAGGCAAGCATTTCGTCTGTCTCCAATATGGGGCCGGGCAAGTGCCCGTGTCCCGGTTGGAGCGCAGACTAGCACGTCGAATCCATAAATTCAATATCGGGAATAGCATTCTGTATATTGAATCAGTCTGGTGTTGCTCGTGCGGCTTGGTCAGCCCTGATTCGACGGTTGCGAGGTGGGGTAGAGCACGCCGGCGATGCGCTCACACGAGCGTCTTACGTCTTCCCCGATCTTTCGCAGCACGTCGGGCTTGTGACGGCTGGTCAGCATGATGGCGCTCATGCCGAACTGCGGCTCACCGTTGGCATCGACGATCGCCGAGGCGACGGCCGTAACGCCCTGATAGGTCTGGCTGTCATCCATGGCCCATCCTTCCTCGGCAGCCAGCCTGACCTGAGCCTGGTATTCCTTCCATGTAGGAGGGTTCTCCCAGGTGAGCTGGCCGTAGGAGTGCTTCAGCTCGGTGGCATTCAACCGTTTTGCTGCTGCGACGCAACGGCCAATTGCGCCTGCATAGACGGGGATTCGTGTGCCCATTTCCGTCTCGATGCGCACCGTACTGTTGATCGCGCCCCGTCCGACTACGACCATCTCGTCGCCTACACGGCGCCACAGCACCGTCAGCGCACTGGTCCAGGCCGAGACCCGGTCGAGTTCCGGCTGCACGAGTTCCGTGGGAGACATCCCGATCAGGCCGGCGAAGATCTCCGCCAGGCCGATGCCAAGCCGGTAGGTCTTCGATTCGGCGTCGAAGTTCAGCAACTGCAGGTGCGTCAGCGTGCGCAGGATGTTGAAGGTGGTGCTGGGGCTGATCCCTGTTGCGCGGGCAATCATGGTCACGCCGTCAGGGACATTGGCCTTCGCGAGGTAACGCAGGATGGTAACGGCATGCACGACTGCACCCACTTCCTTGCGTGGCGCTTCCTCGCCGGCCGCGTCGGATTCGTCACGTGCGTTAAGATTTTTCATTGTGAATGCCATTCTCTATGTTGAATTATGGAAAAGCTGCGCGTATAGTCCGCTCAAAAGCGCATCACCACTACATCGGCCCGGGACGGCCACTGGAGACAACATGCACATTATGACTCTTGCGCGGCATGCCACGCCGCTACACGTCTGCGTTGCGCGCGCGAGGAGCGCAGCATGACGCGCTCGGCCCTGCAACGAATCCTGCTGGCGCTGCTTTTCTGCGGTGGCCTGATCAACTACATGGATCGAGCGGTCTTCGCCGTGCTCGCGCCGCAGATCAGTAAGGATCTCGGCCTCGACGCCGCTCAACTAGGTCTCGCCTTCAGCTTCTTCTCCTTTGGCTACACGGCGTTCTGCATGGTCGGCGGGTGGGCATCCGACAAATTTGGCTCGCGTCGCACGCTGGCTGTGTCGATGGCCTTGTGGTCGGTCTTTTGTGCGGCAACTGGCGCAGTCTTCAACCTGATCTCTCTGTTGATCGTGCGAACCCTGTTCGGCATCGGAGAGTCCCCCTGGATTTCCTCCGCAAACAAGGCGCTGGTACAGTGGTTCCCGAAAGAGCGGTATGCCAGTGCGTTCGGCATCGCTAGCTCCGGGCAGCCGCTTGGCGGCGTGGTGGCCGGACCCCTGATTGGCATCATGGCGGCAACCGTGAACTGGCGCTGGTGCTTCGTCCTGGTCGCGCTGGTCGGCCTTGCATGGGTTGTCTGCTGGCTCTTGCTGAGCAGCGACCGCCCCGAGATCCACAAGTGGCTGGCGGCGCACGAGAGGGCGGTGCCGGTGCGGGATTCCGTCCAGGCCGAGACGGCTGCCGCGTCTGGGGCGGAAGGCAGCATGCTCACAGCTATCGCGAACCGGATGGTGCTGGCGACGGCTGCCTGCTTCTTTGCCTACACCTACCTGCTCTATTTTTTCCTGTCCTGGTTCCCCAGCTACTTGACCCAGGCCTTCCACATGAAGCTGAGCGACATGAGCCTGGCGAGCGCCGTGCCGTGGCTGCTGGGCGTCATCGGTTTGATCTCGGGCGGCTTCGTGTGTGATGCCGCGGTGCGTCGGATGGGCAATGCGCTGCTGGCGCGCAAGCTTGTGCTCGGGATCGGCCTGAGCATCGCTGCCGTGACTGTGATGCTGGCAGGGGTGGCAACTACTGCAACGGCGGCGATCATCTACATGGCAATCGGCGTGGGCTGCATGTATCTGACCGGCCCGACGTACTTTGCCATTGCACTGGAGGCGGTATCGGCGCGCAACATCGGCGGTGTGGGGGGCTTCATGGTGCTGGTCGCCAATCTAGGTGGCATGGTGGCGCCCGCGGTGACCGGCTATCTGGTGCGGGATACGGGAAGCTTTGCCACTGCCTTCTACGTAGCCGGCATCCTGGTGCTGGGTGGCGCAGCGGTCGTGATGCTTTTTGTACGTGCCCCGCGCATTTCCAACGAACGATTTCAGGAGGCATGAGAATGGATAGGAAGAATGGTGGGTTGCTGCTGGCGGAGGCCTTGCGCCACGCGGGCGTCGAGAAAATCTTCGCCCTGCATGGCGGTCATCTCGAAGCGCTGTTTCGCGGTTGCCTCGAGCAGGATATCGAACTGGTCGACTTCCGCCACGAGTCCTCGGCGGGCCATGCCGCCGACGCGTATGCGCGCGTGACGGGCAAACTGGGCGTGTGCGTAGTGACCGCCGGACCGGGCTTCACCAACGCGGTGTCCGCCATCGCCAATGCGCAGCTTGACGGCATCCCGGTGCTGTTCATTGTCGGCGCGCCGCCCCTGCGCGAAGCCGAAACCAATGCGCTGCAGGGAGGGCTGGACCAGATCGCGATGTCCGCGACTGCGACCAAGTGGGCCCATCGCATCACGAACACCGAGCGGATTCCCGATCTGACCGCCATGGCAATCCGCAAGGCCATGACCGGACGGAAAGGCGCCGTCCTGCTCGAACTGCCGATCGACGTGCTGCATATGTCGGTGGACGCGTCCCGCGCCACCACGCCGACCGGCACGGCGACCCCGCCACGCCCTCATGGCTCGCCAGATGAGGTCAGGCGCGTGCTCGACCTGCTGCATGCCGCGAAGCGCCCGGCCATCGTCTGCGGCGTGGAAGCGGCCCACGCACGTTGCGGCGAAGCGTTGGCGCACTTGGCCGAGACAACGGGGGTGCCGGTGTTTGCGACGGCACGCGGCATGGGTGTGCTGCCAGCGGCGCATCGGCTGAACGGACAAGCTGCCGCGAATCTGGCATTGCTGGGCGACGACGTGCCAGACGTGATCCTATTGCTCGGCCAGCGGTTGGGCTTGCGCATGGGCGGACGGGGCAACAGCCTGCTGCCGCGCAGTGCAACGTTGATGCAGGTGCATCAGGACGCCGCAGAGATCGGGCGGATTCGCGATATTGCGGTGGCAATCAGTGCCGATAGTGGCGCCGTTTGCGAACAACTGGCCGAGGCTGCCGCGCAGCGCTCATGGCCCCAGCGTGAGGCATGGTGCGCGCGAGCGGTCGCGGCACAGCACATTCTCGACGAGCGATACCCCGAGCGCGAAACCCGGGGCGGTATTCATCCGTACCACGCAGCGAAGGCTGCAGTCGCGGCGGCCGGCGACGCCATCTTCGTACTGGATGGTGGCGAGGCGGCGAGTTGGGCAGCACACCATGTGCGCGCCAACCAGCCAGGCGAGGTGATCGGGCACGGCTACCTCGGCTGTCTTGGCACGGGGCCGGGCCATGCCATCGGTGCCCAGACCGCGGCGCCCGGAAAACGCGTAATGCAAATCACTGGCGACGGTGCAATGGGCTTTCATATCGGCGAATTCGACATCATGGTGCGCCGCGCATTGCCGATCGTGACGGTAGTGCTGAACAACCAGGTATGGGGGATGTCGATCCACGGGCAGCAAATCATGTATGGGCCTGACTACAGCGCCATCTCGAAGCTGGGCGACACCCAGTATGCCCGGATCGCCGAAGCGTTCGGCTGCCACGGTGAGCGTGTGACGCGCCATGAGGACATCGCCGCCGCGATCGAGCGCGCCTTTTGCAGCGGCAAGCCGGCGTGCGTGGAGATCATGATCGATCCGGATGTGGTACATCCGGTGACCACGTCGGCGCTCGGCATGGTCGAGGCAGGCAGCGGCGACACGCTGATTCCCTACTACGAGAATATCCCCGCAGCCTGAAGCATGCATCCCACGGGAGGCTTCGCCGTCTCCCGTGCAATTCCGACATGACCCAATACGACAACTTGTATCTTTACATCGACGGCGAGTTTATCGATGGCGCGCAACGTCGGTCTCAAACCGTCAGCAATCCCGCCGACGGCAGCGTCCTTGGCGAGCTGCCACATGCCAGCGCTGACGATCTGGATCGCGCCCTCGCTGCCGCCCAGCGCGCCTTCCTGAGCTGGCGGTTGGAATCGCCGCTAGTTCGCTCCGAGATCCTGCGGCGCGCGGCGCATCTCGCCCGCGAACGCGCGCGCGAGATCGGTCGTCACATCACGCTCGACCAGGGCAAGCCGCTTGCCGAGGCGGAGAGCGAGGTTCTATCGGCCGCCGAGCATGCTGAATGGCATGCCGAGGAGGGGCGGCGCATCTATGGGCGGGTGATTCCCGCACGCACTCCGGAAGTCGAACAGGTCGTGCTGCGCGAGCCGATCGGCGTCAGCGCGGCCTTTACGCCCTGGAATTTTCCTTTCAGCCAGGCAATGCGCAAGATTGCGGCGGCCTTGGCTAGCGGATGCACGATCATCATCAAAGGCCCCGAGGATGCTCCGAGCGCGCTGGTTGCCCTCGCGCGACTGTTCCATGATGCCGGGTTGCCGAATGGGTGCCTTAACGTAGTCTGGGGCGTACCACACGAGGTATCGCGACACCTGATCGAATCATCGGTCGTCCGGAAGGTTTCGTTCACCGGCTCGGTCGCGGTCGGCAAGCAATTGGCGGCGCTGGCGGGCTCGCAGATGAAGCGAACGACCATGGAACTCGGCGGGCACGCGCCGGTGATCGTTTGCGATGATGCGGACGTTGACGACGCTGCCCGCAAGCTGGTCGCGTTCAAGTACCGGAACGCTGGCCAGGTCTGCATTTCGCCGACACGTTTTCTGGTGCATCGCACCGTTTATGAGCGCTTTGTCGATGCGTTCTTGCTTTACACAAGCCGGATCCGCATAGGCCCGGGTCTGGCGGAAGGGACGACCATGGGGCCACTGGCGCATCAGCGCCGCGTCTCAGAAATGCAGGAGTTCGTCACCGATGCGCGCAACGGTGGAGCGGAAATAGCCGCGGGAGGAGCACGCTTAGGTGACACGGGCTGCTTCTTTGCCCCGACGGTCATTCTCGATCCGGCGGCACAAAGCCAGGTGATGACACAGGAACCCTTCGGCCCGCTTGCCGCGATCGTACCGTTCGGTGAGTTGGATAGCGCTATCGCGCTGGCGAACGGCTTGCCATTCGGACTTGCGGCGTACGCGTTCACGTCCTCCTCGCGCAATGCGCACGCCATTTCGCGCGGTCTCGAGGCGGGCATGGTGAACATCAACCATTTCGGGGCTGGTCTGGCCGAGGTCCCGTTTGGTGGCATGAAGGACAGCGGCCTTGGCAGCGAAGGCGGGGTGGAGACGTTCGAAGGTTACTTGATTACCAAGCTCGTCACGCGGCATTGTGGTTAGGTAGATGAATCGCATTCGATGGCCAGAGTTCGCACCGTCGCCCGTGGATTTTCCCCCATATCTCCGGACACGGTCACACCCTTAGGTTGATCAGGCCATCGCACGCCTGAACTCCCGCGGCGAGCGGTAATGCAGGGTGCTACGGGGGTGCTGCTCGTTGTAATGCTCAAAGGCGATGGCCAGATTGTGAACCGCCGTCTCGGCATCAGGCTTGGGCATGAAGGCGACGTAGTCGCGCTTCATGGTTTTCAGGAAGCTCTCGGCCATCCCGTTGCTCTGCGGGCAGCGCTCATCCTCAACTACTTCCGGGCGCGAAAGCAGTTCTCCAGCGGGGTGATCGAGGGACTCAACAACAAAGCCAAAATCACCATGAGAAAAGCATATGGATTCCGGATCTTGCCCGATTTCCAAGGAAACGAACTTCACAAAAGGCTGCGGCTAACGCTCCAAGAACCTTGCCCCATGCCGCGCAGCGGTGAATAGTCGCGTCAATTGAAGTGACGCGTCTTCGAGCAATTCTCCGGCGTTGTCCATTGCAGAGCTCAATGAAACGGGTGCTTGCTGAATAGATATGCAACCGTCAAAGGCCTCCGTCAAGGCAGGGCTGGGTTCGACGGCACCAGATAGGAGCGAGACGGGCACTCCGGCATGCCGTGCCAGACGTGCAATCATAGCTGGACCCTTTCCCATCATCGTCTGGGCATCAGAGCGTCCTTCACCAGTGATAACCCAATCAAATGCTCCAAGCCCAGCATGTAGACCGGCCGCCTGGAGGATAAAGGTTGCCCCAGAAACCATTTCCGCGCCTACGAGTCGCAAGGCGTAACCAATTCCGCCCGCAGCACCGCTCCCTTCGGCCTGGGTGAAATCCATGCCCATCGCTGCGGTGCATCGCTCCGCGAATCGAGCCAACGTCGCGTCGACCGCGGCCAAAGCCTTGATGCCCTTTTGCGGACCGAAGACGTATGTAGCGCCCGTTGGACCGCACAAGGGGCTATTGACGTCGGACAGTCCGATTAGTCTAATGCCGGAAAGAAACTCAGGTCTTTCGGCGCAGACGTCGCGAATAGATTCCAGCTTTGCCAAGCATGGCGACACAGCGGAGCCGCTTGCATCAGTAAAGCGGAATCCCAACTCAGAGAGCAGCCCGGATCCGGCCTCATTGGTGGACGAGCCACCCAGACCGATGGCAATAGTATCCACTCCGCGAGACGCAATCAGTCGAATTGCCTGGCCAATCCCCCGCGTTGTTCGCCATTCAGGATCGACGACGGCATGTGGTAGGCCCACGACTTCCGCCACCTCAAGGACGGCAATGTCGCCAAACTCTCCGCTGCGGCCTTGAAAATAGCGGACGGATTTTTGGGTACCGTTAGCGTCTACGACGGTCACTTCGTCCCATTCTCCGGGAAGGGTCGTCGCGAGAACTTCCGCCGTACCTTCTCCTCCATCAGCAATTGGCGTCAACACTACGTCAGCCGACGGAACGGCACGAACAATTCCCGCGCGAATCCGTTCCGCGACTGTGGACGCTCCAAGGCTTCCCTTAAACGAGTCTGGGGCCACCAGGACCCTGAATGCCGCGCCACTCATATCAGAACTCCTTGGCGACCTGCCAGGTTTCCCGCATGCGCATCAGCCGCGACGCCAGATTTCTGTGACGCTGTGACACGGGCCACGTGGAGCATGTTTGTGGAGCCGAGGATACCGAATGGCATGCCAGCAACAATGACAATCTCTTCGCCTTCAGAGGCGAATCCTTCCGTCAAAGCGGCATCGCTCGCTACCGAAACCATTTCATCCACGTCTTTGACATGGGGAAAAACAGACGCGTGAACGCCCCACGTGAGACTCATGCGACGGGCAACTCCAAGCGAAGGAGTCACGCCAACGATTGGCGTCTGAGGACGCACGCGAGCGGCTCGCAAAGTCGTCGCTCCGGATGAGGTATATGCGATCGCGATCTTCGCGCCCACCGTGCGAGCAATGTCGCGGAGCGCACCGCAAACGGCATCCTGTCTATTCGACAACGCATCTACCTGCTGCGCATCCAGGACATTGCGATACAAAGGGTCAGCTTCCACTTTCCGGATGATCCGATCCATCATCTTGTCGGCTTCGACTGGATAGCGACCCGATGCCGATTCTGCAGATAGCATCACGGCGTCAACGCCGTCATAGATTGCACTTGCGACGTCCGAAGCTTCAGCGCGGGTGGTAACAGGGGCTGAAATCATCGATTCAAGCATCTGCGTGGCGACGATGACCGGGCGTCCCAACTGCCTGCACAAGCGAGAGATTCGCTTCTGCACAGCAGGCACGCGCTCTGGCGGTAGCTCAACGCCAAGGTCGCTGCGGGCAACCATAACCGCATCAGCCCGCAAGGCAATTTCCTCGATATGCTCGATCGCCGATGGCTTCTCCAGCTTCGCAACGACCGTGGCTCTGCCGGCAATGCGTTGCTTCGCAGCGGATGTCCTTTTCGGTCAGCGCATGGATGGGGATTACTGCGTCCGGCACATTGACACCTTTGCGCGACGATAGAATGCCGCCCGTCATGACCGTGGTCACCAGCCTATCCGGCTCGACTGACTCCACACGCAGTTGCAGCTTCCCGTCGTCGATCAGGAGGGTCTTGCCGGGCTCCGCACAATCGAAGAGCTCCGAGTGCGGCAAGCACACCCGCGTGGAATCGCCCGGCGCCTGCGCACGGTCCAAGACGAAACGCTGTCCCTCTACCAAGGTACTTGGCTCTGCCATCAGTCCTACTCGGCGCATCGGACCTTGGAGGTCAGCTAGCACCGCTATTGGCCGCCCAGTTTCTCTCTCAACCCGTCGCACATGCTCGTAGTTCTGCTGGTGAGCTTCATGCGTACCATGGCTGAAGTTGAAACGGAATACATCTGCCCCGGCAACAAACAACGAACGGATAGTCTCCAGGGACGACGTTGCAGGTCCCAACGTGACAACAACCTTCGCTTTGCGATAGCGTCTCATTTACGTACTCAAAATTGTCAGTTGCTATCTCTTGTTTAGACCACAACGTTTCGGGGAGTGCCCCGTGCAAAGGCAATGATGTTGTCGATGAGCTGGTCAGCCAAGCCTTGCACGGCCTCGTCGCTTGCCCAGGCCACATGCGGAGTCAGAATGAAGTTGGGTGTGTCCTTCAATTGGTGGAAGGGGTGGTCCACACCGGGGGGTTCCTGGGTCGCTACGTCAAATCCCGCACCGCCAACCTTGCCGCTTTTCAATGCGTCTACGAGCGCTGATTCATTGACGAGGCCGCCGCGCGCAGTGTTGATGAGGAGGGGGCGCCTTTCCATCATCTCGAATTCCGGGGTATCGATGACATCGCGCGTCTGCGGCGTCAGCGGGCAATGCAACGTGATGATGTCGCTTCGACGCATGACTTCCTCAAAGGGCGTGTACAGCGGCCCCATATCCTGTCGGCCCTTGTAGGTGGCGAAAAGAGGCTGTATGCCGAGCGCACGGGCTATAGCGGCAACAGACTGCCCAAGGACACCATCTCCGATGATGCCGAGGACGGAGCCGTGAAGGTCTTTAATGGGGTAATCGAAGTAGCAGAACGTTCCTGCTTGCTGCCAACGTCCGCTGCGGACAGAATCATGGTATGCGGTCAAGCTTCGACGCAATGCAAATATCAGTGCGAACGTATGTTCCGGGACCGTGTGCACGGCATAATTCCGGATGTTGGACACCACGATTCCTCTTGACGCACATGCCTTCAGGTCGACGATGTCGGTCCCGGTCGCTGCAACGGCGATGAGCTTCAGATTCGGCGCCTGTTGCAGCTGCTGGCCACTAAGTTTTACCTTGTTGGTAATCACGACGTCAGCGTCGGCAATTCGGCCGGCAACATCTTCTTCGGCAGTCTCGTCATGAAAAACAAATTGATGCGAGAACGGCAACGTCTTGAGCGTAGTCTGGGGGGAGATGGTTGACCGGTCCAGAAATACAATCTTCATGGGAATAGCACCAGGTGCGGGCAGGACGCGTCGATTTACGCATGGTTGAACCATCCCGCCGGGATTGGATGAACGAAGAGCGGGCAGGACTGCTTCGCGCTGGCTTACATGATGACCGGAACGCTGCTGCGGGGGAATCGAGGCTTAGTTGACTGTCCTTTCCGAAATGGAAAAGGTCGGCGCCCAGTTTCCCCTCCATCCGGTCACACTACCTCAGTCGACGGTCGCACCGGACGTCTTGACGATCTTCGCCCACTTCTCCATGTCAGACTTCAGCATGCCGGACAGCTGCTGTGGCGTGGCGCGGGGAAGTTCGGCACCCTGAGCCTTAAGCTTTTCCTGGACACTCTTGTCGTCAAGCACTTTGTCCACAGCAGTTGTCAGCTTGGAAACTACGTCCTTAGGGGTGCCATGCACTGCGAAGAGGGCAACCCACAGGTCGCCACTGTAGTTTGGAATGGTCTCAGCAATGGCGGGGATGTCCGGCGCCGCGCTCGACCGCTTGGCGGAGCTGACGCCAAGTGCCTTGAGCTTGCCGGCCTTGATGTGCGGCAAGACGGACGGCAGGCTGGCGAACGCAAGCGGAATCTGGTTGCCCAGCAAATCATTGAGGGCAGGACCCACACCCTTGTACGGAACGTGCTCTAAGGAAATGCCGGCCATGTTGTTCAGCATTTCACCAAGCAAGTGATTTAGCGAGCCATTGCCGGCTGAGCCGTACCGAAGCTCGTTCGGCTTGCTTTTCGCCAGGGCGATGAGGTCCTTCATGTTCGACGCCGGGAAGGATGGGTGGGCGACCAACACATTAGGCACGCTGGCCACGAGCGCGACGGGGTCGAAGTCCTTCACCGGGTCGAACGGTATTTTCTTGTACAACGCCGGATTGATGGCCTGAGTGCTACTGATTGTCAGTAATACGGTGTAGCCGTCCGGGTTGGCTCTCGCAGCATACTGACTACCAATGTTGCCGCCGGCGCCGGGCCGGTTGTCGACGATGAACTGCTGACCCGTAGACTGCGAAAGCGCCGCGCCCAAGATGCGAGCGACGATGTCATTTGTACCACCCGGAGCCTGGGGCACGACAATGGTTACAGGTTTTGAGGGATAGGTATCGCTAGCAGCTGCGTGTGCCAGTGACACTCCAAAGAGAAGACACGCAAGTGCCATCCGAACCGGTCGATTCATTTTTTGTCTCCTGAGGTAATTCCGGCCCTCGTATGGGGGCGGCTATGTCCGGTGCTGAACTGCCTTAAGCAATTGCCCGGCCGCGTGCTTCCACGACCTTCTTTGCCATCCTGATGTTTGCGTAATCCACGAGCTTCCCGTCGAGTTGCACAGCACCACGCCCTTCCCGCTCCGCCTCGGCAAGGGCGGCAACGACTCGCTGGGCTGCGGCGTATTCTTCGTCAGTCGGTGTGAAGGCCGCGTTGGTACAGTCCAACTGCAGCGGGTGAATCACCTGCTTGCCGTCATAGCCCATGGCTGCTGCCTTCAGCGCACTCGACTCGCTTAACCTGACATCACGGAAAGCACCGCACGGGCCGTCAATAGCCCGGAGGCCAAAAGCATGAGCGGCGACCAGGATGCGCATCATCGGGTAAGCCCACATATCAAGGGCAGTGTCGGCATAGCCGTCGCCGGCCCGGGATGCCAGCGCATACTGCGGGTGGGAAAGCCCGATTTCCACCCCTTTGGCACCAATGGATGCGCCGAAGTCTCCTACCCCAAAGTGCAGTGCTTCGAGGCCGCCGCCGGCGGCCGCAATCTGTTCGCAGAAGACCAATCCCTTGGCCGTCTCAATCATCGCCTCGATGGCAACGCTGGTGCCGTCCACCTGGCGCTGTACGGCAACGATTTCCTCAGCGGACTCGACCTTTGGCAACAGCACGGCATTCAGCCGGGGGGCCAAGCGAACCAGTGACTCGACTTCCTGCTGCTGGCGCAGGCCGATGCCATTGACTCGGACCACGATTACCTTCTGACCCCAATCCAGGTCATTAATGGCACGGACGGCAGCATCCAGGGCAGTCGCCTTCATGCTTTCCGGAACTGCATCCTCAAGGTCCAGGAAGACGGCGTCTGCACTGGAGCGTGCAGCTGACGTCACCAGCTTTTCCTGATGAGCGGGGACGGCAAGATAGGTTCGCGTGATGTTCATTGGATGCTCCCTTGAGCCGATGCCTCCAGGCCAAGTTCTGCAAGCACTTTGCCGGTGTGCTCGCCGACGGCCGGAACCGGTCCCAGTACTGGCTCGATTCCATCGATGATGAGAGGAGGCTTGAACACCTGAAGCGGGCCTACCGGGCTTGAAACGCTTTGAATCCGGTCTCGTTCGTGCAACTGTGGGTGTTGCAAGAACGCTTCTACGTCGTTTAGACGCGCGTTGGCAATTGAGGCGGTCTCCAGCTTTTCCGCGACTTCCTCGCTCGACCACTTTGCAAAGCGTGCCGTAATCAGAGCCTCCAGCTCCAGTTGGTTGGCGAGGCGTTGCGGATTGGAGCTAAACCGCGGGTCGGAAGCAATGGCGGCATCTTCGAGAACCTTGCCGCAGAAAGCTTGCCACTCGCGTTCGTTCTGAATGCCAAAGAACACAGCCTTGCCATCGCCGGCCTTGAAGGGTCCGTACGGCGCAATGGTGGCGTGACGCGCGCCGGCGCGGGTCAGCGGTGTTCCGCTGTCACGCGTGTAGTAGGCGGGGTAACTCATCCATTCCGCCATACTGTCGAACAGCGAGACTTCGAATGCCGTGCCCTTGCCGGTACGCTCGCGTCGGTACAGCGCCATGAGGACGCCGTTCAGTGCGTACATCCCGGTGGCGATGTCGACAA
This sequence comes from Cupriavidus necator N-1, assembly GCF_000219215.1. NCBI lineage: Bacteria > Pseudomonadati > Pseudomonadota > Betaproteobacteria > Burkholderiales > Burkholderiaceae > Cupriavidus > Cupriavidus necator. The sequence goes on along the minus strand of NC_015727.1, from coordinate 1,064,494 downwards.
TCGACAACCCACACTTGGCTTGTGCCTCAGGTGTCCCATTGATGGAAAGGAAGCCAGTTTCACACTGGACCAGCAAGTCATACGCTTTCTTGTGGCGGAACGGCCCGGTTGAGCCGTAGCCCGAGATGTCGCATGCAATCAGGGAGGGGTGACGCTCGACGAGGCTCTTGGCATCAAGGCCGAGCTTCTTGGCGGCACCGGGCGCCAGGTTTTGCAGGAACACATCCGCTTTTTCAAGGAGAGCATCCAGCGCGCGCCGTCCCTCCTCCGTCTTGATATCGAGCGCGACGCTTTCCTTGGTGCGGTTCGTCCACACAAACTGGCTCGACATGCCTTGCATGACCTTGTCATAGCCGCGTGCGAAATCCCCGGTCTCAGGACGCTCGACCTTGATGACCCGAGCCCCCCAGTCTGCGAGGTGACGTGTTGCCAGGGGAGCAGCGATGGCTTGCTCCAGCGCTACTACAGTAATTCCATCCAGGGGAAGAGTCATGGGACACCAGCCGTCTTGTTTCTTGAATGGCTAGTGTCGGTAAAGCTGGGACGGCCGTAAATCATTGGATTTCGATGGCGGCCGTTCCAAATTTTGATGACTGAGTACTACCCACCGTTCCCCAGGAGGTGTTCGACAAATTGCTGCGCTGCACGAGGCAATGCAGCGCGGTCGCGGTACCCAATCCTCATATCGAGTGCAGCCCATTCATCGAGCAAGGGGACGACGCGAAGCTCCTTGAGGCTGGGCTTTGCAGAAACGGTGACATCGGTCATGATGCCGAGCCCCACGCCCGCCGATACCATGGTACGCATGGCGTCGAAGCTCGTGACCTGCAGCCTAGTCCGTATGGTTCGCTGGAATGACTCGGCGGCCTGAACGGTCAGCCTGTGAATCATGCTGCCCTCATGAAAGGCTACATGAGCAAACTCCAACGTCTCTGAAAAGTGGACTCCTAGGCTCTCCGCTAATGGGTGGTCTGCAGGCACGACAACGACGAGGCGGGCCGATCGGTAGGGCTCCGTCTCCAGACCCGCGTGTGGGGTATCAGCCCAAAAGAGTCCAACATCCGCAAGGCCTTCTTTTAAGGAGCGGACAATATATGGACTACTCCACTCCTCGAGTCGCACTTCAACTTGCGGATAGCGGAGAAGAAATCCTGGAAGATCCTTATCCAAGAACCCAACGATGGAAGTGCTATTAGCGAAGACGCGCACGTCGCCTTTTGTGCCTTCGCTATACAGACTCATATCCGCACGGAGACGCTGGAGTAAATCGACAACTCCTTTTGCGTATTCCACAAGTTCGAGTCCTGCCGCCGTAGGGCGGACGCCGCCACTATGTCGGTCAAGGAGCCGCGCGGAAAGAGCGTCCTCTAGGTCGCTTATTCTCTTGCTGACAGCGGACGCGGCCATGAAATGGCGCTCCGCGGCGCGCGCAAGACTCTGCTCCTCAACGACCGTGAGAAAAATAGCTAGGGTAATGGGGTCAATCCGCACAATCGCCGCCGATAGGTAGGCCAATTGCGGACAGGATAGCGCGCATGAGGCGAATGTGCTAGACGCGCCGCTCGGTAAGGGCGGGTTTCGCAGTCATGGAACGCTTGATGTGATTTCCGCCCCCGATATCGGGACATTCCTACCAATCAGCCCCAAAGGTCTGGCGAAGCGCATCAATTGCCTCTTCATCCAGGGGGCCGGCTTCGGATGAGCCATCAGCCATAAGGGCGCAGTCTCCTCCAACTCTTCCAAGGTTGCCATGGCACTTGCTGGCGTGTCGCCCCAGACGTTCGGACCTAATCGGTCTAGCGTCACCGCACGAAGCCGATCTCCCCGTGCCTGGCGTTCTTCAATTGCCTTGGAAACCAAATCGGCAACGCGGGGGTGCCCTGGACGGTGATACTCAACCAAAGGTACATGGCCGACCTTCATGACGAAGTATGGAGTGATAGGCGGTACGATGTCTTCGGTAGACCAGACTCCCGATAAAGTTAGTGCCACCAGATGAGTTGAATGAGTGTGGAGGACACAACGTGCTTCGGTGTCTGCGCTATAGATTCTGCGATGCAGTGTCAGCGTCTTGCTTGCTCGGTCGCCCGAGACTTGCTCACCATTGCTCGTGACCTTGGCCAGCCGTTCCGGCTCGAGAAAGCCCAAGCTGCATCGGTTGGTGTGATCAGGTAACCGTCTTCAAGCCGGACGCTGATGTTACCGGCGGTGGCATGCACGTAGCCGCGTTCAAACAGACTGCGTCTGACCCGGCAAATCTCAAACCGAAGTTCCTGCTCCGTCATGGCAGCATCCCAAAGGCTTTGGTGAAGAAGTCAACGGTGCCAAAGTTTCCGGACTTCAGCGCTAGCATAAGGCCATCCTTACCAGCCGCCGGCGAGAGAGCGTAGCACCAGGGTACCCCGGGGTCGATTTGCGGGCCGATACGCATCTGCTGTACCTCCAAAGCCTGTACGCACGCACCGGAAGTTTCGCCGCCGGCAACGATGAGCTGTCGAACGCCGCGCTCCACCAAGCCAAGAGCGATAGCCGACAGTGTTCGCTCAACAAGCTCCCCCGCATGTTCAACGCCGAGTTGCGCCTGTACAGACTTCACCGCTTCGGGCGCGGCAGTGGCATAGAAGAGCACAGGTGATTCGGAAAGTCGGGACCCAGCCCAATGCAGAGCTTCGCCGACGATGTCGTTGCCTGCCGCAATGCGAAGCGGGTCGACGGGAAACGCTTCTCCGCCTCGCTTAATGAAGTCCACTACCTGGGCGTTGGACGCCGCGGAGCAACTACCTGACACTATCGCCCGCGGGCCCTGAGCGCGGGGAAGTTGAGCGGCGCTCTCGCTGGGTGAAATGCCAAAGTTCTGTGGTAAGCCAATCGCCACGCCGGATCCTGCCACTACCAAGGGCATACTAGCGAAGGCTCTTCCCATGGTCATGAGGTCGTCATTGGCGATGGCGTCGACGATGGCGAATCGAGTCCCGTCGGTACGGAGCGCTTCCAGTCGCTCTCGAATTGTGTCAGAGCCACCGCGAACTACTGCATGGTCGACATGGCCGACTTTCCCCTTAGACTGACGTTGCAGCACGTGAATGAGGTTCGAGTCCGTCATCGGTGTGAGCGGGTGATGACGCATGCTGCTGTCGCTCAGAAGTACATCGCCGACATACAGGTGTGCCTTGTAGACCGTCCGATTGGTCTCCGGAAAAGCGGGGCAGACCGGGACGATTCCCGCCTGCAAAACTTCTGCCAGTTCCTCGGCCACGGGGCCAATGTTCCCGCGGTCAGTCGAATCGAAGGTCGAGCACACTTTAAAGTACAGTTGGGCCACACCTAAGCTCTGCAGCCAATTTGCAGCGGATAGCGACTGCTCGACGGCTTCGTCGATCGGAGCTGTGCGTGACTTCAGGGCAACAACGATCGCGTCCGCAGTCTCCAAAGCGATTGCCGACCCGATGTCTGTGTGAGTCGGAATCCCGATTGTCTGAACCACGCGCATACCGGCGCGGACCAAATTGTTTGCGAGGTCAGTTGCGCCGGTGAAGTCGTCCGCGATGCAACCGAGAAGGGGTTTCTTGCCTTGTGAATTCAACTTGCGTGCTCCGTATGTACGTGAGGCGGCCCTGTGCCAAGGGAAATGGCACAGTCGCAGACTTTGGAATGCAGAGGCCCTATATGGGCCAGCGTGTCACGAGCTTGTTACGCAAGCTGATTGTTCGACCAGGTAATAGCGTTCGACCTTCTTGTCCTTGACCAGAGGCACCGAGAACCTGTCGAACTCGAGGAAGTGAGGGCTGAGTAGATGCACGTCGAAGGCCTGGTCGTCGACGTACTGCTCGTAAAAAAAGAAGGTGGCTCCATCCTTACTCTGACATACGTCAAACCGAAGGCAGCCGTTTTCCTCTTTCAGCGAAGTGCTCGCGTTAGCGAGAATCGCCTCACGAAAAGATTCAATATGAGCGTCGTAAACTGTGAAGGTAACGCAGATTATAAGCATGTCTTCCACAAAAAGTTGTGGAGTCGCGCGATTCCAGCAAAATGAACTCGGAAAAACTGTTCATTCACTATTGTCGTGGCGTGCGCTCCAGTAATAGTCACCGACCTTATTAAGGTGCGAGTTCATTGCTCGCTCCGCAGCGTTGGGGTCATGCGCAGCGATTGCTTCGTAGATGGCACGGTGGGCGTCATAGGCCGCCTGTTCCGCCCCCTCCATACGCAACGATACGAATCGCTGCTCCGCCAGCCAGGCCGCAACGGCAGCTTGGAGCGATGTGAATATCGAATTCTTCGGTATCTCTGCGAGGACCTGGTGAAATGCGACGTCCGTTTTCCCAAACTCAGCCTGATTGCCTATTGCCGAGTGGTTGGCGTCCAGCGCCTCCTTCAGTCTGACGATGTCCTCGTTCGATGCATGTTCCGCCGCATAGCGCACGAGCAGCGCCTCAAACAAAGTGCGCGCTTGCTGTAGCTCCCGCGCTCCTTCCGCGTCTGCCAGAATATGCGTCACCGCTCCAGAGAGCTCGTCCACGAGGGTTTGAGCTGACGGCCTGGTAACCGAGGCTGGTTCCTCATTCCGTAATGAGACTAAGCCCATCCGTTGCAGTAATAGAGTGCTTCTCGTACCGAGGAACGTCCCACCGCAAACATGCTCATTAGCTCACGCTCCGAGGGCAGCGACTGGCCGGCCTGCAGCTGGCCACTAAGCATCATTGACTGCAGTTGCTCGGCAACTTCCTCGGACAGTTTGCGGCGACGCACCGGTTCCACCGGCAGGAGTGCACCTTTCACGATTTACCTCAGCTTTATCATGTGAGTATGTCAAACTCTGCATGATACGCCTTAGCGAGGGCGCTTAGCTCTTCGGCCAAGGCCGGCCCGATGGGAATGCCATGTTCGCGATGCTGCACCAGGGAAAGATATTCGCGCTCGCCAGGAAGATAAATGCGGTCGACCCCAGTAGCTTTCTTGGCACCTCGAATGTCAGCAATACCCCTCTGAATCCGGTCAAAGTATGCGTCGAGGTCATCGAAAGACGCGACCGGTAGCACACCAAACAGGTGGCCGCTGTTTTGAGCAGTAGTGGTCTTGGCATACAGGTCGCCCACTTCGCTGCCAAAATATGCCCCAGACAGCATGGTGCTGAGCAACCCGACTGTCAAAGTCAGAGCGTAGCCCTTCGGGCCGCCCACGGGGATGACGAAACCTTTGAGCGCTTCAACCGCATCGGTGGTGGGAAGACCATCAGGACCCGTTGCCCAGTCGCCCGGAATGGGTTTTCCTTCCTTTGCGGCGACAATGATTTTCCCCCGCGCTGCGACGCTGCACGCCATGTCCAAGACAATCGGGAAGGGCTCTCGCGTTGGGAAGGCGACGGCGAACGGGTTATTACCCAGTACCGCTTCGGCGCCGCCCCAAGGAGCCATGTGATTAATAGCTCCAATCGTGAAGCTGAAGCCAATCATGTTGGCGCGCGCGGCCATCTCTGCGTAGTAGGCGGCCGCACCAAAATGGTTGCTATTTTTGACGGCAACAAAGGCGCAATCGCCATCCTTGGCTTTGTCGATTGCCATCTCCATGGCCCGGATGCCCACCAGATGGCCCAAGCCGTTGTCACCGTCAACAACGGTGGTCGTCCTAGTTTCGCGGACCACCGAAATTTTCGGCTTCGGGTTGGTTCCGCCATCCAGGATGCGTTTTACGTAGATGGGGAAACGCACCACGCCGTGCGAGTACACGCCGCGAAGGTCTGCCTCGATGAGGTTGTTCGTGGCAAGGAGCGCTTCAACGGCCGGAACGCCGATCTTTTCCAGCACTTGAGTGCAAAATCTCTGGAGTGAGCACTCCGAAATCAGAACATCGTTTTCGTCAGACATATTATCTCAACATTCGAAATGAATTGGAAAGGTTCTCGAAACTCGGATGTCAGTCGGAAGTGACGGTGCGCATAGCAAGCTGCAAGTCGTTTGATCCAACTTCACCTTCACGTCGCGCAATTACCAGCGTTGCGACAACATTTCCGATGACGTTCACGAGTGCACGGCCTTCGCTGATAATGCGGTCGATGCCGAGCAGCATCGTTACGCCGACGAGTGGGATTTCCGGCACCAACGCGAGAGTTGCGACTAGCGATACGAATCCGGCACCAGGTACACCGGCGGAACCCTTGGTCGTCAGCGTGGCGACGCCCAAGATCATGAGTTGATGCCAAATCGTGAGTTCCACATGCATGGCTTGTGCGATGAATAGGACCGCCATCGTAATGTAGATGTTGGTTCCATCAGAGTTGAAGACATAACCCGCGGGCATAACCAAGCCAACCGTTCCAGGCTTGCAGCCAACGTTCTCCAGCTTGCGCATGAGGGCCGGCAGGGCGGCATCCGAGGAGGACGTAGCAAGAACCAGCACGAGTTCGCTCCGGAAGTGGCGCAGAACCGTGAAGATGCTGAAGCCGTACCAGTAGCCAATCGCACCCAAGACCACGAAAACAAAGATTGCCGCGGTCAGGTAGAAAGTCGAGATCAGAACAACCAGTGACTGCAGTGAGGCAATACCAAACTTGCCGACGGTGAATGCCATGGCGCCGAATGCTCCAATCGGAGCGAAGCGCATAATCATGTTAATGATGCCGAATATCCAATGCGAGCAGGCGTCAACCAGTTCGCGAATGGGACGGCCTTTGTCGCCAATTTTTCCGAGCACCAGTCCCATAAGAATGGAAACGAACACCACCGAAAGGATACTGTCGCTGGTGAATGCGCCAACAAGCGTCTTGGGAATAATGTTCAGGAAGAAATCGGTCAAGCCGTTGCCTTGAGCCGCGGTGACGTACTGCTTAATCTGGCTCGCGTCCAGCTTGGCGGGGTCGACGTTGAAGCTTTCGCCGGGCTTGATGATGTTTGCGACAACCAAGCCAATGAGAAGGGCAATAGTCGAGACGATTTCGAAATAGAGCAGTGCAATGCCTCCCACCTTTCCGACCTTGCCGAAACTTTGCATGCCGGCGATGCCTGAAACCACGGTGAAGAAGATGACCATACCGATTGTCATCTTGATCAACTTAATAAATCCGTCGCCAAATGGCTTCATTTGGGCGGCGATTTCGGGATAGTAATGCCCTAAGGTAATGCCGATCGCCATGGCAAGCAGAACCTGCACATAGAGGTTTCGCGCCACAAATCGGAAGAGACTTCCCGGCCTTGTAGATAGTACGTCTGTCTGGTTCACAGAATTTGGCATTTCGTCTCGCTCCGTTGAATTCCCATCCAGACAACCCTAGACGCCATAGGTATGGTCTACCTACAGCGCAACGACTGACACCCTGGAGCGGGGCCGGGTAAACCCTCGTTTTGGAAAAGCGGTTCTGTGTGAGCTGGGGCGCTGCTAAATGGCCGACAAAAAGAGGCGCGGGCAGCGACGACCGCTGCCCGGGATAATGTGGCGGCCGGACGCTGCGGCTCGTTTCGGAGAGCGCGGTCCTGCTGCGCGAGGAATGCAGGCTGTGAGTTTCGGATCAGCCTGCCGAGGACGCGAATGCATTCTGCTCCGGCACGCTGACGGTGGGAGGCATCGGGTGAAGGTCTAGACGGCGACCGGCCTTGAGTAGTTGACTCGGGACGTCGTGCCCGATGAGTCCAGGAAGCCTTGCTGACGCAGCCATGATGGCAGCGAGGTCGATACCCGTGTCGTATCCATCAAGCTCTAGCATGTGAACGAGCTCTTCTGTGCATACGTTTCCGGTGGCGCCGGGCGCGTAGGGGCAGCCGCCCAAGCCAGGTAGACGTTGATCGCTGTCTGTGTGCTACGGACGAGGCCGATGACGTCTGAGAGCTGGGCGAATGACTGCTCCCGCGACATCCTGAGGTTGGTGCGATTGTGGCTCTCGCTGACAGACATGACGAGGTTGACCTCATCAACGCTACACGAGAGCGCGCGTTCTGCGCCACGTACGTTGGGCACCAGAACCGTGTACACAACGCCTTCATGACGGGAAATGCGGTGCATCACGGCTTCGGCGTCTCGAAGGGCCGGAATGGCTTTGGGTGACGTAAAGGATGTCACTTCGACCTTCGCATAGCCGCACTCGCTCAGTGCGTTGATGAGACTTACTTTTTCATCAGTCTCAACGTACTTTGCCTCGTTTTGGAATCCGTCGCGCGTCGCAACTTCCTGGATGAAAACCCTCTTGGCATCCATGATGGTGTTTTCCTTCTTGAATGAGCTTGGGAAAGCCGGCCCTGTCTTCGGCAACTTGAGCTCTTGCTGCTCAATTGAAATCGGGGCCACGCTGAAGCTCAAGGTGGAGTGCTTCTTCATCCAGAAGCTTCTCCCATTTGGCGACGACAATCGTGGCGATCCCATTCCCAATGACGTTCACGATTGCGCCGCCTTCTGAAATGAAGCGGTAGACGCCAAGCACGAGCACCAAGCCTGCGACGGGGAACCCCGGGATCGAGCCGAGGGTGGCAGCTAGTACGATGAATGCACCGCCACTCACGCTCGCCGCGCCCTTCGAGGTCAACAGGAGAATGGCCAGCAGGGTAACTTGGTGGCCGAAAGACAGATATGTGTCGGTTGCCTGCGCGATGAAGATTGCAAGGACGGTCATGTTGATGCAGCTTCCGTCCAGATTGAAGGAATAGCCCGATGGAACGACAAGGCCGACTGCTGACTTGTCGCAACCGAGGCGCTCCAACTTTGCCATCAGCCTGGGAAGCGCAGACTCTGAGGATGATGTCCCAAGGACAATCAGCAGCTCTTCGCGGATGTACCGGAGGAAGCTGAACAAGCCGAAACCAGTTAGGCGGCATACCGCACCCAAAACAATCACGACAAACAGCACCGCAGTCAGGTAATACGTGACAAGCAGTTGGCCATATGATGCCAACGACCCAATGCCGTACTTGCCGATCGTGAATGCGATTGCTCCGAAGGCACCCAATGGCGATACGTACATGACGATACGTACCATGTTGAAGAAGGTGTTCGCAGCCGAGTCGATCACGTCCAACATCGGCTTGCCTCGTTCACCAAGCATTTGCAGAGCAAACGCAAAGATGATGGAGATGAACAACACCTGCAGAAGGTCACCTTCCGCAAATGCCCCAATCACGGTGTGAGGAATGATGTGGGAGAGGTAGCCGACCACCGTTTGCTCATGGGCGGCCTTGGTGTAGGTTGCAATAGACGAAGCATCAAGCGTCGATGGGTCTACGTGCATTCCGACGCCGGGCTTCATGATGTTGACAACCAGCAAGCCTATGGCCAGGGCCAGTGTTGTCATGACCTCGAAGTAGATGAGGGCTTTGCCGCCAAGGCGCCCCACCGCCTTTATGTCCCGCATGCTTGCGATGCCATGCACGACGGTGCAGAAGATTAGCGGTGCGACCATCAACTTCACCAGCTTCAGGAAGTTGTCGCCAAGCGGCTTCATGGCTTGGGCGGCATTGGGGTAGATGTGTCCCATAATAATGCCGATTGCTACGGCAATGAGCACCTGGACATAGAGGTGGCTGTACCACTTCTTGTGCGGGCGTTCGTCTGGCACGCCGGCGGGAATGGCCGAATCGACTGTGGGCATGTCTGTCTCCTGCTACTGTGCCCGGCGGGTAATTCCGCTCGTTAGGGCGGTATTTTTTTACAGATGCCTACATCCGAGAATCAGTTATCGGTCAACAACCCTTTCCTTCTGGGAAAAGCTACTGAGGGCGATTACTATAGGAGCGGACGCGAATACGAGAGAATTTTTGTGCTTAAGCCAACACATTTCGACCTTCAATCCCTTCGAATCTTTCTGCTCGTCGCAGAGAACGGCGGCGTAACCCGTGCGTCGGAAAAGGCGCATATGACGCTATCGGCGGTTAGCAAGCGGATAGCGGAACTGGAGCGAACAGTGGATTGCCCATTGTTTTTTAGGCTCCCTAGGGGCTTGATGCTCACTTCTGCCGGCCATGAGTTGGTGCGACACGCCAAGAGTGTCTTGGAGACCGTGAATGAGATGTCGAGCGCTATGAGTGACTTTGCCGTTGGGGTCCGCGGACATGTTCGGGTGTGGGCCAACACATCTGCGGTAGTACAGTTCCTGCCCAATGACTTAGCTGCCTTTCTTGAGCGCGAGCCTCTCATCCGAATCAGCTTGGAAGAGAAACTGAGCTACGAGGTGGTCGAGGCGGTGATGAGAGGTGTTGCTGACATTGGGGTGTTCGCAGACAACGTACATGCGCCGGGTATACAAAAGTTCGCTTATCGCAAGGATGTGCTAGTAGTCCTTGTGCCTGCCGACCATCCGCTCGCAGATCGAGCTGAGGTACAGTTTGCTGACACTTTGGACTTCGACTTCGTTGGGCTGAACCAGGGCAGCTCCCTTTTGAACCGGATGACGGAAGCAGCGGCGGCGCTTGAGCGAATATTGAAACTCAGGATCCAGGTGACTAGTTTCGACGGCATTTGCCGCATGATAGAAGCGGGGCACGGCATTGGCCTCCTACCCGCGGGTGCAGTGCGTGAAGAAATACTCGTTGCAGGTCTACGTGCCGTCCGTCTGGCGGACCCTTGGGCCGTGCGTTCGCTATGGCTAGGCGTGCGCGATTTGCATGCTCTTCAACCAGAAGCAAACAAGCTTCTCCAGCATTTGAGCGGTATTGAGCTCAATGCTAAGACGCCCCAGTAGTGACTTGCCGACGTTTTCGAGTTGGGAAAGGGTGGTTGAACATACGGCCATTTTCCCATTGCCGTAATGAAAGGATGATATTGCCTATCTAAAGTAGGCGGCTGGCGAAGCGGTCTTGACGGTGTATGGTTTCAGGAGACGGCAGCCGTCCAACGGTGCGGCAGCAGTTCACCGATGGCGCTAGCGCGCTGGGTCGGCAGTCTGGTCAGCACGTCCGTCAGGTACGCATGCGGATCCAGTCCGTTCAACTGTGCCGAACGCACCAAGCTCATGACCGCGGCCGCCCGTTGTCCTGCTCGTAATGAGCCCGCGAACAGCCAGTTCGAGCGGCCGATCGCCCAAGGTCGGATCTGGTTTTCCACCCAGTTGTTATCGATCGGCGCATTGCCATCGTCGAGGTAGCGCGTGAGCGCTTCCCAGCGTTTGAGGCTGTAATCCAGTGCTTTGGCGATGGCCGATCCGTCTGGCACTTTTTGCCGTTGGCCGATCATCCAGGCATGCAATGCATCGGCCACGGCGTGCGCCTTCTCCTGCCGCATGCGTCGTCGCTCCTCTGGGCTGAGTGTCGCCACCTCGCGCTCAACGTCGTAGAGCATGCCGATGTACGCCAGCGCCTGACCCGACACCTCGCTTTTATGGTTGGCGTGCAGTTCGTAGAACGTAAGCGACCAGTTGTTCCATCTTGAATCGATTGAAGCGATGAAGCATCGTCCACACGAAGGAGGATCGTGGATACGATGGATCAAGTGTCGACAGTTGAGCGGCCGCGCCGGCGGGAGTACAGCGCCGATTTCAAGGCGATGTTCCTGGAACAGGTTCGCACGCCAGGAGCTTCGGTTGCGGGGGTCGCGCTCAGCCACGGGCTGAACCCGAATATGGTGCACCCATGGATGCGCGAGGACCGTCAGCGGCAGATGCTGACGGCGCTGAGCGAGGGCCACGCGTTTGTTCCGCTACAGGTGGACGCCCTGTCCGCAGTCACGGGAGAGGTGCTATCGTGTAAGACGCCGGCGGCGGCAACGCCCGAGACCATCCGCATGGAGATACCGCGCCCAGGCGGCACGCTGGTTGTGCATTGGCCTCTGTCAGCGGCGCAGCAGTTTTCCCAACTGCTTCGGGACTGGCTGCGATGATCCGCATTGACGCGCTGTGGTTGGCCGTCGAACCCATCGACATGCGTGCCGAAAGCGAGCGGTTGCTGGCGCGCGGTGCAGGTCTTCGGCGCAGCTCAGTCTCATCACGCCTACTTGTTCTCGAACGCCCGCCATACGCGCATGAAGCTATTGGTGCATGACGGCTTTGGCGTATGGTGTGCCGCGCGCCGCCTCAACCAGGGACGCTTTACCTGGCCTGCCATACAGGCCGGCGCCACCGGCGCACAACTGACGCAGGCGCAGTTCGACGCCCTGGTGCTCGGTCTGCCCTGGCAGCGCCTGGAGGACCTCCGCGCCATTACGCGGATATGACGATGATCACGGTGCGTTGACAGCATAAATCCGGATGGTAGTAGCGCCCGGTGGCTGGCACGATGGTGCCATGCTGAACCTGCGCCAACTACAAGACCAAGGCCTTCAGGATCTCGCGCCCGAGGACGTCCTGGCACTGGCGCAGCAGATGCTCGCACACATCCAGCAGCAGGAACGCGAGATCAAGCTCAAGGACGTCAAGATCGAGAAGATCACCTTCGAACTGGCGCGACTCAAGGCCTGGAAGTTCGGAGCCAAGACCGAGGCGATGAGCGCCGAGCAGCGCCGCCTGTTTGAGGAGACACTGGCCGAAGACGAGGCCAGTCTGCAAGCGCAGTTGCAGCAGGCCAAGGGCGAGCCCTCTATTGAAGACAACACCAAGTCCAAACGCACGCCCCGTCGCCAGCCCCTTCCGGCGCACCTGCGCCGAGTTGAGCATTACCACGAGCCCGAGGATACTCACTGCTCAACACCGGGCTGTGGACGGACCATGGTACGCGTGGGTGAGGACGTCAGCGAGAAGTTGGATATCGTGCCGGCGGAGTTCTTCGTGCACCGCCACATCTATGGCAAGTGGGCCTGCCGATGCTGCCAACGCCTGGTACAAGAGCCTGTTGAACCGCAAATCATCGACGGCGGCCTACCAGCAGCCGGCTTGGTCGCGCACACGCTGATCAGCCGCTTCGTTGATCACCTGCCGTACTACCGGCAGGAGGCCTAGAGGTGATGCCGTGCAGGTGGGACCGCCTAGTGCTTGCTACCACGCTGAGCCAACCGCTGGCCGAGCGCAGCAGCATGGACTTCATTGATACGCTGGGCTACGACTTCATAGGCCTACCGGAGGCCAGCGCGATTCACAATGTCCTCAAGCGCGCCGCAGAGGATTTGCAGCGTGAGTTGCGCTGGCGCGTGCAGGTCAGCAACTTCGAGACCGCGTGCCGGATGATTGAGGCCAATTCGGCATTGGTGTGCTTCCGGAGAATACCGTCGCTCGCCATGCGGGCACAATGGCGCTGCGGATCATCCGGCTCAATGATGAATGGGCCGAACGCAAGTTGCAAATCTGCGTGTCCGCAACCAATTGTTTAAGCTGGTGCCTGAGCAACTTGCCGCTAGATGGTGACTAAGCAGAGGATCTTCTCGGGGAGCTTGTAGGCCCCTGCGATTCATCAGGTAGTCGCGCAGTGCTGATGGTCTCCGCTCTCAGAGAAACTGATGGTTCACGCAGAGGCAAGCTGTTCTCCGGCAGTCAGCGCAGCGCTTCTCATACTGATAGGACCGCTCAGCGTGGCGCCATGCGGATGGCGCCGTCCAGGCGGATGGTCTCGCCGTTGAGCATGGGGTTCTCCAGGATGTGCAGAGCGGTCGCGCAACGCTGGATATCGCATTCTTGTCGGCGGTGAAGTGCCGGAGGGAAGCGGCGATTTCTTCCCTGTCACGCTTGTGGACAATCCGCCGGATACCGGACGGGTAGTCTGCGAAGAAGCATTTGGCCCGATCCTGCCGCTGATTAAGTTCCGCGACGTGGACGAGGTCATTGCGCGCGCGAACAACAGTGAGTACGGCCTAGGTGGTTCGGTCTGGGGGCGCGACGAGGAGGCCGCTATGGAAGTCGCCCTGCGGCTTAATACCGGTACGGTCTGGGTTAACCAGATTCACACTATCGGGCCCGACAAGCCCATGGCTGGTCACAAGCAATCGGGCGTCGGCATTGAGAACGATGTCGATGGTCTCTTGGAATATACGGTGCCCAGAACGGTGTCGCTGAGGCGATCGCAATAGGAAAAAAATTGGCGGCGGCGGCTCAGGTTTCGTGGCGCCTCACAAGTGGTCCAGCTCGCCATACTCGCCTGGACCATTGCGCCGAGGCTTAGCCAAAAGGGCAGGCTGCGTTGAAGAGGAATGCACACCCGATGTACTACGGAAGAGATGAAGCCGCCGCGGGAAACCGCAGGCTTGCCGGCGATGATAACAAGACGCGAGTCGGCCAGAAGCGAAGCGAGCGACCCGATAGCAATGAGCAGTCGCCAAGGCAAACGAACTGGGCGTGGGCGGCTACGACAGGCACTATGACTGGATGGAATCGCACATCCAGCCTATTCACTACGAATAGCGACCCGGCGGAGTCATTGCTCGCACCTTGGATCCACGGTCCGCGTTCAATCCGCTTCCATCCACACGGCGAGCGCCAAGCTAACTGGCAGGCCTCTTGTCGAGAAGCTCCAGCCTTTTGGCGGCGCAGGCCGGTGTAGGCAGCTGGCAATCTGCGACGACTTCACGGTGTTGCGTTTTCGGCTCTCGAACGATGAGGAAGCGCTGCAGCAGTTGCTGCAGCCCGCTTCAAGGGCAGCCTCTCGGGTTTTAGAGACCACGTAAAGGCGCCCCTCGGTCCTTCCCAAATATCCAGGGGAGTGTCCCGTATGGCGAACCCCGGGTCAGCCCCTTCATGCACCTCCTGCGGCGCGTGTGCCCCAGGAATTCCGAACTCCCCATTATGGCGCGCAAGTGCTGATGCCCCTTGGTTTTTGGGCCCATTTAAGGGCAATCAGCACCACTTATGAGCGTGAGAAGTGTCTTTTAAGGCTCATCAAGAAACGTGATCCTAGTATGTAAATTCTCTATTTCGTACGGCGAGAAATAGTTAATTATGATTCCAGCATGCGAAGGCACGGATCGTACGGCGCGTTGAGTTGGTGGGCGGTCTGTCTGTTGTCTGTCTGCCTGGCTAGCAAGCCACTATGACCGTGCGCACTGGCAAGTTTGGTGCTTCGGCGCTGGCGAAATTGGGAACAGAGACGCTTGTGTTGCAACGCAAGTTGCCCCATCCCCTGCGCTGGCCGCTTTGAGATGTCAAGAATGAGGAGACGATGTGGTCGAAATTAAAAACGTCAGTAAGTGGTACGGCAGCGTCCAGGTGCTTAAGGACTGCTCTACTACTATCAGTAAGGGGGAAGTGGTCGTAGTTTGTGGCCCTTCCGGGTCCGGTAAGAGCACCTTAATCAAGACCGTCAACGCGTTGGAGCCCATTCAGAAAGGCGAGATTGTCGTAAACGGAACCGCTATCAGCGACCCGAAGACCAATCTGCCCAAACTGCGGTCGCAGGTCGGCATGGTCTTCCAGCACTTCGAACTGTTCCCTCACTTGTCAGTCACTGAAAACCTTACCCTGGCACAGGTCAAGGTCCTTGGCCGCAAAAGGAGCGATGCAAAAGTGCGCGGCCTAAGCATGCTTGAGCGAGTAGGACTGTCTGCTCACGCAAGTAAGTATCCCGGCCAGCTGTCCGGCGGTCAGCAGCAACGGGTAGCAATCGCCCGAGCTCTGTGTATGGACCCTGTCGTGATGCTTTTCGACGAACCCACGTCCGCATTGGACCCGGAAATGGTGGGAGAAGTGCTCGATGTGATGGTGCAACTCGCCAATGAAGGCATGACGATGATGTGCGTGACCCATGAGATGGGGTTCGCCAGGAAGGTCGGCGACAGGGTGATCTTCATGGACGCTGGACAAATCATCGAAGATTGCTCCAAAGCTGAATTCTTCGGAACACCCAATGCCAGAACGGTGCGAGCCCAAGATTTTCTGTCGAAAATCCTCCAGCACTGAAAGTAAAACAGATACCAAAATATCAACGGAGACAACAAATGCGTTCACTGAAAAGTACCCTTGCTTTCGCCATTTCCCTGACAGTGACTTCTGCATTTGCTGCAGGACCTGGTGGCACTTTGGAAAAGGTAAAAGAGACCAAGCGCATCGTTATCGGCTTCCAGGAGGCGTCGGTGCCTTTTAGCTATCTCGATGCGAACCAGAAGCCTGCTGGCTTTACAGTTGATATCTGCATGAAGATCGTGGACGCCGTGAAGCGCGAGCTGAACCAGCCACAAACGGCTGTTGAGTTCACGCCGGTCACTGCTGCGAATCGCATCCCGCTGCTCATCAACGGTACGATCGACCTCAACTGCGCCTCTGCGACTAACAGTGTTGAGCGTCAGAAGCAGGTGGCGTTCACCAACTCTCACTTCCTTACCGCGAGCCGATTTGCGGCGAAGAAATCCTCAAACCTGCGCAAGATTGAGGATCTGAAGGGGAAAACAGTCGTTTCGGTGGCTGGGTCTACCAACATCAACCAACTCAACAAGATCAATGTCGAGCGCAATCTCGGCATGAACATTGTTTCGGCTAAGGACCAACTCGAGGCCTTCCTGATGCTAGAGACCGGGCGCGCTCAGGCCTACGTTCTGGACGATGTGCAACTGGCTGTTGCCATCGCGCGTTCCAAGGATCCCGCTGCGTACGCAATCAGTGACGACGCATTCTCCAAACCTGAGCCGTACGGGATTATGCTCCGTAAGGATGATCCCGCCTTCAAGGCTTTGGTGGACCGCGTGACTGCCGGAATTTACCAGAGCCCTGAAATTGACACACTGTACAAGAAGTGGTTCCAGGCGCCCGTCCCACCCAGTGGCATCAACTTTAACTATCCGATGTCCCAGGCTCTGCGCAACGCCTACCAGAAGCCCAGCAGCAGTGCGGATCCGGACGCCTACGTTCGTTAAAGGCCAGTATCTTAGGAAGCGAACATGAACTACCACTGGAACTGGGGCATTTTCTTTGAGCCGTCTCCGGACGGTGCCGGCACCTACCTGTACACCCTCTATCTTGGCCTGCGCTGGACCTTGGCGACGGCACTAAGTGCGTGGGTCATCGCGCTCGTTGTTGGCTCGGTCATCGGCATCATGCGAACGTTGCCGTCGCCCGCCGCGCAGCGCGTAGGTCGTGCTTGGGTCGAGCTTTTCCGTAATGTGCCGCTGTTGATGCAGCTTTTCCTGTGGTACTTCGTGTTGCCAGAAGTGCTGCCGGGAAAGGCGGGCGAGTGGCTTAAGCAGCTGCCGAATGCACCGTTCTTCACAGCGGTAATGGGCATTGGCTTTTATATGTCGGCGCGTGTTGCCGAGCAGCTACGCTCAGGCATCGGTTCCATTTCGCGTGGGCAACGATACGCAGGCATGGCACTCGGGTTCAGCACGCTGCAGACCTATCGCTACGTCCTACTGCCAGTGGCTTGGCGCATCATACTCCCCCCACTCACGTCTGACTTTTTGAGCACGATTAAGAATACGTCTGTGGCGTTGACCATCGGCTTGGTGGAACTTACCTCTAGGGCGTATGCAATTCAGGAGCAGTCCTTCCAGTTCTTCGAGGCCTTTTCCGCGGCCACTATCACGTATCTGCTCCTGAACCTCTTGGTTACGTCAGGAATGCGCATGCTGGAACGGAAGCTCGCTGTTCCCGGCTACAGCACGGGGAAATGACATGTTAGGCGATTTCGATTTCGGCATCATCGGGCGCTCGCTCGGTTACCTTTTCGTGCAAGGGATGAGTGTAACGCTCTCTCTGACGGCTCTGGCCACTATCGGTGGACTGTTGCTCGGCACACTGCTGGCACTAGCGAGACTCTCCTCGAATCGCATTGTGTCGACCGTGGCTCAAAGCTACGTGAACACGATGCGTTCCTTGCCGCTGCTGCTGGTTATTTTCTGGTTCTATTTCCTCGTGCCAATCTTGGTAGGGTGGGCCACCGGCGCAAGCCGGCCGGTTTCGGTGGGTGGATTCGCCTCAGCGTTGATTACTTTTACATTATTTGAGGCAGCTTATTTTTGCGAAATCATGCGAGCCGGGATTCAATCCGTTTCGCGAGGTCAGTTGGCGGCCGGGTTCGCGTTGGGAATGACGTATCGGCAGGTGATGGGGACAGTGGTGCTTCCACAAGCCTTCCGAAACATGCTGCCTGTTCTGTTCACTCAAACAATCATTCTCTTCCAGGACACCTCCTTGGTGTACGTCCTTTCACTTACCGACTTTTTGGGCGCGGCATCAAAGATCGCGCAGCGCGATGGAAGGATTGTGGAGCTATATCTATTCGCTGCAGTTGTCTATTTCCTCATATCATTCGGAGCGTCCAGCTTGGTGAAGCGCGTTCAAACAAAGGTCGCAATCATCCGGTGACGGGAAATTTAAAGAATAAATTTCTATAAAATATTGCCATGCAAGACTCATTTTCCTTTTCAAATATTCAACAGGCGGCTGACCGGCTGAAGGGACGTGTCGTTCGCACACCCGTACTTGAGTCGCCGATGCTCAACCAGGCCGCGGGATGCCGGGTGCTCGTGAAAGCCGAATCCTTGCAGCGCACTGGCGCCTTCAAGTATCGCGGTGCTCTAAACAAGTTGCTTTCGCTACCCTCCGACATCCAGAAACGTGGAATCGTAGCGTTCTCCTCGGGAAATCATGGGCATGCCGTCGCAGCAGCCGCGGCCGAAGTTGGATGCCCTGCAGTCATCGTGCTGCCGAAGGACGCCGCCGCCATCAAGATTGAGAATTGTCGTTGGTGGGGCGCCGAGATCGTGCTGTACGATCCCAACACCGAGGACCGTGAAGAGGTCGGCCGTAGCATTGCCGGTCCGCGAAATATGCTCGTGGTACCGCCGTTCGACGACTACGACATCATCGCCGGTCAGGGTACGGCAGGTTTGGAGTTGGCTGAGCAACTCGATGAGCAAGGCATTCGACCGGACGCGTTCGTTGTGCCTTGCAGCGGTGGTGGCCTGGCATCGGGTACCACCACAGCCATGAAGCATGTCTACCCAGACCTTCAGTGCTTCTTTGTCGAGCCCGCTGGCCTGGAGAAGATGGCGCCTTCCCTGCGTGAAGGTGCACCACAGAAGCGCCCCGCCGGCCCCCCAACGGTGATGGATGGATTGAGCGGCCCCATTGTTGGAACCCGCACGTCGCAAGTGCTTGGGGCATGCGAACCGAGGGGCCTCAGCGTCTCCGATGAGGAGGTTCTCGATGCAATGTCAATGGCCTTTCGCTACCTCAAGCTCGTTCTTGAGCCCGCGGGTGCAGCCACACTAGCAGCCGTTCTGCGGCGCAAAGCGGACTTCGAAGGCAAATCGGTCGCGATCGTATGCTCAGGCGGCAACGTCGACCCCTCAATCTTCATACAAGCCCTCAATGCATCCTGAAGCCAGACTAGCGGCGGTCGGCCTGAGTCTGCCGAGCCCCATTCCGCCGTCCGAGCATTACGTGCCATTTCGTATCGCCGGAAATGTGCTGTATGTGTCTGGTCATGGCCCGCGCAGACCAGATGGCAGTTATGTCATCGGATGCCTGTCAGCAGGCGAAGATGTAGCGATGGGCTACGAAGCCGCACGTCAAGTTGCTTTGCAGATGCTGGCCACGGTCAAGCTTGCTCTGGGCGACCTGGACAGAGTGGAAAGCGTGCTGAAGGCTCTCGGCATGGTTCATGCCACGCCCGACTTCACTCTTCACCCGAAGGTGATCAACGGCTTCTCCGAAGTGCTGACCACTGCTTTCGGCGATGCTGGGCGCCATGCGCGTTCAGCGGTCGGGATGGCATCTCTCCCGCACGGGATGGTCGTTGAAGTCGAAGCAATCTTCCTGGTGCGCGACGGGTCTGCCTAGTTCCTGAAAGCAAAATTGGTGGTGCTCGGTGTCGGCGTGGCCGACACCGACGCCGCCTTCCATCTTGCGCGCCGATATCAGGTCGCCTGTATCAGCTAGCGGCGCTGCGATAGTTGGCAAACCGTTGTTGCATATAGGAGTTACTTCCGCGCGCTAGTCGGCATGTGTCGGCTTTGCGGTGCTATGCCAACCTGGTTGCCCGCAGTGCAAACGAACACAAACCGAGGGTCCCCTCGAGGTTCAATCCGCGACGACAGCCTTATTATAGCGCCTCATCGTACCCTGGTAGCTTCGCTTCCCCATGCGCTAGGGATGTACGTCTAGGCCGAACATTGCATACACTTGGATCCCACCACCCGCTGACGAGTGCCAACTCAAGAGCGGCTCTCTAGTGTTGAGCCACGTTGAATGGCGAGTGGGGCAGTAGACCGAAGCCCGATGCCCCACTCGCGACAACCTTCGTCCCGTGCTCCCCGTTCACTTTCGCGGGGGGTGCCGGCGGGCCGCGCCTCCATCCTATTTTGACGGGGGCGTCTTGGTGCTGATATTCACCGCGCGCAAGAAGTCAAAGTCGACCCCCTTATCCGCTTGCAGAACCGACTCTAAAAAGAGCTTGCGATAACCGCGGTCCGCTTTGGGTTCGATGATCGGCTTGTGCTGTCGGCGGTTTTCAAGCTCTTCATTGGAGATGAGGACGCTAATTTCCCGCGACTTCACACTCAGACGAATTCGGTCACCGTTCTGGATATATGCCAGAGGTCCGCCTACTGCGGCTTCGGGAGTGACGTGCAGAACGATAGTCCCGAATGCAGTGCCGCTCATACGCCCGTCGGATATCCGCACCATGTCCTTAACCCCGAGGCGAGCCAGTTTCTTCGGGATGGGAATGTACCCGGCTTCCGGCATACCAGGAGCTCCTTTGGGGCCGATGTTCTTCAGAACGAGAACGTCGTCCGGCTGAACGTCCAGGTCTTCGGTATCGACGCGGTTCATCAAGTCTCCTGAGTTTTCGAAGACCACGGCACGCCCTTCATGCTCCATCAGGGATTCGTTGGCCGCGGATTGTTTGATGATGGCGCCACCCGGTGCGACGTTGCCGTGCAGCACTGCAATACCACCTTGCGGGTATATCGGATTATCGAGAGACTTCACTACGTCTTGCTTGAATTCGGGGCCCGCGTGCTCGATTTCTTCACCCAAAGTTCGACCAGTGACGGTCATCGCCTCGAGGCGCAGCAGTGGCTTGAGGATGCGCAGCAACGTCGCCATCCCACCAGCCTTGTGAAAGTCCTCCATGTAGTGCTCGCCGGACGGTTTCAGGTTCAGCAGTACCGGAGTTTCGCGGCTCATTTGGTCCAAAGCCGCCATATCGATTTCCATCCCGGCACGCCCTGCGATTGCTGCAAGGTGTACAACGCCGTTCGTTGAACCTCCGATTGCGAGCAGGACTCGCATGGCGTTCTCAAAGGCCTCAGGCGTCAAAATCTTGTCGATGGTCAATCGTTCACGTGCCATGGCGACGGCCCGCGTGCCGGTCATTTCCGCGACGCGCATACGGTCTGCCGTAACCGCGGGAGGCGATGCACCGCCCGGAACAGTCATGCCCAGTGCCTCTGCGATGCACGCCATGGTGCTCGCCGTGCCCATTACCGAACAAGTACCGACACTGGCCACGAGTTGATTGTTGATACTGCCGATCTCATCGACGTCAATCTCGTCGGCGCGAAAACGTCCCCAGTGGCGACGGCAGTCAGTACAGGCTCCGACGCGCTCCCCTCTGTGCGCGCCAGTAAGCATCGAACCGGTTATCAATTGGATGGCCGGAATTCCCGCCGAGGCCGCACCCATCAGTTGGGCGGGAACCGTCTTGTCGCATCCGCCAATGAGGACGACCGCGTCCATCGGCTGGGCGCGAATCATCTCCTCCGTGTCCATCGACATCAGGTTCCGGAGGTACATGCTCGTCGGGGACGAGAAGACTTCGTGTATGGAAATCGTCGGAAAATCCATCGGAAGACCGCCCGCGAAAAGGATGCCTCGCTTCACCGCCTCAAGGAGAGCGGGCATATTGCCATGACAGGGGTTGTAAGAACTCCCGCTGTTCACGATGCCAATAACAGGCCGGTCCAGTGCGTCGTCAGTGTAACCGGCGCCCTTGATAAGCGCTTTACGCAGAAAAAGGGAAAAGCCTTGGTCTCCATAGTTCGTGAGTCCTTGGCGCAGGCCGCGCGGACCGGACGTTCCTGGGGTATCTTTGTCGTCTGTGTTCATGATTGCTTTCGGAGTTAGTTCGCGCTAGTTGTCTGCAGTGATACGGGCGTCCTTGATGAGCTTTTCCCACCGGACATGTTCACCTCGAAGCTGCGCAGCAGATTGGCTCGGACTGGACGGCGTCTGTGCATAAACGCCTTGCTTTTGCAGTTGACTCTGAACCTCCACGCTGCCGAGCACCTTAGCAAGTGCGCTATTGAGGCGCTCGACAACGGGGGCGGGCGTTGCCGCGGGGGCCAGCACGCCGAACATGGAACTGACATCCAATGTGTCGAGGCCAGCTTCCTTTGCCGTCGGCGTGTCTGGCAGCATTGACACGCGAGTCGGAACGGTTACGGCGAGTGCACGCAACTTCCCGCTTTTCACGAAGGACTGGGCGGCGGGGACTGTCTCAATCATCATGTCAACTTGCCCCCCAACCAAATCGGTCATGGCGGGACCGCTCCCTTTGTAGGGAACATGAAGCAGGTGAATATTTGCTTCCTTTTGCAGCATCTCTGCTGCCATTCGCTGCACGGAACTGGGGCCCGACGAAGCAAAGGAAATCTTATTCGGATTGTCCTTTGCAAAATCGATTAGCTCCTTGAGGCTCTTTGCTTGCACTTTCTGACTAACAACGACCACAAGCGGGACCGAACCGACGACCATGATCGGAGTAAAATCCTTCAGTAAGTCATATCGCAGCTGTCCCTTCTCGAGAATCGCCATGGTCGAGTAGGTCGTCAGCGTGCCCATGAGAAGCGTGTAACCGTCGGCGGGTGCCTTGGCCGCAGCTTCGGCACCTATAGTCCCAGTCGCTCCAGCCCGATTCTCCACGATGACCTGTTGACCTAGCTCCGTGCCGAGCTTATTGGCAATGATTCGTCCGATAACGTCTGTCGCACCGCCTGGAGGAAACGGTACAACGAGTCGTATGGGCTTCTCCGGATATGCCGCATAAGCGTTAGCAGCGAACGTCAGGCCAACGACCATGACCGTTCCAAGGTTCCGGCGGAAGAGAGTCTTTCGCATGTTGTCTCCGTTTTTTACGTGCGTCGAGCGCGCCACGAGGCGTCGCAACCCTTCTGGTTTTCAGGGGGTATTGTGGGCGGTCTAGCTAACCGGAGAACCTATTGCTGCGATAAAGACATCATAAAATTTTTAAATTCTCAGCTGCGCAGGCCTGCCACGGCCAAATCCGGAGGATGGCAGCTTCAGATATTTTGGAAAGTCATCGGAAGTCACCTGCCATGCAGGTTGGGGCAGGAGGAGCGGGGACGCCGCGGATCGCTCAAACGTTGGGAAACGGCGTCTTGGGTGCGTGCTAAGCAAGAGGGCTCAGTGGGCTCAGTGAGGGCGGTTTGACTTGCTTGGCCGACGCTCACTCGGTTCGCTAAAGACTGCCTTGGCTTCTGCGAAGAATGCCTGTGCCAAGGGAACGCGGGATCCATGAACAGCCCAAATTAAGCCGACTCGTCGCGTCGGAGGACGGTGGGGCAGGTCAATCCGGGCGATATCCATTCCCATTCCCCAAAGCGGCGCCCAGTCCGGGAGAAGTGCGACGCCAAGCCTTTGGTCCACTAGCGCCGCAATAGCGAGAACGCTGTCGAGTTCCAATCGCTCGTGAGGGTCGATGGAGTGTTCCTGGAGATATCGTTCGGCCAGTTGTCCGCCGAGGAGTGTCCTGTCATAGCGGATGAAGGGCTGCGTCCGTAGAATCTCGTGCGCATCACCGCTGGCTAGCTCTCGGGGCACTGCGAGGACCAGCGGTTCTTCAACCAATACACGCCAATCGCAGGATTTTGGAAGCAAGAACTGCGGTTCAACTACAATCGCGGCGTCCAAAGTACCATCATCCACCTTCCGGCAGAGTTCTATAGACGTTCCTGATGTGACTAGGATTTTGAGGTCCGGCTGCTTGGTATAAAGGCGCTTCAGAACCGGTGGCAGCAGGCTCGTCATGGCGGTGGGAAACACACCAAGCCGAAGTTCGCTTGTTGACGCGCCGCTATTTGCCGCTGTGCGCAGGTCACGCAAGTCTCGGAGCGCGCTGCGGCTGCGCTCCAGAATGTTGGTGCCCGCGAGAGTCGGTTTCACGAATCGGCCAGTGCGCTTGACCAGCGGGACACCCAATTCTTGCTCAAGGGCCTTGATACGAGCGCCGACTGCAGCGGGCGTTACTCCTAACTTTCTCGCGGCATCCGAGAGCGAACCCATTTCCACCACCATCACGAAGCTTTGCAGCTGAAGTGTGTCCATGTGTTCGACTAGAGCCCTTTTGGGGAGGATGGCCCAATACCAAATGACGTGGTAGACAGGGCATGCTTACCTGGCAGAGCCCCGACGGTAACGAGGACATCCCATGGTCCCTGCTGCTACCAGGCGAGGGCGCTGAACTCCTAGGCGTGACAGTTTGACCAGTGTAGAACTGGCTTACAGTGCATCAAGCAATCGAAGCGTATTTCCCACGACAGACCGAGGAGTGAGCGAGCCGGTGACTCCCCCGATTGACTGCGAATGAAGCTGAATCGTCCATCCGAAGTCGGGCCCCGCCACACGTAGGTTTTGCGTCAAGGCCGGGGTGCTAGGGTCCGATATCAAACGGCTACGGCATTGGTCAAAACCTAAGGAGGCATGAGCGACGCTGGCATGCACGTTCACGTTACGCGGAAAGGCTTCGCACGCCTCCCTGGTGGAACCATCAAAAAGGACTTTCCGACCTTCGTGAGGCTCTATTCCCCAGGCTGCCGGCGTTTTTACCGTCTCAATTTCTACTGCCTCCAGACTTGACCGAACGGCGGAAAGTCCATCGAGGCCCACAATGCCGCCAGTCAGGAGATGCAAACGCGTGCGATGTTCCTGAGCCGCCTCGGTTAGAGAGGTCTCAATCGCAGGCGTCGACAAAGCTGTCGTAGAAAGAATTGCGAAGTCGAATCTTTCCAGGACTTTCGGGCCATGCTCGCGAATCGCTTCTGCGGATGCGGCTTCGATGACGAGCCTGATGTCCGAGGCATCCAGTTCGTCCATCGATGAAATGCAGCTCGTCTCCGGAAATCTTTCCTTCGCCTTCTGCGAGTTCCTGGAAAGAACGAAGGCAACGTCATGCCCCGCGACAATAAGGGCATCCGCTACGGAACGAGCGATGCGTCCCGCGCCAATAAATCCTACTTTCATCGGTAAGTTCCTTGTAGCAGTTGGCTCCGATGGACGGCGACTCGGGGCATCCTCCCAACGAGTTTCGTGCGAACTCAGTTGGGTACTGCTACAAGTACATCCGGGCGCCATCTGTGGCCCAACTTGCCATCTTACGCCCGCCGTCAAATATCAAGAAATGCTATTTTGCTCTGGCAGCATCACAATATGTGATGGGACGCTCGCCATGAGACCAACATGCGGCGGAAGTAGGTTTGCGACACGCGACGCAAACCGCGGTGGTTGGCGGGTCTAAATTGGTTAAGTACCGACCCATGAGGCACCGGGCCATGCTCCATCGAGAACCAAGCGTCTAATCAGCGCGACGAGTTCAGTTGCCACGGCGCTGGATGCCGGTGACAGGCGGCGGCCTGCTGCCTGCGCCAGCACAATGCGCCGAGAAAGGTTGGGGGAGATGATCGGCGCGCCGGAAAGCGTGCCTTTTTCCATTTCCTCCGAGACTGCGGAGCTCGGGAGGACCGTATGCCCGAAGCCCTTTGAAACCAAAGCTTTCTGAACGCTCAGAGAGTTGGTTTCCACCCCGACCGTCGGGCTGATGCCCGCAACGGCCCAAGCATGGTCAACGACGCTACGAAGGCCGTGAGGCGCATTAGGAAGCACGAACTGGAGGTCGCGCATGTTATCGACAGATTGCTCGGAGCCTGGCTCAAGCGAACCAGGTGGGCCAATCAGGTAGAGTTGTTCGTCCAGCAGCGCCTCCACATGAAGGGTGCTTGACGCCTTCGTGCCATACAGCAGCGCAATCTCGATATCGCCAGCTTCAAGCCACTGGAGCACATTGCCTGCATAGCCCACATTGAGTCGAACCACAATCTGTGGATGCTTGGACTTCACGGTAGCAACCAGTTCGGCGGCCAGCAACTCACACGTGCTCGGCAATAGGCCAATCGCAACAGTACCAGTGAGGACTCCTGTTGTGGGCGTGATCTCAGCCTTCGCTCGGTCAAGCTCCTGAAGTGCCCGTCGCCCATATTCGACCAGGGTGCGGCCGGCTTCGGTTAAGACCATGCCATGTCGTTCACGCTCGAAAAGCTCTACGCCAAGCTCTTCCTCGAGCAGTCGTACATGTCGGGATACCGCCGGCTGCACGATGCGCAGAAGGTCGGCAGCTCGGGTAGCGCTACCTGTCTCGGCGACTGCCAAGAGAACGCGAAGTTGCTTGATATCCATGTGCCTAGCGGTCCCGCAAAGAGGTATCCAAATTGGTGATTGGTGGCATCAGCTAATTCTATTTCAGAATCAACGCCAGTCAATTCTATGATAGCAGCGTTGTCACCCACATGCTCTCATCCAACGCTATGACCAGTTCCAACTCTGAGCCACTTGCGTGGCAAGAGGCCATCTTCCAGGCCCTCAAGGAAAACAATGTTCAACAGGTGGCGTACGTCCCGGACGCCGGCCATTCCCACGTCATCAAGCGCGCAAAAGCGGACCCGGAAATCCGGGACGTTGTGCTTACCACCGAGGAAGAAGGTGTTGCTGTAGTGAGCGGCGCCTGGCTCGGCGGGCAGCGAGCAGTGCTGCTGATGCAGAGCAGCGGCGTAGGCAACTGCGTCAACATGTTCTCGCTGCTGGATAGTTGCAAGTTCCCCTTCTTCACGCTGGTGACCATGCGGGGTGAATACGCTGAGTTCAATCCCTGGCAAAACTCGATGGGATTGGCGACGCAGCGGGCACTGGAATTGATGGGCATCACGGTGTACCGCGTGAATTCCCCGGATGAAGCTGCTGAACTTATTGACGCTGGCCTGTGTTCCGCCTTCGACGCCGGCAACCGTGTTGCTGTCCTCCTGTCCCAGAGCCTGATTGGCCGCAAAAAGTGGATTCGCTGAAGCTATGACTACCCCGACTTCCAAGACCGGCATTGACCGCCGCAAGTTCGTCGCCGAACTCCTGAAGCAGTTTCCCGATGCGCTCGTCGTGACGGGTCTCGGCTCGCCTTCGTATGACGTCTTCGCCGCTGGCGACCGCCCGAGCAACTTCTACCTGTGGGGTGCAATGGGCGGCTCCACGTCGCTCGCGCTCGGCCTGGCCATTGCTCAGCCCGACAAGACCGTGATTGCGATTACCGGCGACGGCGAGCAGCTGATGGGTATCGGTAGCCTGGCCACTGCAGCCGCCCAAAAGCAGAACAACCTGAACATCGTGGTACTGGACAACGGTCACTTCGGTGAGACCGGGATGCAGCAGAGCCACACCAGCCTCGGCACCAACCTCGCCCAAGTGGCGAAGGCGGTCGGCGTACCGACGACGCTAGAGATCTCCGACATCAGCGAGCTCGAAAAGCTGACTCAAGAAATCAAGAAGGGCCACGGCATCACGGTGGCTCAGGTCTACATCTCGACCGAAGAGCCGCAGCGAGCCCTGCCTCCGCGCGATGGTGTGTACGTGAAGAACCGCTTCCGTGAGCACCTCGGATTCGAAACCTTCTAAGCCTGCCAATCCACGGGGAAGCATCGCGCCATGAAGCAGTATCCAATGTTCATCGACGGGGCCTTCGGCAATGCAGCCGACGGTCGTTGGTTTGAAACCCAAAATCCCTACACGGGCAAGCCTTGGGCCGAAGTGGCTCGGGGCGGTGAAGCCGACGTCGACCGTGCAGTGAAGGCTGCTGATCGGGCCTTCCGTTCGGGACCCTGGGCCGACATGACAGCGACCCAGCGTGGCGCCTTGCTGCGAAAACTTGGCGACCTCATTGCCGCGAACGCCGACCGGCTCGCCGCGTTCGAAGTGCAGGACAACGGCAAGCTCTTGGCGGAAATGAGCGCACAGCTTAAGTATCTGCCGCAGTGGTTCTATTACTTCGGAGGCTTGGCAGACAAGGTTGAAGGGTCGGTCATTCCGCTGGACAAGAAGGGATACTTCAACTACACGCGACGCGAGCCCTTGGGTGTAGTCGCTGCCATCACCCCGTGGAACTCGCCGCTCATGCTGCTGGCATGGAAGATTGCTCCGGCCCTGGCTGCAGGCTGCACGGTGGTCGTGAAACCTTCGGAGTTCACCTCGGTCTCGGCGCTGGAACTGGCGGTCCTGTTCCAAGACGCAGGCTTCCCGCCGGGCGTCTTCAACGTCGTGACGGGCTTCGGCGGAGAGGTTGGTTCTCCTCTAGTGACGCATCCGCTGGCAAAGAAGGTCACGTTTACGGGCTCCGATGCAACTGGCCGAGTTATCAACCAGCAGTGCGCTGCGCAGTTCAAACACGTCAGCTTGGAACTCGGCGGAAAGTCGCCGAATATCGTGTTCAATGACGCGAACCTGGATGACGCGGTCAACGGAGCCGTATCCGGCATCTTTGCGGCCAGCGGCCAGACCTGTATTGCAGGCTCCCGCCTTCTGTTGCAGGAAGACATTCACGACGCTTTCGTGGAAAAGCTGCTTGCTCTGGCTCGCACGGCGAAGCTTGGCAATCCGATGGAGGCTTCTACGCAGGTTGGACCCATTACCACACCTGCTCAGTACGAGAAGGTACTGTCGTACATTGAGATTGCGCAAGGCGAAGGAGCGAAGCTGCTGCTCGGCGGTAAGCCAGCTAGTTGCGGCGAATGGTTTGTCGAGCCGACCATCTTTTCGGACGTTACGCCGAAGATGCGCATCGCCCAGGAAGAAGTATTCGGCCCGGTCTTATCAATCTTGAAGTTCAAGGACGAGGACGAAGCCATCGCAATGGCCAACGACAGCTGCTATGGACTTGGTGCGGGCGTCTGGACCGGAGACATTGGGCGCGCGTTCCGGATGTCCGAGCGCATTCAAGCGGGTACGGTCTGGGTCAACACGTATCGAGCTGTCAGCTTCATGTCGCCGTTCGGTGGCTACAAGGACTCCGGTCTTGGTCGCGAAAATGGTATGGCTGCTATCGAGTCGTACCTGCAGACGAAAAGCGTTTGGGTCAATACGGGCGCGCCGACAGGCAATCCGTTCACTATTCGGTAAGGGTTCGGGTCTTCGTTGGCCGTAGCCCGGCAGCTGGGAGAAAGTACATCCAAGCTGCTGGGCTGCGCGGCCGATTTCGATAGCGCCAATCAAGAACCGGTGCTCCCCCAACAATAGAATGGCAAAAAGTAAGATTTCTTTGGACGTCGACCTCGATGCGTCGGGGAAAGTCGCCGGCTACGCAAAGCTTCCGTACTCGGTAAACAGGTCAGCCTACGGCTCACTGCCGATTCCGATTGTCAGTATTAGAGGTCGACCCGGACCAACGGTGCTGCTTATGGCTGGGACACACGGAGATGAGTTCGAGGGTCAGGTGACCCTGACACGTCTGGCGCAAGAGCTGGATGCGAACGACTTGGTCGGCCATCTCATCATCGTTCCGATGGCGAACTATCCCGCCGCTAGGGCAGGGCAACGCGTCTCACCAATAGACCAGGGAAACCTGAATCGCCTATATCCGGGCGACCCTGATGGCACTCCGTCCGAAATGATTGCCCATTTCATCGAAACGGAGCTAATGACGCGTGCCGACTTCATATTCGATCTCCATAGCGGCGGCGCGTCTTTGAACTACTTGCCCGCGACCACATCAGTCATGTCGACAGGTGCGGTGTCAGAGGAGGAGCGCAGAGCTCATATGATGGCATTCGGGGCGCCTTATGGCTTGATGTTATCTTCCGCTCCAGGAGCGGGGAGTTCGTCCGAGGCCGCGGCGCGCCGGGGTATTCCCCGCCTAGGCACCGAGTTGGGTGGGCGCGCATGGATTCACCCTGCCTACAGCGAGCTGTGTGAGGATGGGGTACGGCGAGTTCTCGGCCGATTGGGAGTGATTGAGGCTGGCGAACTGCCACCACCTGCGGCTGTCGAGTTCCTATCAGTGGACCGTGAGTGCTACGTGTATGCCACTGCCGCGGGAATATTCGATGGCGCAGTCACTCTTGGCAGCGAAGTGAAGCAGGGCGAATGCGCAGGTAAAATTCATTTTCCCGAGACGCCGCTAAGAAAGCCTGAGTCCGTATATTTCTCCGCAGACGGGATTGTGGTCTGCGAGCGCGCGCTCGCGATGTGTGAGATCGGCGACTGTCTCTATCATCTCGGAAAACCGCTGTAGGGGGCCTCACGATAGGCAAATCAGTACAGGCAGCTACCATGAGTTTCCCCATCGCTTCCAAGAGAACCCTGGTCGAAGGCCACGTCGGCAATATCGAGCTTCTTGTTGACACGCCACAGTCAACGGTTCGCGGCATTGCTGTAGTTGCGCACCCACATCCCCTGCAGGGCGGGTCGGCTGAGCACAAGGTGCCTCATGTCTTTGCGAAGACGCTCACCGCGCGCGGGTTTGTGGCAGTCCGGCCTAACTTTCGTGGGGTGGGGGGAACGGAGGGAGTCCACGATGCGGGAGTCGGCGAGGCAACCGACTTATTGGGAGTGGTGTCGCTGTACCGACAGGCACACCCCGGCTTGCCCCTAGTTCTTGCAGGCTTCTCATTTGGTGCTTATGTGATAGCTCGAGTGGCAGAGTTGCTTCGAAGTCAAGGAGCCGAGACACCCTTCGTAGTCCTGGCAGGAGCTCCGTGGGCTGTTGTCGAAGGGCAGCGTTCGTATGACACTCCGAACGTTCCTGCTACGAGCCTAGTCATTCACGGCGAACGTGACGAACGTGTGCTCCTTAGCGCCGTTCTTGACTGGGCCAGGCCGCAAGGGCTGCCTGTCGTGGTGATCCCCTCTGCAAACCACTTCTTCACCGGAAAGCTAGGCGCTCTGGCGCGCCTAGTGGGAGCCTACGTGGACCACGTTCCACACTTGATGTAGTTCTTCGAGATGCTACAGTAAGCCTCGTTCCGCAGCGTCATCTGGGCTACCGCCAGCAGTCTCTGCAGCTTCGATAAGGGCGTCGATAAGAGCCTTTGCGCAACTGGGAAGTCCCTCCAGCTCTCGCACAATGACTGTCCGCTCGCGAATTGCCCACGGTTCGGGCAACTCCATAATTGCGAGCTTCATGGTCCGACGGTGCCGGAGAGCGGCCGACAGCGGCAAGATGCCGACGCCCACGCCAGCCTCAATCATTCGGCAAGCTGCTTCGAAGCTTCTGATCTGGATTCGAATCTGTAGCTTGCGCCGCTGGTCACGCACGAGGTCAGTAAGGAAGGCATGCAGTGTACTACCTTCGTGAAGACTGACATGTTCATAGTCAAGGGTGTCATCGAAGCAGACGCCTTTCTTGAGCGTGAGGGGGTGACCGACCGGCGTTACTAGTACGAGCTTGTCGGTGCTGAAATGGATGACTTCGAGCCCCTCGGAGTTGGTTGGTCCAGAAATGATGCCCAGATCGGCGCTGCCATCGAGCACCCCACGAATGATGTCGCGTGTCAAGCGCTCCTGCAGGTCTACAGTCACAGCGTGCCGCTCTGCCAGAAAACGTGACAGGACCTCTGGCATGAACTCCGTTACCGCAGTTGTATTGGCGAAAATTCGGATATGACCGACTGACTCTTTCGAGAACTCTTCGAATTCGCTTCGGACATGCTCGAACTGACGCTCGATAACTCGGGCATGCCGCAGCAACCGCCCACCGGCTGGTGTCAATGCCAAGCCTTTGCTTTCCCGATAGAAGAGCCGTGTTCCTAGCTGCTCCTCCAGCGCCTTGAGCCTTGCGCTAGCCGCTGCCGGAGAAAGGAAGGCCTTTTTTGCTCCGCGAGACAGGTTCTCCTCTTCGGCGATACGGGCAAAGAGCCTCAGGTCAGCGAAATCGAAATGCATGTGAAATCCTCCTGCAACACTGTACCAAGCTGGCTCACACGGCGCAAACGGGGGGAATGAGGCGGGCTTCTGGCTGCATTCGGTCCAGGCGAACGGCGGTTTCGAGAAAACGAGATTTACCATTGCGCTGGCCGCTGCGAGACTGAAAGCTCGAAATCTCCCTGGTACAGGAACACACTGTTATGCGCCCCCTTGATGGCATCACTGTAGTCTCGCTGGAACATGCAATTGCTGCCCCGTTCTGCTCTCGTCAACTGGCGGACCTGGGCGCGAGAGTCATCAAGATTGAGCGCCCGAAGGTGGGTGATTTTGCGCGAGGCTATGACGAGCGTGTCGACGGCATGTCGTCGCATTTCGCGTGGACCAATCGGTCGAAGGAAAGCCTTGCACTCGACCTCAAGCATGCTGAGGCCCCGGCAATTCTTCAGAAAATTCTGGACCAGGCCGATGTCCTGATACAAAACCTGGCACCCGGTGCAGCCGACCGCCTGGGGCTGTCGTATGAAGCGCTCTCCCAACGCTACCCCGGCATCATTGTTTGCGACATCTCTGGCTATGGCAACGATGGCCCCTATCGTGACAAGAAAGCTTACGACCTGCTGATTCAAGCAGAGTCGGGCTTCGTCTCCATCACTGGTACGCCGGATACTCCTTCCAAAGCAGGGTGCTCGATTGCCGACATCGCGGCGGGTATGTACGCGTACACAAACATTCTGGCAGCGCTGCTGCAGCGTGGCAAGACGGGGAAGGGCGCGCATATCGATGTGTCGATGCTGGAAAGCATGGCCGAATGGATGAGCTTCCCGATGTATTACGCATTCGACGGCGCTGGGCCGCCGCCGCGCGCTGGCGCCTCGCACGCCACTATTTTCCCTTATGGTCCGTTCACCGCGGGCGACGGAAAGACCATCATCCTTGGCCTGCAAAACGAGCGGGAATGGGAGGCCTTTTGCCGCGTGGTGCTGGAGCGTCCCGAACTTGCAAAGGACGAACGGTTCGTCGCCAACTCTCTGCGCAGTCAGAACCGGGACGAACTGAGGCGGCTGATTATCGAATCGTTCTCGCCGCTGACTATCGAGCAGGTCGTCGAACGACTTGAGCGCGCCCAGATCGCAAACGCCCGCGTCAACGAGATGCAAGATGTGTGGAACCATCCGCAACTCAAGGCGCGTGAACGTTGGACGTCGGTCAGTTCTCCGGTTGGCGTCATCCCCGCGTTGTTGCCGCCCGGCGTCTCCAATGCATTTGAGCCGCGCATGGATGCCATCCCGGCCCTGGGAGAACACAGCGAAAGCATTCTCCGCGGTCTTGGCTATGTCAGCCAGGACATTGAGCGTCTTCGTGCAGAAGGCGCGCTGTAACGCACCAATGTTCTAGCCTGTAACGTCTCGTCTCCTTCCGCCTTCCGCCTTCAGGCGAGGGGACGGATGCATTTCGACTTCATTCCGCCCTATGACTGCTTCCACAACCCCCCGCTCCTATCTTTTTGTTCCCGGCAACCGGCCGGACCGTTTCGTGAAGGCCAGCCAGTCTGGAGCTGACCGAGTCATTCTTGACTTGGAGGACGCAGTCGCTGAGGCTGACAAGGACGCTGCCCGTCAGCAGGTTGCCGAATACCTCGGCGCAGGTGGTGCAGGCATTGTACGGATTAATGCGACCCATTCGCGTTGGCTGGACGACGTTATGGCCTGCCGTCAACCGGGCTTGCAGGGCGTGATACTGCCGAAGGCCGAGAGCGCCGACTTAATCTCGCGAATCGTCCAACTCTTGCCGGCGGGGGTGAAGGTGCTGCCACTGATTGAGACCGCTCGTGGTATGAAGTCTCTCGATGAAATCGCGTCAACTGTCGGCGTCGAGCGTCTGGTCTTCGGCACTGTCGATTTCCGGACTGAAATGGGCATCGAGGGAGACGACGAGGAGCTTTTGTACTTCCGCTCCATGATTGTGCTCGCATCTAAGGCTGCGGGTAAGGCGGCTCCTATCGATGGCGTAACAGTTTCCATCAACGATGCTGACGAGCTTCAACGTGCATGTATCCGTGGGCGCCGTCTGGGGTTCGGGGCGAAGCTCTGCGTCCATCCCTCGCAAGTTCAAGCGGTCAACAAGGCCTTCGGTCCATCTGACGAACAGATTGCATGGGCAGTGAAAATCCTGCATACCGCAAAGTCGTCGGGGGGCGTTTTCAAGTTGGACGGCGAGATGGTTGACGCTCCTGTTATTGCGCGGGCCGCTACGCTACTGAAGGAAGCCGGCCGCGCTACGGCCTGAGCGCAGATTCGACATTGACATTGACAACGACGCCCCCATTGTATGAACAAGATTCGTAGTCTTCTCGTCGCTAACCGGAGCGAAATCGCAATCCGCGTCATGCGGGCTGCCAGCGAGCTCGGCATTCGGACGGTTGCAATCTACTCGTACCAGGACCGATTTGCGCAGCATCGCTTCAAGGCTGACGAAAGCTACCTTGTTGGTCACGGGAAGAAGCCTGTGGACGCATACCTCGACATCGAGGACATCCTGCGTGTAGCTAAGGAAGCTGGAGTGGACGCCATCCACCCGGGTTATGGATTCCTATCTGAGAATCCGAACTTTGCGGAACGATGCGCGCAGGAAGGGATTGCGTTCATCGGTCCGAAGCCGGAGGTGATGCGGGAACTTGGGAACAAGGTTGCGGCCCGAGAATTGGCGCAGCGCGTCGGCGTTCCTGTGGTTCCTGCGACGAGTGCGCTGCCAAACGACATCTCGAGAGCCAAGATTCTGGCTTCGGGAGTTGGGTATCCGCTCATGCTGAAGGCGAGTTGGGGCGGTGGCGGACGCGGGATGCGTGCGATTCACAAGGAAGAGGATCTGGCTGAGGCGATTACCGCGGCGCGTCGGGAAGCCAAGGCAGCCTTCGGTAACGATGAAGTCTACCTCGAGAAGTTCGTTGCGCGCGCTAAGCACGTGGAAGTGCAGATCCTGGGTGATACCCACGGCAACATCGTTCACCTGTTCGAGCGCGATTGCTCGGTTCAGCGCCGCAATCAGAAGGTCGTTGAGCGCGCGCCGGCGCCATATCTCAATGACGAAAGTCGGCAATCGCTATGTACTGAAGCGCTGAAGCTTGCTCGAGCTGTTTCCTACACGCACGCGGGGACGGTCGAATTTCTAATGGATGCCGATAACGGTGAGTTTTACTTCATCGAAGTCAACCCGCGCATCCAGGTCGAGCACACGGTGACCGAAGAAGTCACCGGCCTGGACATCGTCAAGGCACAGATCCGCATCACGGAGGGCGAAGTCATCGGGAATGATGGCTCGATTGTGCCACACCAAGCGGACATCAAACTGCGTGGGCATGCTGTGCAATGTCGTGTTACGACAGAAGACCCAGAGAATGGCTTCGCACCTGATCACGGCAAGCTGACAGCCTACCGTAGCGCGGCAGGCTTCGGAATTCGTCTGGATGCTGGTACAGCCTATACCGGCGCAGTCGTGACGCCCTACTATGACTCGCTGCTCGTGAAGGTCACCTGTAAGGGCCGAGATGCCGCCGAGGCGAATGAACGCATGAGCCGGGCACTGCGCGAGTTCCGGGTGCGGGGCGTAGCCACTAATCTAGCGTTTCTGGAGAACGTCATCGGGCATGAGGAGTTTCTGACTGGCCGTTGCACAACTCGATTCATTGATAGCACCCCGGAACTGTTCTCGTTCCGTCAGCGTCGAGATCGCGCAACCAAGCTGCTGAACTTCATCGCCGACGTCAATGTGAACGGAAATCCAGACGTCAAAGGGCGCGCCGCTCCCACATCGGTGGTGCTGAGCCATCCGCTGCCGGCTCCCATTGGGTGTGCGGAACAGATTCCCGAGGGAACCAGAACGCTGCTGGCATCCCTGGGGCCGCGTGCGTTCGGAGCGTGGATGAAGGAGAGTAAGGCGGTCCTGCTGACAGACACTACGATGCGCGACGCCCATCAGTCACTGCTTGCCACTCGGATGCGTACCGCTGACATGGCGGCAATCGCTCCCCACTATGCGCGTAGGCTGTCCGGGTTGTTCTCGATGGAATGCTGGGGCGGCGCCACGTTCGACGTAGCAATGCGCTTCTTAAGGGAGGACCCGTGGCAGCGTCTCGAGGTTCTGCGAGCAGCGGTCCCCAACATCCTGTTCCAGATGCTCCTGCGAGGTTCCAACGCTGTTGGCTACACGAACTACGCAGATAACGTCGTCCAGTACTTCGTCAAGCAGGCGGCTAAGAGTGGCATTGACTTGTTCCGAGTCTTTGACTCTTTTAACTGGGTCGAGAACATGCGGGTCGCGATCGACGCAGTACTGGAGGCTGACGCGCTCTGCGAAGGAACCATCTGCTATACAGCCGACCTATTTGACCAGGCACGCGGAAAGTACAACATCGGTTACTACGTTGATTTGGCCAAGTCGCTGGAGAAGGCCGGTGTGCATATCCTAGGGGTGAAGGATATGGCGGGTGTATGCCGCCCGCAGGCAGCCCATGCTCTAATTCGCGCCCTGAAATCAGAAGTTGGGCTACCGATTCACTATCATACGCACGACACCAGCGGAGCGTCCGTGGCATCGATGCTTGCTGCCATTGATGCGGGGGTGGATGCGGTAGATGGCGCGATGGACTCGATGAGTGGTCTGACATCGCAGCCGAGCCTCGGTGCAATCTGTGCTGCACTTGAGCATGGCGCTCGAAAGCCTGCGGTGAGCTATCAGGACCTGCAGCCGTTCTGTACCTACTGGGAATCCGTTCGCAAGAATTATCAACCGTTCGAAGCAGATATGCGCGCGGGCACCTCAGATGTCTATCGTCACGAGATGCCCGGTGGCCAGTATACCAACCTTCGTGAGCAGGCGCGCTCGCTGGGCCTGGAGGCGCAATGGCCTGACGTGGCGCAGGCATACGCCGACGTCAATACATTGTTCGGTGACATCGTCAAGGTCACGCCGTCCTCGAAGGTAGTGGGGGATATGGCTTTGCACTTGGTTTCCAATAAGCTTTCGACTGCTGACGTTCTGGACCCGACGAAGGAGATTTCGGTACCCGACTCCGTCGTCTCGATGCTTCGTGGCGACATGGGCTATCCAGCCGACGGATTTCCCGCTGCTCTTCAGGCAAAGCTGCTGCGGGGAACTGCTCCTATCGAAGGACGCGCAGGATCCCATATCCCGTTGGTAGACCTCGATCAGGTCCGCGAGCACGCACAAAGCGAACTCGGGCGCACGCTATCAGCAAATGACCTGGCCTCGTATTTGATGTACCCGAAGGTCTACAAGGACTTTGCCGCGCACCAGGACCAGTACGACGACGTCTCAAGTATGCCGACGCCCGTATTTTTCTACGGTCTTGGTGTTGGGCAGGAAGTGTCCGTTGAGCTGGAGAAGGGGAAGACCCTGTACATTGGACTTAGCGCACAGTCCGAAGCCGACGAGCAAGGTGGCGTGCGGATGCACTTCGACGTCAATGGCCAGCCACGACCGGTCCGGAGTGTGAAGCGACAAGCTGGAAAATCTACCCAAGAGGCGCGGATGGCAAATCCTGCCGACCCGCTGCATGTTGCTTCCCCTATGCAGGGAAGCGTCATCTCGGTGTGCGTAAAGCCGGGTCAGTCTGTCGTGAAAGGCGAAACGGTCGCGGCAATCGAGGCGATGAAGATGGAGACCAGCGTCGTAGCGGAAGCGAGCGGCATCGTGAAAGATGTGGTCGTTCAACCTGGTAGCCTCGTGCGTGCCGGACAGCTGTTGATTGAGTTGCAGTAACTTTCCCGGGTGTAGGGGGGCGACGTATGTGTCGCCCCTTTTTCTTAGGACTCAACTCTCTCGATGACGTCGAGAGCCGTCCCATCTCGGTACTCCACGATTCCTACTATCTCGCCAGAGGTGCTTGCGGATGCTGCCTTTACGTCGAGTCCTCGCTTGGCTTCATCATAGAGAGCTTCGATGGCAACAACTTTAATCCCTGCGGAAATCAAGCGCTCCTTAACATCCGCGCGACGAGGATTAACCGCGATGCCAGCTTCGGTGACGACGACGTCTACAGTCTCTCCTGGTGTCGTCACGGTGCGAACCCGCTCGACAATCTTGGGTACGGTACCCGCCCGCAGTCGGGTCGTTACGATGGCGAGTTCGGCGCCGGCCGCGGTGTCGCTATGCCCGCCCGATCCGCCGATGATGCGCCCGTTGCTTGCTGTGGTGACATTGACGTTGAAATCGAGGTCGACTTCGGCTGCGCCGAGAATCATGGCGCTGAGCTGGTTGACAATGGCACCTTTGTTCCATGGGTTGGCATACAAGGAGGCTGACATTGCCTGGTGCTGCGGGTTATCGCGGAAGGAGTCGACGGCCCGCAAGTCGAAGCATTGAACATCGAACAGGCTGCGAAACAGGCCTTGCTCGAGCATATCTACCAGATAGCCGGTGATTCCACCTGCCGCGAAGCTTCCCGTGATGCCGCGGCGAGCCATTATCTCGCGCAGGGCTGCCGCAACGGCAAGAGAAATGCCGCCGGCGCCGGTTTGGAAGCCGAAGTTCTCGTCATAAGCCTGCACCTTCGATGACCCTCGCCGCCTGGGCTGCAATCTCAAGTCCGACTGGTTCGTCCGTCGGCCGTGTTGTTCCGGAGACGATTTCCGCCCGGTTACCAATAGACGGGGCCGCGATGACGTAATCCACATAGTCCTGGCTGATGGAAATAGGGCATGCAGGATATGGAACGAGGTTGTCTGTGACA
This sequence comes from Cupriavidus necator N-1, assembly GCF_000219215.1. Classification (NCBI taxonomy): domain Bacteria; kingdom Pseudomonadati; phylum Pseudomonadota; class Betaproteobacteria; order Burkholderiales; family Burkholderiaceae; genus Cupriavidus; species Cupriavidus necator. Next base: position 1,026,005 of record NC_015727.1, on the reverse strand, counting down.
GCAATTACAGTAGCGGCGTGTCGCACATCGGTCTCAGCATACCCGAGAGTTCCACATGCAGACGGCCCTTGAACGCCATTCAGATTGCCCTGGGGGTCGGCCGTAGGCGCTGCCACGAAGGCAGCATCGATGCGTAATTCACCAGATTCGATAAGTCGCGCCCGTCCACCGTGCGTATGCATAATGATGGGAGAAGACAACGCGCCTCGCGCTACTGCATCCGCTACCGGGCCAACTGCGTACGCTGTGTAGATTTGGCTAATTACGCCCGCCTCGATGAACTCTACCCATCGCTCGTGAACCGGGAAAATTGAGCTGGCTGCCACCTTCAAGCCCCGTAGTCCCATCGCTGCTGCTTCCTGTAGAACCTCATTCGCCACCGTGTCGCCATTGCGAAGGTGATGGTGGAAGGAGATGGTAGAGCCATCACGTACCCATGCGGCGTCAAGGCCTTCTCTGATGGAGCCTAGTAGTTTTGGCGTGCCGCGGGAAAACGAGCGAAGGCTTGCCCCCACACGATGGTGGACCTCGGGGCTTGCACTGAGGCCCGTGTATGGCTTCAGGCGCTTATCACCAGCCCATTCCGGGATGATCCTGCCGATGCTGTTTTTCACGTCATCCTCCGTTCAGGTTCATTACAGGCAATCCTCGCGCAGACGAGCCACAGTATGGAGCGAGACGCCGAACCAGTCATGAAACGACGCTTCCAGGTCACGGCTATCTCCCCATCCCACACGGTCCTTGAGGTCTGCCACGGTGAGATTGAAGCGAAACGAATCGAAAAGTGCCCTCATCAGGCGCTGGGTGCGACACAACTCGGTGAATGCTGCGCCCTGCATGAACAGTGCGGTGCGAATCCTGTCTGGCGTCGTTTGAAGAGCGCTTGCCATGACTTGGGCGCTCCAGGCCTCCTGAGGATTTTGGAACACCGTTCCTGAGATCAGTTCGCGAAGATACTGCACCTGTCCTATGCCGCCTCCGGTCCCGATTCTCTTCAACTCCTCCAGAGGCTGAGGAGGAGCATCCACAAGATCAAGACGGCATTCGGATGGGGAGAATATGCCACCCGTGAGGTGGAGGTCGATGGATTCGAAGGCGGGAACGCTGACTGTCTGGCCTTCGCGAAGAGCACGGGAAAAGCCGCGTCGCATCAGCACTTGCTCTCCCTTGCGCAACGTGATGTGCATTGGGAACGCTGGCACCAGCCGATGAAGTGAAACGCGGGATCTGCAGCGGATATGGACTTGCATGGGTGTTGCTCAACGCATGGTCATATCAGAATGCTGACGCCTCTTGTCCACTTCGTAAATCCATTTCTTCCGAACGTCGCATTCGGATTCCACGCAAGCCTTGGGTTGCTTTCTGTCCCATCGAATAGCGCTTTCCGAAGTTCCAAATTGGAGTGCGAGCCCGTCGCGTGCATAGTGGAGGCCGAACAGAAATATGAGGACAGCCATGGACGTTGAGAAGTTGAAGCAGTGGGTGGGACAGGTGGCAGAAGCCCAAGATGAAATCGCCGGATTTCCAGTGGCTGCGCTCTCCGCAACGTTAGACTACGATGCTCCCCAGACTCGTCGTGGTGATGCAATCGCGCCACTCTGGCATTGGCTGTATTTCCTACCCGTCTACCGCAGGTCAGAGACTGGCAGTGATGGCCATGGGAGTCGCGGTGGGTTTCTGCCTCCGGTGCCGCTGCCGCGCCGCATGTGGGCGGGCGGTCGCGTCAACTTTCACCAGCCGCTTCGTATCGGTGACCTAGCCTATAAGGTGTCGACGATACTCGACGTTAGCGCGAAATCGGGTCGTAGCGGGTCGCTGGCCTTCGTAACGGTTGAACACAAATACTACGGCACCTCAGGGCTTGCTATCACCGAGGAGCAAGACATTGTCTATCGCGAGGCCGCTAACCCGAACGCAAGCATGCCCGCGGCCGTGCCAGCACCCACAGGGGAGGAGTGGGTTCAGGAAGTGGAAACCGACCCGGTGCTGCTGTTCCGCTTCTCGGCGCTGACCTTCAATGGTCATCGCATTCACTACGACAAGCCGTACGCCAGCGGCGTTGAGCACTATCCGGAGTTGGTAGTTCATGGTCCTCTTCAAGCCATGCTCCTGCTTGAATTGGTGCGCAAATATCTGCCGGATGCCACCGTGAAGACCTTCTCATTCCGTGGTGTCCGTCCTACGTTTGTTCCGCAGCGGCTTTTCGTTTGTGGCAAGCGCTCCAGCGACGGTAAGGCTGTGGAACTTTGGATTCGCCATGAAGACGGAGCGCTCGCAATGAGTGCATCCGCCGAACTCGCTTAACTACCCAACAGATTGGAGACCACTGTGCTAGACAGAGTCGATGAGTACCAAGAAATTCGTGAAGCAGTCCGCGACCTGTGCGGCCAGTTCTCGTCGGAGTACTTCCGCAAGATTGACGAAGTCCGAGGCTATCCCGAGGAGTTCGTCAATGCGCTGACTACGGCTGGCTGTCTGGCAGCATTGATTCCGGAGGAGTATGGCGGCTCGGGACTGGGATTGACCCAAGCATCCGTCATCATGGAAGAAATCAATCGGGCAGGAGGTAATTCCGGGGCATGCCATGGTCAGATGTACAACATGGGTACTCTGCTGCGCCACGGTTCTGCTGAGCAGAAGAAGCTTTACTTGCCGAAAATCGCGAGCGGCGAACTGCGTCTGCAGTCGATGGCGGTAACCGAGCCGACCACCGGTACCGATACGACGAAGATCAAGACCACCGCCGTGCGTAAGGGCGACAAGTATGTCGTCAACGGCCAGAAAGTGTGGATTTCGCGAATCCAACACTCCGACCTAATGATTCTGCTGGCGCGTACCACGCCGCTGGACCAGGTGAAGAAGAAGTCGGAAGGTATGTCCATCTTTGTGGTCGACCTGCGTGAGGCCATCGGGAAGGGCATGACCGTGCAGCCCATCATCAACATGGTCAACCACGAGACCAACGAACTCTTCTTCGACAATCTGGAGATTCCAGTTGAGAACCTGATCGGGGAGGAAGGCAAGGGCTTCAAGTACATCCTAGACGGCCTCAACGCCGAGCGCACGCTGATTGCGGCAGAGTGCATCGGCGACGGCTACTGGTTCATCGATAAGGTGACGAAGTACGTCAACGAGCGCATCGTCTTCGGCAGGCCTATCGGTCAGAACCAAGGCGTGCAGTTTCCCATTGCCAAGGCATTCGTGAACGTGGAAGCGGCGAGCCTCATGCGCTTCAAGGCTGCCAAGCTGTTCGACGCGCATCAACAATGCGGTGCGGAAGCGAACATGGCCAAGTTGCTTGCTGCCGATGCATCTTGGGAAGCGGCCAATGCCTGTCTGCAGTACCACGGTGGCTTCGGCTTCGCCGCTGAGTATGACGTCGAGCGCAAGTTCCGCGAAACGCGTTTGTACCAGGTGGCGCCGATCTCGACGAACCTGATCCTGTCGTACGTCGGCGAGCACATCCTCGGAATGCCGCGGTCTTTCTAAAAGTGAAGGAAGGGAGAGAAAGGTGCTTCTATGGGTCTCCTGACCCTTTGAGACCTGCCGTAAGGCAGGTCTATTTTGCATCGCGCCGATTGATAGTACCAGCCCTGTTACGTTAGCGTGCACAATCGCGGCACTGGCTGCCGTTACCTTGTTGCGCGTGCTCCGTCGTATCGCTTGAGGCCGCGCAGCAGGGTGGCAGGACCATCCGCTGTGGTCTAGGCTGTTGCTTCTCTGATAGCTGGCATACGTTTGACCCGAATAGTGCGCGCGATGGCGCGTGCGACGTCTTGAGTCATCTTTGGGTTGTCATCCAATGCATTTGCAAGGGCATGGCTCACACCTGGAAGAACCAGCAGTTCGGCATGCTCAGCGCATGATGCATTGCGAATTAGGTCAGAGCCAATCATGCCCGGCACCACCTCGTCGTTCCCGGCCTGAATCACAGCGATTCGGCCCCTGAAAGACTGAATCGCCGAGAAGACCTCGGACTTCCTCCAGCTTTCGTGGCTGCGCAAGATTCTGGTGAACTCCGGGCCAAACGGAATCTGGTATGCGGCGGGGTCATACGCTGCGCCGACAATGGTAACGACGCCAGATATATGAGTTGCCTTGTCTACCGCCAGCCTGACGGCAATCTCGCCGCTCATACTTATGCCGACGACGACGCGAGGGCCGTCGGCGTCGATATGCTCTAGCGCCAGGAGAGCCTCGTCAAAGCGCTTCTCGAGGGAACCCTCAGTTCTTGATGAGCTGTCCCCATGACCGGAGAAGTCAATTGCTACAGTGCCGACTCCGTGTTGGGCCAGCGCGGTCCGCAAAGGGAGCCACCGGACACGCGTGCTCATTCCAGCGCCATGTAGCAACAGGCACTGCACCTTCCCCCGGACAGCTATGCGGTCCGCAGCCAAGGTCTCAGTCCCTGTGTCGATGGTGAATGTCTCGATGGCTTCCATGGAAATGAGTATCCCGGGAACGTTAGTCGTAGGTTCCGGAAATAGTGTTCCCAGGATCCTGGGAATGTAGCCCAAAAGACGTAGCGCCAATCGTGTGGCAGGCCATCCGAGCCAATCATTGTGCGCGGGTGAGAAAGGATTGTCGCACATCGCTCTCGTTCATGAAGAAGTGGATGGCGCAAGTTCCCTACCGTCTCCTTCAGGCTCAATCCCATTTGGACCGCGATGGCGGCGAGGTCTTGACTGGTCACATTGGTTATGGCTCAGAGCGCGTTACGATTGACTAGTGTCAAACCACGCACTCAGCTCATCCGCAGCTTCGTTGATCCGGCCCCGGGGCAAGTACCGCATAGGAATGCGAAGCTTAGCCCTTTGGCCGTGCAAGCTCAGATTCTGCTGCTCAGGGCGACGGACGCTGCAGCCGTTCGCCTGGACTTTGCAGCCATGATTAAGAGGCCGCCCACTATCCCCAGGCATCCAAGAATCACGAAGGAAAGCGAAAAACCAGTCGAGTGCGCTTTCGCGTAGCCCACAATGAGCGGGCCGAGGAACTGGCCAAGGAAGCTTCCGCCCCCGACGACTACGCCCACAGCAGGAATCGCCTTCTGAAGTGGAAGAATCTCTGTCAGATACGATGAGACGAGTGGCGTTGGCATTTTCAACATGAAGCCGATGCACATGATGAGCGCAACCTGGATGGGGAGAGCCTGCGCAGGCGTTTCAGCCAGAACAACTAATGTCAGACCAGTGATCACCATGGGGACGGCAGCGTGCCATCGGCGTTCCTGGTTATGCTTGTCTGAGCGACTGGTGAGTAGTACGCCCCGACCATCGACATGATGAATGGCGCTCCAGACAGCACGCCAATCATCATCTCGCTGAGCCCACTGAACGACTTGAATATGGTCGGCAGCCAAAGTGTCAGGCCATAGAGGATGATTTGGCTGCATGCGAAGCCAACCATCAACATCCAGACGGACGGCTCCTTGAATACCACAATCCAGGACGAAGTGTTGCCTTCCTTGTGAGCCGCTTGCTCTGCTGCGAGCTCATGCTCAAGCGGCAGGGGGTCTTGCTGCGAAAGCCACTTGGTAGATTGAAGGCTCTTTGGTATCGAGCGGAACCACACCACGCAGAATATCCATGCAGGGAGACCTTCAATCACCATCATCATGCGCCAGTCATGTGCCAGGACAGCTGCGGAGTTAGGACCAGCGAGGAAGCCACCCGCGGCGACGCTCACATTCCAGATGCCGAAGGCGCGCCCGCGCTCCGCCTTGACGAACCATTGCGTCAGCAACATCGACGAAGCGGCGTAGACGGGCCCTTCAGCCAGGCCAAGCTCAAACCGGATGGCGAGCAGTTCGTTAAAGTCCCGTGCAAAGCCGGTCAGCATGGAGATTCCGCCGAATAGAACCAGGCACACTCCGTTAAGCTTGCAGAGCCGAAGCGAAGCGCTAGGTAGCCGGCGAGAAGTTGGGTAATGAGGTAACCCCATGTGAAAGAGCCGCCAAGCCATCCAGCCTGGACCTCAGTGAGTGACAGCTCCTTCGTGATGTGTGGCAATGCCATCCAGATGTTGACTCGGTCTAAGAACGAAATCATGAACATCAGGAATACGGCAGCATGACGATAAGCCACCGTAGCCGTGCGGTGTTGGGTGAGAGGTGGGCCGAGGATTAATGCTTGAGGTCTCCGTGCCGCTGGCGGTGAGCGCTGCGGCAGTGTTCTTAGTACTGGCTCGGACGGTGGTACTGCGTCCCGTCCGGGGAAAGCGGCACACCGGGACGAAGCGCCAAGGTGCGTGAAGCAGGAAAGAGGCGGCTAGACGGCTGCTTGCGTCGACGCGGTCAAGATGGACTGGTCAGCCCCCAGCGGGCTGCACGGCCGTTGTTCAAGTCGCACGCCATCGAACTTCAGGGGATTCGCCAGAAGCTTGAGGTCCTGCTTCTCAGGATGCGGCACCTGGCTGACCATGCCCACTTCCTGAACAAATGGGTTGTCAAGCGCCTGTTTGAGATTCAGGACCGGCGCAATTGGCAACATGCCGCGCAGGACAGTCAGCCAATGCTCCACGGGCAGCTTCTTGAATTCGTTATCGAGTGCAACAGTGAGGGCATCCCGATTCTCGAGGCGAAGTGCTTGTGTCTGGAAGCGCTCGTCGGCACGCAGGGATGCGCTACCAATCACCGTGAGCAGCGAATCCCAGAACCGATCGGTCATGCACATGACATAAATCCAACCGTCAGCGGCCTGGAACGTCTGCACTGGGGTGACCGACAGGTGTGCACCGCGAGGGACGCGACCGGATACAACGCCTTCGTTGAGATACCAGGTTCCGGCATATCCCAGTTGGTGCAATGCGACATCGAACAGGCTGACGTCGACGTCACCACCTACTCCCGTCCTGTCAGCGCTGCGCAGCTTGCCCAGCAGACCAACCATCCCAGTAATGCCAGTCATATAGTCAATCACGGATGCACCGAAGCGGGTCGGGGCGCCAGACGGGTCGCCCGTCAAGTCCATCAGCCCGGATTCCGCCTGCATCAGGAAGTCGTATCCAGGCCAGGCTTCGCGAGAGTTGTCGCGACCGTAGGCCGAAATATGCAAGCAGACAAGCTTTGGATTCAGGTGCTTGAGACTCTTGTAATCGATAGAAAGCTTCTCAGGCTGGTCGCCGCGGAGATTGTTGACCACTGCATCCGCCCCTTCGACGAGCCGCTCGAAGATCTTTCGGTCGTCCGGCGACTTCATGTCGAGGGCTACGCTGCGCTTGTTCGTGTTCCACCCTTGGAAAAAAAGGCTGTCAGCCTTGCCCAAGTGGTACGGGCCGATGTGGCGCGAGGGGTCGCCGCCGATGCCCTTGTTCTCAATCTTGATGACCTCGGCGCCCATGTCGGCCAGGAACATCGAACCATAAGGACCGGCAGCGAACTGCTCGAGAGAGAGGATGCGGAGACCTTCCAGCGGTTTCATGATTACTTCCTTCAACTGATTAGGGATGCAAAGAGCGTTTCGCTCAGATGCCTTCGTAGTTCGGTGTTTCCTTAGCAAAGAAGGCACGCACGCCCTCTGCGCATTCGGGGGAGCTGAACGCCTTGTCGCTGGCGGCGAAAGACGCGTCCATGACCTCACGTACCGGCAGGTCGAAGGACTGGTTGATGATGGACTTACAAAGCGCCAGTGCTTGCCGGGGGCGGCGGACCAGGGTCGTGCAAAGCTCTTGAGCCAAAGCGTACGCTTGCCCGGCTGGCGCAACGCGATTGATGAGACCCCAGGAAAGGGCGGTCGCGGCGTCCAGCGGCTCGCCGAAGAACATCATTTCCTTCGCACGTGCCGAGCCGACGCGGCGGGTTGTCCGAACAGTGCCGCCGCTGCTGGGGAAGACACCAAGCTTGATTTCCGGCAGAGCGACTCTACTGTCCTCAGAGGCCACAATGAGGTCGCAGCAGAGCGCGATTTCCAATCCGCCACCGAAGGCGAGGCCTTCAATAGCGGCGATGGTCGGTTTCGGAAAATTTTCCAGCTGGAAGAAGATCTCGTTTTGGCGTTTGAGCTTCTTTGGTACCACCTGTCCGGGGGACATGAGCTCGAACTCGGTGAACTCACCAATGTCCGAGCCGGCGCAGAACGCTTTGGTACCGGCACCTCGCAGAATGACAGCGCGCACGTCGTCATTTGCGGCAAGCGAGTCCAGCGTCTCCCCAAGTTGGCGGGACAGGGTCAGGGTTACGACGTTGACAGGAGGGTTGTCCAGAGTGATGGTGGCGACGCCGCTCTCGATGGCGCAGAACACTTGCTGTGTAGTCATGCTATTTGGCTTACAGGTACAAAAGGTTATAGGGCCGAGTAGGTACCGAGGGAGAAGAGGCGGCTCAGTTGACGGTCAACTTTGTCTCCGCGACCAATGTCTTGAACTCGGCGATTTCCTTGGCGATAAGCGCCTTGAATTCCGCTTGGCTGCTCGGGCGCGGCTCGATGCCTTGCGCCAGCAACTGCTTGGCGATGGCGGGGTCCCTGACGGCCTTCACAATGGCGGCGTTCAGCTTGTTGATGATGGGCTGCGGGGTACCAGTAGGGGCGAGTACGCCGAACCAAGTGCCGACGTCGATGCCTTTGACGCCGGCCTCGGCCAGTGTGGGCACATCAGGCAACGCGCTCGACCGGGTCGCGGTAGTCACAGCGAGAGCACGGGTCTTGCCCGACTTGATGTGAGGCAGCGCCGACGTCACGGTGTCGAACATGATTAGTACCTGGCCGCCTAGCAGGTCCGACACAGCGGGCGCACTGCCACGATAGGGAATGTGTGTGATGGGGGCTCCGGTGCGCAGCTTGAACATTTCGCCAATAAGGTGGTGGGCGCTGCCCGGGCCGGCCGAACCATAGTTGTACTTGTCTGGATTTGCCTTGGCGTCTGTAATGAGTTCCTGGATGGTCTTCGCCTTGACGTTGCTGTTGACCACCACGACGTTTGGCACGATGGCAGTCATCGCGATAGGCACCAAGTCGGAATCGAACTTGTAGGACAGTTTCAACACCGACTGGGCGATGGTGTGGTGCGTGCTACCAGCCAGCAATGTGTACCCGTCGGCCGGTGATTTTGCCGCTGCATCGGCACCAAGCGTTGCGGATGCGCCGGACTTGTTCTCAATGACGACGGGTTGTCCCAGCTCCTTGGTGAGGGAGGGCGAAATCAGGCGCATCAGCGTGTCGGTCGTTCCGCCGGCCGGGAAGGGAACAATCAGTTTGATGGGGCGGGCAGGGTAGTTTGCTGCCGGGTCTGCTGCGAGCGCGGGAGCGGATGTGGCAACCGTACAGGCGAGCGCTCCCAGCGCCAGGCGAAACGTGGCGTTCATGCTTTGTCTCCTTGAGTTTTCGAGTGGTAGTTGGGTGCCGTCAGGTTGCCCTCAGTTCAAGGAGGGCCGGACGGAAAATGCGAAGTGCTATGAAGGACAGGACTGAAGCGAAGTGCGATAGAGATTCTCGCGAGTCGTCCGGCCGCCGAGGGGGCCATGCGCGTAGACTGTCCGGCTGACCAGGCACGTCGCATTTGGGTGGGGCGGCGGCAGCTTTGGTGAGAGAGCGTTAGTGCGGCGCATGGTCAAGGGCAGATGCAGTCAGATTTCTGTTGGCGCGGCCCGGTAACGTACGGTCTGGGTGTACCGGTCGTGCGGGTAGTAGCTAATCGATGCCTGAATCAATCCCTGGTTGGCATCGTAGAAGAAGCGCACCATTTGCAAAGCTGCGCTACCAGGCTTTGCTTGCAGGATCGCGGCATGTTCTTCGTCAAGCAGTGTCGCAGTGGTGCGCTGCTGGATTTCACAAACACGCACGCCGAACATCTGTTCGATGCTCTTGTAAATCGGCGCGTTCGAGACTATCGGTCGCTTCTGTGCTTCGGCATAGCGCGGCGGTACATAGATGAGGACGTAGCTCATGGGCAAGTCGGCGCCTGGACGTTTGCGGAGGAACGAAACCTCCGAAAGGAGAAGTCCTTTCGCCGCATCGAGCGTCTTTGCCAATGCGTCGTCGACCACCACCTCGCGATGGCTAACCAGGTGCATCTCGGTGTTCTCCACGAACTGGAGCAGGTCGCTCACCGAATTCACTGCGCTGAAGACGTCGTCGCGATGCACCGGCTCACGCACGATGGTGCCAATGCCAGGGTGCGAAGAGATGAGTCCCTGCTCGCGCACGGCCCGCAGCGCCTGGCGCACCGTCTGACGGCTGACGCCATATCGTTGCGCCAACTCGTTTTCAGACGGCAGGATGCTGGACGCTTGATATTTCCCTTCCTGAATATCTTTGGTGAGGATATTTGCCAGGGTCGAGTAAAGCGGTTGCCTGCCACTCGCACTCAAAAGAAGATTCTTGCCGTGTTCCAAGGCTGCCATTGCGTTGTTCCCCGTGCCCGCTGCGGGCGAATACGACCCCGTACCGGGGTCATTGAGTTCACTGACGCAAATTATCTCCGAAGCCTGTACGGTTGTACGGCCAATACGGCTCGCTCTGCCCCGGCAACTGGATGTACCAACATGCGGATACTGTGAGCGCGCTGTGACCATCATGTTCGGATGTCCGTACTGTACGGCTGTACGTACATTATGCCTCCCACACTCAGTTTAATATGAGGGTTTTTACTTGGTTGAAGACACGGGGAGCGTATAAAGTGTCGCAAGCGACACATACCACGGGCGGAGTGAGTGATTGGGAGCCCTAGCCGGCATCACCCCTCATGGTGCACGACTCCTTCGTGAGATTTGGATACAGGCGCGCCTGGCCTGCGGCAACTAGGTGGGAAGCGTTGTCTAGCCTAATACGACGTCGGTGGTTTGCCGACTTGTGCGTTTCAGCCCGGCCATGCACAAGCCATGGCAGCCGGCTCAAAGAATGGGGGATGTGACGTAACGTCAAGTGGGCGCCTGTGCTGACATCGCACGATCACTCTGGCGTAAGGGGCGGGTGCCCGACTAGCACGAATGTCTTGTTGTATCGCAATGTAGGGCCAGCTACGTGGCCGACCCTACTTCCCATCTCACGTGAGAGACAGGCAGAACTGACGAGTGGCTTCGCAGGCCTTGCGCAGGGATTCGTTGTCCAACGCATAGGCGATGCGGATGTATGGGCCGAGCCCGAAGGCCGACCCGTGCACCACAGCGACATTGGCTTCTTCAAGCAAGGCGAGCGCAACGTCCTCGTCCGTGCGAAGCAGCGTGCCGGCGGGTGTGGTTTTGCCGAGCAGACCTTCGCAGGATGCAAATGCGTAGAACGCGCCGCCCGGTACAGCACAGCCAAGTCCCGGCGTGTTGTTCAGTAGGTCCACCATCATGTCCCGGCGAGCCTGGAATACAGCCTTCGAGTCGTGGATGAAATCTTGGGGGCCTTGGAGCGCGGCGAGAGCAGCGTGCTGCGAGATTGAGGACGCGCCAGAGGTTTGCTGGCCTTGAAGCTTCTCCATCGCCTCGAGCAACCATGCTGGCCCAGTACCGAAGCCGATGCGCCAGCCCGTCATGGCATACGCCTTGGACACGCCATTCATCGTTAGCGTCCGGTCCTTGAGACGCGGTTCCACCTGGGCCATCGTATGGAACTTTGCACCGTCGAAGGTCAGGTGCTCGTAGATGTCGTCCGACAGCACCAGTACATGAGGATGAGCCAGTAGTACTTCGGCCAGGCCGGCCAATTCTGCTTGCGAGTAGACGGCGCCAGTCGGATTCGATGGAGAGTTAAGAATCAGCCAGCGGGTCTTCGGCGTGATAGCGTTGCTCAACGCTTCAGACGTCAGTTTGAAGCCCACGTCGGCGCCGCACGGTACGACCACCGGTGTAGCGCCGCACAGTTGGACCATCTCGGGATAGCTCACCCAGTACGGAGCGGGCACGATGACCTCGTCACCGGTGTTCAACGTGGCTGCCAGGGCGTTGTAGATGACCTGCTTGCCGCCCGAACAGACGATCGTCTCTTGCCAGCTGACATCGAGTCCGTTCTCGCGTTTGAACTTCTCGGCGATGACCTCCCGAAGGGCACGCAGTCCAGCTACCTGCGTGTAACGGGTATGGCCGCTGCGAATGGCACCGATGGCCGCCTCACAAATGTGACTCGGCGTGTCGAAATCGGGCTCTCCGGCACTCAGAGAGATGATTTTCGCACCGGTCGCACGCTTGGCGGCGACGCGGTCCATCATGCGGTACGTTGCCGACGGTTGGGCGTTGGCAAGATTCACGTTTAAGCGCTGTTGCTCGGCTGCCATCACGCCTTCCTCTGCAAGGTGTGGTAACCAAGAGCTTCACGGGCTTCACCCAGCGTCTTACCGTTGGCAATGTGCTCGCGAATCTGCGATTCGACGCCCTCGATCTTGCGGGCAAGTTCAGCGACTTCCTTTGCACGCTCGCGCGGGATAACGACAACGCCATTGGCGTCTGCCACGACGATGTCGCGAGCACAAACGCGGGCGGTCCCCACGGAAACAGGCGTGTTCACGGATTCAACTTGCACGCGGTCCTTGCCGGTACGCATGAACCGGCCGCGCGTAAAGAGCGGATAGCTGTCGCCGAGAGCCTTCGTCACGTCGCGGCAAACGCCGTCAATCACGGTGCCAGCGATGCCGCGAGCGCCAGCATACTGTGTCATGATGTCGCCCCACACCGTGCAGTCCGTGCGGCCGTCGTTGTCGATGACGATGATGTCCCCGGACTGCACATCGTCGATGAAGTCACCGACAGTACCGGGAGGGGTGCTGGCCGACACGTATTTAACCGTGAAGGCGGGGCCGACCACAGGCTTGCGGTAGTTGTCCAGCGGGGCGATACCCAGGCATTGACCGGGCAGACCAAGGCGGTCCATCGCGTCCGATACGCCAGGGGTGTCCAGACCCTCGAAAAGGGCTACCAGTTCCTTGTCAGTCATTTTGCTTCCTTGCTGTTGATGGCTTCGAATTCCTTGTCGTGCATGACTTCTTCGACAGAGCGCCCAGAACGCACGGCCGTCACCATGCCGTCCTGACGACGCGCAATGCGTTCGCCCAGGTCGAGCACTTCTTCGATTTGATTTGCGGGGACGAACACGGTGCCACAACGGTCAGCGATGACATAGTCGTCTTCGTTGACCACCACACCCGCGAACGTTACGGGCTTTCCGGCGTCGACTTGCACCACGCGGTTGCGCGCGCTAATCATCGTGACGCCACGGCCGAACACGGGATACCCAATGGACTCGCTGCCTTCAATATCGCGACTAACACCGTCAATGACCGAGCCTCGTACCTTCTTTGCCGCAGACGCGTTGGCGAGGATGTCACCCCAGCACGAGATACCTTCCTGGCCACCGGCGATGACGAGAATGCGGTCGTCCGTCTGGATTTGTGCAACGACGGGCGTGATGAGATGCACAGTCGGCTTTGCATCGGTCTTGGGGCCCAGTTGAATGGTGCTCGCACGGCCAACAATCTTTGGGCAATCCCAGAGAGGGCGAATGCCATAGGTCGCGCCAGGGAGGTTCAGGAAATCCAGAGCATCGGACACCGTGTTGGTATCGAGCGATGCAAGGCGGTCCAGCAGGGACGGAGTACTCATGATGAGAGGGGGTGTTGGGTTGCCATGGCCTTACTGTCGGCGCTAGAGTTCGAAATGTAAATTCCGAATCCAGTAACCTTTCCATACGCCAAACCTATCAATCGTCATGATTAACTTCCGGCTTGTTCGGCACCTCTATCTCTTCCTCGCAGTGGCCGAAGAGGGAAATTTTGGGCGCGCCGCGAAGCGGCTGGGGATGTCCCAGCCCCCTTTATCCGAGCAGATTCAGGTGCTCGAGCAAGCACTCAAGGTGAAGCTCTTTGAGCGCGGCAGGAAGGGGGCGACTCTGACTCCAATTGGGGCGGCAATTCTGCCTGCGGTTCGGAAGTTTGCCGAGCAACTGGACCGACTAGAACTGGCCGTGCAAGAGGCAATCGCAGGCAGCACCGGCGTGCTATCCATCGGCGCCATTTCTTCTGCGCTGGTTGATACGCTGCCAGCTCTAATTGACGAACTTGGAAGGAGATTCCCTCAGTTGACGGTCTCGGTCACGGAGATAGATAGCGTCGATGCAGTGCCAGCGCTGGAGCGGGGCGACATCGACCTGGCTTTTGCTCGCCTTGAAGGCGATATGGGGACAACAATTGGTGCGGTTCCACTAAAGCAGGATCGGCTGGCAGTTGCCCTGCCGAAGACCCATAGGTTTGCGGACATGCCTAGGGTTCGCCTTGCAAGTCTGTCTGACGAACCCTTTGTCATCTTCTCTCGTGCTGTAAGCCCGACGTACTTCGACAGCATCATCGCGACATGTTGGGCTGCTGGCTTTTCTCCCCGAATACTCCATGAAGTGCGAACCGTTGCCACGCAAGTGGCTTTTGTCGGATGTGGGCAGGGTATTGCGCTTGTGCCGTCATCCATGAAGAAGGCCGCTCCAGAGAGTGTTGTTGTCCGCCCGCTGAAGGAGGCGGTCAATGTAGTTACCACTGCAATGGCCTGGTCGAAAAGCAGACAGAGTCCTGCAGTCGAAGCTGCTATCGACATCCTGTCGAGTGGCAAAGTCGCCACGTCGAGACAACAGCGGCAGCGCCAGGCTGGGTAGGGTATTCAAGTCCTATCCATAGGTTTGGCGTATCGAATCAATCCGGTATTTGGAATTTACAGCCGTGTGATGTTGCCCGAGAGTTCGCATATCCCCCCGACTCTTTCCAGGAGACTCTTGTGGCAACCTCTAGCCTAACCGTCAACCCCGTTCCGGCTCTCGCGCCCGCCGAAGTTATCGAGGCATTTCGGAACGTGGTAACTCCGCACATCAGCGACAACCTACAGCGCCTTTCTGGTGTGACGGGTCTGAAGCGGTTCAACCGTAGCCGAAAGCTGGTTGGTACCGCCATCACGGTCAAGGCTCGACCTGGCGACAATCTGCTGATTTACAAGGCGTTGATGGAGTTGCAACCAGGCCATGTCCTGGTCGTCGACGGGGGCGGAGACTGTACGAATGCGCTGGTGGGTGAACTCATCATGCAATACGCGGTGGCGCGGGGCTGCGCCGGCTTTGTTCTGGATGGGGCAACTCGCGACACGGCGGCGTTCCATGAGTCAGATTTTCCCTGCTTCGCGAGGGATGTCAGCCATCGAGGCCCCTACAAGATGGGCCCCGGTGCAATGAACATTCCTGTATCGATTGGCGGCCAAATTATCTCCCCTGGAGACGTCGTTGTTGGAGATGAGGATGGTGTGGTCGCATTTCCCGTATCCCAGGCACATGCGCTGCTGAAGGCGGTCGCCGTAACGGCGAAGAACGAAGAGAACATCATGGCCGAGATTGCGACGGGCGTGAGAGAGCAAGAGTGGCTTCGCAAGGTGCTCGAGCCCCACGGGCTGTACTGAATCGACAATGATGAGAGGGAACGCGATTGCGTTCGCGTCCCTCGCTTTCGACAGAATGGCTACAGGGGAGTTTACGAACGGGAGCGCCTTGGGAAGGGTGCTGGAGCCCGGTGGCGTCCCTACAGTCACTTCGGCCTTGATTCGCTGTGGTGCTCCTGCTGATGGAAGCAAGAATAGGATTGCTTGGTCCGCCGCGGGGAAAGCTGTGTAGGTGATGCCGCAATAGCAATTCTTGGACAACAACGGCCGAGCGCGAGCGACATAGCCGAAACGGGCCGTTCAATAGGTTTTCAATATCAAAATCTTCCGAGATTCGTATTTTACAAATGCGAGACGTTGCCGGAGAATTCTCTCATTAGAAGGCAACTTTCCTAGGAGACTGCGTGGCACCGTCCAGTCTGACAATCAATCCCCTTCCCGCATTCGCACTCGCCGAGGTCATCGACACACTGTACTGTGGGATGACGGCAAAGAACGTAAGGAACGAATCAAGGCCGAGGTCGCGACTGTAGTTTGCGAAGGGGAGTGCTTTTGGAAGGTGCTGGAGCCTGGTGCCGTCCTTTCATGCCGGTCCCACGGGCTACTCCGTCTCGCTTTCCACATGAAATCAAATGGCCCTGGCCGGTTTGTAGCGAATGCCGGGCAGCGGCCTGCCAGTTATGGGGTCATCTACGCAGAGAACCCGTCGCTTAAGCCCCCGGCACTGCGGGGCTAACATTCAAGACTAGAAGGCCATGAGACACGCCAAACACTTTGCCATCAGCGCATCGTTCTCCGTCGCACTCCTGATTCCGAGCGTATCCTCGGCACAGGTCCCTGGCTACCCGGAGCGACCAATCAAGCTTGTTGTTCCTTGGGCGGCCGGTGGTGCCACCGACGCTCTTTCCCGCATTATCGCTCAGAAGCTTGGTGCCCGAATCAAGCAGGCGGTTGTCGTGGATAACCGGGCGGGCGCCGGCGGTACTATCGGTACGGCCGCGTTCGTACGGGAGAAGCCGGATGGTTACACCCTTCTTATGGCGACAAGTTCGACCAACGCGGCTGGCCCGTATCTGTACTCCAAGTTGGGGTTCGACCCTGTCAAAGACTTCACGCCTGTCGCGTATGTTGGCCTGATTCCCAACGTACTGGAGGTGCCAAAGACATCGCGTTTCAAATCGGCAAAGGAACTCATCGACGAAGGGAAGAAGAAGCCAGGCACACTCAACTACGGGACGGCTGGGTCAGGGTCTTCGCAGCATCTTGCGGCTTCCTTGCTGAAGCGGGTTGCTGGCGTAGACGCGGTGCACGTGCCATATAAAGGCAGCGGTCCGGCAATCTCCGACCTGATGGCGGGTCAACTCGACTTTATCCTTGATACCGGTTCACTGCCGCAAGTTAAAGCAGGAAGCCTCAGAGCGCTCGCAGTCGCCTCTGAGAGGCGCATCGCTGCCCTTCCTGATGTCCCGACGTTCGCCGAGCTTGGCTACAAGGACATGCTGGCTTCCGCATGGTATGGCGTGCTCGCGCCCGCGAAGCTCCCCACGCCGATTCAAGAGTTCCTGAATCGGGAAATCAACGCCATATTGGCGGACCCCGAGGTGAAGAAGCAAATGGAACAGAGCCTGGGCGTCGTGATGTCGCCGGGGCGTAACGCGCCGTGGTTCGGAGAGTTTATGAGAACTGAACTGGTCAAGTACGCGGAGATTATCCGTGTATCTGGTGCGAAGATGGAGTAAGACCATTTCCCTCATTCAGTCACTCGGTACGCTAGTTGACGAGGACCATGTCCTGGCAGGTGAGCACGCCTCGCCTCGGCGTTGATGCCGGACCTCGCGAAGTACGGCAACCTCGATGGGACAGGACAGGTTGAAGCAAATACTGGAATCAGGGTATAGCCGCAGAGAGTTGGTGTCTCCCCACCAGAAATTTGATGTGTCGGAAGTTTGGTGGACTAGGGGAGGGTCATGAGACCTTCCCATTATTTTCTTCGCAATAGTCGGGGCTCGGAAACTCTGTAGTGGTCAAGTTATTTCGGACAGGCAGATAGGTTCTTTTTCTGTCGATTTCGCCTCGTAGACAGCGGGCGACAGATACCCCAGGGTTGAGTGCAAGCGCACCGGATTATAGAAACCAACGATGTACTGGGTGATGTCGCGCCGTGCCTCGGCGTGGTTGGCGTATTGACGCTGCCACACGCGCTCCATCTTCAGGTTTAGGAAGAACCGTTCCGTCACCGCGTTATCCCAGCAATTGCCTTTTCGACTCATGCTGCAAACAATCTGATGGCGTGCCAGCAAGGCCTGATACTCCGCGCTCGCGTACTGGACGGATTCAACCGGTCGTCGCAACACCTTTAATCGAGGAGGTGTTTATGGGACGGCCAGCGGGGTGGATGCAGAAGTTGACAGGGCGAGGAGCGATGCGCTCTCCAGGTGCACCGTCGCATCGGCGTGAGATCGAGCGGCGATTCTGGGCGCAAATCGCAACAGGCATTACAAGTGAGAAGGCAGCAGAGGCGGTTGGCGTATCGCAGGCAGTAGGCGCGCGCTGGTTCCGCTATCGTGGCGGTATGCCACTTTTCATGTCGAACCCTATATCTGGTAGGTATTTGTCGTTCGCGGAGCGAGAAGAGATTGGGCTACTTTCGCTCCAAGGCGTCGGAGTACGCGAGATCGCTCGCCGTATCGGACGCAGCCCGTCAACGGTCTCCCGGGAACTGACGCGTAACGCTGCAACTCGTGGCGGCCAGCTTGAGTATCGGGCTTCAGTTGCGCAGTGGAAGGCGGAACTGGTTGCCAAAAGACCCAAACCGTCGAAATTGGTGACTAACCCACGGCTGCGCCACTATGTGCAAGATCGTTTGGAGGGCAAGGTTTGCGACGCTGATGGCCGTGAAATTTCTGGGCCTCGGCAAGCGCCGTTCAAAGGAAGAAACAAACCGCATCGCGGTGACCGCAAATGGGTCAATGGCTGGTCGCCCGAACAGATTTCCAATCGGCTGCAGATCGACTTCCCGGATGATGAATCCATGCGCATATCTCACGAAGCCATTTACCAAGCGCTCTATATCCAGGGCCGCGGCGCTCTCAAGCGCGAGCTGGTCAGCTGTCTGCGCACTGGGCGGGCGTTGCGCGTACCGAGGGCCAGGGCACAAGCCAAGGCCTGGGCGCATGTTAGCGAGGATGTGATGATCTCTAGCCGGCCTGCAGAAGCGCAGGATCGTGCTGTGCCAGGGCATTGGGAGGGTGACCTGATCATCGGCCTGAACCGATCTGCTATTGGGACGCTGGTGGAGAGATCAAGCCGTTTCACCATGCTCGTCCACGTGCCTCGGGAGAAAGGCTATGGGTCGACTCCCCGGACGAAGAATGGCCCCGCACTGGCTGGCTACGGAGCTGTCACGATGGCCAATGCGCTCAAGAAGACGGTGTCCGACATGCCTGCCCAGTTGTGGCGGTCATTGACTTGGGATCGTGGCAAGGAACTATCCGATCACGCCCGCTTCACCGTCGAGTCCGGGGTAAAGGTATTCTTCGCCGATCCGCACAGTCCATGGCAGCGCGGCACGAACGAGAACACGAACGGTCTTCTGCGACAATACTTTCCAAAAGGCACAGACCTATCCCGTTGGAGCGCTCGAGAGATCCAGGCCGTTGCCAATGCACTGAATACCAGGCCCCGAAAAACGCTTGGTTGGAAGACACCTGCCGAAGCCCTGGACGACTATCTAAAATCTGTTCGACAATCTAGTGTTGCGACGACCGGTTGAATCCGTGCTGACTGCCCCTATCCGAGTGCAGCACCAGTCCCGGCGCTGGCCTTCGCTGCTGCAGCGCCATGCTCAGTGCCGACATCACCAGGTCGGCCGGCATGGTCGGCGCCATCGACCAGCCCACGACCTTGCGCGAGTACAAGTCCAGCACGACCGCCAGATACAGCCAGCCTTGGGCCGTGCGGACATAGGTGATGTCTGAAGTCCAGGCCCGATTCGGCTCGGCCACGTCAAATTGCCGGTTCAGCACGTTCTCTGCCACTGGCAGAGTGTGTTTGCTGTCAGTCGTCGACACGAACTTACGCTTCCAGGTCGCACGCAAGCCCGCTTCGCGCATCAGCCTACGAATCCGGTAGCGGCCAAGGTGCACCCCTTGTTCCCGCACCGCATGCATGACACGCCGGCTGCCGTAGCTCGCGCCGCTCGCAGCGAACGCCGCTTTGACGTGGGTCTGCTCCTGCAGAGTCTTCATGCTTGGCTTGGCGCGGCGGTGCGCATAGTAGCCCGAGCGGCTCACCTGCAATACCCGGCAGGCGTTACTGACCGATACGGCCTCCTGTTGCAAGTGGGCTACCACCCGGTAGCTCACTTCAGTTCCCGCGCAAAGAAGGCCGAGGCTTTTTTTAGCAAGGCGTTGTCCTCGCGCAGTTGCCGATTCTCCGCCTCCAGTTGCCGGATGCGCTGCTGTTCCGCCGTCAGCGGCTTGCCCACGCCAGGCCCGCCGGCGCACTCTGCATCATACTGCGCCATCCAGCGCCGAACGGACGTCTCACCAAGCTCCATCGACCGGCAAACCTCGCTGACCGATAATCCTTGGTCTCGCACCATCCGTACTACTTCCAGCTTGAAGCTGGCGTCAAATTGTCGGCGCCTTCTTGTCATCTATCTTTTTTCCTCGTCGATTCCGGATTGTCCTCCTATCGACCTGTCCGAGGAAATTAGACCACCACACTCATCGCTACACCGCGGTCGAGATCCCAATCTGTCTGGTGACTACGCCTTGTGGCTATGGCCGGCCGAGTTGGGAGGCTGGTGTGGTCTGACGAATGCTACCTTCCGGAGGATTAGTTGGAGTGCTGGCACGAGCCTACCGACTTGACTTGACCGGTCGGCCGTTGACGTCGGGCGAGCTCCCAGTGGCTCGTGGAACTGCTGCATGGCCGGGGGTCCCTGCCGAACTCAGGGCGGCTCGGCGCCGAGCAAGCCCGTTCTCGTTATGGCGAGCGGCTTCCTGCTTGCCCCTAAGCGGTTCGGAATGAAGCTGACGACCGGTGCAGAATTCGCAATCCGGGCTGCTCGGCGAACTATTCGATGGCGTGCGGGCATATGTCGACCCGACGCCGTACGACCCGCGCCGGCACGACCGGTAAGTTGCTGCTGCCCCGCGACACCCAACGTCGGTCAGGAATCGTAGTAAGAGGTCCGCCTCCTGGTGGCCCCACGCATCAAGGTCGCTGTCTGCCAGCGGGCGTCAAAGCCCGTGTTGCGAAAGGCAGTGCAAGTGGTAATTCGCGAACCGACCGGAGGCGTGAATAAAGTGCCGGAAGGAATCCAGTGACTCGTCTCACGCGTGAGCGAGGGACGCCAGGTAGCCGAGCGACAAGACGCGCCGACGCTTGGAAGGCGGAAGTCGCGGGCTGGACGCCGGTCATCAAGGCCGCAGGAGTCTACGCCGAGTAGCGCGGCTAGAACGAACCGGCGGTTCCAGTCTACTCAGGGAGTAGGGCGTCAACAAGAACGCTGGTTCTCAGACGACGGATGCGGGGGTCAACGAAGTACCCTCCGCCTTCCACGTAGCGCAAATACACTCGCTGGCACGCGCTGCATTCCGAGACGGTGCACCGGTTGTACGGATAGTAGAGTGGAGCAATCGGTGCTTTGGCTGACCAGAGGGTTGTGCCGTGAGGGTGGTACTCCGCAAATGTCGCCTCGGTGTAGATGTCGCGAACCAGGGTGCCAATGACGCTAAGCTGTTGCTCTGGGAAGGAGACGGGCAAGGAGGTCCATTCATCGAGCTCAGGGGCGCTGCACGCACAATCGGAAGTCACAGCATCAGTGCGGCGGGCGAGGGATTGCAGGGAGTCAAACTGCAGGTGGGTTTCGTTTTCCACGGGGAGTTGCGTAATAGGACAGACTTTTCAAAGCCAACCGTCGCATCATACAGCCGCATCGGATATCAGCTATTTTCGAGCTTTGCTGGCGCTGGCGGCAATTGGTCTGGTTCGAAAGCCCAAGACTCCACCCCGCACGCCAGTAGCTCATCTCAATTCTTCAAGAACAGGTGCTGAGCTTTGGGGTTGCCAGATGCATTCTCTGAGCAATCGATGGCCTTGGAAGCTTCTTCCTGGAGCTTAGACTCGCACCTTATATCCCCGCCCAGAAGGCCCTGAAGGACGGGGTTTTATGGTGCTAACGGATAAAAGGTCAGCCAAGCTGGTCGCCTTATGGCAGAAAAGGGAGAATTTCGGGGCCTTTCCTACCTAAAGGGCGCCGCGGATCAACGACGACCGCTCTGTTGCTTCAGCCATGCCACTGCCACATCAACCATTGGGTGGTAACGGTTGGCATTCCATGCGAGCGCAGCTGCAACTACCATGATCCGCTCTTTCAGCGGACGAATGACCACACTTTCCGGAGCCAACTTGCGCATTGACGAGGGCACTAGAGCCACGCCTTGGCCGCATCCGACGTAAGCAACTTGAGAAGTGATTGTTCGGACCTCATGCAAAACTCGGGGAATGAACCCATGGGAACGGCAAACTGATGTCAGCAGATCGAAGTAGACAGGGCTCCGCTCCCTAGACGACATCACAAGTGATTCGGTCGCTAGCGACCGAAGACTCACCCTGGGCAGCGCGGCAAGTGCGTGATCTTTAGGTAGGGCCACGGCAAGCCGGTCTTCCGCCAGGGGCATCGTCGCAATGCCATTCCCTACCTCGCCATCCAGGCGAACGAAAGCCAAATCGAGCTCCCCTGCCTCCAGGCCCGGAATCGCCTCGACGCTGTCGATTTCCTTGACGAACACTGTCAGATCCGGATGCACCTGCTTGAGCGCGTCAAGCAAAGGTGGCACCGATTCGAGCATGGCCGAGGTGACGGCTCCGATATGCAACACGCCAGACTGGCCGGAGGCAACCTCGCGAACGACACGCTCCAACCGCTCAACTTGGCCGGCGAACTGACGCACGGCCGGCAGGATCGCCGCCCCCGCCGGACTCAGCTGGGTGCCGCGCCGGGAGCGTTCGAACAAGTGAAGCTTAAGTGCCTGTTCCAGCACCTTAATCTGCTCCGTCAGTGGGGGCTGTGACATGTTAAGTCGCTGGGCAGCGCGTCCGAAGTGCTGCTCCTCGGCGACTGCCAGGAACATCCATAACTGTCGTATCAGCCGGAAGTCGATCGTATTGTTCATAGGTGTATCCACACATGTAGTTTCGCGCCAGCTCCGAGCCGGAATCTGTGGCGAGCGATGCTGGAGGCGCACTAGCGCCGGCTATCCTGTTCCAAAAATCGTATCACAGAGATATCTACTTCAGAATTTACATATTAGCAAGTCGATACCATGATTCCTGGGAACCTTCATGAGACCCAGCGCAATGATCCAGCTCTCCCTACTCGACCGCCTTGCATCGCTCGACACGAACACCGTCTCCGATGCGCTTGACTTTCTCGGGCTTTCTGGTGCGACCTATGGGCTTCGGCCTCTTTGGGACTGTCCAAAGATCGTCGGACGCGCCAGCACTATCCAGCTCGGCCCGAAGGCTGATGCAAAGCCCACCGTACATCTCATCTCGCCGGTAATTGATGCGGTCACCACAGATGACCGCGTCCTCGTGATCGCTGGAGGCGTGGACGGCATCTCCTGTTGGGGTGACATCCTGGCCAACGCGGCATATATCAAGCAAGTGCGTGGATCGGTCATTGACGGTATGAGCCGCGACATCGAGGGCAGCGAGGCCATTGGCTACCCGGTCTATGGGCGCGGCGTGACCATGATTAGTGCGCGCAACCGGGTGATTCAAATTGATTCCGGCAAGCCCGTTCAGATGGCTGGCGTGACCGTCCATGAAGACGATTACGTGATCGCCGACCGGTGCGGCACGGTGTTCGTTCCCGCTTCGCGCATCGAAGAGGTGCTTGACCTGAGCGAGCGCATCGCCAAGCGACAAGACGGCATGGTGGCCGCCGTCTGCGCCGGCCGCTCGGTAGCTGAGGTTATGCACGACAAGGAATTCGAGGCCATCCGCGCCCAATAGCAAATTCTTCCTGGAGCTCCAATGACGAATTCCCTCAAAGCCAATGCCGAAGACCAGGAACTGGTCGCGCTCTTCGCCGGCCTGGACACGCCCGGCGTCTCGGACGCCATGGACAAGCTAGGCCTGCACGGTCAAGCGCTCGACATCATGCCCT
Organism: Cupriavidus necator N-1; assembly: GCF_000219215.1. Lineage (NCBI taxonomy): Bacteria > Pseudomonadati > Pseudomonadota > Betaproteobacteria > Burkholderiales > Burkholderiaceae > Cupriavidus > Cupriavidus necator. Next base: position 1,002,504 of record NC_015727.1, on the reverse strand, counting down.
TGGTTGACTACACGAAGGTTGTCGTAGGTCCGGCGTTCACCGTCAAGTACGTGCCCGCCAGCGTGCCGCCAGGCACCGTCGGAGACTTCATCGACGACGTCGCGGAAGGCGATGTAGTCGTGATCGACAACGACGGCCGCACAGATTGCACCGTCTGGGGCGACATCATGACCCAGTACGCAGGGCTGCGCCGCATCGCTGGCACGGTAATCGACGGCGTCTGCCGCGATGTGAACAAGGCAATCGGCGACAACTACCCGTTGTTCACGGCGGGCCGCTTCATGCGTACCGGCAAGGACCGCGTGCAGGTCGAATCAGTAAACGCCACGGTGGGGATTGGCACTGTGCGTGTGGCTTCTCGCGACATCGTCGTGGCGGACGCCAATGGCGTCGTTATCGTCCCGCGCGGCCGTGCGCGCGACGTAGCCGAGACGGCCCGCAAGATTGAAGAGACCGAATCACGCATTCGTGAACAACTGGCGCAGGGCAAGACGTTGGGCGAGGCACGAGCGGCGCTGGGTTACCACACACTGCAAAGGAAGGCCTAATGTCTACGATCAAAAGCTATGAAGCAGCAACGCTAGAACAGGCACGCCAGCTGGGTACCTCCACGTTGTACGAGGCTTCAGGCCTGACCACCAGTTCGGTCGACCCAGCTATCCGCACGGTATGGGCGGGCGCTTCGGTTGCCGGTCCTGCCTATCCGCTGGAGTGCTCGCCCGGCGACAATCTGTCCATCCACATTGCCATGGAAAAGGTGCCGCGCGGCAGCGTGCTCGTTGTCTCGACTGGCGGCTTCGTTTCTGGATACTGGGGCGAAGTGCTGACTGTGGCAGCCGAAGCGGCCGGAGTGATCGGTCTGGTCATCGATGGCGGCGTGCGGGACATCGCAGCCCTTACGGCGCGGCGCTTTCCTGTGTTCACCCGTGGCATTTCCATGCGCGGAACAATCAAGGCCAATTCAGCTTCGGTCGGCCAGCCGATTAGCTTTACCGGTACGCCGGTAGCGGCTGGCGATTTGGTGGTGGCCGATGATGATGGCGTCCTGGTAATTCCAAGGGCCTACGTCGAGAACACACTGATCCGCGGCCAGTCCCGCGCCGATAAGGAAGCGAAGATGATGGACGACTTGCGTGAAGGTCGCAGCACGCTGGAGCTGATGGGGCTTACGAGCTGGAGGGACGGCCAATGACCGCCCCGTCCTTCCTGGCAGCGGCCCGCCCCTCGGCTACTTACAGAGTCATGGACCGCGTGGTATTGGCCTTGCAATCAACGAGGCGGATATGAGTGAGTTCAACATCCAAGCCATCAGGCAAGCGGCTTCTCGCTTGCAGGGACGAGTGGTACGCACCCCCTTGCTGGAGTCCCCAATGCTCAGCGAGCGCGCGGGCTGCCGTCTGTTCGTCAAGGCGGAAGCCCTGCAACTGACGGGTTCCTTCAAGATCCGCGGTGCGCTTAACAAGATCCTGTCTATGGATGAGGCTGCAAGGGGCGCTGGCATCGTCGCGTTCTCTGCAGGCAATCATGGTCAAGGCGTTGCCGCAGCTGCCCGCACAGTTGGTTGCCCCGCCGTGATCGTGATGCCAAATACGGCGCCGCGTATCAAGATGAACAACTGTCGGTGGTGGGGCGCGGAAGTGGTGACCTACGACCCGCAAACGGAGGACCGTGTCGAGGTCGCGGAAGGTGTCGCCCGGTTACGTGGAATGACTGTTGTTCCGCCATTCGATGACTACGACATCATGGCCGGACAGGGGACATGTGGGCTGGAGATCGTCGAACAGTTGAATGACTTACATGTCACGCCAGACATGATCGTTATCAACTGCAGCGGCGGCGGGCTGGCCTCCGGTGTCTCTGAAGCCGTTAAGGATGCTTTCCCTGACACCAAGATCTTAATTGCGGAGGTGCTCGGCTACGAGAAAGTCGCGCGCTCCCTGGTCACTGGCATACCGCAGAGCAATCCTTCGGTGCCGAAGACAGTTCTCGACGGCATCGCCGGTCCGACGGCAGGCGAGAAAACTGTCGCGGTGCTGCGTCGACACCAGGCCAAGGGGATAGGGGTGAGCGATGAGGATGGGCTGGCTGGCGTTGCCGCCGCATTCAAAATGCTCAAAATCGTAGTCGAACCGGGCGGTGCCGCTGCACTGGGTACCGTACTAGCAGGAAAGATCGATGTCGCGGGAAAGAACGTGGTGGTCATCGCCTCCGGTGGAAACGTTGATCCCGCTGTCTTCTCCTTGGCGCTGGAACGGTGCTGACACGCCTTGTTGCAAGGTCCGATCCGCAGAATACCCTCAATCGCGAACGACTCATACCATCATGAATCCTGAACAACGACTCCAGACCGCCGGCCTGTCGCTGCCTGCCGCGTATTCGCCGTCCGGCAATTACCTGCCCTTCCGGCGCGCCGGCCAGCTCCTCTTCGTTTCGGGGCATGGGCCGCGGCTCGATAACGGAACCTACATTGCCGGGCAGCTCGCCACGCCCGACGATGTGCCGGCTGGCTATGCGGCTGCTCAACTCGCGACGCTCAACATGCTGGCAGCCGTGAAGCTGGCGGTGGGCGACCTTGGCAAGGTGCAGGCTGTGTTGAAGGTCCTAGGCCTTGTCAACTCCACCGCGGATTTCAAACAGCATCCGAAGGTGATCGATGGCTGTTCGGACACCCTCGTCGCCGCATTTGGAGACGCCGGTCAACACGCCCGCTCTGCCGTAGGCATGGCATCTCTCCCACATGGAATGATGGTGGAGGTGGAAGCGGTATTTCTCGTACAGGATTGAAAGGAAACGCGTCTGAACCACCACAACCCTGCCCGTCAATTGCACGGGGTGTCGCAGGAAGACACCTCCACCGTATCCAGGCGCGACTGATCTCAGCTAAAGCCGGATAGACGCATTCAACGGATACATCATCTCGGAGATATTCAGAAATGAAGAAACATATCCTTGCTTTCTCGGTGGTCCTGCTGACCACGGGAGCTGCTTGTGCGCAGAGCAATGACACGCTTGCCAAGATCAAGGCCTCCGGCAGCATTACCCAAGGCGTGCGTGAGGCTTCAGGTGCCTTGGCCTATACCTTGGGCAACGGTGTCTATACCGGCTTTCATTACGACGTCTGTACCAACGTCATCCGCGATATCCAGAAGCAGCTTGGTCTTACACACCTGGAAACCAAGTACGTTCCCGTAACTTCGGTCAATCGGATACCTCTTGTGAAGAACGGTACCGTCGACATCGAGTGCGGCTCCACCTCCAATACCCAGGCCCGGCAGAAGGAGGTGGCTTTCGCCAATACGCTATATGTCGAGGAGGTACGCATGGCCGTCAAAGCCGATTCCGGTATCAACTCGCTAGGCGATCTCAACGGCAAGACGGTCGTCACTACCACCGGTACGACGGCGCTGCAAGTGGTGCGCCAGAACAAGCGCGCTAAGAATATCGACTTCCGTGAAATCAGCGGCAAGGATCACTCCGATAGTTTCCTGCTCCTCGAAACGGGCCGCGCGGATGCCTTTGTATTGGACAGCCAGGTCTTGGCGGGCAGTATTGCCATGGCGAGAAATCCCAAGAGCTTCAAGATCGTCGGCGAGCCTCTGTCAATTGAACCTATTGCCATCATGATCCGCAAGGATGATCCCGCCTTCAAGAAGGTGGTCAACGACAGCATTTCTCGCCAAGTCAAGGACGGCACAGTAGCAAAGCTCTATGACAAGTGGTTCATGAGGGCCATCCCTCCCTCGAACACCGCCCTCAATCTGCCGGCATCCGCCGCCACGAAGGCCGCCTGGGAAAGCCTCAACGACAAGCCTGCGGAGGCCTACAAGGCCGACTGAACGGGCGAGCTTCTACATGCACAGCCGGCTGACCTGAATCGTTGTAATTAGGACGCGCCACACATCCGCTTCCACAAGCGGGTGTGCTTGTGCATGCATGCTGCGACACCGTGCCCCTCGCGGGCACGCCACACTACCAAAGAGATTAGGAGCGTCCTATGGGAATCGATTGGGACTGGCAAGTCTATTTTCAGGATCCCGGCACATTTCCCACGTACTGGCAATGGATGATGTCGGCCTGGGGATGGTCTGCCTCCGTCGCCGTGCTGGCGCTGATCATCGCCTTCATTTTGGGGTCGATCATCGGCATCTTGCGCACACTTCCCAACAGCCCGGTGCTGTCGGGTTTCGGCGCCGCTTGGGTGGAGCTTTTTCGTAACATTCCGCTGCTCGTGCAGATTTTCCTCTGGTACCACGTCATGCCGGTAATCGTGCCCGCGATGAAGGGCATCGACAACTTTGTCCTGGTGGTCATCGCGCTGGGCGTGTACACCTCGGTGCGGATCGCCGAACAGGTGCGCTCAGGCATCCTATCCCTGCCTCGCGGCCAGCGCTACGCGGGCATGGCGCTCGGGTTTACGACGCTGCAGTACTACCGCTACGTGTTGCTGCCGATGGCCTACCGCATCGTCATTCCGCCGCTGACCAGCGAAGCTATGAACGTGTTCAAGAACTCGTCGGTGGCTTTTGCCGTGTCAGTAACCGAGTTGACCTGGTTCGCCATGCAGGCGGGCGAAGAAACTTCGCGTCCCATCGAAATCTATGCGGGGGTAACTGTGCTCTACATCATCTCCGCCTTGACCATCAACCGGATCATGGCCTTTATCGAAAGGCGTTCGCGCGTTCCAGGCCTTATGTCCTTGGCAGGCAGTGGAGGGCATTGAGCGATGGAACTCGATCTTTCCTTCTACAGCTGGGAGATCATCAGCAACTACGTCCTCAAGGGGTTGTACTTCAGTGTGATTCTGACTGTGGTCGCCACGGCCGGCGGCATCCTGTTCGGCACCCTGCTGGCTCTCATGCGCCTGTCGGGTTGGAAGGCCCTGACTACCCCAGCGACCATCTATGTCAACGGCATGCGCAGTATCCCCCTGGTCATGGTGTTGCTTTGGTTCTTCCTGCTGGTTCCGCTGCTGATCGGCCGACCCATTGGCGCAGAGGTTGCGGCAGTCATCACCTTTGTCGCCTTCGAGGCTGCGTACTTCAGTGAGATCATGCGAGCGGGCATTCAATCCATCCCGCGCGGTCAGGTATCCGCCGGACAAGCGCTAGGCATGACCTATGCCCAAAATATGCGCCTGGTGGTCCTGCCGCAAGCGTTCCGGAATATGGTACCGGTGTTGCTAACGCAGACAATCATCCTGTTTCAGGACACGTCGCTTGTCTACGCCATTGGTGCCAACGACGTCCTTAAGGGCTTTGTGGTCGCTGGCACAAACAAGGGCCGTCCGGTGGAAAGTTACCTACTGGCGACCGTCTTTTATTTCGTCGTTTGCTTTGCGCTTTCCTATCTGGTCAAGCGCCTGCATCGGAAAATTGCCATTATCCGCTGAGCGGACATTGAGGACACAGCTATGTCTCAATCCATGATCGAAATCAAGAACGTCTCCAAATGGTATGGCTCCGCGCAGGTGCTCCATGACTGCTCAGTGAGCGTCAAGAAAGGCGACGTGGTGGTGGTCTGCGGCCCTTCCGGCTCCGGAAAGTCCACCCTTATCAAGACAGTCAACGCGCTCGAACCTTTCCAGAAGGGCGAGATCACTGTCAACGGCATCAAGCTTCACGATCCGAAAACTAACCTCCCGAAGCTCCGTAGCCAGGTCGGGATGGTATTCCAGCACTTTGAACTATTTCCGCATCTGTCGGTGACGGAAAACCTGACAATCGCGCAGGTCAAGGTGCTGGGACGCAGCCCCGTCGAGTCGAAGGCTCGTGGCCTGAAGATGCTTGACCGTGTAGGCCTCATGGCACACAAGGACAAGTTCCCCGGCCAACTCTCGGGGGGGCAACAGCAGCGTGTGGCCATCGCGCGTGCATTGTCCATGGACCCGGTGGTCATGCTGTTCGACGAGCCGACCTCAGCACTCGATCCCGAAATGGTGGGGGAGGTGCTGGACGTGATGGTGAAACTGGCCAACGAGGGCATGACCATGATGGTCGTCACCCACGAGATGGGCTTCGCGCGCAAAGTTAGCAACCGCGTGGTCTTCATCGACGTTGGCGGACACATCCTTGAGGACTGCAGCAAAGAGGAATTCTTCGGCGACCCTGGCTCGCGCAAGCCTCGGACCAAGGATTTCTTGGACAAGATCCTGCAGCACTAACATAGATGTCGGTTGGGCGGAGCCTGGACTAGTCGTGCAGCATCTTCTCGGTCCATCGGGTCGCCGTTCGGCCTTCCAAAGGGGCCCGCCCACAAACCGCTAGCCGTGTCGATTGACGTCCTTTCGCCCTAAAGGACGGAGATTCCTTCGGCAAGAAAGGCACTTCGGCCCCCCAACTTCTTACGAAGCCTTTATCACTGCGGCTTGATCGGCCGCTGTGGCAGAGGCTTGTCCACGCGAAAGAGCCGAGCACACGAGATATTCTGCGCCGTCAAAATGCATAGCCGTTCCCTTCGCCACCGTATGAGGCGTCACATACGGCGCAAACCGTTGCGGGGGGTTTGGTGATGCTTTCGGCTTAGATGAATGGCTGCTTTAGGAAAACGATATTGTCCGAGTCGCCCGTCACTGCGAGACTTGGTGGGATTCGCGGGGGGGCAGCCGAATCCCATCGTTCGTGGCTGCCATGGCAGCCTGAGCGCAATCATCACGAAAGGGCTGCTATGCACCCTTTTGATGCAGTTACCGTTGTTTCCATGAAGCATGTGGCTGACCTCCTCAAGGAGGCGGGCCTGACGACCTCCTGACTTTCGTACGCGCGCTTCCACTTTCCCGACACGCAAGATGAATAGAATCCGTAGCCTTCTAATCGCGAACCGCGGCGAAATCGCAATCCGGGTGATGCGCGCAGCCGCCGAACTTGGCATTCGCACTGTCGCCATCTATTCCTATCAGGACCGCTTCGCACAGCATCGATTCAAGGCGGACGAAAGCTACCTGGTAGGCCAGGGCAAGAAGCCCGTGGAGGCCTATCTCGATATCGAAGACATTCTGCGGGTAGCCAAGGCGGCGGGCGTGGATGCGGTCCATCCGGGCTACGGCTTCCTTTCCGAAAATCCGGACTTCGCAGAGCGCTGCGGCCAGGAAGGCATCGCGTTTGTCGGCCCGAAGCCCGCGGTGATGCGGGAGTTGGGTAACAAGGTTGCCGCGCGTGAGTTGGCGCAGCGGGTGGGCGTGCCGGTGGTACCTGCCACTAGCGCGCTGCCGCACGACTTGGAACAGGCCACCAGACTCGCGGCGGAGATTGGCTATCCCCTGATGCTGAAGGCAAGCTGGGGCGGCGGCGGGCGCGGCATGCGCGCAATCCACCAAGAGGGCGACTTGGCCGAGGCGATTGCTGCAGCGCGGCGCGAAGCCAAGGCCGCTTTCGGCAACGACGAGGTCTATCTCGAGAAGTTCATCGCGCGGGCCAAGCATGTCGAAGTGCAGATCCTTGGCGATACCCACGGCAATATCGTCCATCTCTTCGAGCGCGATTGCTCGGTGCAGCGGCGCAATCAGAAGGTAGTCGAGCGAGCACCCGCGCCGTATCTGGACAATCTCGGGCGAGAGGCGCTGTGTGAGGAAGCGCTGAAGCTAGCGCGGGCGGTGTCATACACCCATGCTGGCACGGTCGAGTTCCTGATGGATGCCGACACGGGCGAGTTTTACTTCATCGAGGTTAATCCACGGATCCAGGTCGAGCACACGGTGACTGAGGAGGTGACTGGGCTCGATATCGTTAAGGCTCAAATTCGCATCACAGAAGGGGAGCGTATCGGAGATGCGTCCTCTTCCGTTCCGCGCCAGAAGGACATCATACTGCGCGGGCATGCCGTACAGTGCCGTGTTACCACGGAGGATCCGGAGAACGGCTTCGCACCGGACCACGGCAAAGTGACGGCCTATCGTAGTGCCGCTGGGCTCGGCATCCGCCTGGACGCGGGCACCGCCTATACCGGCGCCGTTGTGACGCCGTACTACGACTCTCTGCTGGTCAAGGTGACCTGCAAGGGCCGAGATGCGGACGAGGCCAACGAGCGCATGGGCCGCGCCCTGCGTGAGTTTCGGGTCCGCGGTGTGGCGACAAACTTGGCGTTCCTCGAGAACGTTATTGAACATGAGGAATTCCGATCAGGGCGGTGTACCACGCGCTTTATTGACAATACGCCGGAGCTGTTTAACTTCCGTCAGCGTCGCGATCGCGCGACCAAGCTGCTGAACTTCATCGCTGACGTCAATGTCAACGGAAACCCAGACGTCAAGGGACGCGACGCGCCTTCCAGGATTGTGATGTCGCATCCGTTACCCGCACCGACCCAGGCCGACTCGGTACCCGAGGGGACTCGGACCTTGCTGGCGAAGCTCGGACCGCGAGCGTTCGCCGGATGGATGAAGACTAGCGAGGCGGTTTTGCTGACCGACACCACCATGCGGGACGCCCACCAGTCGCTGCTGGCCACGCGGATGCGAACCAAGGATATGACCGCGATCGCGCCGTATTACGCGCGGCAGTTGCCCGGCCTGTTCTCAATGGAGTGCTGGGGCGGCGCCACATTTGATGTGGCAATGCGGTTTCTGAAGGAGGATCCATGGCAAAGGCTCGAGGCGCTGCGAGCAGCCGTACCTAATATCCTGTTCCAGATGCTGCTGCGCGGCTCCAACGCAGTTGGCTATACGAATTACGCTGATAACGTAGTTCAGTATTTTGTCAAACGAGCCGTCGCCGGCGGCGTCGACCTGTTCCGAGTGTTTGACTCGTTCAACTGGGTCGAGAACATGCGCGTGGCGATTGATGCGGTGCTCGAAACCGGCGCTCTGTGTGAAGGTACCATCTGCTACACCGGCGATCTATTCGACCGCTCGCGCGGAAGATATGGCATTGGGTACTACGTTGAGCTGGCCAAATCCCTGGAAAAGGCTGGCGTTCATATCCTGGGTCTGAAGGACATGGCTGGGGTATGCCGGCCGGGGGCCTCGAGCGCGCTCGTAAAGGCGCTAAAGGAAGAGGTCGGGCTGCCGGTTCACTTTCATACGCACGATACCAGCGGCGCTTCGGTCGCCTCAGTGCTGGCGGCGGTCGAGGCCGGCGTCGATGCGGTGGACGGCGCAATGGATTCTATGAGCGGGATGACTTCCCAGCCGAGTCTTGGGGCAATCTGCGCGGCGCTCGAGCACAGCGCCCGAAAGCCAGCGGTTGGCTATCGGGACCTGCAGCCGTTCTGCAGCTACTGGGAATCTGTGCGCAGGAATTATGAGCCTTTCGAGGCCGATATGCGCGCGGGCACCTCGGATGTCTACCGGCATGAGATGCCGGGCGGCCAGTACACCAACTTGCGGGAACAGGCGCGCTCGCTCGGCTTGGAGGCACAGTGGCCGGATGTTGCGCAAGCTTATGCAGACGTCAATGTCCTGTTTGGGGATATCGTCAAGGTCACCCCGTCGTCCAAAGTCGTTGGCGACATGGCGCTACACTTGGTCGCCAACAAGCTGTCGACGGCCGATATCCTGGACCCAGAAAAGGAAGTGTCGGTGCCGGACTCAGTGATATCTATGTTCCGAGGTGAGATGGGCTATCCGTCCGATGGTTTTCCGGAGGTGCTGCAGCGGAAGCTGCTGCGCGGAGCGGCGCCCATTGAAGGCAGGGCTGGCGCACATATTCCAGCTGTGGACCTGGAGGCCGCTCGCCGGCAGGCAGAAGCGGATGTCGGCCGGACGCTGTCCGACAACGATCTTGCGTCCTACCTGATGTATCCGAAGGTTTTCAAGGACTTCTGTGCCCACCAGGAGCAGTATGATGATGTCTCGATTCTGCCGACACCCGTGTTTTTCTATGGCCTGAAAGCCGATCAGGAAATCTCGGTGGAACTGGAGAGGGGCAAGACGCTATACGTGGGTTTCAACGCACAGGCTGAGGCCGACGAGCAGGGTGGCGTGCGTCTGTACTTCCACGTCAACGGGCAACCTCGTCCCGTGCGCACAGTGAAGCGTCAGCAAGGCAAGCCTACTCAGACCGAGCGGATGGCCGATCCCAAGGACCCGTTGCAGGTCGCGTCGCCTATGCAGGGTAGCGTCATTTCGGTGAGCATCAAACCGGGTCAGGCCGTTGCCAAGGGTGACACCCTTGCGGCCATCGAGGCGATGAAGATGGAGACCAGTGTTGTGGCTGAGGCGAGCGGCACCGTCAAGAGCATCCTGGCGCAGCCCGGTACGCTGGTGCGGGCTGGACAGTTGCTGATCGAACTGCAATAGCCGCAGGGAATGGGCCGAGTCCTAATGGGGCCGGCCCTCCAGGCTGTCCTCTCGGCCGCGCAACAGCTCAAGCGGACCCATAAGTGAGTCCTCGAAGGACCTGACATCCTTCCTGCGTGGAGGAACAGAACCGGTCGGCAAGTCTGCTTTTTGGCGACGACGTTTCGTCGCCAAGCGAGTCATGACGATTGAATCGCGCCCGGAGCAGATCAATGTCCTACCCTGAGTCCGCTGAGAGAACCTTGATGCATACGCGCACCGTGACCTTCAGTGGCTACATGCGCGACGACGACTTAGGGGACCTTGAGGCGAGACGTCGGTCAAAGACACGCTCTTGGTCGTGCGCATCAGCAACTGGGCTCCAAGAGTCTCTTCGAGCCAGGCCACATGCTTGGTGACATCGCCTTTGGAAATGCCGAGCCGCTGTGCTGTAGCCGAAAAGCTTCGTCCTTGGGCAACTTCAATGAAGACTTCGATGCAACGCAAACGGTCCACGGATGTTTGCTTTTTTTCCGAATTGAGAACTGTATTTTCTCACCTTTTTTCTTCCGAAGGGTAGGCCCGGTTGGTAATCTTCACCAATCGCAACGTCTTTTTACTTAATCAGGAACAATTCCATGGCAGATAGCGCCACTCTTCTGCTGTCACCATGCCTGCAACTACTTCGCCTGCCCGGTTAAGGGCGAGAGCTTGTCAGAATTCCGACCCACGCACTCACGAGTGAGCGCAATGTCGTAAAGGTGGCGGTCGCCGTGCCGCACGAGATTGCGGGGGTTGCGGCGTTCAGACCGGCGGGCGCAATTATACGCTCACCGAAGTGAATTGGGCCGAAAGGCTCTTAATGAACGACCGGGGCAGATCCGCCGGGCAGTTAGCCGCCGCCAAGATTCAGGGGCGCACTTTGCAAGAGGCGGAGCGTGGGGATAAAGGTAGATGACGCGGGGTGTCCTTGCGCCGAAGCCCGTGGGTAGTTCGTCCTGCCATTTCCGACAGTGCCGTGAGCTATTGCGGAAATTTCGGTGCCACGGCCATCGTCAAGCCGCCTGCTGAATATATCGCCTGACTCCCTTCTAGCGCTTAGCGCTCCAAATTCAAGGCGGTGACGTCTAGGGATGCAGCGCGCTTGATAAGGATCTTCGATGTGCGGCAGGAGGGGGCGAGCACGTCGAACGCGAATGAAAGACAAAATTCCAAAAAATTATGAGGAGACGTGATGGAAAAAATCGATATCCGGCTGCTTGCCGATTCCGCACCCATGGGGCCACTGCAGCGGTGGGCGGTGTTCCTGTGCGGCCTGATCTTGCTGATTGACGGCTACGACCTAACAGTTATCGGCGTCGCGCTGCCTTCTCTGATGGTGGATCTGAAAATCGAGGCGAGCGCGGCAGGGGTGCTGGCTAGTGCTGCGCTCGGCGGCATGATGCTCGGTGCCATGGTGCTGGGCACACTGGCCGAGCGCATCGGCCGTGTCAAAGCCATCGCCATCAGCGTTTTCATTTTCAGCTTCTTCACGATGGCCTGTGGCCTGGCGAACGACGTGTGGACGTTCGGCATGCTGCGCTTCGTCGCTGGGTTGGGGCTCGGCGGCGTTCTGCCGGCGGTGACGGCCACCATCACGGAGTTCGCTCCGCAGCGTTTGCGCTCGTTTATCACCACGGGAGTTTTCGCCGCCTATTCGGTGGGCAGCATCCTGGCTGCGCTGCTGGGCCGTTTCCTACTCGAAAGTCTGGGCTGGCAAGGTGTGTTCTATCTGGCGGGTCTCCCGGTACTGCTCATCCCCGTGCTGCTGAAGTATCTGCCCGAGTCGGCAGCGGTGCTCCAAAGCCGGCACGATTCGAAGAGCCTGCGCGAACTCGCCCTCCGCATCGTTCCATCGCTGCAGCTCGCAGCTTCTGCCGAAGTGTATGCACCAATGCCAGAAAAGAAATCTAAGGTTCCTGTAGGCGGGCTGTTTCAGGAGGGGCGAGCCTTTAGCACGCTGATGCTATGGATCGGCTTCTTCTCAGGTCTGTTCATGTTCTATGCGCTGAACTCGTGGCTGACCAAGCTAATGGCAATGGCAGGATACAGCCTGAAATCGGCGCTGATGTTCCTACTGCTGCTCAATTGCGGCGCGGCTATGGGCAGTTTCTGCAGCGGCTGGGTTGCAGACCGGCTTGGCATTAAGCGCGTACTCACCTCGATGCTTGTCTTCGGCGCACTTGCGACCGCTCTGCTGGCTCAATCTATGCCGCAGGAGGCGATTGCCGTGCTGGTCTTCATTGTCGGCTTCACCATGGTGGGTGGGCAGGGGCTGGCCTATGCCTATGTGGGGCAGTTCTATCCGGCATCTGTGAGTTCGACCGGTGTCGGCATGTCTGCCGGTGTGGGCCGCATTGGCGGCATAGCGGCGCCCATCATAATCGGTACGCTGATTTCATTGCAGTTGCCGCATGCGCAGAACTTTTATGTGATTGCCACGTTTGGCTTGCTCCAGGCTGTGGCCTTCGCACTCATCAATAACCGCGTGGCCGCATTCTGCCAGGCACGGGAAGTCGCCGCGTGACAGACGGATCTTTCCAACGGAAACGATCGCCGTGAGTTGATGCGACCGTCATTCTTTGCCTGCACGCGCCACGGGCGCTGTCGATCGTCACCCAAGAAATTCGTTCTTAAAGATGAATAGGGAGCACATTGAAATGAAAGTCGCCGTACGGCATCAGCTGGCACTCGATGCCCATTGAGGAAGTCGTCATCGCCAAGCCAGGTTCGCGGGAGGTGCTGAGTCGCACCGCCGCCGTGGGTCTGTGCCATTCCGACCTTCATTTCTATGATGGCTCCTACCCGCACCCGCTAGCTGTGGTGCTAGGCCACGAAGCGTCGGGCGTCGTCGAAGCTGTCGGCTCGCTGGTGTACACGGTCGTCGTGTTCGACCAATGAGTGTGAATGTATGGGAGATATGACCGTGGCAGGCACACATCAAGACAAGACCATCATCGTCACCGGCGCAGGTTCGGGCATCGGTCGGGCTACGGCGCGCCTTCTGGCGTCGCAAGGCGCCACGGTTTTCGCCACCGACCTTAGCCGCGATGGCTTGGCCGAAACCGCTGGCGCGGCTGGCTGCATCAGGACCGTGGTCCACGACGTCACCGAGCAGCAGGACTGGAACCGGCTGTTCGAACAGATTGGCGAGGAAGGTGGACAGCTTCATGGGCTGGTCAACAACGCCGGTATCATGCTGGCTGGATCTTTTGAACGGTCCTCCATCAAGGATCTGTGGAGGCAATACCGCGTCAACGTCGAAGGTCCGTTTATGGGCATGCAAGGCGCGCTGCCGCTTATGCGCAACCGCATCCGCACGCACGGTGGTACGGCCGCCATCGTCAACGTCTCCTCAATCTTTGGCCAGATCGCGGGGCCGCGTTATGCCGCCTATTCAGCCAGTAAGGGTGCGATTCTGATGCTGAGCAAGGCGGCGGCGGTCGAGCTAGCCTCCGAGGGAATTCGCGTCAATACCGTTCACCCGGGCCCGACAGCTACTGCCTTGGGCGCATCGCACGAGCCTCCGCGCGATGCGCATGGCCAGCCCATGACCCGCGAGCAGGCGTTGGCCCAGTGGCACAGCCGCATCCCTATGCGCCGTTTCGGTCAGGCCGACGAGGTGGCCGCGACCATCGCCTTTCTTCTCAGCGATGCGGCGGCCTACGTCAGCGGTGCTGAAATGGTGATTGATGGCGCCTATACGGCGTGCTGATGTGAAAGGACAATTTGAGCCAGTCATCTCAACCTGAACACCACGGCGGTTGTCTCTGTGGGCGGAGGCGCTATCGCGTTGTGGGTACCTTGTCAACTGTCGTTGCCTGCCACTGCAGCCACTGCCGCCGCAGTTCGGGCACCGCCTACTCCCTGAACTTGCTGATCGACGATGCGCAGCTTGTGTGGACGGGCGACGAGCCTGCGGCGTATGACGACCGCAGCGACGCCGGCCGCATCGTTACGCGTATGTTCTGTGATTGTTGCGGCTCGCCGCTTGCATCCCGCGCCGACATGCTACGGGGCAAGCTGGTGCTGAAAGTCGGCAGCCTGGACGTTCCTATAGTTGATGTGCCAAAGGCGCAGGTCTGGACCGACTCCGCGCTACCTTGGGCGGTCTTTGAGGGAATTCCCAGCTTTCCGAAGGGGCGGTGACTGGGGCGGCAACAGATGCGATGGTCGCCGCGGGGGCCCACCTACTGGCACAGGTTCGATGTGCGGTAATCAACGGCGACCTAACCGAAAGCGGCCATTCACATGTCGAGTCGTGTTTAGCTGCACTGCGCCCTTCATGGCGGAGTGCCTTTCAACAGCCTGCTAAAGGGGCCGGCCCTCCAGGCTGTCCTCTCGGCCGTGCAACAGCTCAAGCGGAACCCATAAGCGAGTTCTAGATGGACCTGACATCCTTCCCGCGTGGAGGAACAGAACCGGTCGGCAAGTCTGCTTTTGGCGACGACGTTTCGGTAGATCGTCAATTTTGACGATGCGAGGGACCCCGGTCGTGGACTAAACTGCGCTTCGCTGGCGACCCGTTTCAACATCGTGGTCGAAATAGCCAGGTCACCTGACCGCCAAGCGAGTCAGACGGTAGAATCGCGCCCGGAGCAGATCAATGCAATACCCTGAGTTCGCTGAGAGAATCTTGATGCATACGCGCACCGTGACCTTCAGTGGCTACATGCGCGACGACGACTTATGGGACCTTGAGGCGAGACTCAGCGATGTGCGAGGCTACGACTCATTGGGACTCGATGATCACTCAATTCAAGCTGGTGAACCGGTCCACGACATGCGCATATGTGCCACTCTGGACAGCAACTTAGTGATTCACGGCATGACATGTACGATGGCGGCAAGACCTGTCCTAACGTGCGAAAGGGCTCAGGCCGCGCTCCAAGGCTTCATCGGCCTCACGATGGGGAAGGGTTGGCGCCGGGAGATCGAGGCTCACATGGGCGGTGCTATGGGTTGCACGCACTTGCGCGAGCTATTGTTCAGTATGGCAACAGCGGCTTATCAAACCATCCCGGTTTATCACGCGCAGTTGGTTCGCAAGGGAGAGAGGGCGGCCGACAAGCAGGATGAGGCGCCACGTCATCTTGGCCAGTGCATGACTTGGGAGCTGAGCGGAGATCTCGTTCGGCGCCTTCATCCGCAGTACTTTACCGCCAAAGTCGCTACGCCTGGCGAGGCAATTGCAATCAATTCTGCCGAGCGCAATGGAGAGTATTGAGGGAGCTGTGCACTCCGCCCGGCGGCTCGGGTAGTAACGCCTTGGTTAATCTCCTTTGCGGTTAGCATGATGGGTAAGCCGCATGGATAGTGCTAACCATTTCTGGCCGTCCCAAGGACGGATGGGGTGTGCTTAGGACGAGGCGCCGGACGCACTGCTTCCTGCGCATTAAGAGTCGCTGCCGCAGCCTAGAACTCTACCGATCAGCCGTGCTAAGAAAGATCACCCCCGCGTGATAAAAGTACGCCTACAGCGGTTTGAGCTATTTCAGGGCATCGGGTTCTTGTTGCCACTCGACCATTCCGGCAAAGCGCACCTTCAGGAAGTCGATAAAGGCCCGCACGCGTGTCGGCAAGTGGCGCCGACTGGGAAATACGGCGAACACGTCCAGGGCTGTCGGCTGATACGCTGCTAGAACTTGCCTAAGGCGCCCCTGTTGGATATCGTCCGCGACCATGTATGTCGGGTGCATGGCAATACCGTGGCCCAGGATGGCGGCATACCGTAGTGCTTCGCCAAAGTTGGCGCGTATGGTGCCGTTTACGCGAACTGAAACATTACCCTCCGGCCCGGTGAAAGACCAGATATTGGTAGGCGCCTTCAACGTATGCACCAGGCAATCGTGATGCACGAGATCTTGTGGCGTCTCAGGATGCCCTCGATTGGCCAGATAGCGGTCTGACGCCACCAGGATCTGCGGTACAACCGCGAGTTTCTGGGCGACGTAGCTGGTATCTCGCAGTGAGGAAGCAATCCGCAGAGAAAGATCGAGACCCTCGCTGACTAGATCGGATCGGCCGTCGTCGAGATACAGAACGACCTGGACATCGGGGTGTAGTGCAGAGAACGCTGTCAGCAATGGAACCAGATGGAAGGCACCGAAGGAGGGCGGGCACCCCACACGTAGCGCCCCCTTCGTTGAGGTGACCGAGCCCTCTATCGCCGCCTCGGTTTCCTCGAATCGCTCCAGCAAATCTCGCCCATTCTCCAATAGGGTCAGGCCGGCGTCGGTCAGGGACACGCTCTTTGTCGTGCGCATCAGCAACTGGGCTCCAAGAGTCTCTTCGAGCCAGGCCACATGCTTGGTGACATTTCCTTTGGAAATGCCGAGTCGCTGTGCTGCAGCCGAAAAGCTTCGGCCTTGGGCAACTTCAATGAAGACTTCGATGCAACGCAAACGGTCCACGGGTGTTTGCCCTTTTTTCCAAATTGAGAACTGTATTTTCTCACCTTTTTGCTTCCGAAGGGTAGGCCCGGTTGGTAGTCTTCACCAATCGCAACGTCTTTTTACTTCTTAATCGGGAACAATTCCATGGCAGATAGTGCCACCCTTCTGCTGTCACCGTGCCTGCAACTATTACACCGGTTCTTCCATTGCCTCGACCAATCGAGATACGAGCAGTTGATTTCTCTATTCGAGCCGGACGCTGTCTGGAACAGGCAAGGTGTGGAGTTGCGCGGCCACGATGAGATTCGTTTGGCGCTGGCCACGCGCTCAGCCACGCAACGCATTCGCCATGTCTTGAGTAATTCCTTCGTGGCGGTGGAAGAGGGAAATATGGCACGGCTGACTTCCTATATGACTGTCTACCGCTTTGACAATGGCGTCCCGCCGCTCGGGCCCGTTACTATCAACGGACCCATGCAGATGTACACAGTGGATGCCTCGGTGCGACTGACACCCCAGCGCGTCGGCATAGTGAAGCTCGAGATCACGCCTGAATTCCGGTTTGCGAGGAACGTAGCCGTAGATTGATGCCAGTTTGATATCGCGTTGGCGAATCAAATGGATTCGCAGGCCTGATGCCTATGTGGCTAGGCAGATAACCCATATTGAGGAACCCCCATGAAGATTTTACCTAACCCCCAAGGCTTCGGCGCCTGCATCGAAGATGTTGATTTGTCCGGTCCCCTGAGCGATGCCGAGCAAACAGAGATCGAGTACGCACTCTGTCGGCATGGTGTGATCAGCTTTTCGGCGCAAGACCTTTCCGCGCCCCAATTAAAGGCATTCAGCACACGCTTTGGGAAGCTGGAAGTGAATGTGGCCGGAAACTATCAGGAAGCCGGACTGCCGGAAGTAATGATCCTGTCGAACATTGTCGAGGACGGTAAGCCGATCGGCCTGGCTGATGCCGGTCAGGATTGGCATACCGACATGTCGTACAGCAAGGTGATCGCCTACTGCAACATACTTTATGGGATCGAAATTCCCCACCGCGATGGTGAGCCCCTCGGATGCACTGAGTTCTCCAATATGCACGCGGCGTATGAAGATTTGCCTGAAAGCCTCAAGACGAGGCTGGAAGGCATGACCGTGCTGCACGATTTCAGTAAGTTCTGGGAGATGATGCGCAGCGAGAAGGGCAGCCAGCGTCCGCCTTTGACGGAAGCGCAGCGCGCTGCCAAACCTCCTGTATCACATCCAATTTTCCTAACCCACCCCATCACAGGGAAGAAGGTCTTGTATGCGAACCCGGGCTATTCGGTGCGGATCAACGAATTGCCGGAGGCAGAAAGCGCCCGCGTGCTTGCGCTTCTGTTCGAGCATCAACTGAAGCCCAAGTACAGATACCGCCATCGCTGGGCCGTGGGCGACGTGCTGATGTGGGACAACATGGGCACGATTCACAACGCCGTGGCCGACTATAGGCCGGACGAACGACGCCTAATCAAGCGTTGCCAAGTAATGGCAAATCGCTTCTTCGACGAGGCGGCGGCATGAAATTAATGACCTACCGGAAGCGCGACGGAAGCATTGCTGTGGGCGTTTTGGTGGACGCCGGGCAGATCCTGGATGTCAGTGAGTGGCTGCGTTCTATGCCAGTCGCCGCCGAGGCCGAGATCCATTGCCTCGCCGCTGGAGTTCCTGTGGCGTCAAGCGGGATGCCGCGGTTGCTGCAAGGCGGCGCACCTGCTATGTCGGCGCTGGCTCGGCACGTGCGCACTATGCAGGAGAGCGGCCAACTTCTGCTGGATGATCTTGAATACGTCACTCTGTGCGCTCCTGTGCCGCGACCCGGGAAAATCGTCGCAATCGGCCGTAACTATGCCGACCACGCCAAAGAAACCGGCATTGCACCTTTCACAAGGCCCCGAGTCATTGCTAAATTGCCGTCGTCGGTGGCAGCCCATGGTGAGGCCATTCGCTGCCCTGTGGAGGTGTCAAAGCTCGATTTTGAAGCCGAGCTTGCGGTCGTTATCGGAAGCTATGCCAAGGACATTTCCGAGGAGAAAGCCTTGGACATGGTCGCCGGCTACACAGTGCTGAACGACCTGAGTGCGCGTGAGTTCCAGTTTGACGTGGAGCCGGCCCAAACCACATTCGCCAAAAGCTTCGACGGCTTCGCACCAATGGGGCCTTGGCTTGTTACTCGCGACGAGATAACCGATCCGCAGGCGCTTGAAATTACGGCATGGTTGAACGGGGAAGTGATGCAGCGAGGCCACACCGGCGACATGCTGTTCTCTGTTGCGACGCTAATAGCTTATCTGTCTCGGCACATGACGCTGGAACCGGGCGACGTGATCGCGACCGGCACGCCCGCTGGTAGCGGGGGATTCCGCTTGCCACCGCGATATCTTAGACCTGGGGACTCCCTTCGCCTCGAGGTATCCGCCGTAGGTACCCTGGAACACACGATCATTTAGGCGAACGGTATGGGCCATCTCTGACGTCGAAAGAGTGAATTAAGTACCATTGGTAGTGCTCGTCACAGCGGGCATTTCATCGGCGCCGCGGAAAATTGGCTTTGTCCTTCGCAGACGCAGTCAAATGAAAATAGGGCTATTCGGCTGATGAAAGGGCCATGCGGTTGGTTAATCCACGCCCGCCCGCGCCAATCTAAGCCGGTCGACTCAAGCCGGACTGAACGAGACATGAATGCATACTCAATAGCGGACTTGCGCCACATCGCCAAGCGGCGGCTGCCGAGGGCGATCTTCGATTTCTTTGACGGCGGAGCCGAAGATGAAACGACGCTGGACGCCAATGTGCTGGCTTTCCGGCGAATCCGGCTCGCTCCGCGCGTATTGGTTAACGTCGCCGAAATTGATACCACCACTACGATCCTAGGGGAGCCGTCGGCGATGCCATTGGCGATTGCCCCGACCGGCGCAGTAGGCTTTGGATGGCACGATGGCGACGTCGCCATCGCGCGTGCAGCCGCTGCTGCTGGCATTCCCTACACGCTGTCCAGCACCGCTACCGCGTCAATCGAGCGAATTGCGAATGCCGCTCCAGGTCGACTGTGGTTTCAAGCGTATATCCTGCGCAATCAGGCCTACCTACACGCACTGATCGAAAGGGCGAAGGTGGCGGACTATGAAGCGTTGGTGATCACTGTAGACCTGCCCGTGGGCGGCAAGAGAGAGCGCGATTTCCGTAACGATTTCCGTGTGCCGTTTCGCTTCACGCCGAAGAACGTGCTGGATTTCGCCACTCGGCCACGCTGGCTCGGCAGCTTGCTGGCCCACGGCATGCCGGTTATGGAAAACCTGCGAGGGCTTGAGGCAGAAGCGCACAGTGCCCATGCCATCGCGTCATCAGTCGGACGAAACTATGATCCGACCTTCGACTGGGACCGCCTGCGGCAGATTCGTGACCTCTGGCCGCGCAAGCTGGTGATCAAAGGCATTCTGCGGCCAGATGACGCCGTGCGCGCGGTGGATATCGGTTGCGATGCCGTCGTCGTGTCCAATCACGGCGGTCGTCAACTAGACGGCGCAGCGGCTGCGCTAGACGCGCTGCCATTCGTGACTGCGGCTGTGCGTCACCGGGTGCCCGTGCTGCTGGATGGCGGCGTGCGGCGAGGCGCCGACATCCTGAAGGCGAAGGCCTGTGGCGCGGAGGCCGTGCTTGTGGGTC
Source organism: Cupriavidus necator N-1 (assembly GCF_000219215.1). Taxonomy (NCBI): domain Bacteria; kingdom Pseudomonadati; phylum Pseudomonadota; class Betaproteobacteria; order Burkholderiales; family Burkholderiaceae; genus Cupriavidus; species Cupriavidus necator. The sequence continues at coordinate 982,161 of NC_015727.1, read as the reverse complement.
GGGCGACGTTGTACGGGGTTGCAGCGGCGGGAGAAGCCGGCGCTCGTCGGGCGATTGAGATCATCAAAGATGAATTGGTACGGTCGATGCAATTGTGCGGCGTGACATCAAGCGGGGCAGTAGGGCCCGACGTGATGTTCAAAGGTGTTCTACCCCCTCGATGTTGACCCAGATGGAGCTTGAGACAAGCCGAGCAACGGGCCGTCGCGTTAGGGACTGTATTAGCCGCGACGACGAGCAGGGAGGGTAACTGGGCGTGATGTCCGGTCTAGCTCCAGTGCGAGACCCGCAAGTTACGTCGCCGATGCCAGGACGTGCGGTCACCTAACTCACGTGCCTTCCTCCTGGTTGCCCAAACGCGGATGGCTCATTGCGAGCGGCATTTCCACACGGCTCGGCTTCCTTGCACAGCCGTATGGCTCTCTCGGAGGCCATACGGCTGTGCATCGACACAGCAGATCAAATAAGACGGAGGAGATAAGTCACATGAAGAAGAAAGAACGTGCCATACGATTGGGCACAGTAGCTGCCATGCTTGTCACCAGTTGGATGGGTGACAGTGCGCTTGCGCAGTCCAGCGTCACACTCTACGGCGTCGCCGATACCTATCTGGATTACAGTAACAACAATCCCTCCGCTGTTACGGGCCAGGGGGGCGGAAAATCGGTTGTCAAGCTCAGTTCGACGGGGTTGTCTGGGCCGCGTTGGGGGATCCGTGGAACCGAGGATTTGGGCGGTGGGCTAAGCGCGCTGTTTGTCCTAGAGAGTGGATTCAATGTCGATACAGGCACGATGGCGGAGACCGGCCGGCTGTTCAATCGACAGGCGTTTGTTGGCATAGAGGGCGCATATGGCCGACTAACATTGGGCCGTCAGTACACGACCATCTATGAAACGCTTCCCAATTTCGCGCCGCTGTATTATTCCAATACCTACGAGCCCCTCGTTGTTCTACTCGGGTCGCCGCGGGAGGACAATGCAGTCAAATACCGATTCGCCGCGGGCGGCCTGACGGTTCAGGGGCACTATGCGTTTGGCGAGCAGGCCGGCGCAATACAAGGCAATGCCGGTTTGGGCGTTGGCATGGTCTATGTGGCGGGTCCGTTTGCCATCGCGGGGACGTATGACCAGGGAAACGGGCCTGAAACCGCGGAAGGGCACAGTAAAATCCGGAAAGCGGCATTGGCGGGCAGTTATTCCATTGGCCCGGCCAGTATCGTCGCCGGCTATCGCTGGGGTCACGACACAACGGCTGCCGGCGCTACCGCGCTGCGCGACAATCTTTGGTGGGCGGGGCTTCGCTACGAATTGACACCCGCGCTGATGCTGTCTGCGGCATTTTATTACGATGATGTCAAATCCCGGACTGGTGTCGTCAATCCGCCCAACCCGAAGCAGTATGTCGTGCAAGGCATCTACTCCCTATCGAAACGGACCGACGTGTATGGTGCTGTGGCCTATGCGCGCAATTCAGGCCTCAATTTCGGCGACCTGAAGACGCTTGCTGCTGGGAAGGAGAGTCAGACCGGCGTGGCGCTTGGTATCCGGCATAAGTTCTGAGTCTGGTCTACGGCCGGCATTCGGTGGCGTCCCGCACACAATGAACGCTTCGGGTCGCCACCCTCTTTCTGATCGACCGGCCTGCTGCGCGACATGCTACATGGCGTTACATTAACAATCCGATTCAGGATCTTGCTCCTTCCCTGCAAGCTTTTTTTGCTCTGGGGGTGCACTCTTTGTGTGCATTCTGCAATGACGCGGGGCCCATATTTGGGGCGTGAACGAGCGGGAGTTCGTATTGGCTCGGCCCATCCTTCGCCAACGGACGCGGCGCGGAGGTGCCAGTCACCCATTCGTCCAGCTTGTGAGACCGAAACGGAGGCGCGATAATCACCAAAAAAGTCGGGGGAGGAGCCACTGTCGGCCTTAGCAGCGGCCACCCCATGGAGATGCGCCGGCGTTGCGCAGGGGACACAGAGATGAACAGCATTACCAAGCGACAACAAGCGTCACGAATGGCCGTGAATCTGAATGCCCCGAGGGCATCGCCAATTCAGATCCAACGCTCGGCGATTTGCGAAGCTGCTTGTGGCGCGCGATCGGCCAAAGCGGTCCTAGTTAGTGCACCAGCTGGCTTTGGCAAGACGACAGCCATGAGCCAGATTCGATCCAGACTCGAGAGTAGCGGTGTTACGACTGCATGGCTTACATGCGACGCAGCCGACAACGATCCTGCACGGTTCTCTTGTAATCTCGCAGCAGCTGTCGCACAGCTCAAATTGGCACACAGCGGCCGGGATACCGATGAGGTCCAGCCATCTCTGTCTGCCCTCGACACCATTGATCGACTCAGGCGGATTCCGTCCCCATTCGCGATATTCCTGGACGACCTGGAACATCTTCAGGAATCCGCAGTTTTGGGCCTGTTGGCGCAGTTGCTGGACCAGCTACCGCGCCACGGTTTGATCGTCATCGGTACCAGAACGAGGCCGGATATCGGGCTTGCGCGACTTCGCGTTCATGGAGAGTTGGTCGAGATCGATGCCTCCAGCCTCAGATTCTCACTTGACGAAACCGTAGAGTTCTTCAACGACAAGCGCCACCTAGCGATTCCCCTCGATGAATTGCGTCAACTGCATCAAAGCACGGAGGGCTGGGTCGCTGCGATTTGGCTTGCGTCGGTCGCGCTGGAGCGCCATGTCAGGCATGGCGATTTCATTGCGCGCTTCTCGGGGTCGGACAAGGCAGTGGCCGAATACCTGACCGAAGATGTGTTGAATCGTCAGCCAGCTGCAATCCGAAATTTTCTTCTCCGTACCAGCATTTTGAAAAGCCTCTCTCCAGCACTTTGCGATGCGATTCTACGCCGCAGTGACAGCGCGGAGATGCTCGATAAACTGGAGCGCAGCAATCTGTTCTTGACCTCAATCGATGGTCCGGAACGGACCTATCGGTACCACAGCCTGTTCGCAAGCTTTCTGCGGGAACAATTCGCGCTAGAGATGCCAGATGAGGTTTGCCGATTAAGAATCGAGGCGTCTTGCTGGAACGAGGACCAAGGCCACGTTGTTCCGGCGATCGACTATGCCATTGATGCGCACGACTACGACCGGGCGTTGACGCTGCTTTCGAGCCATGCCGACTGTTTCCTATCCGGCGGCCGCTGGAGGTTGCTCAGCCGCTGGTTTGGAGCGATACCGTTGCAACTAATCGCGGCGTATCCCGTGCTTCAGGTGGCGCACATTCTCGCCTTGTATTTTACCCGAGGCGCTCACGAGGCGATAAAGTGCATGGAGCAACCTGAACTGGAGAAAGCCACGGATCAGTTGGTCATCACTCATCTTCGCGCCCTTCGCCCGTTGCTCCTCGCGAGCATCGACCGCCATGAGGACGCCTATGAGGTTGGTCTGACGGCTCTTTCCACTTTTCCGACAGGAAATTCTTTTGCCGATAACGTCCTGGCAAATATCATGGCCGTCGCCTTTGCTTTCAAAGGGGAATATGACGAGGCTCGCAAACTGCTGGATGCGGCAAGAAATACACAAGGCGAAAGTCCGAACGCATTCGGTTTGATGTACACGGAGGCGGTCGAGGGCATGATTGACATGCAGGAAGGCCGGCTGCGGCAAGCAACAGCGCGCTTCCGCATGGCGGTTGCCGCTACGGGCGCGCCATCCTACGGCTATACGACCGGCAACGCATGGGCGGGCGTTCTCTATGCGCATGCACTTTACGAAGCCAATGAGCTAGAGCAGGCCGCACGCTTACTTCAGGTGTACGTGCCGATGACAAAAGAAATCGGCCTTCCCGATCATATGATCACGGGACACGTGACGCTGGCGCGGATCGCAATTGCGAATGGCGATGTCCATCACGCCTCCCAGCTATTGAGCGAGCTCGAGTATCTAGGACATCATCGGCATGTGGTTCGTGCCGTTGCGAGTGCGAAGCTCGAGCGAGCGCGCCTGCTGTTGATGCAAGGCGATCTGTCGGCTGCGCAATCTGAGCTCGAACGCGCTAGTTTCCCTGAAGTATGGAAGCGCTGCAAAGTCCTTCGGCTTTCGGCCAATGACGTCGATTATCTGGAACTGGGGCGGCTGCGGTGGCTGATCCTGGCGGGAAAGGGTAGGGAGGCGCTTCCGATCATCGAGAGTGCCATTTCCGTGGCCAATTCCGAACGCCGTTTGCGCCGCGCGATGAAGCTTGCCGTTCTGAAAAGTCTCGCGCTGGAAGCTGCAGGGGATTATGCAGCTGCGACAATCCAAATGGGAGAAGTCCTTAAAGCTGCCGCCCCTGAGGGGATCATGCGTCTGGTCTTGGATGAAGGCACGCGTGCCCGCAATATTATCGTCCGCTTGGAGAGATCTGCCCGAATGGAACCGGACAGGTTGCGCGACCCAATCCTCCTCGACTACTTGCAAAGACTGCTCGCGGGATTTTGGCAAGGTCCACAAGATGGAATAGGGCAACTGGCAAACGACGACGGTGGAATGGTGCCACCACTGACAGCCGCCGAAACTAAGGTTCTGGAGCTCCTTGCGGCTGGCTACTCAAACAGGGCGATGAGCGAGAAGCTGTTTGTTTCGGATAGCACAGTGCGTACCCATGTCCGCAACATCAGCCTGAAGCTCGATACCCATAGCCGCGTGCAAGCGATTGCGAAAGCGCGGCTGCTCGGGCTAATCAGCTAGGCCATACGGCGGATTCATCGTCCCAAGAAGGGGGCTTGGGCGGATTTGTTCCCAAACCGAGGTTCTGGCCCATTGGAACTGCGGCGCGAGCCCCCGTTGCGGGGTAAGCGGCTTGGCCTATGATTGGGAAGGCTAAAACCTAGTCCTAGACTCGGAATGTTAGCCTCCTCTCCACACCCAGCTCCTGCTTTGAGGCAATCTCATATCGTCAGTTTTGACGACGAAAGACGCCGGCGCCCTGGCTAGACTTTCACGAGGATCTAAGGCAGGCGAGCGGCAAGATATTCGGCCACATTAAGAGCATCGATAGCCAATACGGAATTCTGGCGGATCGCGTCCAGCGACGCGGCGTCGAGCGTGCGCGCCTGCAGTAGATCGCGATGTCCTTGCAAACTCGGCGGCAGCTGATCGATGCCGAGAAAGAACTGCTGAGACAGTCCGTACCGGGCATTGTTGCGGCCGAGAACGCAAAGCTAAAGAGGAGAGAGACAATGGCAGCACCCGTGCTGTATTACGCCAGCGAAGGTGTGGCCACTATCACCCTGAACCGCCCCGAAGTGCTTAATGCCCTCAATACAGAACGTCTAGTTCAGCCTGCGTGTTGCGATGCAGCATGGCCCACGTTGATGGCTGTTCGAGAATAGGCCGGATTCCGGATTTAGGCAGTACCGATTTCCTGCCGACAGGTCGGTGAGATGCGCGTTCGCGCGCTGGCTATCCTTGGGTGACAAGATCGACGCCGAACAATGACAGCGCTTCGGCCTGGTTTGGAAAGTGCGTGCTGATGAGTCGCTCCAGAATGAGGCCGCCAGGCTGGCGCGTCGCCTGGTACAGATGCCGACCGTTGCCTACGGACCGATTAAGGAGGCGTTCAACGCCAGCCTAGGCAGGCCAGCTTGAGCGCGAGACCGAACTGCAGTCGCGCGCGTCACCCTGAGGATTCGAGAAAGTGTCTGAAAGGCTGCGGGAGCGCATATGCAGCGCAAAAACGAAGTTTCCGAAGAAAAGCACAGAGCCCATGTCACGAATCATCGAGAGGAATCGCGATGTCGGAAGCTCTTATTCTAGACTCGGTGCGCACACCAGGCGGTAAAGGCAAGCCTGGTCCCGAGGCCTAGTATGAAGTCACGCCTATTGACTTGATGAGCGGCGCGGCGCCGGGTTGCGCCGCAACCCTAAAAGGAGATCCTTATGAAGGCCGAACATACACGGTCTGTGCAAAGCGACGTGCTGCCGGGCGATGAAGAGCGGCAGATGCTGCGCGACAGCGCGCGTGGATATCTGAAACAGTATTGGCCTGCGGACAAGGCGCTGCAACTGGCTCAATCGCCTGGGGAAGTTGGGACGATTTGGCGTGGGCTTGCCCAGCAGGGGCTGGCGGTGCTGGGCAGCGAGCCGCTCGAAGGCGGACTACGCGAGATCTTGGTGGTGATGGAAGAGCTCGGACGGGCGGCGTGCCCGGCTCCGATGCTGGGTGCTGCACTGGCCAACATCGCATTGCGCGACGCGATGGGCGACTTCAGTGCGGCTACATGTCTGCTAGAGGGGATGCACGAGGGGGAGGCATCCGTGGCGGTGGCCTTTGGCGCCTACGATGGCGACGCCAATGCCGGCAGCGCGAAGCTGGACGGCGGTCTGCTCACCGGCAGAATAAACTTCGTTGAGGACGCGCAGCATGCCACGCACCTGTTGGTATTGGCGCCTGGACCGACGTTGGCTATCGTGGAGCGGGGCGCTGCGGGCGTGAGCATTTCCGCCACGCCGGGGCTGTCGGTGCCGGCGCTGAGCAGCGTGCGCCTTGAGAAGGTGCCGGCGGCGGTAATTCAACTGCCTATCCAGCTGGTGGAGGATCTGAGCCGGGTGGCCCGGCTGGGGCTGGTCGCGCGCTCGCTGGGTGCAGCCAGCCGCAGCTTCGAAATGGTGGCCGAGTATGCGAAGGAGCGGCAGCAGTTCGGCCAGCCCATCGGTAAGTTTCAGGCGATCCAGCACAAGCTGGCCGACTGCCTGACCGCGCTGGAGGGTGTACGACAGACGCTGAACAACGCAGCAATCAACTATGACTATGGCGTCGACCAGTGGCGCGTGTTCGCCTCCGCCTGCTACGCATACGCCAGCCCGGCGCTGCGGCAGGTCTCGCTGGAGACGCACCACACGTTCGGCGCGATCGGCTATTCCGAGGAGCATGAGGCGCCGCGGCACTTCCGTCGTACGCATGGCGACTTGGCACGCATGGGCGGGCCGATGCGCGCACGCGAGGAGCTCGCACAATACTTGATCGACGAGGGCCAGGAACTACCTGACTATGACCTGGGCCCCGCAGGCAACGCCTTCCGGCTGGAAGTCCGTCAGTGGCTGGCCGAGCATTGGACGGCCAATCTCAAACCTGCACACGATGCACTGCCCTTCCACGAGCGCGGCCGTGATCGGGAGTACGCGGCTGGAATGATGAAGCAGAACTGGCACGCCGTCGCGTGGCCAAAAGAATACGGTGGCCAAGCTCGCTCTCCGATGGAGCAACTTGCCTTTATGGAAGAAATCCAGCGTGCCGATGCGCCGAGGGCAGGCCGGGGGGGAATCCAGGCGTTCGCGCTGATGACCTACGGAACGGCCGAGCAGAAGGCCGAATTCCTTCCCAAGCTGCGTTCGGGAGAAATCAACTTTTGTCTTGGCTACAGTGAGCCGGGATCCGGGTCCGACTTAGCTTCACTGAAAACCAGCGCGGTGCGCGATGGTGATGAGTGGGTGATCAACGGCCAAAAAATTTGGACCACTGGTGCTGAGAAGGCGGATTATATCTGGTTGGCTGCTCGCACCGATCCGACGGCCAAACCACCGCATGCGGGGATCAGCGTGTTCATCGTTCCAATGAGTAGTCCTGGCATCACCATTCAGCCATCCATGGCTCTGTACGGCCACACTTTCTGCAATGAATTCTTCGACAACGTTCGGGTGCCGGCGAATGCCCTAGTCGGCGAGCTAAATGGTGGCTGGAAGGTTCTGACGTCCGCGCTCGCGACTGAACGGATCACAATGGGCGGCTTCGTCGCGAATGTGCGCGCGAACTTCGAACGTCTCCTTGCGCATATCAGAGCGACGCCCTCGCTGTTGGGTCTGGCTGCAGTTCGAGATCGCATCGGCGCATTGGCTGCGGAGATTGAAGTCGCGCGCCAACTGCTGACCACTAGTGTTCAGATGCTAGAGAACGGAAAAGTGCCGGTGCACGAGGCGGGCATGAGCAAGGTCTTCACAGGTGAGCTGATGGAGCGCCTCGGAGAGGCGGCGCTGGACATCTGTGGAACCGGCGTGACGCTGGCTGAGGAAGCGGAGGGAGCTATCAGCAACGGAAAGCTTGAGCAGATGCTCAGGCAGTCAATCATGGTGGTTATCGGTGGCGGCACCGCAGAGGTGCAGCGCAACCTGATCGCTCTTCGCGGGCTAAACCTTCCTCGCTGAATCGGTGTCGCAGATATAACAGCTCGCATGAGGTTGGCCTTGCAATGTCCGCTGTAATTAGTAGTTGAACGGCTTGACGGCCATCATCATGGATGTTCGTGATCGACGATCATGGGAGACAACGTTATGAAGGCGGAAGACGCGGAAATGGGGATGCGGCACGCAATCGGCGCCGATGCCTTGATGACAGCCAGTCCTCGGGACGATTGCGTCGCACGTCGTAAGTCGCAAGCAAAGGCGCATTTCGTGCTGGTGCATGGGGCGTGGCATGGTGCCTGGTGCTGGTCCAAGGTCATTCCTCATCTGCGTGCACGCGGCCATGGCGTCACCGCGGTTGATTTACCGGGCCGGTGGCGCGATCCAAAGGAACTGGTTGCACTGACCGCCGATGACTACGTGAATGCCGTTGAGCAGGTCCTTCTTACCGTTCACGATCCCATCGTTCTGGTGGGCCATAGCTTGGGCGGCGCAACAATTTCGTTGGCTGCAGAGCGGAGGCCAGATCGTGTCCGCCTGCTGGTCTATCTCGCGGCGTTTCTTGTGCCTAATGGCCAGACAGTGCGCTCCGTTGCCGATGCCGATAATCGAAGCAGCGTGCCTCTGTTGGTGCACCGCGAAATGGGAGTTTCGTACATCAACCACGACCTCGCCAACGAAGTCCTCTATCACGACTGTGGGGAAGCCGATACCCAGGTAGCGCATAAGCTTCTGTGTCCCGAACCCTCGACCGTGATGCTGGCACCGATTAAGGTAACGCCCGAGCGGTTTGGACGGGTTGATCGAGCTTACGTCGAGTGTCTGCAGGACAGGGCTATCTCGATCGATGCCCAGCGCGCTATGCAGGCTGCCCAGCCTTGCCGTCAGGTGGTGACCATGGACGCTAGCCATTCTCCCTTCCTCTCGCAACCCAGCGAAGTCGCCGATATCCTGGTGCGACTTTCCGTTGGAATTCCATGCTCGAAAGAATGCAGGTCCGGGTCCAATGTCGATGTTAGGGGCTGACGAACTGCGGGAAGATGCGCCGTCGATCAGCACAGAGAACGGTGCGTTTCACCGCCGTCTTTTGCGAGCGTTGCGAGCCTGACTGCAGCGCCTTCGATGCGCGATCTTGCGGACATACTGCTCGCGCGAATCGGTTGGTGCCATCGACTTCACCAGGGAAGGTTTGCGGCGTAACCCGTCATTGCGAATGGCACCATATAGCGTCTCGCGCAGCCTCGTGCGTCAGCAGGTGAAGCCCAACTTATTCGCTACGGGTTCGAAACATTGCAGTTCCCATCGGGGCGTGCCGCTCTCCCCGCCGTGGCTATCAAATCGTCAGTTTTGACGAAGCCAGCCGGTGTAGCAATCACTAGACTTTGCTCCACGATGTGAGGGAAAGGCGGTGCGCTCTTATTCGGTATGTGAAGTACAGCGTCACGCGTTCCCCACGCTGCTAGTTTCATGGCGTTGCACGACGCAATCAGAAGCACGCGTGCCGGTGTTCTTGCCAGAGGCTCCAGGTCAGATCTCGAAACGCAGCGCCGAGAGTGGGGAACACAGTGTGCTTGGTCGATGGCCATTGAATTGCCACGCGAAAACGGCGCATCTGGCTGAGGAACATGCGTACCGCTCTCCGCGTATAAACGAAAGCCCCTGTGTGAAGCGATTTAAAGGAGTCTTAATGTCGGAAGCTTTTATTTTCGACGCGGTGCGTACGCCGCGTGGCAAAGGCAAGCCTGGAGCGGGGGCCTTGTATGAAGTCAAGCCTATTGATTTGACGGTGAGCTTGCTGGAGGCATTGTACGAGCGTCACGCGCTGGATGCGCGCCGGGTGGATGACTTGATCATGGGTATTAGCGCGGCGGTGAACGACCAGGGGTCGTGTCTGCCGCGTATCGCAGCGCTGTGCGCCTCGGGAGGCTGGACAGATGTGCCCGGCATGGCGCTGCAGCGTTTTTGTGGCTCCGGTCTTGAGGCGGTGAACATCGCGGCAGAGAAGGTTCGCTCAGGCTGGCATGACTTGATTGCCGCTGGTGGCGTGGAGTCGATGTCGCGCGTCGGGCTGGGAAGCAGCGGTGGTGCGTGGATCTACGATCCGGCCACCAGTCTGAAGATCGCATACGTCCCGCAGGGCTTTAGCGCCGACATGCTGGCGGCGTTGCACGGCTTTGACCGTGCGACGCTGGACGCGTTTGCGCTGCGTTCGCAGCAACTGGCGGCACGCGCAAGGCGGGAGGAGCGCTTTGAGCGGTCGCTGGTGCCGGTGCGTGACGCTAATGGGCTGACGGTGCTGGACCATGACGAGTACATCCGCGAGGAGACCACTGCGGGCACGTTGGCCGCGCTCAAGCCGGCTTTCGGAGGTGCGTCGGCAGCGGCCAATGCGATGGTGGCACGCCAGCGCTATCCGCAACTGGACCGCGTCGATGCGCTGCACACGGCGGGTAACTCGTCGGGCATCGTTGATGGGGCAGGGCTGGTGCTGGTGGGTAGCGAGAAGATTGGCAAGGCGCTGGGCCTGCAGCCGCGCGGACGCATTCTCGGCACCGGGGTGGCCACGGTGGAGGCGACGCTGATGCTCACGGGTCCGGTGCCGGCCACGCAAAGGGCGCTGGAGAAGGCTGGCTTGGGCGTTGCGGATATTGACCTGTTCGAGGTCAATGAAGCCTTTGCCGCCGTGCCGCTGTATTTTGCCAAGGCGCTGGATGTACCCCTGGAGAAGATCAACGTCAACGGTGGCGCAATTGCCATGGGCCATCCGATTGGCGCCACTGGCGCCATCTTGGTGGGGACGTTGCTGGATGAGTTGGAGCGCCGTCAGCAGCGTTACGGCGTGGCGACGCTGTGCGTGGCGGGTGGCATGGGTGTGGCCACGGTCATCGAACGCCTGTAAACCGATTTGCTGGAGACTAAGCAAGATGCAAGCCCCGATTCAGTACCACAAGACCGACGACGGCATCGTCACGCTGACGTTCGATGCGCCTGAGCAAAGCGTCAATACCATGACCGATGAGATGCGGCAATGTCTGGCGGACATGGTGAGCCGGCTGGAAGCGGAGAAGGAAGCGGTTAGCGGCGTCATTCTTACCTCGGCCAAGGAGACGTTCTTTGCGGGAGGCAATCTCAATCGCCTGTACAAGCTGCAGCCGGCGGATGCGGCTACGCAGTTCGATGCCTCGGAGCGTGCCAAGTCTGCGCTGAGGCGGCTCGAAACGCTGGGCAAGCCGGTGGTGGCGGCGCTCAATGGCACGGCGCTGGGTGGCGGCTTCGAAATTGCGCTGGCCTGCCACCATCGCATTGCGCTGGACAAGCCCAAAGTGCAATTCGGCCTGCCCGAAGCGACGCTGGGCCTGATGCCGGGGGCGGGCGGCGTCGTGCGTCTGAATCGGCTGCTGGGGCTTGCTGCGAGCCAGCCTTATTTGCAGGACAGCAAGCTCATGTCGCCGGCAGAGGCGACCAAGGTTGGGCTGGTGCATGAGCTTGCGGACACACCCGCGGCACTGCTGGAGAAGGCACGAGCATGGATCGCGGCCCACCCGGAAAGCAAGCAGCCGTGGGACAAGGCCGGCTACACGCCGCCGGGAGGCTGGGCCGATGCGAGTGAGGCGCGGCGCTGGATCTCCACGGCCGCCGCGCAGGTGCGCGCCAAGACCAAAGGTTGCTACCCTGCGCCGGAAGCCATCTTGTGCGCTTCGGTCGAAGGCATGCAGGTGGACTTCGACACCGCTAGCCGCATTGAGACGCGCTACTTCGTGAAGCTTGTGACTGGCCAGGTTGCGAAGAACATCATCAGCACCTTCTGGTTCCACGCCAACGGCATCAAGTCAGGCGCGCAGCGTCCTGCAGGGGTGGCCAAGGGCAAGATCAAGACGGTGGGCGTGCTGGGCGCAGGGATGATGGGCAAGGGGATTGCGTATGTGGCGGCCTCGCGTGGTATCGAGGTGTGGGTCAAGGATGCCACCCTTGCGCAGGCCGAAGGGGCACGTGCCAATGCGGACCAACTGCTGGCCAAGCGTGAGGAGAAGGGGGAAATTGATGCCGCGACCCGCCGACAGATTGTCGAGCGCATTCACGCGACTGACCGCTATGAGGACTTTGCCCATGTCGACCTGGTGGTGGAAGCCATCCCAGAGAACCCTGCGCTTAAGGCGGAGATCACCCGGCAGGCCGAGCCCGTGCTCGGAGATGGGGCGATCTGGGCCTCCAACACCTCGACGCTGCCCATCACCGGCCTGGCCAAGGCATCGAGCCGGCCCGAGCGCTTCGTCGGGCTGCACTTCTTCTCGCCGGTGCACCGCATGCAGTTGGTGGAAGTGATTAAGGGCCAGCAGACCTCGCCGGAGACCCTGGCCCATGCGCTGGACTTCGTGATGCAGCTTGGCAAGACGCCGATCGTCGTCAACGACAACCGCGGCTTCTTTACCAGCCGGGTATTCAGTACTTTCACACGCGAAGCAGTGGCGATGCTGGGTGAGGGGCAGGACCCGGCCGCCATCGAGGCGGCGGCCATCCTGTCAGGGTTCCCTGCCGGGCCGCTGGCGGTGCTGGACGAGGTCAGCTTGAGCTTGAACTACAACAACCGGCTCGAGACGCTCAGGGCGCATGCGGAGGAGGGTCGTCCGCTGCCGCCACATCCGGCCGACGCAGTGATGGAGCGCATGCTCAATGAATTCGGCCGCAAGGGGCGTGCCGCGGGTGGCGGCTTCTACGATTATCCGGCCGACGGCAAGAAGGTGTTCTGGAGCGGTCTGGCTAAGCACTTCCTGCGCCCGGCCGAACAGATTCCACAGCGTGACAAACAGGATCGGTTGTTGTTCTGCATGGCCCTGGAGTCGGTGCGTGTACTGCAGGATGGCGTGCTGGACAGCGCGGGGGACGGCAACATTGGCTCGGTACTGGGGATTGGCTTCCCGCGCTGGAGCGGCGGCGTGTTCCAGTTCCTGAACCAGTATGGGCTGGAAAAGGCCGTGGCACGTGCGGAGTACCTGGCCGAGCATTATGGCGAACGGTTCACGCCACCGCAATTGCTACGGGAAAAGGCCAAACGAGCCGAGCCATTCTGATTCGACCCCGGCCGTCGGAAACTTCGTAAGGAGAGGCGAAGGTCTATGCAGACCGTATTCGCCACGACCAGGAACCCTGGGCGCAAAACCAAAATTTATAGCGGAGACACTATGAAACTCGATGAATTTACTTTGCCTGCGCATATTGCGGAGACCGTCGTCGATCCAAAGGCACATGCCGATCTGGATCGGCTGCATGCTGCATACACGTGGGCACGCGCCAATAATCCATTGGGGTGCGCTGAAGTCGAAGGCTATGACCCGTTCTGGGTGGTGACCAAGCATGCTGACGTTGCGCTGATTGGGCGGGACAATCAAACTTTCCATAGCGCCGACAGGTCCGTCACGTGCCTACCCAAAGAAGCGTTGGACCATATTAAATCCACGACCGGGAACGCCGAGCTTATCAAGTCGCTAGTTCGGCTGGACGATCCGGAACATAAGAAGCTCCGCGCGCTGACCATGGCATGGTTCATGCCAAATAGCATTCTAAAGCTGGATGAGCGGATGCGCGCGCTTGCCAAATCCACTGTTGACAAGATGGCGGCTCAAAGCGGCGGAGTCGTTGATTTTGCAAATGATGTGGCGGTCCACTATCCACTGCACGTCATTATGGACATCCTCGGCGTGCCACCAGAAGACGAGCCACGGATGCTGATGCTCACGCAGCAGCTTGTCGGAAGCGACGACCCTGAGCTCGGTCGTGACAAAGGTGCCGCGAAAGGCTCGAAGGAAAAGATGGATTCCAGAAGAGAGGTGGTGGCAGACTTTGCGCAGTACTTCAATGGCATTACCGCCGACCGCCGTGCCAATCCGCGCAACGATGTGGCGAGCCTGCTGGCCAACGCTGTCATTGATGGCGAACCACTGAGCGATACCCTTCGATTGGGGTACTACATCCTTATCGCTACGGCCGGCCACGACACGACTTCCTCGTCAACGGCAACCGCTATGTGGCAGTTGAGTCAATCGCCAGAATTGCTGTCACGGCTGAAGGCGGACCCCTCGCTAATCTCGGGGTTCGTCGACGAGGCTGTACGCTTTATCTCGCCTGTCCGTCACTTCATGCGTACCGCAACCACGGACGTCGACCTGCGGGGACGAAGGATTCGCAAGGGTGACTGGCTAATGCTGTGCTACGCCTCGGCCAACCGCGACGAGGAAGTCTTCGACGACCCGTTCGTCTTCAATATTGACCGCAAGCCAAATCGTCATCTCGGCTTTGGCTTCGGCCCGCACGTCTGTCTGGGCCAGCATCTGGCCAAGATGGAGATGCGTATTCTTTTTGAGGCCATGATTCCGCGCCTCCAATGGGTCGAACCGGCAGGGGAGATGAATTTGGTCGAGTCGAATCTCGTCACAGGGCCGAAGCGACTGCCCGTTCGATATGAGATGAACTGAGTCCGGGCCGTCAATTGTAAGGGTGTCAACATGAGTGCAATCAAGACGTTGAGGGTGCTAGTAACGCGGCGAACACAGGAGGCTGAGGACATCATCAGCCTGGAGTTGCGCGACCCGGATGGCGGCATGCTGTCCGCATTTTCCGCAGGCTCCCACATTGATGTCCACGCGGGTCCTGACCTCGTTAGGCAATATTCCCTCTGCAATTCGCCAACCGAGCGCGATCGATATGTCATTGGGGTTCTACGTGATCCGTCGTCGCGAGGCGGTTCGGCTGCTGTACATGATCAGTGCATCGAGGGCGCGGCTCTCGAGATTAGCGAGCCCCGCAACCACTTTCCCCTGCACGCGGCGTCACGCAGTATCCTGATTGCCGGTGGCATAGGCGTTACTCCAATGCTCAGTATGGCTGAGGCACTGCATGCCACTGGAGGCGATTTCACTTTCCACTATTGCACTCGTAGCGCGACGAAAACTGCCTTTCGCCCGCGAATCGAACATTCGGCGTTTGCTCGCCATGTCCGGTTTCATCATGATGACGGCGGTGATGAACAGAAACTTGACCTTGCCAGGCTATTCGCGCGAGTAGATACAAGCACACACGTCTACGTTTGTGGCCCCACAGGTTTTATAGATTGGATATGTCGCGGCGCTGCTGCAGCGGGGCTCACTCCCAATCAAGTGCACTTCGAGTATTTTGGCGCGAAGGAAATCGACTCTTCGAACGACAGTGCATTCGACGTAAAGATCGCCAGTAGCGGAGAAATCTTTCGGATTCCCATAGAGCGATCCGTTATTTCTGTGCTACAGGAAGCGGGAATCGACATTCTCACGTCGTGCGGGGAGGGGACATGTGGCACTTGCGTGACTCGAGTCCTGGAGGGCGTCCCCGACCATCGGGATGTGTTCCTCACCGACGACGAGCGTGCGAGCGGGGATCAATTCACTCCATGCTGTTCTCGAGCGAAGACGCCTTTGCTCGTCTTAGATCTCTGAAATGCGTTGCGCATGACGCGCGACGTTGCTCAGCTTGTTGTTTGGTGCCCACGCCTTGTCAAACTCATACCCATGCGCAAGAAGACCTTATTTGCTGTCGCCGTTCTCGTCTGGAGCGCGCATTGCGCCGCGCAGAGTTATCCAATTCGCCCCATTACCCTGGTCGTGCCTACGCCAGCAGGAGGAGCTGCTGACGCACTCGCTCGTTCGCTGGCGGAGGCCATGGGAAAGCGTTTGGGCCAAACCATCATCGTGGATAACAAGCCGGGGGCAGGTGGTATGTTGGCGGTCCAGATGGTGACCCGTGCTGCACCGGACGGCTACACGCTTCTGATTACGCATTCCGCCCCCATTATTAGCACGCCCTTGCTCTATGCAAATGTGCCTTACGACGTGCGGCGCGATCTTGCATTTATCTCAGAGATCAGTACCGCACGGACCGTGCTGGCGGTCAATCGCGAGGTACCGGCCAAGACCGTACCGGAGTTTCTCGCCTGGGCCGCTGGGAATCGCGGAAAGGTCAGCTACGGCTCGTATGGAACCGGTAGTTTTGGGCATCTAGCGGGAGCATACCTGAACCACTCAAGGAGATTGGATATGACCCATATTGCTTACAAGGGAGAAGCGCCAATGGTACAAGCTTTGATCGGCGGGCACATTGCTTGGGGCATTGGCACGGTCAAGACACTGGAACCACACCTCCAGAGCGGTCGTTTGCGGGCCCTGGCTATACTAGGCAGTGAGCGGGCAGAAGAACTTCCGAATGTCCCCACGATGATTGAAGCCGGCATTTCCGACCAGGAGCTAAAGCCACTCGGGTGGATGGGCTTGATGGCGAGAGCCGGGACGCCGGCTCCTATTCTGAGTCGCCTTGAAAGCGAAGCGCGTGCAGCGGTGAAGTCAATAGCCATGAGGGAGCGGCTCCGGGCGCTTTCACTCGAGCCAGTCGGCAGTACCTCCGCGCAATTCAGGCGGGAATTCGAGTCTGCTGAGCCAGTGGTGGAACGCCTGATCAAGTTAAGCGGTGCTAAAGCAGAGTGATGGTTGCTCCTGGCCGCCCGCAGCGGCCAGATTCGACTTTCGGTAAAGCTACGGTAGTGCTAGTGTATTCGCCCACGGGAAACGATGCGTAGGCGCACCGTTGTTGCAGGGATTTTTACTCGAGCGCTTTTCCGCAATGCGTCTTGAATATAGCGCGCTCGTGCGAGAGTTCCTTAAAGCCATGAATGCCGTGGTACCGTCCGATTCCACTTGTATTTACCCCTCCGAACGGCAGCCGCACATCTCGGCAGTGAGAAAAGCAGTCGTTTACGGTAACGCCCCCGGACGAGGTGTTCTGCACAATATGTTCGATAAAAGAGCGGTCATTACTGAAGACGTAAAGTGCTAGGGGCTTACCGCGAGCGCGGATGAACTCGATCACCTCTTCGGGATGCTTGTAAGTCAGGACGGGCAGGATCGGGCCGAAGGTCTCCTCCTGCAGAATGGCCGACTCTGGTGCGACATGCGTCAGAATCGTCGGATGGAATGTCCTGTCGTTCGGATCAGCTTCGCCACCGAGTTCGATTCTCGCACCGCGGGCTACCGCGTCGCGCAAATAGCCCTCGAGGCGAGCGAAATTGCGATCATCAATGATCTTCTCGTATGCCTCCTTGTCGATTGTTCCATTGGCATAGAAGGTGCTTTGGATCGCTGATTTCAAATGCGTGATGAAGTCGCTTTGCAACGATTCCGGCACAAAGACATAGTCAGGGCAAAGGCAGATTTGGCCGGCATTCTTGCTGCGCGCCAGGGCGATACGCTTGGCTGCCTCGCGCAGATCGACGGTGCCGTCTACGACAGCAGGATTCTTGCCACCAAGCTCGAGCGTAACGGAGGCCAAGTGACTAGCTGCGGCCACCATTACCGCGCGACCTACCTTTGGACTGCCGGTAAAGAAGATATGATCGAACGGGAGTTCCAGCAGCGCGTTCGCCAGCTCAACATTACCTTCGAATACCGCCACCTCGTTCTCGGGAAACACCTCTCGGATGATCTGTGCGGTGATCCTGCTAGTGGCTGGTGCCATCTCGTTTGGCTTTACGATAGCGCAGTTGCCCGCAGCAATGATGGCTACCAAAGGCTGGAAGACCAGCGCGAACGGGAAATTCCACGGGCCGAACAGAAGGACCACCCCTTTGGGCTCATATGTGATGAAGGATTTCGCTGTGCCGAACTCCGGCAGGGGGTCGAGTTCGATGTCTTGCATCCATTGCGCCAACTGCGCAACGGTAGTATCGATCTCATGAAGAAAGCTGAACTCGGAAGGCCCATCTATCGGCTTGCGCAAGTCTTGGAACAGTGCGAAGCGAATCTCCGGCTCTCGTCGACGGATACATTCTTTTAGCCGCAATAAGCTCGCTGCCCGCTGCGAGGCGGTTCTCGCTCTAACGTTCCACTGGTGATGATTTTGCAGATCGAAAACGCGACGGATAGCCTGGCTCTGTTCGGCATGTTGTCGGTGATAATCCATCGGGATATCCTTCAAGTTTCAAAAAGGGAGGTTCGGCATGCAGAGGACAGGCTTGATGGTCACACCAGACTCAGAGTCGTGAACGGCCTGTTGAATGTCCTCTAGACGGTACCTAGTGATAATTCGCTCCAGAGGCAGAGCGCCCCTGCGATAGAAGTCGATGAGCTTTGGCAGAAATTTCTCCGGAATCGCATCGCCCTCGATGGACGAGCGAATGGTTCGTCCTCCAGAGAGGGCCCTAGCCGGAATCTCAAACATTGCACCGTGTGGAGACCCGCCAAGCAGGACCGCTGTGCCATGACGGCCTAGCGACTGAATTGCCGCTGACATCACCGCTGGCACGCCGGTAGTGTCGATGACGAACTGATAATCGCCTCCGGCTATATCACGAAGCTGTTCGAGCAAGTTGCCCTGAGACGCCTGAATCGTGTCGCTAGCGCCGAGCGAGCGCGCTAGCTCCAGCCGGCTGGCGTGCCGATCAACCGCCACGATGCGGTCGCAGCCACTGATCTTGGCGGCCATGAGCGCCGCTAGCCCAACCGCTCCGGTGCCGAAGATGGCAATTGAGCTGCTAGCCGACGGTCGTAAGATGTTCAAAACAGCACCAGCACCGGTCTGGATGCCGCAGCCCAACGGCGCAATGACGTCCAATGGTAGGTCATCGGGCACTTTAACCACATTGCTGAAGTGTGCCAACGCATGCGTTGCAAAAGAGGACTGGTAGAAGAAGGAGCCAGCCAGCGGCTGCCCATGTCGCGAATGTGTGCATGACCCATCGGGCCGGCAGCCTACGACGTTATAGCGTATGAATTCAGTGCAGGCGTTCGGCTCATTGGCCACGCATCTTTCGCATGCCCTGCAAGAGGCGAATGTGAGTAGCACGTGGTCGCCACGTTTGAGGTGCGTCACGCGAGCACCAGTCTCCATCACGATCCCTGCGCCTTCATGGCCCAACACCGCCGGAGTTGGATAGGGAAGTTGACCGCTCATCGCCGCAAGATCTGTGTGGCACATGCCCGCCGCGACGATGCGAACCAGAACCTCATCGGGCCGCGGATCAGCTAGCTCGACCCACTCGATGGCGAAGGTACGATCTTCTTGCAAAACAGCAGCTTCAATCTTCATGCATTTATCTCGACGGTCAGCAATTTAGCCACTAAGGTGCCCGTCGCTCCCATAGGGCAACTTCGAGCGCGTATGTTCCCAAGCCCAACTACGATAGGCTCTTGTGCCACGCAACGTGGGCGATGAGTGTCGACGGCCTCTCATGAGTTCTGCGGGTCCGAACGATCATGAGACTGCGATGCCCATAGTGTCGGGCAATGGAAGTGCTTCGTTCCTCGTCAAAAATGACGATTTTGGTACCGTCGTAATGAGCGCGGCGGTTCCTTAGCCTTGCGGGTTCCGCGATGGAAGCGTCGTCTTTCCGAGACCTGACTCAGGGAATCCCATATTGAGCAACGTATCGGAGCGTGGCCCATGCTTAGATATCGGCTGATAGACGACTTGCTGGGTTGCCACGGACTCATTGGCCTATCTTGAGCGATAGTGCCGTGAAAGCCCTCCAACGGCCGATATTCCAGCTGCAACAGACCGATGTCCGATTCCGCCCACGAAGCCCATGCTTGGCATGGACGCTGCGCTCATCTAGCGTGCCGCGCCGGCATGGGACGGGCTTGCCGCTGTAGCTGCGGCGGCCATATGTCGCCGGGATTGGGAAGAGCATTATCGCCAACCTGGAGGAGCTGATGCAGTGGCTGATGAAGAGTCAAGCCGCCGACCCAGGCGCGTCAGAATACGCAAAGAGCGGCACTAGAGGACGGAGATGTCGAGCCTGGAACGGTCCAGTGGCAGCGTGGCTACGCGCGTTACGAGTCGTCGGGCCTGGCACCCAGTGGGCGGTAGCCAGGCACGCGTCTCAGGCCGCCGGGTATGAACCTGTGAATGCTGGCCTCCACCTTCATGCGATTGAGGCGGCTAGAGGTATAAAATGGACGTCTCTGACGACAAGTCATGGTGGGCGGTGCCCAGGCGCTTGCCATTGATATCCTTAAAGCTCTCGGCATCGACTTCGGGATTGCGGCAGTACTAACGCATTGCCTGGGCGCATCTAATGGATGGTCTCACGTTCCGTGTGGTAGCTCTACACCGCTCTTCGTCTGTCCTGCGCGGCAGCTCCCGGATAATTCACAGAACGCGAAGGCCGCGTGCGATAACTAGAAATTCCCGCCGTCTTCCAGTGCGCATACATTCTGTTCTTTCGCAACAATGCAAGACGGAGGCCTACCCGTGATTCATCACTTGGATCATCTTGTCCTGACTACTACGAACGAAGAGGCGTGCGTCGATTTCTACGTCGGTTGCTGGGAATGAGGCTCGAAACATTCGGCGAAGGGCGCAAGGCGTTCAAGTTCGGCGAGCAGAAGATCAACCTTCACGTGAAGGGCAAGTGAGTTTGAACCAAAGGCACCTCTGCCGGTGCCGGGCGCGTTGGATCTATGCTTTATCGCGGCGATTCCGCTTGATGATGTGATCGCTCAACTGCGGGGCGCGGCGCTTGCATCATCGAGGGGCCAGTCGGTCATACTGGGGCAAACTACCGCATTCGCTCGATTTACTTGCGTGACCCCGATCTGAACCTGATTGAGATTTCGGAGAGGGCCGACGAATAGCCAATGCGCGGATACGTACCTTCGGGCGACGGCGAAGGTACGTGATCCATATTCCGAACTGGAAGCTGCAGGCGCCACGAAAGCGGATTCGCTTGTTCTTAGTGCTCGGGCGCAGGGCGCGGGTGCCGGTCGAGGTTGGGAAGGAGGTTAAACCGAGTCTAGGACTCGGTTTAACCTCCCTAGTAGCAGACCTTGGGCCGCTTAGGTCGACCGGAAGAGACGGGGCTTGCGCGGCGGTGCTCTTGATGCAGTGGCCTATCAGTTAAGCCCAAACCGCTCGAGGGTTTCGGCGAGACCCAACAAATCCACCATGGTCTTGCCTTGCAACAATTGCTCGCGCATCCAAACTTCCTTCTCCTCCCGCTCCACGCTTTTAGCGATTACAGTCTCGATTTCCTCGGCGGCTACGACCACGAGCCCGTCACGGTCTCCGACAACGATGTCGCCGGGAGAAATCGATACGCCGCCAATACAAACCGGCACGTTGACCTTCCCGGGCTGGTTCTTGTTAGTGCCCTTGATCGAAAGGCCGCGGCAGAACACGGGGAATCCCATCTCGACGATGGCACTGCCGTCACGAACGGCGCCGTTGATGACCAGGCCCGCAAGACCAACCTGCTGGGCTGCAAGGGTCAGCACGTCGCCCCAGGGGCCCGCTTCGGTAAAGGCTTTGGCGTCGAGAACCAGCACATCGCCAGGACGTGCCTTGGTCAGCGCATAGTGCACCATCAGATTGTCGCCGGGGCGCAGGTCTACGGTGAGGGCGGGGCCGGCCATCCTTACTGTCGGGTCCAGTGGCTTCAGGGCGCCGTCTAGCGCGCCTTTCTGGCCTTGCGCCTCATGGATAGTTGCGGTGCCGAACGCCTTCAGGTGTTCGAACTGCTGTTGCGTGACTGTTTGGGTCATGGTGGGGTAAAACGTGCAAGGACGAAACGATTGCGGAGGTGCGGCGTCGTCTAGTCGACCGTGGCGCCCGAGCGCTTGACGACAGATTCCCACAGTGGCAGCTCTTTGGCGATAAATGTGCGGAACTGCGCCACGGAGCCGCTGACATCGCGCGAACCGAGCTCGGCCAGCTTCGTTGCCACGCTGGTGTCGTGCAGGACACGGTTGAGTTCGGTGTTGAGCTGGTCAACCAGTGCCTTCGGGGTTTCCGCAGGGACAAACAGGCCGTACCAGTTCTCGATCACGAAGCCCGGGAAGCCAATCTCCTGCATGGTGGGCAGATCGGGGAGGGTCTTGGCGCGCTGAGCACCCGTCGTAGCCAGTGCGCGAATGCGACCGGACTTGAGCTGCGGGGCAAGCGCAGTCGTGGTGTCGAAGGCGATCGGGACTTGGCCCGCCAGTACATCACTGAGCGCGGGCCCTTGGCCGCGGTACGGCACATGCAGCATGTCCAGATGCTTGTCGAGCTTCATTAACTCCCCGGCCAAATGTTGCGGGCTGCCGCTGCCGCCAGACGCGTAGCTGTACTTACCCGGCGACGACTTGATCAGCTCCACGAGCTGAGGCGCGGTCTTGGCCGGAATCGCCTGGTTGACGTACAGTACCAGCGGCACGGACGCGACCATGCCCACCGGCGCGAGGTCGCGCACCGGATCAATCTTGAGCTTGTAGAGATTGCGGTTGATGACGATGCCGGTGTTATTGCCGAGCAGCGCTGTGCACCCATCCGGCTTCGAGCGCGCGACGAACTCCGTGCCGATATTGCTGCTCGCGCCGCCGCGGTTGTCGACAATCACGGTCGTGCCAAGCCCCTTCGACAATCCAGGTGCGACTATTCGCGCCAGGATGTCGGTCGTGCCGCCCGGCGGATAGGGAGACACCAGCCGCACCGTCGGGCACGGATACGCGGCCCCTGCTTGGGCTTGGGCGCCTACGCCGGCCAGCGTGAGGCAAAGCATGGCGCCGCACAGCACCCGGAACACATGGCGGTCTCCGCAGTTGACGCGGGTATTGAGAATGTCGGACATCGTTGTCTCCTGAATCTGGCTGATGCGCCGGTCGCTCTGCCGGCGTTGACCGAAAGCTTTCCTTAGCCTGCAGCGCGTTGCAGCGTGTGGTAGCCGTGGAGGCTGCGCGCTTCGGTCAGCGAGGCGCCGGCCAGCGCCGCGGCAAGGATCTTCTCTTCGGCGGCGCGCGTCGCCAGAGCTTTGCGGAAGACTTGCTCTGCCTTGCCCTGTGGCACGACGACGATGCCGTCAGCATCTCCGACGACAAAGTCGCCAGCACATACCCGCACGTCTCCAAGGCTGACCGGCACGCCGAGTGCTTCAACCTGCACCCGGTCTTTCCCCGTGCGCATGAAGCGGCCGCGGGCGTAGAGCCGGTAGTTGGCCTCGTCGGCCTCAGCGGTGTCCCGGCAGACGCCATTGATCACGGTGCCGCCGATGCCGCGGTGGGCCGCCAGCGTGCTGAGGATGCCGCCCCATACCGTACAGTCGATCCGCCCACCGTTGTCGATTACCACGATGGCGTCTGCAGGCACTTCATCGAGGTAATCGCCGACGGTGCCCGGTGTAGCCGTATCGACAGGGACGTAGCGCACGGTATAGGCCTGGCCGAAGAGCTTGCCTTCCCCCGCAATGCGCCCAATACCATGAGCGCTGCCAGGCAGACGGAAGAAGTCCAGTGCGTCAGAGACTTCCGCGGTTGTCAGTGCCTTCGCTGCTGCGAGCCAGCCTTCTTGATTCTGCTGCGTCATTGCCTCACTCCGTATGTTGACGCATGCAGTTTCAAGTAAAGTATGGACGATAGCAAACATCGTTTATTGGACTTAACTTCATTAAAAATGAATCAAAGGCAGCTACGGTACTTTTGTGAAGTGGTCGACGCCGGTAGCGCGGTCGAAGCGGCCAAACGCCTATTCGTTGCCCCGACGGCGATCAGCATGCAAATCGCGCAACTGGAAGAAAGCGTGGGTGCGGACCTGTTCGATCGCACGCATCGGCCCATGATCCTGACGGCAGTGGGCCGTTTCCTATATCCGCGGGCCAAGGATGTGCTGGCCATGCTCGGCAGGCTGGAGGAAGAAGCGCGTGCGGTTGCCGCTGGCAGTGGTGGCTGGTTGGGTATTGGTTTCACTCGCTCGGCGATCTTCAGCATCCTGCCGTCAGCGGTACGCCGCTTTCGCGCTACGCGGCCGAATGTGCATGTGGATGTGGTGGAACTATTGTCTGAGCACCAGCCTGAGCAACTCAGGCGTGGGCGCATCGATATTGGCATCTCACGCTACGTCGGGGCCTTTGAACAGGCGCCGGACTTGCGGTACACGCCGCTGTTCGACGATCCCTTCGTCGCAGCCGTTCCGGCGAACAGTAGCCTGGGCAAGCGCAAGACGATACGTGCGGCCGAACTGAACGGGATGCCGCTGATCCAGTATCCCAAGGATCCGCTGAGCGGCTTTGCGGCGAGGATGATGGCGCTGCTACGTGATGCTGGTGTGGATTGTGTGGCCGGTCACGAAGCGATCGAAATCCACACTGCACTCGGCCTGGTCGCCGCAGGCTTGGGCTTCACGCTCGTCGGCCGCTCAGTCTCCGATGGTAACCGCTCCGATATCGCGTTTGTCCCGATCACAGGCATCAAAGGAACGGCGACGATTGTCGCCGTGACCCGCAAGGACGACGACAGCGCGTTGGTCAATTCGTTCGTCAGCGCGCTACAGGGAAATCTCCATACTTGAAAGCTGATCTTTGATCGGCATAGGGGCATCTGTGCCAGACCGAAGCTGGATTTCCATCCCGGTAGATATGCTACACGGTGGTGAACTCCTGTCTCAGATATCGGTCTGCTCGCACCACTTGACCACAGCATCGCGGAAATCCTGGCAGATGGGCGACAGGTAGCCGCCGTCCCGCCAGAAGATTGCTAGTTCGTGTTGCCACGACATGCCCGCGCCTTCGATGGCTGCCAGCTCCTGGCCTTCGGCCTGCTTCAGGATGCGCGGCGGCATGATGCCGAGCAGGTCGGAATGGCGCAGCAATTCGCCGAATGCCACTGGCGACGCCGTGCTTTCAACGGCCACACGCGGCGGCGGAAGGCCCGCAGCGGTGAAGCGTTCTTCCAGCCATTGCCGCAGGTAGAGCGAACTCGCGGGGACCGCCCAGCGCTCCTCAGTCAGATCGGCCAGGGTGTGGAAGAGTTCGCGGCGCGGGTGTCCGCTACGTGCAGCGATCTGCATGGTCAGCGGTCCCAACGGCAGGCCGCTGATATCTTCCGGTACGCTGGCCGGCCGTGCAGCCAGGATCAGATCGGCATCCCCGTTCTGCAGCACGGCCATCAGGCGGTCGCTCAGATGAGTCTCAATCGAGAACACGGCCAGAGGCCGGCTGTCGAAAAATTGCGCAAGCAAGGGCGACAGCAGCGAAGGGATGAGATAGGGGATCGCTCCCAGCCGGACGGTGCCCGTTCTTGCCAGGCGCTGCTCGGTGAGTTCCTTGTGCATATCGCTGGCTGCCAGCGAAATCTTGCGCGCATGGGTATGCATCGTGCGGCCTATGCTGGTCAGCACTAGTCCGCGCGGGGTGCGCTCGAACAGCGGCATGCCCGCCTCCGCTTCGAGTCGCGCCAGCATCTTCGACAGCCCGGATTGCGTCACGCCAAGTTCGGACGCAGCACGGTGGAGGTTGGCATGCTGGCTCACTACCAGAAAGGCTTCAAGGTCCTCGAATCGCATTACGTCGGCAGTCGGGGCGCAGATGGTGTCGGGGCATTATATATAGCGGCGCTGCCCCGCCAAATCCGGCATTCCCTGTAGGACTCGTGCCGGTCCAGCGAGGAATCCCGCAGGGCGCGTCGTTGCCCTAGACTGCGGCCAAGACGCCCGCATTCCAGAATGGGTGTCGCTTACAGGAGACAATCCAATGCTGAACCGAACCGCCGCGCACGGGGTGCGCCTGCGGGCCTTCCTGCTGGGTGGACTGCTCTGCGCCGTGACAGCCGATGTGGCCATGGCCGCCGACATAGATACCGAGCCCTATCCCGCGCGACCTCTGACCATCGTGGTGCCCTCCGTCGCGGGCAATGTCAATGACGCCGTGGCGCGCCTGATCGGTCACGAACTGACCAAAACTTGGAGCCAGCCGGTCATTGTCGAGAACAAGCCGGGCGCGGGCACGACCACCGGCACCAAGTATGTGGCGCGCGCGCCCAAGGATGGCTACACGATGCTGTTGACGTTCACCGCACACGTCCAGAATCCCTCCTTGTACCAGCGTATTGGCTACGACCCGATTGCGGACTTTACGGCTGTCAGCGAGGTCGCGATTTCCTCCATCATCCTGGCGGTCTCGCCGGATTTCCCCGCGCGCACGCTACCGGAGCTGGTGGCGCTGGTGAAGGCGAACCCCGGCAAGTATGCCTATGGCTCCTATGGCACTGGCACGACGGGCCATATCCTCGGTGAACTGCTCAAGCGCGAGGCAAGGCTTGATATGGACCACGTGGCGTACAAAGGTGGCGCGCCACTGGCTACCGATCTGGCTGCCGGGCACGTCAAGATCGGCCTGATCGCCGTGGGGACTGCCATGCCACTGCTGCAGGGCGGAAAGCTGGTGCCCGTTGCCATCGCGGGTGCGCAGCGCTCGTCCCTGTTGCCGAAGGTGCCGACCTTCCGCGAAGCAGGGTTCAAGGGGTTCGAGCCGGATGCCTGGATGGGCCTGCTGGTTCCCGCTGGCGTGCCCAGGGCGCGCGTGGAGGCGCTGTCGCGGGAGGTGGCGCGCATTGTGCGCATGCCGGAGGTCGCGAAGAAGATGCGCGACCTCAACCTGGAGCCGGTTGGAAGTTCGCCGGACGCTTTCGCCGCGGTGATGAAGAGCGACCGCGACAAATGGAGCCGCATCATCCGCGATGTCGGCATCACGCTGGAATGATGGGAATGACAATGCAAGAAGATTACCTGGGACTGGTCTGCTCGCGCTGGTGCCATTGGAGCGAACTGGAGCTGCAGCGTATCCCGCGCCAGCCGCTGGCGCCTGGCCAGGTGCGGATCCGCGTGCGGCACGCGGGCGTGGGGTTTGCACTGAGCCTGTTTGTATCAGGCAAGTACCAGCGCAAGCCGCCGCTGCCGTTCACGCCGGGTACGGAAGCGGCGGGCGAGATCATCGAGGTCGCCCCTGATGTCACGCGGCTGCACGTGGGCCAGCGCGTGGCAGCGGCGCTGGACTGGGGCGGCTTTGCCGAAGAAGTGGTGACGACTGCCGACACGGTCTATCCGGTGCCGGACGGGCTCGAGCTGGCGCAAGCCGCCTCGCTGCCGATCACCTACGGCACGGTGTGGGCGGCGCTAGCGTGGCGCGCCGCGCTGCAGCCCGGCGAAACCATGCTGGTGCACGGCGCCAGCGGCGCACTGGGTACGGCGGCGGTGCAGGTGGGCCGGCTGATGGGTGCGCGTGTAATCGCCACGGCCAGCACCGAGGCTAAGCGTGAAGCGGCGCTACGCAACGGCGCCGCGCATGCGCTGCCGTCCGACGCGGCGACGCTGGCGGCATCGGTCAAGGAGCTGTGTCCAGCGGGCGGGGCGGACGTGGTGTTCGATCCGGTTGGCGGCGACCTGTTCGACGCTTCGCTGCGCTGCATGGCGCCGGGGGCGCGGCTGCTGTCGATCGGCTATGCCGGCGGGCGCATCCCGCAGGTGCCGGCCAACTTGCTGCTCGTCAAGAACCTCTCGTTGATCGGCTTCAACTACGGCTACTACATCGGCTGGGGCTTGACTGACGAGCGCAAGCGCTTTGCGCCGCAGGTGCAGGAGGTGATCGCGAAGATTATGCAGGCAGTTTCCAGCGGCGATTTGGCTCCGCCGGTGCTGCAGCACTTTCCGCTGCAAGATTGGCTGGAGGCCGTGGACACGACGATGTCGCGCCGAGCCATAGGCAAGGTCATGCTGGAAATCTGAAACGCGGAGGACGACATGCACCATGTACAAGACGCATCCGACGAGCCGATGTTGGACGGTCTCACCGTCCTGGACCTGAGCCAGGGCATCGCCGGTCCTTACTGCGGCATGATCCT
Organism: Cupriavidus necator N-1; assembly: GCF_000219215.1. Taxonomy (NCBI): domain Bacteria; kingdom Pseudomonadati; phylum Pseudomonadota; class Betaproteobacteria; order Burkholderiales; family Burkholderiaceae; genus Cupriavidus; species Cupriavidus necator. The sequence goes on along the minus strand of NC_015727.1, from coordinate 954,380 downwards.
ACGCCAGCAGGGCGCGCGCGTGATCAAGGTAGAGCCGCCCGGCGGCGACTGGTCGCGCCAGATGGGTCGCATCCGGGCGGGCCAGACCGCAATCGCGGTGGCATGCAATGCTGGAAAGGAAAGTGTACTGCTGGACGCGCGCACCGAAAGCGGCCGTGCCGCGGTGCGCAAGCTGGCCGAGCGAGCCGATGTAGTGATCCAGAACTTCCGGCCTGGCGTGGCCGAGCGCATGGGCGTAGGCTATGATGCGCTGTCGGCTCGCAACCCGGCGCTGGTTTATGTATCGATCTCCGGCTACGGCCACGAAGGGCCAATGGCGGCGCTGCCGGCCGTGGACACCACCATGCAGGCCTTCACCGGCCTGATGCACTTGAACCGCGATGGTGCCGGCCAGCCGCGCCGTATCCCGTTCTTCTTGCTTGATCTGAGTGCTGGTGTGTACGGAGCCCAGCATGCGTGTGCCGCCCTGTTCAAGGTCGCGCGCAGCGGAAAGGGCCGGCATGTGCGGCTGTCGTTGCTGGAAACCAGCGCAGCGCTGCAGTCCTACCTGATGGTGGACGATGCCATGTTCCCCGATGCCGAACTGGCCGCCGCCAATGCACCGACGGGGGTGTTTGCTGCGGCCGATGGCATGCTCTACGTCAGCATGCTTAATGACGCCATGTTCACGCGCTTGGCGCGGCTGCTGGGTTGCGATGACTGGCTGGCCGATGCGGAGCTGCATACCAGCGCCGGACGGCTGCCACGTGCTGCCGAGTTGAACCGCCGCGTGGCCCAGGCCCTGGCCACGCAGCCGCTGGCGCACTGGGAAGCACTTCTGACCGAGCATGACGTGCTGTTTGCGCGCGTCACCGCAGCACGTGACTTGGTGCGGAACACGCAATGCACGCAGGCAGGGGTATTCGGACGGTTGCCGCTGGCCGAGATTGGCAAGGTCCCATGGGCCAACCTGCCTGGTATGGCCGGCACCGCGCAGCCTGCGGGCGAGCCACCATTGCTGGGCCAGCATACCAAATCAGTCCTGGCGGAGTTCGGTATCGGCGCCTGAAAATTTCGAGCGACCAAAGAAGAACGGACGGTGCGCGATGCGTGCCGTCCTTTCCCTTTGTGCGTTGGTAGGCTCGATTGGACTCGAACAATGAGATTGAGAAGCTGAGCTAGGAGTTCAGCGAAGGCGCGAGTTATGGAGAGGGTTGGGCCAGCGCACGCATCCTTTGCTCGGATTCGGCGTGGTTGTCGGTGTCGTCGGCCGGCGAGGTAAGTACCGTCCGGATGGGGCCACGCGGCGCTGCCCGCACGCCAGCCTTGTCAGTGTGCTGTACGGACCGATTTCCAGGGCGATGCCATGGTCGGCGTCCCATAGGGTCGCCATTCCATCGGCAAAGTTTACCTGCTCGCGCACTTCGTTCGCCCAGCATGATTCCTCGTTCCGCAACAGCTTGCCCGCCAATAGGAGACATTGCATGAAGACTGAGGTTACGAGACAAAGCACGACGTCTGAGCCTAAATCACATTTCGTACTGGTACACGGCGCATGGCATGGTGCCTGGTGTTGGTCAAGCGTTATCCCCCTGCTGCGTGCGCAGGGCCACGGCGTAACGGCCGTTGACCTACCGGGGCGTTGGCGCGAGCCAAGCGAACTTGTAGGTCTCACCGCAGACGATTATGTCCAGGTCGTCGAACAAGTCCTTCGCTCCGTTGACGGCCCAGTTGTTCTGGTTGGCCATAGCCTTGGCGGCGCCACCATCTCCTTGGCGGCAGAGCGGGTACCAGATCGTGTCCGTCGATTGATCTACCTCGCTGCGTTTCTCGTGCCGGATGGCCAGACTGTGGGTGCCATTGCTGGCACGGACGAGCACAGCACCCTTTCAACACTTGTTCGTCGCGATGCAGGTGTGTCTTACGTTAACCCTGAACGGGCCAACCAAGTTCTCTACCACGACTGCTCGGAGGCCGATACTCGGGTTGCGCATCGTCTTCTGTGCTTCGAACCGAGCGCCATGGGACAGACTCCTATGCGTGTCACATCGGAACGATTCGGGCGGATTCCTCGGGCGTACATTGAGTGCCTGCAGGACAGGGCCATCTCGATTAATGCCCAGCGCGCGATGCAGGCGGTGCTGCCCTGTAATCAGGTGGCAACGATGGACACAGGCCATTCGCCGTTCATTTCGCGTCCCTATGAACTCGCAGAAATTCTTCTGCAGATGAGGTGAACTGCCTCTGGCAGCGCTTGATCGGGACCTTCAATTCGATTCGGTGTGTCCCGAAGTGCTTCCCTCCTCAGGTGTCCCATTGCCGGCTGCAGCCGGCAATGGGAAAAGTATGAATCAAACTTCGGCTGCCATGCGACTTGCCTGATCGATAGCGCGTTTGGCGTCAAGTTCGGCCGCCTCGTAAGCACCGCCGACCACGCTCGTCTTGATACCCGCCGTTTGAAGTTCATCATAGAGCGTACGCAGAGGACTCTGGCCGGCACAGATGATGATGGTTTCCACATCGAAAAGCTTCGGCACACCATGGACTCGCGTATGCAAACCGGCGTCGTCAATTTGGACGTACTCGACCCCGTTGACCATTTGTACACCTCGTGCATTGAGCGTTGCGCGATGCGCCCAGCCCGTTGTACGCCCCAGGGTCTTGCCGACTGAGCCGGTCTTGCGTTGCATCAGGTAGACGATGCGGTCGGCTGTCTCGACAGACCGAGGCACGCCAGTGACACCGCCACGTGGATGGTTCTTGAAATCGATTCCCCACTCTCTTGCAAAGATATCGATGTCCAACGACGCCGACTTCCCTGCATGTGTGATGAGTTCTGCCACATCGAAGCCGATCCCCCCTGCACCGACAATCGCGACGCTCTTGCCTATTGGCTTGCGACGGAGAATCACGTCGATGTAGCTCACTGCTTTTGGATGGTCTATGCCATCAATATCGGGTGTGCGAGGGGTGATCCCGCTAGCGACGACGACTTCGTCGAAATCCATGCTCCTCAGCATCTCGGCATCTACCGTTGTATTGAGGCGCAGGTCGATACCGCGCAATTCAATCATCTTGCCGAAGTAACGCAGCGTTTCATGGAACTCTTCCTTTCCGGGGACCTGCTTCGCGAGATTGAACTGGCCGCCAATCTCAGAACCCGAGTCGAAAAGTGTAACCTTGTGGCCCCGCTGTGCTGCGACCGTCGAGTAGGCCAGACCCGCAGGGCCGGCGCCTACGACCGCAATTTTCTTCTGTTCTTTGGCCGGTCGGTAGTTGAGAAGTGTCTCGTTGCATGCGCGAGGGTTCACCAGACAGGACACTTGTTTCCCGCCGCCGGTCACATGGTCCAGGCACGCTTGATTGCAGGCGATGCAGGTATTAATTTCGTCCTCTCGACCCTGCTCAGCCTTAAGAACGAGTTCGGGGTCAGCGAGCATCGGACGCGCCATCGAGACAATGTCGGCATCACCTCGAGCGAGGACTTCTTCGACCACTTGCGGCATATTAATCCGATTACTGGTGATCACCGGCACCTTGAGTAGCTTGCGCAGTCGGCCGGTTACCTGCGTGAAAGCGGCGCGCGGTACCATCGTCGCGATTGTTGGTACCGGCGATTCGTGCCAGCAAAAGTGGCTGCTGATGACGTTAACGCCTTCGGCCTCCAGCGCCTGGGCTAGCGAAACGACTTCTTCCCATGCAAGGCCGTCCTCAAGCATGTCCATTGCCGGTACCCTGAACGCGAGGATGAATTCCTTACCGACCGCTTCGCGCACACGGCGCACCACTTCAACCGGAAACCTCATCCGGTTCTCCCATGATCCGCCCCAGCGGTCGGTGCGTTGGTTGGTTCTTTGGACCAGGAATGTGCTGATGAGGTAGCCTGCGGACCCGATGATCTCGACGCCATCATAGCCGGCAAGTTTTGCCATGGCCGCGCAGTTCGCATAGTCTGAGATTTGCTTTTCAATTCCCTCCTCGCTCAGCTCTTGCGGCGTGAAGCGCCCGATACGTGGCTTAACGGGCGACGGTGCGACACAGCTTTCGTCTTTCGCCAGAGGTCCCATGTGCAAGATCTGGAGGCAGATTTTTACCTCTGGGTCGGTCTCATGAACTACCTGCGTAATCTTGCGGTGTTCGGCCGCCTCTTCTGGGGTTGAGAGCTTTGAGCCGATGCCGCCCTCGTCGTTCGGTGAAAAGCCGCCGGTGATGATCATTCCGACGCCGCCGCGCGCGCGTTCGGCATAGAACGTCGCCAACCGCTCGATTCCATTCTCGGTCTCCTCGAGGCCGGTGTGCATCGAACCCATTAGCACGCGATTCTTCAGTTTCGTGAAGCCGAGGTCGAGGGGGGAAAACATATGCGGATAGCGATTATGGCCAATCATCGTATGGGTCCTTTTCGTGTCATTCATGGCGAGCCTCAAACGGCCTGGAAATGAGTAAGCGTTGCGTTCTTGAGCGACTGACATCTGGCTCCCATGTGCCAGCGCCGATGTGCATCCGCCGATTCGTTGAGCGATGAGCTTGCATCGAGCATGGCGTTTCCGATCGCAAAGTTTTACGGACGTCATGCTTTAAATGCCGCGCCAGAGATCAGCTGCAAGGGAGCTACTTGCAACGTACCATCGGACAAGTCATTCTGATTCGTCTGTTCCGACGAACATATTCGTCAGTTGGCAGTATGCGGGAATCGCTGCGCCGGGGAGCCGTGCGGAATTGTGCGGCGTCCGCCAACTCCTGAGCATTGTCATGAGGAGGACGTAGCATATTCCCTGTGCCATCAAGCAGCTCTCGATGCGATTGTTATCGCGGGACGGCCTCAAGTGACAAGGCGTGCGTACGCCGCGATCAGACTACGACTTAAAATGCGTCCCTAATGCCTTGCGCTTGCGCAGCAGATGTCTCGGCCGCAAGCGCCTTGGAGAACCCAGCTCGTGCCTTCATTCGTTCGAGGTAATCGTAGCTCCGAGGCCCCAGCAAGGATGTCAATCCAATCATTGTCGACAGCCATAATGCATAGGTAATCGCAATGTCGGCCACCGTAAACCGATGAGAGCAAAGAAACTCTCGTCCCTCGAGTCGGTTTTCCACTTTCACGAGTCGTGCTTTGAACCATGCCGCGTACGCCTCTCCCGCTGCACTGAGGCCAAGGTTGCGCTCAAACATCGCGAAGCGCATGTAGATAGTCTGTGGGAAGGTTAGCGTGGCATCGGCATGATGCAGAAAGTCGAGATACGGTCCGTAGTCAGCCTCACCTGGCTGTACAACCAAATCACTAGGACCGTCTCGGGTGGCCAAATAGTGGGCAATTGCGCTCGATTCGGTCAGCGTCACCTCGCGATCCACAAGCATCGGGACCGTGCCAAGCGGGTTCGCGACGAGATAATCCCTCTGATGAACACGGGGCGGGAACGGGAGGATCCGATAGTCGAGGGAAAGGCCGAGTTCGGCTGCCGTCCAACTCACACGAAATCCACGGGATTTAACGCATGTGTACAGTACCATCATAACGTCTCCTTCAAGGGCTCAAGGAAAATCAGCCGCAATCAACCGCGTAACGCCATAAACTCGATGACGATCTGCGGTTCGTCGCCGATCTTGGCGTGTTGGTTGACGCGATATGCAAGCGGCCCGGAAATCATTACTCCTTACAGCAAACAGCTGGGCACTAGCCGTTTTGGGACTTCTAAAATCACACCGCTTAACTCAGATGGCGCACCTGCAGACTGGCAAGTCCGCGATAGACTGGATTGCTGTTCCAGTGCGGCTCGGATTCCACAAGCTCCAGCCCCGGCCAGCGGGTCAGAAGTGCCCGGAAAGCAATCTCAGCCTCCATCAGCGTCAGCGCGGCGCCGATGCAAACATGAGGGCCATGTCCAAACGAGAGGTGGGAGCCTTCGCGCCGGGTGATATCCAGTTCGTCCGGGTTGCGATAGCGCGCCGGATCGCGATTGGCGGCGCCGATTAACGGCACTACCAGGTCCCCGCGCTGCATCCGGCGCCCATTCAGGACCATGTCTGTCGTGACCCGCCGACCCGTGTACTGGACCGGGCTTTCATAGCGAAGCAGCTCTCGCAGGGCGTTTGGCAACAACTCGGGCGACTGGCGCAAGCGCTGCCACTGTTCCGGGTGGCTCAACAAAGCATGCAAGCCATTACCGAGCAGATTGCGTGTCGTCTCATGCCCGGCGAACAGCAGCATGGCGCATTGCGCCAGCAGCTCGGGCCCGGCCTCGATCCTGCCTTCTGCTTCGGCGTGCAGCAGGTGCCCGATCAGGTCTGTTTGTTCAGTCTGCGGGCGGGTTGCATGCTGGGCCCGGCGGCGTGCTAGCAAGGCCTCGAAGGCGGCGCTCATCTTGAGTAGACTGGCCTGCGCGCGCCGTTTCAGACCCTGGTCAGGGGCCGGCGAGCCGATGAAGGCGGCCAGGTCTTCGGACCAAGCCAGAAAATCCGGCTGATCGCCAGCATCCGCGCCAAGGAGGCTGGCGATCACCATCGCCGGCAGGGGTTTGGCGATCCCCTCCATGAAATCGAACTGCTCCGTGCCTTCGAGCCGGTCCATCAGTCCGGTGGCCATCTGTTCGATGGTGCCAGCGAAAGCGCGCAAGGCTGCGGGGCGGAAGCCGGCGTTGAGCGCCTGCCTCAGGCGCATATGATCGGGCGCGTCCAAGAACAGCATGGCCCGGCTGAACAAGCGCTGGAAGGGGCAGAGCGCTTGGCGCTCGTCCTCGCTGCCGCGCATCACCCAGCCACCCGTGCGTCGCGCTGAGTAGAGCGGGTCGCGCAGCACTGCCTCCACATCCTCATGTCTGGTCAATAGCCAGGCGCCGCCGAAGAATTCCTCGCTCCAATGAATTGGGCCGGCAGCGCGCAGCCTGTGGTAGGCGGGATAGGGATTGCGCAGGAAAGCGGCGTCCAAAATCGGAGGGCAGGGATCCCGCAGCTCGATGGCCGTGTCCGGCCCTGGATTGGCGCGTACAGATAGAGTTGCCGTGTTCATTTCGCATAGCCCTCTGCGCGGATGTCGAGGCGGGCCAGCAGGGCGCGATCGCGGTCGGCCTGCGGGTTGCCGGTGGTCAGCAGCTTTTCGCCGTAAAAAATGGAATTGGCGCCGGCCATGAAGCACAGCGCCTGCAACGCTTCGTCCATGGCCTCGCGGCCGGCGGACAGGCGCACCATGGCGCGCGGCATGGTGATGCGTGCCACGGCAATGGTGCGGACGAACTCGAACGGGTCCAGCGCCTCGGTACCCGCCAGCGGCGTGCCCTCGACCTGGACCAGGTTGTTGATGGGCACCGACTCCGGATACGGGTCCATATTGGCCAGCTGCGCGATCAGGCCGGCGCGCGCTTCGCGCGCCTCGCCCATGCCCACGATGCCGCCGCAGCAGACATTGATGCCGGCGTCGCGCACATGGCCGATGGTGTCGAGCCGGTCCTGGTAGGTGCGCGTGGTGATGATCTTGCCGTAGAACTCCGGCGAGGTATCCAGGTTGTGGTTGTAGTAGTCCAGCCCCGCCTCCTTGAGCTGCTGCGCCTGCTCGGCCTTGAGCATGCCCAGCGTGACGCAGGTCTCCAGGCCCATCGCCTTGACTTCGCGCACCATGTCCATCACCGGCTCCAGGTGGCGGTCCTTGGGGCTGCGCCAGGCGGCGCCCATGCAGAAGCGGGTGGCGCCGTTGGCCTTGGCCGCGCGCGCGGCGTCCAGCACTTCGTCCAGCGCCATCAGCTTCTCGGCCTTCACGCCGGCGTCGTGGTGCGCGCTCTGCGGGCAGTAGCCGCAATCCTCTTCGCAGCCGCCGGTCTTGATCGACAGCAGCGTGGACAGCTGCACGGTATTGGCGTCGAAGTGCTCGCGGTGCACTTGCTGGGCGCGGAACAACAAGTCGTTGAACGGCAGCGCGAACAGCGCGGCAACGTCATCGACGCGCCACGCGGCGTCATCGGGCAGTGCGTGCGAGCGCGCGCTCTGGCGCAGGGAATCGACGGAAACGGTAGTAACGGTAGTAGCGGTGTGAGCTTGAGTCATGATCGATGCGAATTCTGGTTCAGGCAGCAAGGCCGGCGGCCTCGGCTTGGTATTGGGTGGCGGCGGCGAACAGCGGCGCAAGGTCGAGCCGGCCAGCGGCAGCGGCGGGCGCCAGTTGCCAGGGCAGTTCACCCAGGCAAGGCGCGTCCAGCGACGCGTGCAGCGTGGCGATGTTCTCGTCGGCCAGCAGCATGTCCGGGTCGACCCGGTTGGCGATCCAGCCCGCCAGCGGCAGGCCGCGCGCGCGGATGGCTTCGGCGGTCAGCACGGCGTGGTTCAGGCAGCCGAGCCGGATGCCGACCACCATCACCACCGGTACCGCCAGCATCACCGCCAGGTCGGCGGTGTTCCAGCGCACGGCGCCTGCGTCGAGCGGCACGTTGAAACCGCCCACGCCCTCCACCACCACCGCGTCCGCCTGGCGGCGCAGCGCGTCGAAGGCCATGCGGACCGGTGCGCGCGTGATGCGCACGCCCTCGTGCGCGGCGGCCAGATGCGGCGAGCACGGGGTGCGCAGCAGGAACGGGCAGGTCTGGCCCAGCGGCACCGCCACCGAGCTGGCGGCGCGCAACTGCGCCACGTCGTCGTTGTGCCAATGGCCGTCGCGCCACTCACTGCCGCTGGCCACGGGCTTCATGCCCGCGGTGCGGTAGCCGGCGGCATGGAGCGCATGCAGCAGCGTGGCGCTGGCGTGAGTCTTGCCGACGCCGGTATCGGTGCCGGTGACAAAGCAGGCAAAAGGCGCGCGCGTGCTCATGCGGCCTCACGCTGCGCCACGGCGGCGCTCAGGGCATCCAGCAGGCGCCGCACATCGTCTTCGGTGTGCGAAGCCGACAGCGTGATGCGCAGCCGCGCGGTGCCCTCAGGCACGGTCGGCGGCCGGATCGCGCCGACGCGGATGCCATCCGCCTCCAGCGTGGCCGACAGCGCCAGCGCGGCGCCGTTGTCGCCGACGATCAGCGGCTGGATCGCGGTCTCGCTGTCGCCCAGCGTCCAGCCTGCGATCGCGGCTAGTCGCGCCAGCCCGTCGCGCAGCATGGCGATGCAGCGCGTCAGTTGCGCACGGCGCTGCTTGCCTTCCTCGCCTTCGAGGATCGCCAGGCTGGCCAGCAGCGCATGCGCGACAGCCGGCGGCGCGGCCGTGGTGTAGATATACGGCCGCGCGGTGTTGACCAGGTGTTCGATGATGGCCTCGTGCGCGGCGACGAACGCTCCCGCCACGCCCGCAGCCTTGCCCAGCGTGCCGATATAGATAAAGCGCTCGGACGACAGTCCCAGCGCTTCCAGCACGCCGTGGCCCTGCTCGCCCAGCACGCCGAAGCCGTGCGCATCGTCGACGATGATCCACGCGTCGTAGCGCTCGGCCAGTGCCAGCAACGCCTTCAGCGGGGCCATGTCGCCATCCATGCTGAACACGCTGTCGGTGACGATCAGCTTTAGCGGGCTGTTGCTGGCAGCCAATAGCCTTGCTAAGGAGGCGGTATCGCAATGCAGGTAGCGTCTTACCGTGGCGCGGGCAAGCAGTGCGCCGTCAATTAGCGAGGCATGATTGAGCTTGTCGCAGAACAGCATGGCGTCAGCCGTGCCCAGAGCGCTGAGAACCCCCATATTGGCCATGTAGCCAGTGCAGAAGTAGAGCGCCTGCGCTTGGGGAATATGCGGCGCGAGCCACCGCGCTAGATGAGCCTCCAGCTCGTGGTGAGCCAGCGAATGCCCACTCACCAGATGGGAGGCGCCACTGCCGGCGCCATAGCGGCGGGCACCTTGGGCAAACGCTTCGATCACCGCCGGATGGTTGGCGAGCCCTAGGTAGTCATTGCTGCAGAAGCCGAGCAGCGGGCGCGCTTCGCCGTGCCCGTCGCTGGTGCTCTGGAGTGGTGCGCAGGCGGTGTGAGCGGTGCGGCGGCGGCGCGTCAGCGCTCGCCCGGCGCGCTCGGCGGCGACCTGGGTGAGTCGATCAAGCAGCATGGCACACCTCGTTGGCGGGCGAAGGATCTAGCACAAAATCGAGCGCGGCATGCAGCCGCTGCGCCAGCCATTGGGCTTGAGCGGCGTCGAACGCATAGGGCGGCAGAACATAGAGGGTGTTGCCGATCGGGCGCGCCAGCACGCCCCGCGCCAGCGCCGCCTGATGGAAGCGCGCGGCAAATCCTTCGCCGGCCAGCTCTGGGTGCACGTCGGCGGCCCAGATGAGGCCGCGTTGACGCACATTGGCCAGGCGCGCGTCAGCGCCGAGCGCCGCCATGGCCGCGGCAAGCCATTGCGCGCGCAAGCGGTTCTGTTCGATGACCTGGTTGTGCTCGAACAGATCGAGCGTGGCCAGCGCCGCGCGGCAGGCCAGCGGGTTGCCGGTGTAGGAGTGCGAATGCAAGAAGCTGCGCCCTACGTCGTCGGCGACGAAGGCCTCGTGGATGGCTGCGCGCGACAGCACCACCGAGAGCGGCAGGTAGCCGCCGCTGATGCCCTTGGACATGCACAGGAAGTCGGGCCATAGGCGCGCGGGCAGCGGCGCTTCCTCCGCGCGCGACTGTTCCCACGCGAAGAAGGTGCCGGTGCGCCCGCAGCCAACGGCGATTTCGTCGGCGATCAGGTGTACGCGGTAGCGGTCGCATAGCGCGCGCACGCCGTCCAGGTAGCTGGGATCATACATGGCCATGCTGCCGGCGCATTGCACCAGCGGCTCGATGATGATGGCGGCGATCTGCCCGGCGCGCTCGCGCAGCAGCGCTTCGAACTCGCCCAACGCGCGTTGCGCCACATCGGCGGCCGATTCGCCGGGGCCGGCTTGGCGTGCGTCGGGTGACATCACCACATGGGACTGCATCAATAGCGGGTCGTAGGCGTCGCGGAAAATGGCCACGTCGGTGACCGCCAGCGCGCCGATAGTCTCGCCGTGATAGCCGTTGCGCAGGCAGACGAACTCGCGCTTGGCCGGCAGGCCGGTGTTGCGCCAGTAGTGGAAACTCATCTTGAGCGCGATTTCCACCGCCGAGGCGCCATCGGAGGCATAGAAGGCATGGCCAAGCGCGCCGCCGGTCAGGGCCGACAGGCGTTCGGCCAGCTCAACCGCCGGAGCGTGGGTGCAGCCGGCCAGCATGACATGTTCGAGCGTGTCGAGTTGGGCCTTGAGCGCGGCGTTGATGAACGGATTGGCATGGCCGAACAGGTTGACCCACCAGGAGCTGGTGGCGTCGAAATAGCGCCGGTCATCGGCATCGATGAGCCAGAGGCCTTCGCCGCGCACTATCGCCAGTGGCTCAGCGGCGCCGCCCGGCTTGAGCGGAGTGCACGGATGCCACACCGCTTGCAGGCTGCGCTGTGCCAGAGTGGCGGGGCCTGGCGGGGAAATCGCACCGGCGAGGGTGCCGCGCGTGGCACCGATCATGGACTGGTTTTGCAAGGGAAACCCTCCTGTGGTGACCCGCCGCTATTGCTGCCGCCGCTTTAGGGCGGAAACGCGCTGCCGACGGATTGGGCAAAGGCCTGTTAGAGAGGTCCCCGGGCACATGGCAGTCTGAATCAATCATGCGCATTGTTGGAAGCTGCGAGACGCTCGTAAGCTGCTGGGACGTTGCGGTAACGGGGTCACTAACCTTTTTCGGGCATGACGCTGATTTACTTCAGCAATCTGAGACGCCGCAGAGCGTGAAATCCACGAGTTCGTCGGCAATTTCGTCAGGCGACAAAGGACCATCCGGCCTGTACCAACGCACCGTGCCATGCAAGGCGCTGAGGAAGAAGCGGCAGGCCATCGCGTCCGCACGTCTGATGTGGCCGGCATCCTTGAGTCGAGTGAGCGCGGCCTGCCACAATGCCTCGAAGCGATAGCGTATCGCCAGCACGGCTTCAAGCTGTGGGCCTTCCAGATAGCGCCATTCATCCACCACCATCGGCGCCATCCCGCCTTGCGTTTCGAGCAGGCGTCGAAGATGAGCGCGCGCCAGCGCCCGGAAGTAATCCAGTGCCGACATCGCCTGGGGATCGATCGCCTCGAGTTCGGCCAAGCATCCAAGCAGTCCTTCTTCCACACCGGCGAACAGCAGGTCCTGCTTGCTGGCGAAATGATAGAAGGGGCTGCCCGCTTGCATGTTGATGGCCCGCGCGATGTCGCGCATGGTCGTGCCATGGTAGCCCTTCTCCTTGAACAGCAACGCCGCTGTGACGACGAGGTCATTGCGGCGATTGACGTCATTGATGTCTTCGCGTTTCGGTCGCGCCATATCTCTTGCTCAATGTCACTTGGTTGGAGGCGGGCGCCATTCTAGACGGAGCGCCTGGACTATCGGTCTGGGCAAGCAATGGATCCAGCCCCTTGGAACCACGGTCTGAAGTGTATGACACAAATAAACCAATCGCTTGCTTTTTTTAATCCTCACTCCTAGACTTCCTCAAACCAAAACCGGGGTGCGCCACTTGCGCTAGTGCCGGAGCAGAAGGAGGAGACAGGTGAACGAGAATTTCCACGCTGACTGCTGCACGTCAAGTGACGCTTCGAGCACCTCACATGCGCAACGTGATGAACGAGGCGTGTTTTGGCGAGCTTTGAACAGCGCCTGTCTGACGCGCAGTAGGGCGGGCCGACCCGCTCGGTCTTGCTGCGCGCGCAGGGTGAGGCGTTTTGGGCCGGCGGTGATCTGCGGCTTCAGACTTTGCCGCCGACATGGCGGCCGAGGGTAAAGCGCTCGAGACCTTCTTTGCCTGGGCATGCGAGAAGCTATTGCCGCCCTCCTTGGCTGGCGGCAGCCCATTTTTTGCGCTTTTTTTCCTGATTGGAGAGAGTCGATGCCTGAATCCATTCTTGTCGAGCGCCGGGACAATGCGCTTTGGCTCACCCTAAACCGGCCGGATGCCCACAACGCGCTGAATCGCGCAATGACTTCGCAACTTGCCGACGCGTTTCGTGACGCCGCAGGCGACGACACCATTCGCACAGTGGTGCTAACCGCAGCCGGTGATCGCACCTTCTGCGCGGGGGCTGACCTGAAGGGCGATGCCGGCGGCACGTTCGCCACGGGACGAGCCGAGAATCCGCTGGTACAGGTGTACCGGGCGATGCGCGACTGCCACAAGCCGATCATCGGCCGCATCAATGGCAGCGCACTGGGCGGGGGGCTGGGGCTGGTCTCGGCCTGCGACCTGGCATTTGCCGCGGCGCACGCACGCTTCGGTACACCTGAAGTCAAGGTAGGCGTGTTCCCGATGATGATCACGACCTACCTGATCCGTCAGTTGCCACGGCGCCGCTATTGGGAGATGGCTTTCCTGGGCGAGCCCCTGAGTGCGGAAGAGGCCCAGCGTTACCACCTGATCAATCGCGCCGTGCCGGCCAGAGAACTGGACGGTCATGTGGCGGATGTCATTGCCCGACTCGAAGCCAACTCGCCCAATGCCCTGCGGCTGGGCAAGCAGGCGCTTGACCTGATGCAGGACATGTCCGTCGACCAGACCCTCGCCTACGCCGAATTGATGATTGAGCGGCTGGCCGGCAGCGACGAAGCGCGCGAGGGCATGGCCGCCTTTGCCGAAAAGCGCAAGCCACGTTGGGCGAGCGTGCAGAGGGGGCGCCATGAATGATCGCAAGGTAGCTATTGGTTGCTCCTCCGGCTTTTGGGGGGATAGTGCGCAAGCTGCGGCCCAACTGGTTCATAGCGGCAAGATTGACTATCTGGTGTCGGACTATCTTGCCGAGATCACAATGTCGCTGCTCGCACGCGCACGGGCAAAGAACCCGGAGCTGGGCTATCCCCCCGACTTCGTTGAGACCCTCGCCCCGCTTCTGCCAGCCATTGCCGAGCGCGGCATTCGCGTGGTGTCGAATGCCGGGGGCATCAACCCGCGGGCATGCCGCCAGGCGCTGGCCCTGGCAGCCGAAGCCGCAGGCGTGACGCTGCGCGTCGCCGTCGTCGAAGGCGACGACCTGATGCCGCTGGTTGAGGAGATCGCCGCGCTTGCACCGACTGAAATGTTCACGAGAGCGGCTTTTCCCCGTCACCTGCAAAGCTGCAACGCCTATCTCGGCGCGCGCGCTATTGCCACGGCGCTGGATGCAGGTGCCGACATCGTGCTGACCGGGCGCTGCGTGGACTCGGCAGTCACGCTTGGCATCCTGATGCATGAATTTGGCTGGCGCGACACCGACTATGACCTGCTTGCGGCGGGTAGCCTCGCAGGTCATGTGATCGAATGCGGTCCGCAATGTACAGGTGGGTTGTTTACCGACTGGGCCGAGGTTCCGGGCTGGGAAGACATGGGCTATCCCATCGTCGAGTGCGCGGCCGACGGCAGTTTTACGGTCACCAAGCCAGCCGGTACCGGCGGCCTGGTGACCACGGCTACCGTAGCTGAACAGATCGTGTATGAAATCGGTGACCCTGCCGCTTATGTCCTGCCGGATGTGGTGTGCGATTTCACCGAGGTCAGGCTCACGCAGGCAGGCCCGGACCGCGTGCATGTGCGCGGCGCGCGTGGACGAGCGCCTACACCAACCTACAAGGTGAGCGCCACCTATGCCGACGGTTGGCGCGTCATTGCCACCATGATGGTGGCCGGGCGCGACGCCGGCGCCAAGGCTCGCCGCATGGGGCAGGCTCTCGTTGAGCGCACTCGCCGCCTGAACCTCGCGGCGGGACGCGCGGACTATCGCGAAACGTCGGTCGAGGTGATTGGCGCCGAAGACACCTACGGCGCCGCGGGCCGCCATGCCGATAGTGCGCGCGAAGTGGTACTGAAGATCGGGCTGCGCCACGATGACAAGAGTGCGCTGGACCTGTTCGGCCGGGAGATGACGCAGGCTGGGGTCGCAATGGCGCAGGGTACTACCGGCCTGTTCGGCGGCCGGCCGTCGCCCTCGCCGGTGGTCCGCCTGTTTTCTTTCCTTCTGGACAAGAACACGGTCCCGGTTCGGGTGGAAATGGGCGGCACCGTTTTACCCGTCGTCGTCGCACCGGGGACGCCATTCGAGCAACAGGCGTCGGCGATACCAAACTCGGCGGCGATCGCGCCCAATCTTTCCCCGACCGTCGAAGTCCCGCTGATCGCCTTGGCTTGGGGCCGCAGCGGCGACAAGGGCAACGACGCCAACATTGGCATCATCGCGCGACGCGCGGAGTTCCTGCCAGTGCTGCGGAGCGAGCTATCCGCCGAACGGGTCGGCGCCTTCTTCCGGCATTACCTCCCCAGCACCGTGCGCCGCTGGGAGCTGCCGGGCTTCCACGCGCTGAATTTCCTGCTGGGCGGCGTGCTGGGCGGTGGAGGCATCGCGTCGCTGCGCTATGACCCGCAGGGCAAGAGCTACGCGCAGATGCTGATGGATCTGCCGATTCGCGTCCCTGCTGCTTGGCTGGCGCCGGACGGGCCCTTGGCGGCGTACGCGGCAAGCATTCGGGCGAAGAACATTAAGCAAGAGCAATCAGGAGCCTCACAGCCATGACTCCCATCCATACGGTGTTGATTGCCAACCGCGGTGAAATCGCGGCACGCATCATTCGCACCTGCCGGCGCCTGGGCAAGCGCGCAGTCGTCGTCTATCACGAAGCGGACCTGGACACGCTGGCGGTACGCCTGGCCGACGAAGTCTATCGGATCGATGGTGCGACGCCGGTGGCCGCCTACTTGTCAATCGACAACATCCTGGCGGCCTGCCGTGCCACGGGCGCGGACGCGGTGCACCCGGGCTTCGGATTTCTTTCCGAGAACGCCGAGTTCGCCCGCGCGCTGGATGCGGCGGGCGTACGTTTCATCGGACCCGGCGCGGACGCGATCGATGCCATGGGCGACAAGATCCGTTCCAAGCGGATCGCTCAGCAGGCTGGCGTCAACACGATTCCCGGCTACGACGGGGAGATTCGCGATGCCGGCCATGCGTTTGACGTGGCGAGCTCCATCGGCTTCCCAGTCATCTTGAAAGCCAGCGCCGGTGGGGGCGGCAAGGGTATGCGGGTCATCCACGACGCCGACCAGGAGGCCTGTCGTGCCGCTTTCGAGCGCACCACCAGTGAGGCACAGGCAGCGTTCGGTGATGCGCGTGTGTTTCTCGAAAAGTACATCGAACGCCCGCGCCATATCGAGATCCAGGTACTGGCCGACCATCACGGCAACGTGGTCCATCTTGGTGAGCGCGAGTGCTCGATCCAGCGCCGCCACCAGAAGGTGATCGAGGAAGCGCCATCGTCATTCGTCCACGAGTCTCTGCGCCAGGCAATGGGCGCCCAGGCGGTAGCGCTGGCCAGAGATGTAGGCTATGCCTCGGCGGGCACAGTGGAATTCGTGGTTGATGCCTCGGGCGACTTCTACTTCCTCGAGATGAACACACGCATCCAAGTGGAGCATCCCGTCACGGAAATGATCACCGGGCTGGATATCGTTGCCGAGCAGCTCCGCATTGCCGAAGGCGAGCCGCTGGGCTTCCGGCAGGATGAAGTCCGGCTTGAGGGGCATGCAATCGAGTGCCGCTTGTGCGCCGAGGACGCCGAGCGCGACTTTATGCCTGCCACCGGCAGGCTGCGCATGTTCCGCCCTCCGGAGGTGGACGGATTCCGCCTCGATGCGGGTGTGCAGGAGGGCGATAGCGTGACGTCGGCGTTCGACCCGATGCTGGCCAAGCTGATCGTACGCGGCGCCACCCGCACCGAAGCGATCGAGCGCATGCGTGCCGTGCTGGAGCGCACGGTGGCGCTTGGGGTGACGACCAACGCCGCGTACCTTGAGCGTGTCTTGGCACATCCCGAATTTGTGGCCGGTAACACTTACACCAGTTTTCTAGAAGAACACAAGGCAGCACTGCAGGTGCCGGCACCGACGCCGGAGCAGGCCGCCGTGGTACTTGCCGCAGCCTTGCTGACCAATCGCACGCTGACTGATGCACGGTTTGCGCCGTCGGCGGTGCACGGTGCCATGGGCAACTGGAGGAACGGATGAAGCTGACAGCGGAACTGGGCGCTGGTGCGCGCCACCAAGTTGCGATTGTGCGCGACACCCACGGCGGGCGTGTCGAAGTCGATGGCGTGGCAGTCGACGTAGTGAAGGCTGACACGCCGGACGGCGCGCTGGCCCTCACACTGGGCGGCCGCACCCATGCCGTCTGGGTCGCCCAACATGGCGAGACTGCCTATGTGCACGCGTTCGGGCGCGCGTGGACGGTCACGCTGCGCGATCCGGTGCGGGGCGTTGGCACCGACGCAGACGAGAGCGACATATGTCTGGCTCCGATGCCTGGCACGGTAGTCGAGCTTGCCGTCGCCGTCGGCGATTGCGTGAGCGCAGGGCAAACCATGATCGTAATCGAGAGTATGAAAATGCAACTTAACCTCGAAGCGGCCCGCGATGGCGTGGTCGCGGAGCTCCCCTGCGCGAAGGGAGACATTTTCGACCGCGACGCACTGCTGGTGCGGCTCGAGGCAAGGGAGAAATGAGCATGCGCCGCATCGAGTCCCGTATCAATACCCGCTCGGAAGGGTTTAAGGCCAACCGCGCGCACAACCTGCGCCTGCGCGAGGAATTCCTGGCGATGATGCACGATGTGCGCCACGTGCGCCCGGAGCGCGACGTCAAGCGCCTGCGTGACCAGGGCAAGCTGCTGGTGCGCGAGCGCCTGGACCTGCTGCTCGATCCGGGCACGCCGTTCCTCGAGTTGTCGCCACTGGCGGCCAACCATGCCAAGTATGACGCGCACATCAAGGGCGCGGGTATCGTCACCGGAATTGGCGTGGTCAACGGCCGCGAGGTCATGGTGCTGGCCAATGACAGCGCCATCAAGGGTGGCGCGGTCTATCCGTTGGGTGCCAGGAAATCGATCCGCGCCCTCAAGATCGCGCTGGAGAACCGCTTGCCAATCGTGCACCTTGTCGACAGCGCCGGTGCCTACCTGCCCATGCAGATGGATATCTTCCATGAGGGGGGCCATATGTTCTATAGCCAATGCCGTCTGTCGGCCGCCGGCGTGGAACAGGTCGCGGTGGCCATGGGCCATTGCACGGCGGGCGGTGCCTATGTGCCGACGCTGTCCGACTATTCGATCATGGTGCGCGGCTCCAGCGGTGTCTTCCTGGGCGGCCCGCCGCTGGTCAAGGCCGCCACCGGGGAGGACATCAGCGCCGCCGAACTGGGCGGAGCTGACGTTCACACGCGCATTTCCGGCACGGCGGACTACGCGGTGGACTCGGAGACCCAGGGCATCGCGCTGGCGCGCGAGATCGTGGGTACGCTCCGCCGCCGTCCCAAGCAGGCGGTCGACACGCGCGAGCCGGAAGAGCCCTACTATGACCCGGAAGAGCTCTACGGCATCATTCCGGACGACATCAAGAAGCAGTTCGACATGCGCGAGGTCATCGCGCGCCTCGTCGATGGCAGCCTGTTTCATGAATACAAGCCCGACTACGGCACCACGCTGGTGTGCGGCTACGCTTACCTCTGGGGCTACAAGATCGGCATCCTGGCCAATAATGGCGTGCTGTTCAGCGAGGCGGCGGAGAAGGCCACCAACTTCATGGAACTGTGCGACCGCGACGGCGTGCCGCTGTTGTTCCTGCATAACATCACCGGCTTCATGATCGGGCGCGACTACGAGCATCGCGGCATTACCAAGGATGGCGCCAAGATGATCATGGTGCAGAGCAACGTGCGCGTGCCCAAGTTCAGCGTGCTCTGCCACGCCTCTTTCGGCGCCGGCAATTACGGCATGGCCGGACGTGGCTACGACCCGCGCTTCCTGTTCGCGTGGCCGCATTCGCAGTGTGCCACCATGGGTGCAGAACAGGCAGCCCGTACGCTGTCGCAAATCAGGATCGCAGCGCTGGCTCGCGAGGGCAAGCAGCCCGACCCGGCGGAAATCCAGGCCATCCACGACCAGATTCATCACGACTATACCCGCAGCAACAGCGTGTACTACCAGACCTCCGAGCTTCGCGACGACGGCGTGCTCGATATGGTCGATACGCGCAACGCGCTCGGGGTGGCACTTTCCGCCTCGCTCAACGCGCCATTTGGCGAGCGGCAGCAGGGCATTCTGCGCATCTGAAGGAGCCGGCCAGATCCGCCGCATGATTTTCGCAGAGGAACTATTGCGCGCTGCGCGCTGACGGCGGGCAAAACCACTTTAACGGGAGCCCTTTCCATGACCATATCCTTCAACTTCGCCGGTCAGCACGTCTTTGTCTTCGGCGGCACTACCGGCATCAACCTGGGCATTGCCCACGCCTTTGCGCAACACGGCGCCAACGTGACCGTGGCAAGCCGAAAGCAGGAGAATGTGGACGCCGCGGTGGCGGCCCTTAGTACGCACGGCGCGCAAGTGCTGGGCGTGACGGCCGACGTGCGCGACTTCGACGCCGTGGGGCGCGCCTTCGCGACAGCCGGCGAGCGCTTCGGAAAGATCGACGTCCTGGTCTCCGGCGCCGCCGGCAATTTCCTTGCCGAGGTGAACCAACTTTCCTCCAATGGCTTCAAGGTGGTCGTCGATATTGACCTCAACGGCACGTTTCATGTGATGCGCCAAGCTTTCCCTCACCTCGCCAGCCCTGGCGCCTCGGTGATCAACATCACGGCGCCGCAGTCCGTCATTCCGATTCGCTACCAAGCGCACGTCTGCGCCGCCAAGGCGGGGGTCGACCAGCTCACCCGCGTGCTCGCGATCGAATGGGGTAGTGCCGGCATTCGTGTCAATGCCATCTCGCCGGGACCGATCGCCGATACTGAAGGAATGCGTCGCCTAGCGCCTAAGGACGATACGAGCGGTTCTCCGGTGCAGCGCCTAGTCCCGCTCGGTCGGCTTGGGACGACGGCTGATATCGCCAACTTGGCCATGTTTCTCGCATCGCCAGCAGCATCGTTTGTTTCGGGAGCGATCATTCCGTGCGATGGCGGCGGCGCCATCGATAGCATCAAGCCAATGATTGAGGGGGCGGCAAAAGAACAGATGACACACCCCGCCGGCTGAAATCGCGGGGGGAGTGAGCGACGGCCAGATCAAGAGGAGACAATCATGAAAGACTTGCTCGCGCCGGCGAAGAACCGGCGTATCGGCTGTCTTGCCCGCGACATGTTGTACCGGTCCGCGACAACATCATCGACGCACGTTCCTGACAGCAACTGTAAAGCTCAAAAAGCATATCTTGCGCAAGCAGAGCGAAGAGCTATTCGCTGAAGAGGGGCTGTGAGAAGCAGGCGGCTCCAGCAGGACGCGGCATCATGCTTTCGAGGGTTGTTCACCATGGCATAGGCCTGGCTGTATGACCCAATCGAGTGCCGTCTGGCCGAGAGCACTTTCATTTTTGTACATACCACCATATCAGGAAGTGAGCATGATTGAACTGGTCAACATCGATCGCGTCTGGATGGCACTCAAACGGAATGTGGCTCTGCAACCAGACCACCCTGCACTGATTTACCAAGGGCGCGCAATCACCTTCTCTGAGCTAGACCGGGATTCGGATCATCTTGCCTGCGGCCTGCTCGACCTAGGGTTTGGTAAGGGTGACCGCCTCGGGATGCTGGGGCTTAATCAACCAGAATGGCTTCTGGCATATCTGGCGGCGGCGAAAATTGGGGCAATTCTCGTTGGACTCAGTGTGCGTTACCGTGATAGTGAGATCGAATACATCGTCAACCATGCGAAGGTGAGGGCGATCATTGCGCCGGCGGTGGTGGGCGATATGGATTACGTCGCCTACTTCGCGAGCATGGGGGCACGGCTGCCTACCGTGCAGCACTACTTCTTCATGGGAAGTTCCGCCGTGCCGGCTGACCAGCGCTTTGACTTGCTACTCGCCACGGTAGTAGACCAGGCAAGGATTGACCGAGCTCAGTCGAGCATAGTCCCGGAAGATCCACTGGTACTGATCTACACGTCCGGAACCACAGGCCGGCCAAAAGGTGCGTTGATTACGCACCGCAGTCAGCTTGCCTCGGCGGTCGCCCAATGCAGCCATCTGGGTCTCAGGTCAAACGACCTACAGATGCTTGCCTTGCCGCTCAACCACGTCGGTGGCCTGACCTGCGGCTTCCTTGCCATGCTGCTGGGAGGTGGCACAAGTCTGCTGATTCCGACCTTCAGTCCCAAGCAGGTCATTTCGGACATGCTGTCATTCCCTCCGACTATCGTCGTCGGTGTGCCGACCATGCACACGCTGCTGTTGCGGGAGGAGGCAATTGGCCAGCTCGACCGGCAGCGAGTCAGGCTCGTGATAACGGGTGGCGCGAACGCAGACCCCAATCTCTTGCAGCAGCTTCAGCAAACTTTTCCCAAGGCAAGCGTGATGAATCTCTACGGCTTGTCGGAAACGTCTGGGGCTGCCCTGATGTCACCATGGGACAGCGATTTTGATGCAATTGTTCGTACTGTCGGCAGGCCGCTGCCTGGTGTCGAATTGCGGATTGTGAGGCCAGATGGGCGGGACGCGGCGACAGGGGAAGCTGGAGAACTGTGGATCCGTGGTGAATTGACCGTCGCTGGATATATTGACATGCCAACGGAATCCGCTAACGCCTTCTTCGACGGGTGGGTGCGCACAGGAGATCTCGGATGTCGCGACGACGAGGGTCTCGTGACGCTAATGGGCCGAAGCAAGGAGATGTACGTGCAGGGCGGCTTCAATGTCTACCCCATCGAAGTCGAGAATGTGTTGTTGCGTCATCCGGATGTGCTCATGGTTGCCGGCATTGGCGTTCCCGATCCAGTGCTCGGAGAAGTAGGGCATTACTACGTAGTTCCTAAACCGGGCTCGCAGCCATCAGCGGAATCTCTGATCGATTACTGCCGCAGGCTGCTGGCCGACTACAAGGTGCCACGCCAAATCTTATTCCGCGATTCTTTGCCTATGACCCCGACGGGAAAAATCGTGAAGGCCAGGCTTTTGGAGGAGCCACCGGCAGCGCCCTCCGGCAGTTAAGGCGGGTGTAGGGAGGGCACGTGCGGGATTGCAAGGTGCTGCAAGTTCTGGGTTGCTGGAAGGGAAGGGCTACCGACAGGGGTCGCGTGGTATCGCCGGAGGGCGAGAGCCATACCCTGTCGTTGTAGTTGAAGCCGGTCAGCAAGGTCATGCCGTGGCCGCACGTGGCCGAGTTGCTGGAAGAATCTGCTGCGTACAAGTTGAAGCCCAACGCCCTCGCAGCGGCGGCACACAAAGTAAGGCAGTACCCCGAAGTACCCATAGACGGAATCATCCGTATCGCAAACGAAAGAAGAAAATGAGGAGACTTGCACCTATGAAGTTCAGAAGCATGGCTGCGGCCGCATGGCTCGCCTGCGCAGGCAGCGCGTTCGCGCAGTCCAACGTGACGCTGTACGGCGTGGCCGACATCAACGTCGAGTACGCCAACCACGTGGGCGCGGTGCCGGTCGCATCCAACCAGTTCAACCCGGGCCCGGCCAACAATGTTTATCGCATGAACTCCGGCGGCGTGTCCGGCTCGCGCTGGGGCTTGCGCGGCCAGGAAGACCTTGGCAACGGCCTCAAGGCGCTGTTCGTGCTGGAGAGCGGCTTTAACCTCGACACCGGCACCTCGCAGCAAAGCGGGCGCCTGTTTGGCCGTCAGGCCTTTGTGGGCATGCAGAAGGCCGGTATCGGCCAGATCAGCTTGGGCCGCCAGTACACGTCGATGTTCGAGGCGCTGGCGAATTTCTCGCCCACGGCCTATGCCACGCAATATGAACCGATAGTGCTGCAGTCCGGCGCCAACTTCCGAGAGGACAACACGGTCAAGTACACCGGGCAGTTCGGCCCGGTGACGGCGCTGGCGCACTGGTCCTTCGGCACTGGCGTGGCACTGCCGCAGACCGTCGGCATCGCAACGCCCATCGGCGGCAATGGCGAAGTCCCCGGCGCCTTCCGCCGCGATACCGCTTACGGCGCCGCGGTGGCGTACCAGGGCGGCCCGCTCGGGCTGACCGTCGGCTACGACCAGTGGAACCCCACCATCGGCAACAGTAGCGGCACAGTGAAAAAGGCTGTGGTTGGTGCGAGCTATGTGGTCGGCCCGGCAAAGATCATGGGTGGCTATCGCTGGGGCCAGAACAAGAACGCGGCAGGGGGGCTGATCCAGCGCGACGACTTCTACTGGATCGGCGCCAACTACCAGGTCACCCCGGCGGTCGGCGTGACGCTGGAATACAACTATGACGACCTCAAGAACCTGTTCGGCGACACCCACGTCGCCAATCCCTGGCAGGTCGCGCTGGTGACCAACTATGCGTTCTCCAAGCGTACCGATGTCTACCTGACCACGGCCTATGCCAAGAACGCAGGCCTGATGATGGATTCGCTGGCAACGGTCTATGCCAACAGCCTGTCGCTGGGTAACAGCTACGCGCTGGCGAACGGCAAGACCAGCATGGTGGGCGTCGCGCTGGGCGTGCGCCACAAGTTCTAACCGGCCGTACAACGAAGCGAATCGACACCGGGCTTATTGCTCGTTGAAGGCCGCACGGGGATGCTCCGTGCGGCCCTCTTTTGCGAAGCCAGCGCGAGGATTTCGCAAGGATCAAGGCCGGGAAGCCGCGCGTGTTTTTTGCAAGTCGAAGGCGCCGCGAGTCTGCAATGAAGCCTCCAACTGACTGCCGGCCAATGAATGCAAAGCGTTAGGATTTCATAGGAAGCTCGCCTTGACGTTAACATCATTGGGGTCTTGGCCAGGATGGAGTCGTCCTCAAGAAAGAGGATGCCGGAGAGGTGCTTGGTCACATCGCCAGCCGAAATTGCGGATTCGATCTTGCTGTGGAAGTTCATAGCGGATCGGGTGAGGAAAGGTAGCCCGTGAAAAGATGATCGCCAAACTTCTTGAAAAACAGCTTCTTCAAGTCATCGAAAGGGAAGACGGTCTCCGCGGTCCAAGGAAAGATAACGAAGACAATTACCGTTGGCTCCGCCGTCGAGAACTTCTTCGCATGCGCGGACAGCAGCCGATGGTGGTTTTTCGCGTGCTCTAAGGGCGAATAAGAGTTCTCTGCCGTCAGCACACCGGGTTTCCAGGCGAATTTATACGACAGCCCGGAGATGACTTGGCTGACAAGCATCGAAGGACGGACGTTTAGGTCGACACCCTGCTTCAGCTCGTCTAGCAACTTTTGACGATTGGCCTGGAAGGTGATGAAGTCCTCCCCAGGGTTGTAGGAAGGCAGGACCGTCAGATTCTCGATGCTCTTGGCCTCGCGGAAGTCATTGAAGATTCCTTCGAGGATGCTGCCCGCTTTGTCCGAAAGAAGCTTCGTGTCCATCGAAACGCCGAGACTAGGAAATCTCATGTCGTGATTGGCGTGTTGCATTCCCATTTCAGACGCCAGCGTCTGGGACGCGGGGACTGTGTGGTCTAGGACAATATTCCCCAGCACAGTCGCGGCATCGGCCACGAAATAGCCAAGCGCGCAAAGCTCCGCATAGGCTCCATCCCACTCGGAAGTGACAATCTTGTTGATTGCCACGCAGATCTCCTTTGCGAAGGGTCCCATTGGCGTGGAGCGAGCCGGCGAAGCCGTTGCTCGAAGTTGGTGCTGAACACAGCAAATTGCTCCGGCTTGCGCAACGCGCTAATCACGTTGTTGGACTGCAGATCATCCACGTCGAAGGTAAACAGTTTCCGACGCCGAAAATGCTATCGACGAGCTTCGCGTAATGCGCTCGATCAGGCATTTTCTTCTCACTTATTCGACTCAAAGGTGGCATTTTAAATGAGGCCTTCGGTCGTGGGGAGGCCGGTGCACATTTGACCACGCGTCATTGGCGACAGTGCATATGTCTCTTCTTGGCCCGAATCAGCAGGCGCCGTGGGTATCCACCGACCGCCGCGATTTCCTGTCCCCCGAGTCAAGCCCAAAGCAGGCTCTTGCGACGAATGGAAATGGGGCATTTAATTGGCTGAGCGGAAGTCGGAGGCTCCATGGTGCGCTGCACAATCTGCGGATTTGACAATGCCGAAGGAGCCAATTTTTGTGAGCAATGCGGCAGTCGGCTGGCGTGCGCGTGCCGGCACTGTGGCCACCCGCTGAGTCCCACTGCGCGTTTCTGCAACGCGTGCGGCGCTACCGTTAGCGAATTTCCTATAGGACCTTCCGCTACCCCCGCCCAATACACCCCACGCCACTTAGCAGAGCGCATACGTGCAGAGCAAGCTGCACTTGAGGCGCGCGGCATGGCGAGCGGCGAACGCAAGACCATCACTGTCCTGTTCGCCGATATGGCGGGCTCGACCGCACTGATCCATGATTGGGACCCGGAAGCTGCCCTCCATCTGATTTCCCCCGTCATTGAGATGATGATGGAGGCTGTGCACTACTACGAAGGCTATGTTGCCAAGTCGCTGGGCGATGGCATCCTGGCGCTGTTTGGCGCGCCCATCGCGCACGAGGACCATCCGCAGCGCGCGCTCTATGCCGCCCTGCGCATGCAGGAGGCGATGCGCCAGCACAGCGAGCGACTCCGGCTGGAACAAGGCATTTCACTCCAGATCCGCGTAGGCATTCACACGGGTGAGGTAGTTGTGCGCTCGATCCGCAAGGACGACTTGCATACCGATTACGACCCCGTCGGGCCCACAATCCACATCGCCTCGCGGATGGAGACAATGGCCGCGCCGTCCTCGATCCTGGTAAGCGACCCCACCTATAGGCTGGCGGAAGGGTATTTCGACTTCAAGGCCCTTGGCGCAGCCCAGGTCAAGGGCGTGCCCAAGCCGTTGGAGGTCTATGAGGTGACCGGCGTGGGTGCGCTTCGTACACGCCTACAGGTGGCCGCGCATCGGGGCCTCGCCCGGTTCGTGGGCCGGGAGGCCGAACTGGCCGCGCTGCATCGGGCGCTGGATGAATCCACGGCCGGCCATGGGCAGATCATCGCCGTAGTGGGGGAAGCCGGGGTTGGAAAATCGCGGCTATTTCATGAGTTTAAGGCACGCTCACAGCGCGGTTGCTTGGTGTTAGAGACATTCTCTGTGTCGCACGGAAAAGCGTTCCCCTATCTGCCGCTGATCGAGCTTATGAGGAACTATTTCCAGATTACGGCCCAGGACGATGACCGTCGGAGCCGCGAAAAGGTCACGGGCAAGGTGCTTATGCTGGATCGCAGTCTCGAAGGCCTGCTCCCCTATCTACTCTTCCTTCTTGGCCTCGGCGAGCCTGGCTCGGCTGTGGCGGACATGGGAGCCAGCCTCCGGCGGGAGCGTGCCTTCGAGGCCATCACCCGCCTGATGGTGCGCGAGAGTGAGAATCAGCCCATACAGTTGCTTTTCGAAGACTTACAATGGCTGGACAGCGAGACAGAGGCGTGCCTCGCCTACATCAGCGAACGTGCGGCAGATGCGCGGATTCTTTTGCTGGTGAACTACCGATCCGAGTACCGGTGCACTTGGGATCTCAAGGCCAATTGCACCGAATTGCGGCTCGCGCCGTTGGGGCCAATTGAGGCACAGGGTTTGCTCACCGCGTTGCTGGGCGATGATTCCGGACTTGGGCCGCTCAAGCAACTCATCCTGGAAAAAACCGAGGGCAATCCGTTCTTCATGGAAGAGGTGGTACAGACCCTATCCGAGGAGAATACGCTGCTCGGCGTACCTGGCCATTACCGTATCGAAAAGACCCCGGCGGCGCTGCATATTCCGACCACGGTACAGGGGGTGCTCGTGGCGCGCATGGACCGACTGCCAATCCCGGAGAAGGAGCTGTTACAGACCCTCGCCGTGATAGGCAAGGAGTTTCCTCTGAGCTTAATTCGAGAGGTGGCCAGGCTGGAGGAAGACCGCCTGTATTCACAACTTGCTAGCCTGGAGGCGGGAGAGTTCATCTATGGGCGTGCCGACTTTCCTGAAGTCGAATATGCGTTCAAGCACGCGCTCACCCAAGAAGTCGCGGGCAACTCCCTGCTATCGGACCAACGCGGCGTGCTGCATGAGCGCACCGGTCGGGCCATCGAATCGCTGTTCCAGAATCAGTTGAAAGACTATTGCAGCGAGCTGGCTCACCACTACAGTCTCAGCGGTAACATTCCAAAAGCAGTGGAGTATCTGTTGTGCGCCGGGCAGCAGGCGCTTGAGCGCTCCGCGCATCTCGACGCCATCCGTCATCTGAGCACGGCTTTGGAGCTGGTCGAGCGTCTGCCTCGGACACAAGAGCGCGATCGGCGGGAGATCTCGTTGCGCGTCGCGCTCGGTCCGGCCCTCATTGCCGCGAGAAGCTATGCCTCGAGCGAGGTGGAGACGAACTACAAGCGGGCGCTCAGCTTGTGCGAGAAGGACGATAACAGTGCGCAATTGTTTGAAGTGAAGTTTGGATTGCGCTTGTTCTATTCAATCCGCGGGGAGCATCAAACCGCGTATGCATTGGGTGAGGCGCTGCTAGCCCTGGCTGAGCGCATGCAGGATCCGGTGTTGCTGGTGCACGCTCAGACCACGCTGGGAGCGACTTCCTTTCTGCTTGGTGAACCCCACAGAGCCCTGGCTCATCTGGAACAGGGGCTCGCCTACTATCAACCCGAGCAGCAGGGCGTTCATTACGGTCTTTATGGGCAGGACCCCGGGGTGCGCGGGCTTAGCATACTGGCCCGAGTCCTGTGGTACCTGGGATATCCAGACCAGGCCCGCGATCGCGCGCAGGAGGCACTGGTGCTGGCTAGGAAGCTCCAGCACCCGTTCAGTCTTGCGCTTGCCGTGACCTTCGCCGCTGAAACGTATCAGTGCCGGCATGAGGTTCAATTGGTACAAGAATGCGCCGATGCCGCTATCGAACTTTCGACCGAGCAGGGGTTCCCGTTCTGGCTGGCGTGGGGGAACATTATGAAAGGCTGGGCGCTTGCAGAGCAGGGCAGGAATGAGGAGGGAATCTCTCGGATAGACCAGGGACTGGCCGTTTATCAAGCGTTGGGGGCCGAGCTGTGCCGGCCATATTTTCTCGCCCTGCAGGCTATGGTCTATGCTTCCGCAGGGCAGGCGCGAATGGGGCTGGATATACTTGCCGACGCTTTGGTAGGTGCCGGTAAGACAGGGGAGCGCTACTACGAAGCGGAGTTGCACCGGCTTAAAGGAGAGTTCCTGCTTCAGTGCGGGAACGTGCCCACGAACCAGGAAGAGGCGCGAGCATGCTTTCATCGGGCGATCGAGATCGCCCGTCGGCAGGGCGCAAAATCGCTCGAGTTGCGCGCGGCAATAAGCCTAGCTAGGCTACGGCAACAGCAGGGCAAGACGGGAACTGCACGGCGGGCGCTGGCGTGCCTTTATGAGGCCTTCGCAGAAGGTTTCGATTCAGCAGACTTGCAGCGGGCCAAGGCATTATTGGACGAATGAGGCTCAGAGGGCGTCGGCACGCCTTGAGTCGTCCAACGCGGACAGAGTGGGCGCATCCGGCGTGGCGGGCAGCCGCCGCAAGGGAAACATCGGCTTCAATTTTCCGTTCCGCTGACCGGCTTGGCGCTGAGATGCCATGGATTCGAGAAGACGAGACGCCGGCTATCGGTAATCCAACGGAGTTCTTGTCGACCAGTTTGGTCACTCAGTCATCACTGACACCGTCGGCTACAGTCGCGTGGATAAGAAGGTCCGGTACGGCCACGCTTGCTCAGGTCCAGCTGCGCACCCTTGCTCACGAGGATTCCCTTCGCCGTGAGGAATGGTACTCCCCTCATATCGCTAAGGAGGTGGAGTTTCGTAAGGCATAACTTACAGAAATTTCACTACTTCCCTACATCTCGTTCGCTTTACTAGTTTGGTCAGCAGCCGTAAAGGCATTGGTGCCTCTTGGAGGGGGGATCCTTCTCCGCCCGCATTGCTCGTCGCGCAGCAATTTGTGGTGGTCTAATTTCCTCGGACAGGTCGATAGGAGGACAATCCGGAATCGACGAGGAAAAAAGATAGATGACAAGAAGGCGCCGACAATTTGACGCCAGCTTCAAGCTGGAAGTAGTACGGATGGTGCGAGACCAAGGATTATCGGTCAGCGAGGTTTGCCGGTCGATGGAGCTTGGTGAGACGGCCGTTCGGTGCTGGATGGCGCAGTACGATGCAGGGTGCGCCGGCGGGCCTGGCGTGGGCAAGCCGCTGACGGCGGAACAGCAGCGCATCCGGCAACTGGAGGCGGAGAATCGGCAACTGCGCGAGGATAACGCCTTGCTAAAAAAAGCCTCGGCCTTCTTTGCGCGGGAACTGAAGTGAGCTACCGGGTGGTAGCCCACTTGCAACAGGAGGCCGTATCGGTCAGTAACGCCTGCCGGGTATTGCAGGTGAGCCGCTCGGGCTACTATGCGCACCGCCGCGCCAAGCCAAGCATGAAGACTCTGCAGGAGCAGACCCACGTCAAAGCGGCGTTCGCTGCGAGCGGCGCCAGCTACGGCAGCCGGCGTGTCATGCATGCGGTGCGGGAACAAGGGGTGCGCCTTGGCCGCTACCGGATTCGTAGGCTGATGCGCGAAGCGGGCTTGCGCGCGACCTGGAAGCGTAAGTTCGTGTCGACGACTGACAGCAAGCACACGCTGCCAGTGGCAGAGAACGTGCTGGACCGGCAATTCGACGTGGCCGAGCCGAATCGGGCCTGGACTTCGGACATAACGTATATCCGCACGGCTCAAGGCTGGCTGTATCTGGCGGTCGTGCTGGACTTGTACTCGCGCAAGGTCGTGGGCTGGTCGATGGCGCCGACCATGCCGGCCGACCTGGTGATGTCGGCACTGAGCATGGCGCTGCAGCAGCGAAGGCCAGCGCCGGGACTGGTGCTGCACTCGGATAGGGGCAGTCAGTACGCGAGCGCGGAGTATCAGACCTTGCTGGCACGCCATCAGATTGTTTGCAGCATGAGTCGAAAAGGCAATTGCTGGGATAACGCGGTGACGGAACGGTTCTTCCTGAACCTGAAGATGGAGCGCGTGTGGCAGCGTCAATACGCCAACCACGCCGAGGCACGGCGCGACATCACCCAGTACATCGTTGGTTTCTATAATCCGGTGCGCTTGCACTCAACCCTGGGGTATCTGTCGCCCGCTGCCTACGAGGCGAAATCGATAGAAAAAGAACCTATCTGCCTGTCCGAAATAACTTGACCACTACAATTGCTGCCTGCGTACTAGTCTCCAACTCTCGATGTGGGGTTACCCCGCTTCTCCCGGAGGCGGAGCGACAGCCGTGCTGGTCAAGTCCGGTAAGCCCTCAAGGCCCTCCATGCCCCTGATAGCTGCTAATTGCCATCGCGCACCGGCATCGACAGATACCGCGGACTGGCAGAGCTTCTGATGAGCACGAAGTCCACTATGACCCTATAGGACCGCCGCCCACGCCTCGTCTCTTCAGGTCGGGGGTAAGCGGCGCAGGGGCTGCGAAATCTCGGCGCTTGCGTGCAGCTTTGGGGGGATAATCCGGTACGACGCTTGGGAAGCATGTGATGCGCTTTGATCTGGTCGATTTGAAACTCTTCATCCATATCGTGGAGGCCAAGAGCCTGACCGGGGGTGCACAACGCTCGCACCTCTCCCTGCCAGCCGCAAGTACACGGATCAAGAACCTTGAAGAATACGTCGGCGTTAAGCTGCTGAGCCGCGGCCGCCAGGGCGTGAAAGTGACAGGCGCGGGAGAGACGTTGCTGGTCCATGCGCGCCGTGTACTGCGCCAGCTCGAACAACTGAGCGGCGACCTTCAGGAATATGCCTCAGGGGTCAAAGGCCACGTACGTGTCTTCGCCAACACGACGGCGATGAGCGAGTACCTCCCGGCCGTGCTCCGGACCTATCTCGTCAGCCACCCCAATGTGACCATCGAAATGCAGGAACGGCTGAGCCCGGATATCGTGCGCGCGGTGGAGGAAGGGATGGTGGACATCGGCATCGTTGCCGGCAACGTGCGTACTGAAGGGCTGGAGGTCATGCCATACCGGCGCGACCGCCTGGTTCTTGCCACCGCGCTGAGCCACCCGCTGGCTGATCACAGCAGCGTGGATTTCATCGATACGCTGGGCTACGACTTCATTGGCTTGCCGGAGGCGAGCGCGATTCACAATTTCCTCAAGCGAGCCGCAGCGGACTTGCAGCGTGAGTTGCGCTGGCGCGTGCAGGTCAGCAACTTCGAGACTGCGTGCCGGATGATTGAGGCCAATGTCGGCATCGGTGTGCTCCCGGAGAGTACCGCCACCCGCCATGCCGGCACAATGGCGCTGCGGATCATCCAGCTCAATGATGAATGGGCCGAGCGCAAGCTGCAGATCTGCGTGGCGGACCTCGGCGGCTTGCCGCTGTTCGCGCGCAAGCTGGTGAGCCTGTTGGTCGAGGATGGCCTCGGGCGTCAGGATTGAAAGTGCCCGCTATTTTTGGTCCGCGAGCATTTGTTTGAGCTGGTGCTTGAGCAATTTGCCGCTGGCAGTGGTCGGCATGGCGGCTACGCGCAGGATCTTCTCGGGGCGCTTGTACGGTGACAGGCGATCGATCAGGTAGTCGTGCAGCGCTAACGCGTCAAATTTCTCGCCGTCCTTGATCTCGACGAAGGCGATCACTTCCTCGTTGCCATCCGCGGTAGGCTGACCGACCACCGCCGAGAGACGTACGGACGGGTGCGTGTTAATGACCGATTCGACCTCGACTGGATAGACGTTGAAGCCGGAGCGGATGATCAGGTCCTTGGTGCGGCCGACAATGGACAACGCGCCGTCAGGGCCCAGCAGGCCAATGTCGCCGGTGTTGAGCCAGCCGTCGGGGCGCAGGGCCTCGGCGATCAGGTCCGGGGCGCGGTAGTAGCCACGCATGACGCCCGGTCCTCTGACCCATAGTTCGCCCAGCTCGCCTTGCGGCACCGATTTGCCGGCCGGCCCGACCACCTGCAGTTCGGCGCCTTCGACGATCTCGCCCGCCGAGCAGTCGCTGCGCGGCCGGCCCACGCGCGTCACGAAGACCGAACCAGCATACTCGGTCATCCCGTAGCCATGGTGCAGCGGCTGGCCAAAGGTTGCCTCGACTTCCTGCTTGAGTGTCGGGTCGAGCGGTCCCGCCACCCGTGTAGAGATAGCGCAGCCTTGGCGACGGATCTAATGGCATGCCGCTCGCGCGCACTTGCGCGAGGATGCGGTTGAACATGGTCGGGACGCCTTGCAGCAGGGTGATCGCACCTTCACGGATAGCCGTGGTGACATCGGCGGCATTGAAGCGTGCCCTCAGGTATAGGCTTGCGCCGGCATGGAACGTCGAAATGAGCAGGGTCCCCAGCCCGAAGATAAGCGACAAGGGCATCACGGCATAGGCGCAGTCGTCGGCTTGCATGCGGCGCGACTCCACCGTGACGTGCGCAAAGTGCAGTAAGGCCCGGTGGGTGACCTTCACGCCCTTGGGCTGCCCGGTTGTGCCGGACGTGTAGATCAGTCCAGCGACGTCGCGCGCGAGCGTTTCAGGCTCGCGCTCGCTGCCCTCGTCGAGAGCGCTGGCCATCAGCGGCACGAGACCGGCGGGGGCAATTTCCCGTGCGCGGTAGCGTACGCCGTGGCGCAGGGCATCCGGCGATGCCGCATGGGCAAACAGCATCAGGCGCGGCCGGCAGTGCGCCCGGATCTCCTCGATTTCCCGCTCCGACAGGCGGGCGTTGACAACGGCCGGCCAGGCCCCCAATTCCGATAAGGCGAACACTAGCGTGATCACTGCCAGGCAGTCCTCGGCCGTGATCAGCACGCGGTCGCCGGTACCAACGCCCTGCGACTCCAGCCGGCGCCGGGCGCACTCTGGATAGCAAGGGTGGCGCCCAGTAAGCGTGCGCGTTCGCTCATGCCTTGCAGGCCATAGGAGTAGCCTTGCCTCGAGACTCCGAGCCTGAATCCCCGGCCGTTATCGCTAATCGCGAGGGTGATGCGCTTGACAGTAGTGGTGAGTGCGACATTGACATCGGACGCGCTGGCATGTCGTGCCACATTGGTGAGCGATTCCTGGGCAATGCGAAGGAAAGCCGTAGCCTCTTCGTTGGTGAGTGTCGGCTCCTGCCCCTGCACATGCAATCGGCATGCTGCATCGTTGCGCAGTGAGAAGTCCTCTGTCAGCCATTCCAGGGCCGCAACTATCCCGTAGTTCAGCGCCACGGGACGCAAATGATTGGCAACGTGGCGGACCGTTCCAATGGTTCGTTCCACCAGTTTCCGCATCTCGCTCAGTTTCTGTTCGGCTTGCGGGTACTCGGCCAGCTCTAGCCTCATTTCCAGCAAAGAAATATCTATCTTGAGCGCCGTCAGAAACTGGCCCAGCTCATCGTGAATTTCCATCGCGATGCGCTTGCGCTCTTCTTCGCGCACAGCCTCGAAGTAAGTAGAAAGCTTACAGAGCTGCTCACGCGAGGCAAGCAGCTTCTCCTCAAGGAGTTTGCGCTGTGCTATGTAAGTGCCAACGAGCATTGGCGCATTGCCGGCCCGCGTGTGCTGGCGCCCTCCTGGAGTTGAATGATATGCTCCGAGCTATCCGACAGACGGATGTGATGGTTCACGCTCAGGGGCATGCTGTTCTCCAGCACTTAGCGCAGCGCTTTTCGTATTGGCAGGCCGCTCAGCGCGGTGCCATTCGGATGGCGCCGTCCAGGCGGATGGTCTCGCCGTTGAGCATCGGGTTCTCCAGGATGTGCAGCGCGGTGGAGGCGTATTCGTCAGGCGCACCCAAGCGTGATGGGTGCGGTACCATGGCGCCAAGCGAGGCGCGCACGTTTTCGGGCAGCTTCGCCAGCAGCGGCGTATCGAACAGGCCCGGGGCGATGGTGCACACGCGGATGGCGCGCTGGGCCAGGTCGCGAGCGGCCACCAGCGTCATGCCGACAATGCCGGCTTTGGCCGAGCTGTACGGGATCTGGCCGATCTGGCCTTCATAGGCGGCTACTGAAGCGGTCAGCACGCAGACGCCGCGCTCGCCGTCCACCAGTTCGTTCTTCGCCATGCGCGCGGCACCCAGGCGCAGCGAGTTGAAGGTGCCGATGAGGTTGATGCGCACCACCGACTCGTATTTTTCCAGCGAGCCCGGCGAGCCGTCCTTCTCGACCACGCGCACCGGCGCACCCAGCCCGGCGCAGTTGATCAGCGCGCGCAGCGGGGCCATGGCCTCGGCGGCGTCGTAGACCGCGTTCATCTGGTCGGTGTCGCAGACATCGGCCTTGACGAAGCGCACCTTAGAGCCGAGTTCGTCGACCGCCGCGTTTCCGCGTTCTTCGGACAGATCGGCAATCACCACGCTAACACCGCGCTCCACCAGGCGGCGCGCTGTGGCAAGGCCGAGGCCGGAAGCGCCGCCGGTTACAACCGCGGACATTGTGCTATTCAGATTCATCTTGGGTCTCCAGTACTGGTATGGAAAAAAGCGGTCCGGCCGCGCGCTGTTGCAGTCGCGGCTCGGGGGGGCTTACAGGCGTTCAATGATGGTGGCGTTGGCCATGCCGCCGGCTTCGCACATCGACTGCAGTCCATAGCGCTGACCGCTGTCTTCCAGCGCATGCAGCATGGTGGTCATCAGCCGCACGCCGGAGGCGCCCAGGGGGTGACCCAGTGCAATCGCGCCACCACGCGGGTTCAGGCGTGCCGGGTCGGCTCCGAGCGCCTTCTGCCAGGCTAGCGGGACGCAGGCAAAGGCTTCGTTGATCTCGTAGTGGTCGATCTGGTCCAGCTTGAGTCCGCTCTTCTTGATCGCACGCTGGCTAGCGGCAATCGGTGCGGTGAGCATCATCATCGGGTCGTCGCCACAGACGTCGAAGGCCACAAAGCGCGCACGCTGCTTCAGACCCAGGCGCTGCGCCGCGGATTCGCTCATCAGCAGCATGGCCGAGGCGCCGTCACTGATCTGCGAGGCGTTGCCGGCGGTCACGTTCCAGCCGATCTGCGGGAAGCGCGCGCCCAGTTCGTCGGTGCGGAACGAAGGCTGGAGCGTGCCCAGCTTTTCCACCGAGGTGCCCGGCCGGATGGTTTCGTCATGCTCGACCACGCCGTTGGGCGTGACGATCGGCAGGATTTCGCGGCGGAAAACGCCGCTCTCGCGGGCAGCGGCGGCCAGTTCGTGCGAGCGCGCCGAATAGCTATCCATGTCCTGACGCGACAGCTCGTACTTTGCCGCCACCAGCTCTGCCGCCACGCCTTGCGAGACCAGGCCCGGCGCGTATCGCGCTTCAATCGACGGACCATAAGGGTTCTGGCCGATACGCGCCGAGCCCATCGGCACACGGCTCATCGACTCGATGCCGCAGGCGATGACGATGTCATAGGCGCCCGCCATGATGCCCTGCGCGGCGAAGTGCACTGCCTGCTGGCTGGAGCCGCACTTGCGGTCGATGGTGATGGCGGGTACGTGGTCGGGAAAACCGGCGGCCAGCCAGGCCACGCGACCGGGGCCGGCGGACTGCTCGCCGGCCTGCGTCACGCAGCCGGTGATGACGTCGTCGACCAGGCCCGGGTCCAGCTGGTTGCGCTCGACCAGGCCCTTGAGCACTTGCGCCAGCAATTCGGTGGCGTGCAGTTCGGTAAAGGCCGACCCCGG
The DNA here is from genome assembly GCF_000219215.1 of Cupriavidus necator N-1. Taxonomy (NCBI): domain Bacteria; kingdom Pseudomonadati; phylum Pseudomonadota; class Betaproteobacteria; order Burkholderiales; family Burkholderiaceae; genus Cupriavidus; species Cupriavidus necator. Next base: position 918,945 of record NC_015727.1, on the reverse strand, counting down.
CTTGGAGCGGCCCATCGGGCTGCGGATGGCGTCGACGATGACGGCTTGTTGCATGGATTGTCTCCTTTAATGTGGCTGGTAAAGTTGGATGTTGGAAGAGAGGCGCTGTCGAATGGCTGGTGTTAGCTGCATCAAAGCTGAAATTCGGCACTGTCGATGGCCCGTGCCGCGGGCGAACAGAGGAGGGAAATAGCGTAGCCGCCTCCATCTAGTAGCGAGGCCGAAGAGCGGCGCGCCGGCTGATGCGTAGGTTCGCGTAATCCATCACATTGATGCCTGCCTTCATGCCATCGGCGGGCAGACCACGATCGGACGACTCACCGCCGGCGTGTTGTTGCGCGGCTGACGGTAGATGGGCCATTCGGGTACCGGCTGCTTTCAATCGAGCTGGATCTGAGCATTGCGCACGATGCTGGCCCACTTGGGCGTATCCGTTCTCACTACGTTCGCCAGCTCCTCCGGCGTCGACCCCACCGGCTGCAGACCCATTCCCATTAGGCGTTGTGATACCTCGGGTAGCCTGACAATGCGGGCAATCTCTGCCGAAAGCTTGGTCGTAATGTCGTGTGGCGCGCGTCCCGGGAGGAAGAAGGCCATCCAGCCATTGGGCTCGAACCCGGAGAGGCCGGTTTCGGCGAACGTCGGCACCGACGGCAGTGCTTTGTGGCGCTGCGTGCCGGTGATGCCAAGGATGCGGAACTTTCCAGAATTGAGATAGCTGTAAGCCGTACTCACATCGACAAAGGCTGCATCCACCTGCCCGCCCAGCACATCGCTCACCAGCGGCGCGGCGCCCTTGTACGGGATGTGTACCAAGTCGATGCCGGCCCGCAGCTTAAGTTGCTCTCCGTGCAGGTGGGACGACGTGCCGTTGCCGTAGGAGCCATAGCTGAGCTTGCCCGGACTGGCCTTGGCCAGCGCGATGAACTCGGCCAGGGTACGGGCTGGCACGCGGTTGGGCACAACGAGCAGGTCGGAGGAACGCACCGCCAGCGAGACCGCCGTGAAATCGCGTTCAACATTGTAGGGAACCCTCTTGTACAGGCTAGGTGACTGGATCATCGCGGTGATGGCCATCAGGATGGTGTATCCGTCCGGCGCAGCCTTGGCCACGATGTCATTACCCAACATGCCGCTGGCGCCCGGCCTGTTGTCCACCACTACAGACTGGCCCCAGCTCTGGGACAGCCGCTGCCCAATCAGGCGCGCTACCGTATCGGTGCCGCCGCCGGCAGGATAGGGCACCACCAAGCGCAGCGGCCGCGATGGGTAAGCACTCTCGGCCAGAGCGTTCCATTGTCCAAGTGCCGCGGCGCCTCCTAGGGCGATTGCCCGCGCCAGCCATTGCCTTCTACTGCAATGCATTGCTATCTCCTTTGCCTATAGCTTCTTCTTCGTTAGCGCTATGAGGGTCAAACCGTTGAGCCCGACCGGTGCGCGGCGCTCTCTGCGTCCTGTAGGGCGCGCCACTGGACCTTTCCAGTAGCCGACTTCGGCAGCGCCTCGACGAACTCCACTATGCGGGGCACCTTGTAGGCTGCGAGGCGCTCACGGCACCACTGCATGATCTGCTCAGCGCCGGCCTCTTCGCGCCCCTGCATGCCCGGCTTGAGGGTGACAACCGCCTTGACGGTCTCGCCGCGCCGCTCGTCTCGGGCAGCGATCACACAAGCTTCGTGGATGGCCGGGTGCCCGTATAGAAGGTTCTCCACTTCGGCCGGCCAGACCTTGAACCCAGAGGCGTTGATCATCCGCTTGAGGCGATCGCGCATGAAGAAGTAGCCGTCCTCGTCGATATAGCCGAGATCGCCCGTACGGAAGAAGCGCTTGCCGTCGATCTTGATGAAACTCTCGGCATCCGCCTCGGGATTGCGCCAATAACCGCGCATTATCTGGGCACCGCTGGCCACAATTTCACCCAGCTCGCCCTGGGGCAGTTCTACGCAGCTCTTCGGGTCGATCACGCGAGCGTCGACACCGAAGGTGGCGATGCCCAGGCATTCCCGCTTGGGCCGGTGGCGCGGGTTGGACAGCAGGAAGGCAGCAGTCTCGGTCATGCCATAGGCCTCGATATAGTTCAGGCCGAAGCGTTCCTGCAGCATATTGGCCACAGCATCGGGCATGGCCGCGCCACCGCCGCCCAAAAAGGCGAGGCAAGTGAGGTCGCGCTCTAGGATGCTGGGCTGGGAGAAGATATCCACCAGCATTGCTGGCGGCGCGTTCCAGTTCGAGACCCGGTAGCGCTCGATCAAGTCGGCTGCGAGCAGAGGGTCCCAGCGCGGCAGCAACACGATGGTGGCGCCCAGGTAAAGGGGGGCATGGATGCCGTTCTGCATGCCCAGCAGGTGGAACATCGGCGCCACTGCTAGGAATACCGCGTTGGGCGTATTGCCGCGCCAAGCTTGGGAGCCCACTGCAGCACTCATCAGCGTGCCATGGGTATGCATGCAGCCCTTGGGGTGGCCGGTGGTGCCGGAAGTGTAGGCCAACATGCACAGCGTATCGAAGCCGGCGGCATGGGGCAGCGGTGCCAGGCCGGCTGCGTCTGCGTCCTGCCAGCGCACGAGTGTGCCGCCGGCCGGTATGAGCCCCGCCAGCGATGTGCGCTCGCGCAGCCAGGCCGGCACGGCTGGGCTGCCATCACACTCTCCTTCATCGGGCAGCATATCGGCATAGTCATGGACAATGACATGCTGGAGCCCGTCGCCATGCAGCGGCGCAAGCCGCTCGTAGAGCTCCGCTGCGGCGAAGGCCACGCGGGCGCCGCTGTCGGCGACCACATGCTCCAGCTCGGCGGTCAGCCACATCGGGTTGGCCGGCACCACTATGGCGTCGGCACGCAGGATGGCGTAGTAGGCAATGATGAACTGCGGGCAGTTCTGGCTATACAGCAGCACGCGGTCACCGGGCGCAATCCCGCATTGGCGCTGCAGGTAGCCGGCCATTCGCTCGATCTGACCGAGTAGGGCGGCATAGGAAATCGCGCTGCTGAAGTACCGGATGGCAGGCTTGTCCGGATAGCGGTGCGCAGCCACTTCCACGTTGTAGACCAGGCTGGTGCGCGGCACTGTCGCCTCGGCGGGCAGGCCGGGTGGCCAGAAGGGAGAGCGGCGGGGCTGGCCGACGGCGGTGCTGGGGAGCTGGGTCATTTGGACCGGCTCCCCGACGAGTTGCGCAGCGGCGCTGTCTTGTTCTTTGCTGTGTTCAATGCATGTCTCCGCTATTTCTCGATCTCAATGCCGCCAGAGTACGCGACATGGTCTGCGGTATCATATTAACTTGCCAGACGGTTGGCAAGTTTTGTAGTTGGTGCCTCATGCAACACCTGTGCCGGCTGATAACCTGGTTGTATGATGTTGGCTACAAATAGGTAATGCTTTCTCCACCATGGACAATCCACTGCAGTCCCAGAAGGCGGGCCAGTCCCGCCGTACCCAGCATGAAAGACGGGAAGAAGCCACGCGACGGATCATCGACAGTGCCGTCGAACTGATCTGCGAGAAGGGCATGGCTGGAGTCACCATGCGCGAAATAGGATCTCGTTCGGGCTACAGCCGTGCGCTGACAGCTCATCACTACGGTGACAAGGAGGGCCTGCTGGTAGCGATGATTGATCAGATCGTGGTCAACATCCGCACGGCGCGGCTGGCCCACAGCCAGGCCCGGCCTGGCTTGGAGTCCGTGCTGGATATCGTTCACTTCACCTTGGGGCGTGATCCGGCTCAGGTAAGGACGCTGCAGGCTTTTCACGCCATTCTTGCTGAGCGACGCAACACCGAAGGCGCCGTAGCAGAGGCTTTGGAGCGCATGACGAACGAGTCAACGACCCATGTCGAAGCGGAACTGCGCATCGGCATGGAGGCCGGAGAAATCCGCTCGGACCTCGATCCCGCCGTGGAAGCAATCGCGATCATTGGCGCGATGCGAGGCGTCTCCGCACAGCTGATCGGAGCTAGCCATGACCGCGCTGAGGCCGTTCGCCATGCGTTTGTGGGTATCATCGAGCGCGGCCTGCGGCACGGGATGAAATAGCCAGCCAAGTAGGCTGCTGGGAAGCCTGCGACTGCGGATCACGCGACGCTGACTTGCTCAGGCCAAAGTATCGCCAGTCTTGGCGGCTGATGGCCTCAGCCATCGGGTGCGCGGACGAGCGTCCAACTGTTCAGCGGGACGCACTCGTGGTCTTCAAAGCAGATCAGCTAGCCCAAGCCCAATTTGGCCATTGCGTTATGAATTGATAAGCAGCGCAAAAAAGAGACGGATGGATATTCGGTAACCAGGTGGAGAACCAGTCCGTCGAGAAGGGAAGCATACCTTTGGGAGGTGACACGCCGCGGATTTCTTTGTAGAGGCGAATCAATCGATCCCGCGAGAGCGTCGTCTCGCATTCGAGTACCTGCAGGCACGCGCCCAGGGTGATCAGCTCAATAGCGAGTTGAGTCTGGTTGACCTCCTGCAGAACGCTCTTGCGTTTCGGAAGTGGGGTAGCCGTGAAGAAGGGGCTGGCTGTGCCTTTACGAACGCTATCAACCGAGCGACTCCACTGATGATTGTGCTTGCAGTGTTGTGCGCTGGATTTGCATTTCGCGGTTCTTGATTGCAGCGGTCAAATTAGACAAAATTGCATGGTCATCGAAGCGGAACCTGCACAGTACCATGTCCGATGTCGCCAGCTTGGAGAGGTCCTCGGTTGATGTCAGGCTTATCAGGATACTCGCAACTTCCTTGCTGACACCGAGCTTAAGCATGGCTTCCATAGGGTTTCGCGCACCAGTCGCTGCGCCAGGTTGCAGGTAGGCGATATTAACCTCTCCGATTTCCTGGAGAAATTCATCGCGCCCATATCCAACCCGATTGGAGGTATTCATAGATACTTTCCTGCAACCCATCAGCCCCAGCAGGTCGCAAGCCATGGCGTTGAACAGGCGCGCGGGGATGGCGTCCGTGCGACACAGCCTATGCGTCAACAATCGGGACAGTGAAGTACGCCGCGCGACGGGGCTGGAGCGTGCATGCTGCCGCAGCGGGCGTGATTGCCCGTCGCGGACAGAAGTTGTCTGAGCGATTGCCGCGCGCCCGCACGGATGTCCGTGTTCCGGTGCGATGGCGCCATGAGTCCTGCGGTTACCTGTAAGGAAAGACTGCAGATCGCGACAAGGTGCCTGGGGCAAGGTTCATGCAGCGTACAGGAGTCTGGTGCGCGAGGCTCGCAGCCGGTCGCGCGTCTGCGCGGCCAGGCGTCAGCACCGTTGGCCGAAGCCCTCCGGCTTCGCCCTCCAGCAAGGACCACCGTTCGCCTTGCGCCATTCTGAATATTCAGATTTGCACATCTTTAAAGTCACGGTGAGAAAACGTTGTTCGGCCTATGAGTTTGATCAGCCGTGTAGAGCCGGCCGTCATAGGAGACGCCTTTGGCCGGTTGGAAAATCAAGCCAAGAGCAGAAACCGCTGCATCATCGCCGTCAGCTTGGTTTCAAGCTGGTCCCCCTCAAAGCGCATAGGCCCAGGGTCGGTCAGCAGGGTGAGCGTAAGCGTTCCCACGACCATCTGCAGGACGATCCGAACTTCTGACTCGGCACCGTCCCCGGCTTGGGCTTGCATCTTCTGTGCGAGCATCGGCGCGACCATGCTTTGGATGTGCCGGCTCAACCATCGCATCGGGTTGGCATCGGGGTCGAGCGCCGCAAAATGACGCAACACGGCTTTGAACATGCCCTGGTTCCGGCGGCACATGTCGACGTAGTATTGGACAATTCGGGCGGCGAGCTCCGCTGCCGTGCCTTGAGCCCAAGCCTCATCGTCCCGAAAAGCCCTGTCTGCTTCGGCCTTCATTTCCGCAAAAGCGGCATCCAGTACAGACGAAATGAAGGCGTCCTTGTCTTTGAAGCGGCCGTAGAAGGCTCCGGTAGAGGTATCAGCGGTACGGATAACATCGTTGATCAGGACGAGATCAAAATTTCTGTGCTGCTCGATCAGGCTCCGTCCGGCCAAGATCATCTTGGCAAGATTCGCCTCGCTGCGCAGCTGACGAGGCGGACGTAGCGCTGGCGCCTCCGCCGCTTCTGCCTTCCGGCGTTCGGCGCTGCTGGCATGGGTTAGGCGTTTCTTGTCATCTTCTTGGCGCTTTAGCGTGGCGGCCATGGAAATTGCAATCCTGAGGCTGGTACAGATCAGCATTATGCAGCAGACGGCCCCGCCGCTCGGCGGAGGTAGTCGATGCCATCGGCCTAGTTTGCCGAGATAGAGGTCCTCTAGGGAAAGCCCGCATTGAAGCCCTGAGATTGTACGCCAATAATAGAACCAGAGTTCTGATTCGCAAAAAGCGCCGGGCGCAACACACCGTTCCCCGGTGATAAGGCAACACGGAGACACAATGAAAATCACTGCTGCCGTGACACGGGCGCCGCACGCGCCGTTTGTCTTGGAAGAGGTCGACTTGGATTCTCCCGGCGCGGGAGAGATCCTGGTCAGGATCGTCGGCGCCGGGCTTTGCCATACCGATCTGGTCGCTGCCGAAGGATTGCTGCCGATCACCATGCCCGCAGTGTTCGGGCACGAGGGCGCCGGGGTTGTCGAGCAGGTTGGCGCCGGGGTGACCAAGGTGAAGCCCGGCGACAACGTTGCTATTACGTTCACGTCCTGCGGGCATTGCCCCCGGTGCGACCGAAACGAGCCGGCCTACTGCCATTCGATGGCAGCGCTGAATTTTGTCGGCCTGCGAAGCGATGGCTCGAAATCGATTCAGGATGACCACGGAGAAATCTCCGGAAACTTCTTCGGCCAGTCCTCCTTCGCTACGCATGCTCTGACGACCGAAAGCAACGTGGTGAAGGTGCCAGATGGAATTCCGCTGGAGATCGCCGGCACCCTTGGCTGCGGGATTCAGACCGGCGCGGGGGCGGTCATGCGCTCGATGGCATGCCATGAGAATGCATCGCTGGTGGTGCTGGGCGGCGGCGCGGTCGGACTAAGTGCCGTGATGGGCGCCGTGCTGCAGAAATGCCGAGCAATTATCGTGGTCGAGCCCAGCGCCAACCGACGCGAGCTGGCCTTGTCGCTTGGTGCGACGCATGCGATCGATCCAGGCCAGAGCCCCGATCTGGCTGTCGCGGTTCGCGCTATTGCCCCGCAGGGGGTCGATTATGCGCTGGATACCAGTGGCATCCCGGCGGTCATCGAGGCGGTGCCGAAGTTCCTGGCGCCGCGTGGCACCTTCGGCTTTGTCGGCGTGCCGCCCGCCCATGCGACCAGCTTGGGTCTGCCGGGCACGCTGCGCGAGGTCATGCGCGGCGGCTTCACCTATCGCGGGATCATTGAAGGCGATAGCGATCCCGACGTTTTCATCCCGCAGTTGATGTCCCTGTATCTGGAAGGGCGCTTCCCCTTCGACAGGCTCATTAAGACCTATCCGCTTTCCGATATCAACCGCGCAGTCGCGGAGCAAAAGCAGGGGCTGTGCGTAAAGCCCGTGCTGCTGCCCTGAGTCCCCAATACACCCCTCGATACCATGAACCACAACGATTTCGATCTTCCCGGCGACGTGGCTAGCGTACTGGTCGACCCCAGAGCCTACGCCGATCCTGTCCGACTGCACGCGGCCTACACTTGGGCGCGGGAGAACAATCCCCTGGGGCGCGCCGTCAATGACGGTTTCGACCCGTTCTGGGTCGTGACCAAGCACGCCGACGTGACTGCCATCTCGCGCGACCACAATCTCTTCCACAACGGTGACTACTCCGTCGTCTGCCGACCCAAGGCCATGATTGACCATGTGATCGCGACCACCGGGAGTCCGAACGTCGTTAGGGCGCTGGTCCACGTGGACGGCGACGAGCACAAGGGCCTGCGTGGGCTGACGCAGTCGTGGTTCATGCCCAATAGCATCCTGAAGCTGGATGAGCGCATCAGGGCGCTGGCTCGGCAGATTGTCGACAAGCTTCAGAAAAGTGATGGCAACACCATCGATTTCGCCAAGGACATCGCCCTGCATTATCCGCTGCACGTCATCATGGACATTCTCGGCGTGCCGCCGGAAGACGAAGCTCGGATGCTGATGCTGACGCAGGAGTTGTTCGGCGGCGAGGATCCTGAACTCAAGCGGGCCAAGCAAGAGCAAAACCCGAATGCGAATGTCTCGGCACAGAGCATGATGGCGGTCGTGGCGGATTTCAAGGATTACTTTGAGAGAGTCACCGCCGACCGCCGCGTCAATCCGCGAAATGACGTGGCGACACTGCTCGCAAACGCCGTTGTCAACGGCGAGCCAATCAGCGAGGTCAGCCGTCTCGGTTACTACGTCATCATCGCGACGGCAGGGCACGACACTACATCGTCCTCCTCCGCGGTCGCAATGTGGGCGCTGAGCCAGTTTCCCGAACTGCTACCCCGGCTCCAGGCCGACCCGTCGCTCATATCGCAGTTTATCGACGAAGCGGTGCGCTTCGCCTCGCCGGTGCGGCATTTCATGCGGACCGCGACGGCAGACACCGAGATCCGCGGGCGCAAGATTCGCAAGGGCGACTGGCTGATGCTGTGCTACGGCTCAGCGAATCGTGATGAAGAGGTCTTCGAGAAGCCCTTTGATTTCAACATCGATCGCAAGCCAAATCGCCACTTGGCGTTCGGCTTTGGCGCGCATGTCTGCCTGGGCCAGCACCTCGCGAAGATGGAAATGCGCATCCTGTTCGAGGAAATGATTCCGCGCCTGAAGCGCGTGGAACCAGCGGGCCAGATGGAACTGATTGCCTCTACTTTCGTCGGCGGGCCCAAGCATCTTCCCGTTCGCTGCGTCATGCAGTAACCGTTTTATCGCAGTCTGCAGCAAGGTATCGCGCCATGAATCCTCAAGACACTTTCTTCGTTCGCATTGCGCAACGCAACCAGGAAACCGACGACATCATCAGCCTGGAGCTGCGCGACCCGAATGGCAGCGTGCTGCCGCCATTCGACGCCGGTGCGCATATCGACGTCCACGTCGCTCCCGGTGTCGTCCGGCAGTATTCCCTGTGCAACGCGCCGTCGGAGCGCGATAGTTACCAGATTGGCGTGCTTCGAGACCCGGCTTCTCGTGGCGGCTCCATCGCCATCCACGAGCGGCTTGAGGCAGGCGAACTCATCGAGATCAGCGCGCCCCGGAATCATTTTCCGCTGAAAGAGGGAGTCAGAAGCATCCTGATCGCTGGCGGGATCGGAGTCACGCCGATGCTCTGCATGGCCGAGTCTTTGCACGCGTCGGGAGCCGGCTTCACTCTGCATTACTGTGCGCGCAGCCAGGACAAGGCAGCCTTTCGCAGCCGTATCGCGCAGTCCCCTTACAGCCAGCAGGTCGCCTTCCACTACGACGATCAGGCTGACGCGCAGAAGCTGGACCCCGCCACGCTGTTCGCCCAGGCAGGCAGCGATGCCGAGATATACGTCTGCGGCCCCGCCGGCTTTATCGAATGGATATGCCGCGCAGCAGAGCAAGCGGGAATCCCGAAGCAGCGTGTGCACTACGAGTACTTCAGTGCCAAGGCGGTTGATACGTCCGATGATGGTGCTTTCGATGTCAAGCTCGCCAGCACTGGCCAGGTGTTCCAGATTCCCGCGGAGCGCTCGATTACGTCGGTGCTGCTCGAGGCTGGCATCGATATCTATACGTCGTGCGAGGAGGGAACGTGCGGAACTTGCGTGACCCGCATCCTGGAAGGCGAACCCGATCATCGGGACGTCTTTCTTACCGATGAAGAGCACGCCTGCGGTAACCAGTTCACGCCTTGTTGCTCGCGCGCGAAGTCCTCGTTACTTGTCCTCGATCTATGAAGCGCCGATCCGCCACCCGGCGACCCAGGCCCGGCTTCGGCCTGCCGCGTGTCCCCTTGTGGCCTGTTGAAATCCGTTTGATTAAATGAGGTCCGAATAATGGGTGACACTGCTGAATTCAGCATGACCATCGATGGCAAAGCCGTGCCCATGCTGGCCGGCTTTGACGTACTCAACCCCGCCACGGAGCGCGTTATTGCGGTGGCACCGGCTGCGACGCCCGTACAGCTGGACGAGGCCGTTGCCAGCGCGCGGCGCGCAGCGCAGGCATGGGCGGGCTTGACACTGCAGGCGCGCCAGCAATATGTCGTCAGGATCGGTGAGACCATCCTCGCAAACCTAGAGGAACTGGCGCAACTGTTGACGCAAGAGCAGGGTAAGCCTTTGGCTCGGGCGCGGTGGGAAGTGGAAAGGGCAGCCTTCTGGTGCACCGAAATGGCCAGGGTCGAACTGCCCATGGAGACTGTCCGGGAATCCGCCACCGAGCAGGTTCGCATCCTGCGTGTGCCGCTGGGCGTGGTTGGCGGCATCGTGCCGTGGAACTTCCCGCTGGCGCTGGCGATGTGGAAAGTGGCGCCGGCCCTGATTACTGGCAATACGATGGTGCTAAAGCCATCCCCGTTCACTCCGCTGACGACTTTGAGGCTGGGCGAACTGCTGCGCGATGTCCTGCCTACGGGCGTTTTGAATGTCATCAGTGGCACCGATGCCCTCGGACCGTTGATGTCGGCCCACCCGGGTATTGACAAGCTCAGCTTTACGGGCTCGACCCAGACCGGCCGAGCCGTGATGGCCTCCGCAGCGGTTAACCTGAAGCGACTGACGCTGGAACTGGGGGGCAATGATGCCGCCATCGTTTTGGCCGACGCCGATGTCGAAGCCATTGCGCCTGCGCTCTTCTGGGGCGCGTTTGCCAACAGCGCGCAGTATTGCCTGGCGATCAAGCGGCTGTATATCCATGAGGACATCTACGACCGGCTGGCGCAGGCGTTGGTCACGCTGGCGCAGGAGACGCGCGTTGGCCCGGGTGATATGGAAGGCGTCCAGCTTGGGCCGGTGCAGAACTACCGTCAGTTCGAGCGGCTCAAGGCGTTGCTCGAGGACACGCGCAGCGCTGGATATCGCATTCTTGCCGGCGGTGATGTGCCGGAGGGAAGCGGCTATTTCTTCCCTGTCACGCTTGTGGACAATCCTCCGGATACTGCACGGGTGGTCTGCGAAGAAGCTTTCGGCCCGATCCTGCCGCTGCTTAAGTTCCGCGCCGTGGACGAGGTCATTGCGCGCGCGAATGACAGCGAATACGGGCTAGGCGGTTCGGTCTGGGGGCGCGACGAGGAGGCCGCTATGGAGGTGGCGTTGCGGCTCAACACCGGTACCGTCTGGGTCAACCAGATCCATACCATCGGGCCCGACAAGCCCATGGCCGGCCACAAGCAATCGGGGGTCGGCATTGAGAACGATGTCGATGGGCTGTTGGAATATACCGTGCCCCGAACGGTGTCGCTGAGGCGATCACAATAGAAAAAAGGTTCGTGACAGCGGCTCCGTGTCTCGTGGCGACGCGCAACCGGCCCAGCGCGCCACTTGGCTATCGCCCTAGTAAAAAGGGCAGGCTCCCTTGGTTTTGAAGACGAATGCACCCGATGTACCACCGAAGAGATCAAGCCGGCGCGGAAAGCCGCGAATTTGCCGACGATGATAGCAAGGCGCGAGACGGCCAGAAACGAAGCGAGCGTCGCGATAGCAATGAGCAATCGCCAAGGCAAACGAACTGGGCGTGGGCGGCTGCGACGGGGCACCGTGACTGGATGGAATCGCACACCCCGCTTGCGCACTACGATTAGCAGCCCGGAAGTCCTAAGTCATTGCTCGCGCCTTGGGTCCACCTCGAAATCGAACGGCTCTCGGCATATTAGCCTCCACCACTGGCAGTGGCACTCCCCGTCTTCCGGTGGGTGTGTCAACTGTCCGCGATCAAGCCGCTTCCATGGGGGCGTGTACTGCCGGCGAGCGCCAACCTAAGCCGCGTGCTACGCCTGCATCTCACGTCGCATTTAGCGCTGTTTTTCTATCCGGATATCAACATGTCCCTCCCTGCCGTTCTAGAAGGCCGCTTATCGCTGCCGGTCGTGTGCGCCCCCATGTTCATTATTTCCAATCCCGACCTTGTCATCGCGCAATGCAAGGCCGGCGTGGTCGGCTCCTTTCCCGCCCTCAATGCACGCCCGGCACCAGTACTGGAAGAATGGCTGGACCGCATTACCACCGATCTGGCAGAGCACAATGCCAAGCACGCTGACCGACCCGCAGCGCCGTTTGCGGTTAACCTGATCGTGCATAAGTCGAACGACCGCTTGGAGGGCGACCTCGAGCTGTGTGCCAAGTACAAGGTGCCCATCATCGTCACCTCGCTGGGCGCGCGCGAAGAAGTTAATCAGCAGGTGCACAGCTACGGCGGCATCGTACTGCACGACGTCATCAATAAAAAGTTCGCGAAGAAAGCTGTTGAAAAGGGGGCCGACGGTCTGATCGCGGTAGCGGCCGGTGCGGGCGGGCATGCCGGCGTGCAGTCGCCGTTCGCGCTTCTGCATGAGATTCGCGAGTGGTTTGATGGCCCGCTGCTGCTGTCGGGCGCCATTGGCAACGGCAATGCGATCCTGGCCGCAAAGGCCGCGGGTGCCGACTTGGCCTATATCGGCTCGGCGTTCATCGCCACGGAGGAGGCAAATGCGAATGAGGGCTACAAGCGGATGATCGTCGACAGCGGCGCCGGCGACATCGTCTATTCCAACCTGTTCACCGGCGTGCACGGTAACTACCTGCGACAGAGCATCGTCAACGCAGGCTTGGACCCCGACAATCTGCCGGTATCGGACCCGTCCAAGATGAACTTCGGCTCGGGCGATAACACCAGGGCTAAGGCCTGGCGCGACATTTGGGGGGCCGGACAGGGCATCGGCGCGATCAAGCGCGTGGTTCCCGTCGCCGAGTTGGTCGAGCGCTTCGCCGAGGAGTATAACGCGGCGCGGCATCGCCTGGGCTTGGCGCCCTTGGCCACGGCAGGCAGGGACAACACTGCCGCAGCCTGATGCCGGCTGGGGCACTGCGGTAGGGCATGGCCCCCCCTCGCGGCCGGCGACCTACTCCCCGGGAGCTACCGGCTCCCCTCGCGCCGCGCGCAGCGGAGCCCCAGCTCAGCCAGCGGCCGGACCTTGCGGCCCATCTCCAGGGCGCCGGGGCCTGCAGCGTTGCCGCCCGCCGCACGGGCAGAAACACCCTGCAGGATGGCAGCCATACGGAACAGATTGTAGGCCAGGTAGAAGTCCCAGTGACGGATGTCCGAGATGCCGCGTGCCCGGCAATAGTCCTCGACGAACGCATGCTCGGGCGGTATGCCCAGCGACAGGATGTCCACGCCGGCCACGCCGCGCCAGAGTTCCGGCGGCACGCGCCAGCACATGCAGTAATAGGACAGGTCAGCCAGTGGGTGACCCAGTGTTGACAGTTCCCAGTCCAGCACCGCGGTTACGCGTGGTTCAGTGGGATGCAGGATCAGGTTGTCCATGCGAAAGTCGCCATGCACGAGGCGGGTCTCGTCGCCGTCGGGTATGTTGGCCGGCAGCCATTCGATCAGGGATTCCATTGCCGCGACTGGCTCCCGGGTCGATTCGCGGTACTGCCGCGTCCAGCGATCGATCTGCCGCGCGAAGTAATTGCCCGGCCGCCCGAACGTGTCAAGTCCGACCGCGCGGTAGTCCACGGCATGCAGCGTTGCCAGCACGCGGTTGATATCGGCATAGACCTCCTGCCGTTCGCCCTTCGCCAGGCCTGGCAGCGTAGGGTCCGTGAAGTTACGGCCCTTTACGTACTCCATCAGGAAGAACGGCGTACCTACCACCGAGGGTTCTTCGCAGAACGCCAGCATGCGCGGCACCGGCACGCCGCTGTCCGCCAGCGCAGCCATCACGCGGAACTCACGGTCGATGGCATGCGCCGATGGCAGGAGCTTACCGGGCGGCTGCTTGCGCAGCACGAGCGATCCCGAACCGGTATCGATCACGAATGTGGGGTTGGACTGGCCGCCCGAGAGGGGGCGCACCCGCAGGCCGCCGGCGTCAAGGCCGCGGTCGCGGAAAAAGCCAGCAAGGCGCGCGGTGTCCGGCGCCCCCGCAGCGGCCGGCGTGTGGATATCGTTTTGCATGATTCGCGTGGGTTTTTGCCTGGCGAGTCCGTCGGATGGCCCGGCGTCTAGAGGGACGAAACGAGGTGGCCGCCATCCACGGCCAGCACCGATCCCGTCATGAATTCGGACGCATCTGACGCCAGCAGCAGAAGCGGAGCGTCCAGATGCGCCGGCTGGCCGAGGCGTCGCTGCGGCACACGCCGGATCAGCGCCTGGCCCGCTTCGCTGGCGAAGAAGTCGCGATTGAGCGCGGTTGCGATGTAGCCCGGCGCAAGCGCGTTGACGCGAACGCCGTGGCGCGCCCATTCGAGCGCCAGTGCCTTGGTCAGCTGGATCAGCCCGGCCTTGGCGGCGGCGTAGGCCGGCACCTGCTGCGCTACCCGCAGGCCCAAGATGGAAGCCACGTTGACGATGCTGCCGTGCTTGCGGACAATCATGCGCTCGCCCGCGACACGCGCCACCCGCCAGGCGCCGTTCAGGTTCACGTCAATAACCCCCTGCCAGTCGGAATCGGTGTATTCCACCGCCGGGCGCGTGAGCGCCACGCCCGCGTTGTTGACGACGCAGTCGAGCGGCGCGCCAAGATCTGCAACTGCCCGGTCGAAGGCGGCGGAAACGCTGTCCGCGCTGGTGACATCCATTTCCACCACGCACGCCATGCCGCCGGCCGCCCGGATTTCCGCCGCCAGCCGGTTGCCGGCATCCAGCCGGCGACCGGCCAATGCCACATGGGCGCCGGCAGCGGCCAGCACCTTCGCGAAGTGCGAGCCCAGTCCGCCGAATGCGCCGGTGACAAGCACCCGTTTCCCGTTGAGATCTTCGAACATTTGCCTTCCAGCTATTCCCCTGCGCACCCAGGCGCATCGTTATCTGCTGAAGCATTATCTCCAGCAACGCTGCCACGTGCCTCGTTCGAAGGAATGATTTGCGAGCGGCGCCATCGCGATCCTCTCCCCGCAACCGCGGGAAAACCCGGGCCGCGGCGCGGCCGTGGATTCATCCGTTCGAACGAGGCGACGCCCCGCCAACCCCGCAGATAATCGACTCGCAGGCTGTGGCCGGCCCATCTCGGGAATTCCGCTCGGCAGTGCACCACAACGACAAGACAGATGGAGACAACCGGATGACCACCGCGCCACTTTCCTGTTCGATGGAAATGCCCATGCTGCTTTCCACTCTGCTGCATGGGGCAGCGCGCCACCACCGCAAGACGGAAATCATGTCGGTGATCGACGGCGGCACGCATCGATATACCTATGCAGAATGCGAACAGCGCGCACGCAAGGTCGCGCAGATGTTGCTTGCGCAGGGCGCCCAGCAGGGCGACCGAATCGCCACGCTGGCGTGGAACGATCATCGCCACCTGGAGCTGTACTTCGGCGTTAGCGGCATGGGAGCGATCTGCCACACCGTCAACCCGCGTCTGTTCGCCGAGCAAATCGTGCACATCGTCAACCATGCGCAGGACCGCTTCGTGGTGTTCTCGCCCGACTTCCTGCCGCTGCTCTCGTCCATCGCGCAGAAGTGCCCGGGCGTGGAGAAGTGGATCATGCTGGCCGAGCCGGGCGATGGGCTGGAACTGAATGGCATCGCCGTGGCCGGTTTTGAGGCCCTGTTGGCGCGCCAGGACGGCATCTACGACTGGCCCGAGCTGGACGAGCGCAGCGCCGCCTTCCTTTGCTACACGTCCGGTACAACCGGCCTGCCCAAGGGCGTGGAGTATTCGCACCGCGCCACAGTCCTGCACGCCTATGCGTGCGCACTGCCCGACGCGCACAACCTCTCGGCGCGTGACGTGGTGATGCCGGTAGTGCCGATGTTCCATGCCAATGCCTGGGAGGCTCCTTTCTCGGCCACACTCACCGGTGCAAAGCTTGTACTGCCCGGCGACCGGCTTGACGGCGAATCGCTGCATCGCCTGGTCGAGCAAGAGGGGGTGACGTT
Source organism: Cupriavidus necator N-1 (assembly GCF_000219215.1). NCBI lineage: Bacteria > Pseudomonadati > Pseudomonadota > Betaproteobacteria > Burkholderiales > Burkholderiaceae > Cupriavidus > Cupriavidus necator. The sequence continues at coordinate 903,017 of NC_015727.1, read as the reverse complement.
CTCCATTGGCGTGCCAACGGTCTGGTTCACGCTGCTGCGTCACCTGCAGCAGCATGGCCTGCGCTTGCGCACCTTGCGTCGGCTGCTGCTGGGTGGTGCGGCCACCCCGCCGGCAATGATCGAAGGCTTCGCCCAGCTCGGCGTCGAGATCTACCAGGGCTGGGGCATGACGGAAACTGCCGCGCTGACAACGTGCGCCCGGCCGCTGCACCACCAGACGAGACTGTCGGACGCCGAACTGCGCAAGACTATCTTCCGCACCGCCGGCCGTGCCGCAGCCGGCGCCGACATACGCGTTGTCGATCGAGAGGGCCGCGAAATCGCCTGGGGCAGCGGGATTGCCGGCGACTTGCAGGTGCGGGCGCCCTGGGCCATCGCCCGCTACTACGGTGCCGCCGAATCTGCATTGCAGGACGGCTGGCTGCCCACCGGCGATATCGCCGAGATCGACGACGACGGCTTCATGCGGCTCATGGACCGTAGCAAGGACGTCATCAAATCCGGCGGTGAGTGGATTTCCTCGGTGGAGATCGAGAACATCGCCGCCAATGTGCAAGGCGTGCATCTGGCGGCATGCATCGCAGCCGCCCACCCGAGATGGGGCGAGCGCCCGCTGCTGGTCGTGCAGCGCAAGCCAGGCAGCAGTGTGTCCGAGCAGGAAGTGCTGGCCGAGCTGGAAGGCAAGATCGTCAGATGGTCGCTCCCGAATGCGGTCGTATTCATCGACGAGATGCCGCTGACGGCAACGGGCAAGCTCTTCAAGCTGCGATTGCGCGAGCGCTACGGCAATTACTTGATGGAGAGGATGCAGACCGCCTGACTGCAAGCACCAGGCAAAGCGAAACGCGACGACGGCACCAGAACCGTCCACGCGCAATACAGGCACAAAGCGCCAATTCAAGGAGACTATCCGATGAAGTCGCAGCAATCCCGGGCACGCGCCCGTCCCCGTCTTTCACTGTCCATGCTGTCCGTGCTGATACTGGCCGGCGCCGCGCCAGGCCTGGCATCCGCCACCGCGCAGCCGGCCGGCCTGTCGGACGGGGAAGTCCGCATCGGCGTGCTGACCGATCTGTCGGGCATTTACGCGGATGCCAGTGGCCGCGGCTCCGTGCTGGCCGCGCAGATGGCCATCGACGACTTCACGGCGCAAGCCAAGCCCAGCTTCAAGGTCAAGCTGCTTTCCGCCGACATGCAGCTCAAGCCAGACGTGGGCGCCAATATCGCGCGAACATGGTTCGACCGCGAGGGCGTGGACATGATTGTCGACTTGCCTTCCTCCGCCGTGACACTGGCCGTGATGAACCTCGCAGCCGAGAAGAATCGCGTGGTCATTCCTACGGGCCCGGCCTCGCTACGAATCACCAACGAAGACTGCATGCCCACCACGCTCCACTGGGCCTATGACGAGTTCTCGCAGGGGCAAGGCACGGCGCGAGCCATTACGGAAGCCGGTCACAAGACCTGGTATTTTATCGAGGCCGACTACGCCGGCGGCAAGGCGCTGCGCAACGGGTTCGAGGAAGCGCTGAAGTCTGCCGGCGGCAAGGTCGTGGGCGGCGCGAAACACCCGCTCGGCGCCTCCGACTTTTCGTCGCAGATCGTGCAGGCCCAGGCCTCGAAGGCGGAAGTCATCGCTATGGCCAACGCGGCCGGCGACTCGGCAAGCCTGATCAAGCAGGCCGCGCAGTTCGGCGTCACGCCCAGGCAGATCATGGCCGCGTCGCTGATCCATATCACCGACATCCACGGGCTAGGCCTGAAGTCGACCCAGGGCATGTACCTGACTGACGGCTTCTACTGGGACCGAAACGAAGAGACCCGCGTGTGGTCGCGCCGCTTCTTCGAAAAGCAGAAGAAGATGCCGACCATGGTCCAGGTTGGAACCTACTCGGCGGTGCTCCACTACCTGAAGGGCGTCAACGCCGCCGGCACCGACGAGGCGAAGGCCACCGTGGCAGCCATGAAGGCGATACCGGTCAACGATGTGTTCGCCAGGAACGGCCGCATCCGCGAAGACGGGCGCATGGTCCACGACATGTACCTGTTCGAGGTCAAGAAGCCCGAGGAATCCAGCTACGCGTGGGACTACTACACGCTGCGCTCGACCATCCCGGCCGACAAGGCCTTCCGCCCGCTGTCACAGTCCAGCTGCAAGTACGTCAAGCAGCAGAAGACCTGATCCGCGTGCGTGCCGGCGCTGTCCCGCAGCGCCGGTATCGTCAGGCGATCAGCCCCAGCTTGCGCGCGACGGCCACCGCGTGCGTGCGCGACGAAGCGCCGAGCTTGGCATTTATGCTGCGCAGGTGAGTCTTGACGGTCGTTTCTGAGACAAAGAGCCGGACCGCCATTTCCTTGTTGGCCATCCCGCCCGCCAGCAGGCCGAGCACCTTCAGTTCCTTCCTGGTCAGGCCATGATTGGCCTGCACTTGATGCGCGTCCGCTAAGGCTTCCACTGTGCCGGCCGGCCCGGAGCCGGCGCGTTCGGCAAACATGCCCGCGAGTTGCGCCACCAGGTCCCGGGCCGCCGGCGAAAGCCGCGGGCCGCCGCGCGCCCCCGCTGTGCCCATGGCGCAGATCAGGCGCGCCACCGGCTCGCCTTCGTCGATGAACGTACTGACAAAGCCCTCACTGGAAGCAAGTTCCAGTGCTGGCGCCAGCTCGTCTAGGGCAAGCGCGCTGTTGCCGGCCGCCTGCAACGCTGTCGCCAGCAGTATGCGCAGCTTCAGTGCCCGACGCCCTCGCTGTGCTGCCTGGGCCAGCGCCAGCGCAACGCGTAGCATCTGCGCGGCGCCGGCGGCGTCGCCGAACGCGATCGCCAGCCTGCAACGCGCCACCTCCACGGTCTCCACGTCGTTGGCATGCGGCGCAAACTCCGGGCCGAACGACCAGGCGTGCAGCGCCTGCGCCGCCGTCAGTTCCAGTTCCGCGCCATCGCGGTCGCCGGACAGCACAGCGATGCGCGATCGCTCCAGCCGCGCGCTGGCGACCATGCGCAGCAGGCCGGTCCGGTAGCCCATCTGTTCGCAGTCGTGCAGCCACTGCATCGCATCGTCCTCGCGGCCGTCGGCGAGCGCGCTGCGGCACAACAGCACGAACGTGACGATCAGGGGATCGATATAGGCCGCCTCGCGAATCAGTGGCAGGTAGGCGATCAGCAGCCGCTGCGCCTGATCGCCGCGCCCCGCTTCGTAGAGGGCTTCGGCGAGGAAGGCGCCGGCGATCTCCTGCCCGTCCACGCGTTGCTCGCGCCGGCTGGCGTCGGGCTCGTGCGCGCTGCGGAAGCGAGTCAGCGCCTGGCGTAGCCGCCCCTGGGTCAGGTCGATTGACCCGTCCAGGCATTGCGCCACCCGCATGTTCGCCCCGCCGCCGATCCCGGCGTGGACCTGCCGGCTGCTGTCCAGCATCCGGCGCGCCTGGTCGAAGTGCCCCAGGTAGATATGGCAGGACGCCAGCGAATTGAGCTGCACGCCGTAGGGAAACACGTGGCTTGGCGAGAGCTTGCGCAAGCAGTCCTGCCATGCGGAGTAGGCGTGGTCGAGCTTGTCGGTCAGCGCCAGGATGAACGCATGCAGCGCAAGCATGTGCGCGGCAATCTCGGCATCGCGCTCGCCGGCATCGTGCATGTCTTCGAGCAGGCGCAAGGCTTTGTCGCCGTGATGCAGGAACGTCAGCGCCCAGGCCTGCACCAGCCTCAGCCGTGGACGGTTCGACAGGCTGCTGGGCGGCAGGCATTCAAACCAGCGTGCCAGCAGGCGAACGCGCCCCTGCCACAGCAACGGGTCTGCGTGCTGCTGCAGCAAGTCCAGCGCAGCGGGAAAATCCTCCGCCTTGAGCGCGTGCTCGATGGCCGGCACCGGCCGGCCTTGTGCGATAAACCACTCGCTCGCCAGGCGGTGCAGCCGGGCGATTTCCGCGCTGCCATGCAGCTGCGCCAACCGGACCTTGAGAAAGTCGGAGAACAGGCTGTGATAGCGATACCACTGTCCGGCCGCATCCAGGCTGGTGAGAAACAGGTTCTCGTGCGCGAGCCGATCCAGCATCGCGGCGCCGTCGCCGCGCATTGTCACCGCATTGCAGAGGTCGGCGCTGAACGGGCTCAGCAGCGATGTCTTCAGCAGGAAGTCCTGCACCTGCGGCACCTGGCGCGAGAGCACATCTTCGGCCAGGTAGTCGGCCACGGCAGCATCGGAGCCGGAGAATGTTCCGATGAAAGCCGAGACATCCTCGCAGCGCTGCATCGCCAGCACCGCCAGCCAGATCGCCACGACCCAGCCCTCCGTGCGCCGGTGCAGCTTGCGCACGTCGTCCATGGAAACCGCCTGCCCGATGCGCTCGCGCAGGTAGGCGCCCGTCTCCTCGAGGGTGAAGCGCAATGCGTCGGTTGTGATCTCCAGCAGCCGTCCGTGCGCGCGCAGCCTGCCGAGCCCCAGTTCCGGCGTGCCGCGCGAACCGACCACGAACTTGCCGTGCGCCGGCATCTGCCCGAGCAACTGGCGCAGGAACTCCAGCGCGGCCGGGTGGTGGAGCGCCTCGAAGTCATCGATGAATATGGCGAACGGCATCGGGAAGCGCGTCAGCCGGTCGACCAGCGTATCCGTCGGCAAGCTGTCCTGCCTGGCGGCGACCACGCCTTCGTCCGCCTCGCACAGGGCGTCCACCGCCACGTTAAGGGATGCGAGGAAGATGGAGAAGTCGTTATCCGCGGCGCCAAGCTGGCACCACGCCGTACGCATGCCGGCGGCCACGCAGGCCGCGTGGATATCGAGCATCGTGCTCGTCTTGCCGAAGCCTGCCGGTGCCTGGACCGATACGAGCCGCACATCGCTGGCCTGTACGACGGGCGCCGCCAGGCGGTCCCGGGTCAGGTGCGTGCGCAATCGCTGGGGAGCGAGGAACTTGGCGGGCGGGGTACGCATGGCAATCTGGATGGGCCTTGCTGCTGGAGAGACACGCGTCGATTCTATCCGCTCATGGGGCTAGGCTGTAGCCATGGCGTGCTTTGCCGGCACCGGCGCCAAAATGCGGGAAAATCGTCCCTTTGGATGAAGTGCCGCGCGTGCGCAGGCGCTAATCTTGGCGGCATCCCGGCTTGGCCCGGCCAAAGCATGTAGCCGCCTGCCGACCGCACACCGGCAGGCGTCACCTGAGCGAGACAGGAATATGGACTTCAGTTTGAACGCCGCGCAGCAGTCACTGCAGGCACGCACCCGCGAGTTCATCGCGGAACACATCATGCCGATGGAGCGCGATCCCAGGCAGACCGCGCACGGACCCACCGAAGCTCTCCGCGCGGAACTGGTCGCAAAGGCCCGCGCTGCCGGCCTGTTGACGCCGCACGCCTCGAAGGAAGCAGGCGGCCTGGGACTGAGCCATGCCGACAAGGCGATCGTCTTCGAAGAAGCGGGGTATTCGCCCCTCGGTCCGGTGGCGCTGAACATCCACGCCCCCGACGAAGGCAACATCCACCTGATGGAAATCGTCGCGACGTCGGAGCAGAAGAAGCGCTGGCTGCAACCGCTGATCGACGGACACACACGCTCCTGCTTCTGCATGACGGAGCCGTCGCCCGGTGCCGGCGCGGACCCGTCCATGCTCCAGACCATCGCGGTGCAGGATGGCGACGACTACCTCATCACCGGCCGCAAGTGGTTCATTACGGGTGCCACGGGCGCCACCTTCGCCATAATCATGGCGCGCATGGAAGACGGCACGGCAACGATGTTCCTTGCCGACATGGACCAGCCCGGCGTGGAGATCGAGCGTCAGATGGACGCACTCGACACCTGCTTCACCGGCGGCCATGGCGTCGTGCGTTTCGACAAGCTGCGCGTGCCGGCCGCCGATGTCCTCGGCCAGGTGGGCGAAGGCTTCCGCTATGCGCAGCTGCGCCTCGCCCCCGCCCGCCTCACCCACTGCATGCGTTGGCTTGGAGCCGCCCGGCGTGCTCATGACGTGGCTGCGGACTATGCCCGGCAGCGCCGCGCGTTCGGCCGTAGCCTGGTCGAGCACGAGGGCGTAGGCTTCATGCTTGCCGACAACGAGATGGAACTGCATATCTCCCGGCTGACCGTCTGGCATTGCGCCTGGGTCCTGGACCAGGGCGGGAAAGGCCGGCACGAGTCAAGCCAGGCCAAGGTTATTTGTTCCGAAGCCCTGTGGCGCATCGTGGATCGCTCTGTCCAGGTGCTGGGCGGCAGCGGCGTGACCGACGAGACCATTGTCGCCCGCATTTTCAGGGACATGCGTGCATTCCGCATCTACGACGGCCCTTCGGAAGTCCACCGCTGGAGCATGGCAAACCGCATCGCCAGGGGATAGAAGAATGGCGTTTCCGGCCAACGGAAGCGCCCTTTTTCTCTTGTCGGGCGGTACACTGGGGCGGCCCCGGCCTTGCATCTTTGCGCGCCACCCCATGCGCTACAACAATCCCAGCGCGCGGCCGACAATCTCCAGCATGATCTCCGAACTTCCCGCGTAGATCCGCGACACCCGGGTCGTGCTCGGGCTCGAAGAGCCTTCATTTTGTGCTCATGCCGCTTCCGTGCGGTAGAACGATTCGCCGCGCCATGCCCGCTCGCGCAGCGCCTGCGTAGGCCGGAACCGGGAGCCGTGCGCGTCGGCAAGCGTATCGCAGGCAAGCACGAACGCGCGCACGCCGACGGTGTCGACCAGCGACAGCGGCCCGCCGGTCCATGCCGGGAAGCCCAGGCCGAGGAGGGCGCCGATGTCTGCGTCTTCAGGTGCTGCGATCACGTCCGCCTCCAGGCAACGCACCGATTCCAGTGCCTGGATATAGAGCAGGCGCCGTTTCACTTTCTCCACGTCGGGCTGTTGCCGTGCCGGCGGGTATTCCGCCGCCAGCCCCGGCCACAGGCGCTTCTCGCCGCCCTCGGGGTAGTCATAGAAGCCGCCGCCGCGCTTGCGGCCCAGCCTCCCGATTGCGTTCATGCGGGCGATGACCGGCAGGGCGTGGATGCGGCGCAGCGGCTCGGGCACGGCATCAGCCTCCGCCTGCCTGACCACACGCTGCTGCAGGTCCAGCGAGACTTCGTCCAGCACCGCCAGCGGGCTCGTCGCCATGCCGGCCATGCGGGCGCCGTTCTCGATCAGCGCCGGCTTGACGCCCTCGGCAAGCATCGCCATGGCCTCGTCGACGTATGCGCAGAAGATGCGGCTGGTGTAGAAGCCCGGGCTGTCGTTGACCACGATCGGCGTCTTCTTCAGCCGGGCAGCCAGGTCCATCGCGTGCGCGAGGGTTTCGCGCGACGTGCGCTCCCCCAGGATGATCTCCAACAAGGGCATGCGCTCCACCGGGGAGAAGAAGTGCATGCCGATGAAGCGCTCCGGCTTGCCAGTGTCTGCGGCCAGGCTGGTGATGGGCAGCGTGGACGTATTCGAGGCAAGGATCGCGGTGGGCGACAGTACGGCCACCGCACGGGCGATCACGTCGGCCTTGAGGGCACGATCTTCATAAACGGCCTCGATCACGAAACCGCAACCGTCGAGATCGCCATAGCGCTCGGTGGCCCTGATCAGCTTGCCCACGCGGTGCGCCGCTTCGCTTTCCGTGATCGGTGCGCTGGCGCCGGTGGCAATCTCCATGGCGCGCCGCCGGCCGGCAGCTGCCCGTTCGCGCGTGGTATCGATCAGCACGACTTCGATGCCGGCTAGGGCGGCTGCATGCGCAATGCCGGCTCCCATCATGCCGGCGCCGAGAATGCCAAGCCGCTGCACGGAAGCCTGGGGGATACCCTGTGGACGATGCGCCAGGCGCTCGTAGCGCTTGCGGTTGACAAACTGCGTGCGGACCAGATTGCGTGCGACCGGGTTGGCCGCGAGCTGTGCGAAGTACTGGGCTTCGATCGCCATGCCGCGCTCGAAGGGAAGCTGCGTCCCTTCATAGACCGCCGAGAGGATGGCGAGTGGCGCCGGATAGTTGCCTTGCGTGCGGCTGCGGACCTGGGCCATGCCGGCATAGAAGCTGCGCGATGCGTGCCCGGCCAGTGCGCCGGCGCACCCGGGAATACGGTAACCGTCCCGGTCCCATGGCTGGCGTGCGTCGCGATTGGCCAGCAGCCAGCGCCTTGCGCGCGTCACCAACTCCGCGCGGGGCGCGATCTCGTCCACAATCCCAAGCGCAAGCGCGCGCGCGGGTGTCATGGCCGAGCCTTCGAGCAACAGCGGCAATGCGGTCTCGATACCGAGCAAACGCGGTAGGCGCTGGGTGCCGCCGCCGGCCGGCATCAGGCCGACCCCGACTTCAGGCAGCCCCACACGCGCATCGGCCGCATCGGACAGGACGCGATAGTGGCAGGCAAGGCACAGCTCCAGTCCACCACCCAGCGCGGTGCCGTTGATTGCTGCCGCAAACGGTTTGCCGCCGGTCTCCATGTGGCGCATGAAGCGGTTCTCGGCCACAAAGCCGCGCACTGCGCTCAGCCCTGCTGCCAGCGCGGCGTCCAGGCGTGTGCGTACCGCTTTAAGGTCGGCGCCGGCAAGGAAGCTGTCCTTGGCGGAGGAGATGACAGCACCGACGATCGCGTCATCGGCCAGCACACGCTCCACGGCCTGGGTCATCCCCGCCGTGAACGCCGGCGTGTAGACATTGACGGGGAGATCGGCGCAGTCAATGGTGATCAGTGCAATCCCGTCTTGGTCGACGGAAAAGGAAATGGGATTCATCAATGCGTTTCCTGGTTCGGGATTCAGCAGTGCAAGCCTGGCGAATGGTGTGCTTCAGACACGCTCGATCAGCGTTGCCGTGGCTTGCCCGGCAGCGGCGCACAGGGTCACCAGGCCGCGGTGCAGGCCGCGGCGCTCCAGTTCGTCGAGCAGCGTGCCTAGCAGCATGGCGCCGGTTGCGCCCAGTGGATGACCCAGCGCGATCGCACCGCCGTTGACGTTCACCTTGGCATGGTCGATATCTAAGGCTCGCATGTACGCCAGCGGCACGACCGAGAACGCTTCGTTGACTTCGAACAGGTCGATGTCGGCAATGCCCAGCCCACTGCGCGCCAGCAGCTTCCGCGTAACGGGGACGGGCCCGCCCAGATTCATGTTGGGATCGCTGCCGATCGACGCAAAGTACCGGATGCGAGCGCGCGGTTTCAGCCCCGTGCGCTCGCCAAACGCCTTGCTGCCGACCAGTACCGCGGCGGCGCCGTCGACAATGGCGCTGGAGCTGCCGCCGGTGTGCAGATGCTCGATCCGTTCCAGTTCCGGATAGGATTGCAGCGCGATGGCGTCGAAACCCTGCTTGCCCAGGGCGGCAAACGCCGGCGCCAGTTTTGCAAGATCGTCCATGCTGGTGGCGGGCCGCACGGCTTCATCCCGCGCCAGGACGGTTTCGCCGATCACGTTTTGGACGGGAACCAGCGAGCGGTCGAAATAGCCTTGTGCGCTGGCATGTGCCGCGCGCATCTGGCTTTCCATGGCGTAGGCGTCCACGTCGCGGCGCGTCAGCCCCTCCAGCGTGGCGATCAGGTCGGCTGCCACGCCGTTCGGCATGTAGGCAAACTGCCTCGTGATGGACGGATCCGTATAGATAGCACCGCCGTCCGAGCCAATGGCGACGCGCGACATCGATTCGATGCCGCCGCCGACGGCCGCGTCGATCTGGCCCGCCATGATCGCCGCCGCTGCCTGGTTGACGGTGTCGAGTCCCGACACGCAGAAACGGTTGAGCTGGTAGCCCGGCACGCTGTCTCCGTAGCCCGCCGCCAGCAGTGCGATGCGGGGCAGGTCGGAGCCCTGTTCGCCCAGCGGCATGACGATTCCCAGGCCGACCTCCTCGATCAGCGCCGGGTCCAGTGCGTGGCGCTCGCGCAGTGCCCGCAGCACCTGCGCGGCCAGCGCAACGGGCGTGATGTCATGCAGGGCTCCGGTGTCGCGCCCCTTGCCACGCGGCGTGCGGACGGCGTCATAGAGAAAGGCTTCATTCATCTGGCTTCCTGGTCTGCAATCATTCGATTGGGTGCACCGCGCTGCTGCTGCCCCATGTTGCAGACGGATTATCTTGTGGCGCCCGGACGGCCTGCCTCGTTCAAAGGGATGAATATTTGGCGACTGCCACCCACGCTGCTCGCGGGGCGCCTCCATGGCGCCGCTGCCGGCCAGTCTCCCGCGGTCCGATGGACCCGCACGATCACCCGATCCTGCTCAACTCGTCCACAAAGACCTTGACCTTGCTGAGGTCGCCGCGATGCCGCGGATATGCCACGTACATGTCCCGGCGCGGAAGGCCAAGACCGGGCAAAGCGTCGACGAGGAATCCCGCCGCCAGGTCTTCGGCGACGAGGTAGGTCGGCAGGACCGCGAGCCCGGCGCCTGCAATCACGAGATTGCGAAGCGACGTGGAGTCACTGACGATGATCCGTGGCGTCAGATCGACTTCCACCTTCTTTCCGCGCCAGTGCGAATTCCACTTCAGGCGGGGCGCATAGGTGCGTAACGCCAGGTAGGTATGCGTGCTCAGGTCCGTCGGGCTGGCGGGCAAGCCATGTTGCCGTTCGTAGCCTGGCGAGGCGCAGAGCAGCAAGCCGAAGGACTGGACTACGCTGGTGACCACGCCTGTCTGGTGCGACGCGTCCAGCCTGACGGCCACGTCATACGAGCCATCGAGCAAATCGGCATAGCGATCCGACAGATCCACGTCGAAGCGCAAGCGCGGGTAGCGCTCAGCCAGCCTGGCAATGCAGGGCAGGACGCAGATCCTGCCGAATGCCGTCGGCATGGTGACGCGCAGCAAGCCTTCCGGCTCGGCCGCCTGGTTCTGTACGCGAGCCTCGGCATCCTGCAGATGTAGCAGCACATCACGCAACTCGTTGGCGTAGGTCTGCCCGGCTTCCGTCAGGCTCACGCGGCGGGTGGTCCGCTGCACAAGCATGCGCCCCATGCGGGCCTCCAGCGCCGCGATGCGCCGGCTGATGGTGGACTGCGTGACGCCAAGCTCCCGCCCCGCGGCGCCGAAGCCGCCGAAGTCCGCGACGGCGAGGAATGCCTCTGCCTCTGAGAAGTTAGCCTTATTCATGCGAACAGCGGATTTGTTATATCCCTCTGAATGTATATCCATTCACTAATCGTATCAATATACTCCTCCCACTCCCTCGCCTTCGGCAGTGCTGCGCAGTAGCACGCCACGCCATGCGTTTCGTTGATTTTCAGAGGATTTGAACGATGAAAGCCTTGCGGGTCCACCACTACGACAGCAGCGATGCCATCCGGCTCGACGAGGTCGCCATCCCTGAACCCGGGGACGGCGAGGTGCGCATCCGCATCGAGGCCAGCGGCATCTCTTTCGTCGACATGCTGATTGCCCGGGGTGGCTATCAGGTCAGGCTCACGCCGCCGTTCGTCCCGGGTTCGGAGTTCAGTGGGATTGTCGACGCAATCGGGCCCAGCGTTGCGCCTGGCCTGAAGGTTGGTGACCGCGTATGCGGTACGGGCAGTGCGGTGTGGGCGCAGTACGTATGTCTTCCGGCCAGCCACTTGCACCCCATACCGGGCAACGCCAGCATGCCGGAAGCCGCGGTCCTCACGGTCTCCTTCGGGACAGCGCTCTATGGCCTGCGCGAGCGCGGGGAACTCGTCACGGAAGAGACGCTACTTGTCCTCGGCGCCGCCGGCGGGGTGGGTTACGCGGCCGTCCAAGTCGGGAAAGCGCTCGGCGCGCGCGTCATCGCAGTGGCTTCGACGGCGCAGAAGCGCTTCGCGTTGCTGGCTGCAGGCGCTGATGAGGTGGTGGACGGCGCAGGCGATTGGAAAGACGCAGTGAAATCGCTCTCGGGGCGAAGCGGGGTTGACGTCGTGTTCGACCCGGTCGGCAACGACGCGACCGACGCCGCCTTCCGCACGCTTGGCTGGGGCGGGCGCCATCTCATGGTGGGCTTTGCTGGCGGTGATGTCCCCTTGCTGAAGTCCAATCTCGCCATCGTCAAAGGCGCGTCACTGGTCGGCGTTGACTACCGGCAGTTCGGGGAGCGCGACCCCGGGCGTCGCTTTGACCTCGAGCGGGAGGTGCTCGAGATGTGGAGCGACGGCAAGGTCAAGCCACTGGTCACGCACACCATCCCCCTGCACCGCTTTGATGCGGCGCTGGAGCACGCCCAGAGCCGGTCCACGGTCGGGCGTGTCGTCTTCACCGCTGAATAATCGCATCACAAATCGAAAGGGCGAATTGGCATCAGAGGCACCGTGAACTCGAGCGAATACGTCGGTCTCCACCGGGAAGGTAATATCCTCACGATAACGTTGAGGCGCGAGGGCAAGCGCAATGCGGTCAACCGGCAGTTGGCCGACGCGCTGGACGCTGCTCTTAACACGCTGGATGACGATCCCGGTCTATACGTCGGGGTGCTCGGAGGCACTGAATGCTTCTGCGCAGGCAGCGACCTGTCCTCCCGTGGGGACTATTGAGCGCCGCCACAGACTACGACCTTGAGAGTGTAGAAATCACGCCCACTCTGAGGCTGCTAGATCCCTTCGGTATTCGCGCGACAGGATCAATGGGGGCCGGCCGAGCCGAAGCCAAGGGCGCGGCTTCAATCGGGGGCATTTCCGGTTCTTCCAATCAGGAACCACGTACGCAGCTCACCTAGGCCCTTGGCCGCAATCGTACCGCGCTCCTCGACCTTGAATGATTTTCCTAGCCGCTGTCGGGTAGCCTCCGTTACCTGCACGCGACCAGCTACGCCATGGGACTCCATCCGGCTAGCAATATTAACGGCGTCACCCCAAAGATCGTAAATGAACTTTCGCCTGCCGATAACACCGGCTACCACCGCACCGCTGTTGATACCGACGCGCAACTGCAGGCTATGGCCGCTTCGCTTACTGAATTCTTCCAGCGACTCGATCATATCCAGCCCCATATGCGCCGCCCGTTCGGCATGATCGTCCGCCGGCATAGGTAGACCGGAGGCTGCCATGTAAGCGTCGCCGATCGTCTTAATTTTCTCCAGTCCGCGCCTGTCAGCGATATTGTCAAAATCGGCAAAGATTTCATTTAGTACGGCCACGAGTCCATTGGGACTCATGCCAGCAGAAAAACGGGTGAACTGCACGATGTCCGCGAACAACACGGATACCTCCTGGAAGTTGTCGGCGATGACTTCCGGAGGGCTAGCTGCGATAAGCTCGGATCGGGCCTTCAAACGCTCGGCTATGGGGGAGGGCAGCAGGGTCAGCAACAGGCGCTCGGATACCTGTTGTTCGTGAAGGAGCTTTTCATAAAGACGCTTGAGTTCATCACTCTGGCGAACGATTGTCTCTCGGCTAGCTTCCAGTTCGCGCACCTTCTGCTCTAGTGCTTTGCCGTATTTCAACGATTCCCTGTGCAACAGACGCACTTCCAGCATGTTGTGAACCCGCATGAGTACTTCGGCCAGATCAAACGGCTTGCTGACGAAGTCCTTCGCACCGGCTTGCAGTGCGCGCAACTTGTGATCAGACTGGGCAGTGATTACGATCACCGGAAGGTAGCTCTCAGGCTCGACTTCCTTAAGGGCGTCCATGACCTGGAACCCGTCCAAGCTAGGCATCTGGAGATCAAGCAAGATAAGGTCATAGCGGCTCTTGCGATGAAGCTCGCTAACCACACGCGGATCCGTCGTTGACATGACGCAAGTATAGCCGGCCCCGCGAAGCATTTGCTCAAGCAACAGGACATTGGCCTCCAGATCGTCGACGATCAGGATTCTTGCCCCAAGAATGTCGGATAAGCTGAGCATATCGAGCGTCCTACTTCATTGCTCCTGACCAGTCTCATGTTTCGTCCTTTCTAAAGCTGTGTTCAGTGCCTCCATAAATTCATTGAGCTTGATCGGCTTGGTCAGGTAGAGAAAAAAACCTGCTTTGATGCCCTTCTCAATGTCGCGCGGCATCGCGTTTGCGCTGAGGGCGATGACGGGAATATGCGCTGTCCTCCGGTCTTCCTGAAGCATTCTCAGCGCTTCGACGCCGTTAATGTCCGGCAGGTGGATGTCCATCATAATCACTTCTGGCAATGAAGTGCGCGCGAGTTCGACGCCGAGCGCCCCGGTTCCGGCAGTCAGTAGGTGCATATCGGTCCGACGCGCGATGAGTTGCTCAACCAGCTTCAGGTTGGCGGGGTTGTCTTCGACATACAACAGGGTATGCGGCGAAGAGCGGTTCTCTAGTTGTGCGTAGGCTGATACCCCAGGCCCGGCGCTCTCGTCTGTCATCTCCGGGGCGCTTGCCGCACCCAGTTCTACCCAAAATACGCTGCCCGCGCCAACCGTGCTTTCAGCGCCAATGGTCCCGCCCATCAGTTCCACCAGTCGCTTGGTCACCACAAGGCCGATGCCCGAGCCTTCCTCAGGCCCGGCTTCTTGCCCAAGGCGGTTGAACGGTTGAAATAGTTGTGCCAGCCGTTCCGGTGCTAATCCCGCGCCGGTGTCGCGTACACTGATGCGAACTCGCTCCCCCGTGGTCACACTCACTTCGACCGTTCCTTGATCACGATTGTATTTGATGGCGTTGGAAAGGAGGTTGACAAGAATCTGCTTCAGCCGGGTGCGATCAGCGCGGACAAAACACGGGGAATCGAGCAATGGAAAGCGCATGCGAATGCCGCGCTTCAGCGCCTGCTGCTCGATCATGCAGTGGCATTCGCGCAAGGCGTCCGACAGGGATACCGGCTCTGGCGAGAGCGATGCCTGGCCGGCCTCAATTTTTGCGAGATCAAGTACCTCATTGATCAGTTCGAGCAAGTGCCATCCCGCCTTCAAAATTTGGTCGATGCTGGCCTGCTGCGAGGGAGTTGGTGGCAGAGAATCCGAGGCCATCAACTGTGCGAAACCGAGGATCGCATTGAGCGGGCTGCGCAACTCGTGGCTCATGCTGGACAGGAAATCCGATTTCGCGCGGTTGGCCCGCTCGGCCGCAGCCTGCGCCTGCTTTTGGTCCTCGACGTCGGTGGCGGTGCCGAACCACTTGATGATATTTCCGTTGACGTCTTTAAACGGTAACGCGCGGCAAAGAAACCATCGATACGCACCATCGGCAGCTCTTTTCATACGGAATTCAATTTCAAATTCACTTCCGCTGTTTATGGCCACCTTCCAACGATCAATCGTGGCTTGCAGATCATCCGGGTGGACCCCTTGCCCCCAACCCCAACCCGATATTTGATCGAGCGCGAGGCCAGTATAGGTCACTCCCCGCTGGTTGACGTAGTCAACCCAACCATCGGGCTTGGCTGTCCAAACTATGTGCGGCAAGGCACCCGCGAACTGTCGGAAATACCGCTCGCCCGCGACAAAGTCAGGCTTAGAAGGCGAAAATTTTGCCGATGGATGCTTACGCGGGCTGCGCATGATCTGACCCCCCGAACCTAGCATACGAATAACTATATCCCCAGGCCGGCCTGAGAATCGATCGGATGAGCAAGGTGGCTTTGCAGGGGCTGCACGGTATAGCGGATTTCTGTGCGGATCGCCAACACATTAGTCAGGAAGGTCTTGCTAAGACCTGAGCCATTCTATCGGCCCTGGGCGAAAACGCAATTAACCGCCGTGCAGCTGATAGAGCATTGGCCATCAACGTTGTGTAAGCGGGCGAGGAAAACGCGGTTTGATGTGGGCATTAGGGGATTTGGCGGTGGGGCATGTACTCCAGCGTCGACTGCTCGCCCTGGTTGCCCGACCGCGCAGCGGTCTACCCCAGCATGGGCGAGGGAAAGGCAAAGATCGCGCGTAGGACGAATGGTTATTCCGGTTCAATTTTTACGCTTACCTTTGAAAGGGAACCCTGTACCGTTCCTCGCTGGAGGATATCCGCCACTCTATGGCTAGGGACAGCCGAAGGCCCCCAGCATGGTCAGTGCCGGGTACCTTCTGCCATTCTGGTTGGATGGTTCAGACAGTCATTTGAGCCACGCGCTATCTTCGCCCGCGTGCTGGTCGTCTCAACTCCCCACAGAGACCGTCTCCCCCGTCGCTGCCGTATCTAGCCGACCAACAGTGCGGTCACTCACCGAAGCCTTTCGGATGGAAAGGGCGGCCCTATCGCCGGACGGCTCGTTTCGGCCGACGCGTGAAAATATCGTATATCTCCATGGGGCTTCGTAGCTTGGATCGATTGGCTATGTCACGCGCCCCGGTCTGCCAAACAAAGCATATGGTTGGTCTGCTTGCGGGAGGATGGTTCCAATACGTTTAAGAGCTTCCGTTCGCCCAGCTACCGCGGGAGCGTTGGGGTAGCGTCATCGGGCTTTTCGCTGGCCTGCCGACGTTCCGCGCTCAGCAGGGATATGCCACCGTGACCATCGCTCTCAGCGGCGCGGTCGCTTTAGCTGTCTTGAATCCGCAGGCCATGAACGGTCTCTTGCTCGACCCTTGGCGGTCATCCGCCAAAGCTGAACCGAGCGACCGATACGGCCGATATAAAGACAATCGAATCTCTGACTCGCATGTCCGCTCATGACTTTCCGGCCCATCGCCCCGGCCAGACGCCTCTCATCGGCCAATTCCGCCAGTATGCGGCTCGGCGCGACCTACACAGGGCTAGATTCGCCCAACGGGCTCGCGCCAGTCACCGGATTTCCGCCTGCGCCTTGAGAATCGCCTGCGCTCGATTCTTGACATCCAGTTTCAGGTAGAGCTTCTTCAGATGGAACTTCACTGTGTTTTCCGAGAGGAACAGCCTTTCGGATATCTCGCGGTTCGATGCCCCGCTGCACAACAGATGCAGGATCTCGTGCTCTCTTTGCGAAAGCGTGTCGAACCAGGCAGCTTTGCGAGCGCGAGGTGCAGCGGGCGGAGGGGCGCGATCTACCTCCGATCCGGTTACCGGATCCAGCATGACGGCCAGCTCCGCGCCCTCGTCGAGCAGTGCCCGGTAGCAGCCACCGCTGCGCGCCGTCTCGCACGCGTGCTGAAACGTACGAAGCGCAAGCCTCGTCTGCCCCTGTCTGTGCTGGACCAATGCCTGCAGCACATTCAGCTTGACCGACAACAGCGGCCGGACTGGCACGATGGCCAGCGCCGACTTGAGCAGGTCGGCCGCCCGATCGAGTCGACGCTGCTGCAATGCGAGTCGTATTCTTCCCAGCAGCGGTCCGCTCAGCGCTTCCGTCACAGGAATCCATACAGGGTCCGGTGGCGCTGCGTCGCCTGACACGTGTGGCAGAAGCACTTCCATGCGCGCCGCGTCGCCGCTTCGTCCCGCAAGATAGAGGCGCTCCCAGGCAACCATCTCGCGCACGCCGGACCACTGACTCTGGAAGCTCAGGCGCTCCAGCGTGTCGAGCGTGTCGCCTGCCTGCATCATCCGCCCGCGGGCGACATGGACGCGCGCGATCGATACCATCGATAGCGCGATGAACTCCGGGACCGCGGCGAGCGTGATGTCTTCCTCGAACTGCGTCGCGAGACGTTCGGCAGTGTCAAGCGCGTCCGCCTCGTAGCATGCCCAGATGCGCGCCGCCGCCAGCGCCGCAGCCGCCATCCCGCGGTTAACGTAAGGTCGGGTGCCGGACGTCGCGCGCGGCGCCTCTGTCGCGAGCCGCGGCCGCCCGCCGAGGACCTGCAGCATGCACCGCAAAGCGAGCGTGTATCCGTGGCTGAACGCCGCTTGGGCGTAATCGTTGTGGCTGTCCGCCAGCACGAGCAAATGATTGATTTCTTCTTCGTGCCACGCAGCCATTGCGCTGAATGCGAGCAGGTTGGCAGCCGCGCCGAGTTCGAACGCCTCGAAGATTTCACGTGCGGGATGCTGCAGCGCCGGCACGTTCGCGAGACGCGTGGCGCCACGCAAGTCGTTATTGAACAGCGTGGCCATCGCCAGCACCACGTCGGGACTATGCGCTTCGGGATTGCCGCCTTGCGCACGGGTTGCTTCGAGATACAACAGCAGGGGATGCTTCGGGCCGCCGCGACGCAGGAACACCAGCGCCCATGCGATCTTCACCGAGAGGCTTCGATTGGCGATCACTTCTTGCAGTGGCAGCTTGTCGAACCAGTACGCGACCGTCACCAGTTCGGCCCCCGCGATGAGCCGCGATGCCCACTCGTCGAGCGTCCTGATCGCCAGCGCGTATTCGCGCGATTCGACCGCATGGAACATCGCTTCCTCCGGTACGCCGTGGTCCGCGTACCAGAGTGCGGCGCGTCGATGCACGTCGAGCACGCCATCGGGACGTTCGTGGCCGAACCGCTCCGCCAGGAATCGAGCGAACAGGCTGTGATAGCGATACCAGCCGGGACTCCCGTCGAGTGCCTCGAGAAACAATCCGCCTTGTTCGAGTTCCTGCAACAAGGCGTCCGCCCGATGTATGCCAGTCACTGCCTCGCAGAGCGGACCGCTCAAGCGCCGCAGTTGCGACGTCTTCAGCAAGAAGATCTGTACCTCGTCGCGTTGCAGCGACAGCGTATTTTCCGAGAGATATCGTACGAGCTCGAGCGGGGCGATATCGCGCGTCTCCTCGAGCGTGTGCCGGATGTCGGCGCGTACGAGCGCGAGCTTGAATAGCTGCACGCCGGCCGGCCAGCCTTCGGTCCGGGCCTGGACGAACGACGCCGTTTCCGCGTCGAACGTTTCATCGCCCGCGCTAATCAGGAGTTCGGCTGATTCTTTCGCTGAGAAACGCAGGTCCTCCATGCGCAGCACGAGGGCCTCCTCGGCCACGAGCAGTGCGCTCACCCCGATGTTCGGGAGGTTGCGCGAACCGATGTACACCCGACATCGTCCGGGGAGCGCGCGCAGCAGGTCGCGGAAGAAGCGCAGGATTGCGGCCTCATGAATCCACTGGAAGTCGTCGATGAAAAATCCGAGCGGCCCAGGGATCTGCGCGATCTGAGCGAGCACCCAGTCGAGCATGTTGTCCGTCGTCACGCGCGACTGTGCCGTCATGGTCACCCCGGCTTTAGCGACCATGCGCGCCACGAGCGCGATAAAGTACGCCTCGAAGCGGCGCGGATCGTTATCGTTTTCGTCAAGTGTCAGCCAGGCCATCGCCCAGTGCTTGGCGTGGCCGCCATCCATGATCTGCTGTAGTAGTGTGGACTTGCCGCTGCCCAGCGGGGCCTGCAGGATTACAACGTGCGGCACGCCCATCCGCGTCACGCGTTCCAGCAATGCGTGACGGACGATCGCGCCCGGGCGAGCGGCAGGCGGAAAGAACTTGTACTCGCGAAGATTGACGTCAAGCGTCGGGCCATCCTGACGCAATCCGCGTCGATTCGGGTTCGGAGAGACGGTCACGATCGTCCGGGCGGTTGGTTTGTCGGCACATCGTGCCCTATTCCCGCGACACCTTCAAGCATCACCGCGTTCGTCCTTCCCAATCGCGTCGGGCAACGGCGGCGTCCACCCGCCGACGCCCGCGTACGCAGACAGGGCGGCGGACAGCGCGCCGAACGGATTGCAGCAGAACGGCCGCAGGCAGGCCGCTTCGTGCGGCGCCTGCTCGTCGCCGCGCATCACGGGCGCTACTACGCCGGGGTTATCGGAAGCCGCCATCATCGCGGCACCGTGCCGGCGAGCGCCACGTATGCATCCAGCGCGTCGGGATTGACCATCGCGTCGCGGCTCGCCGCCTGCTCGACCGGATGCCCCATCAGGACCTTGCGCACAGGCACCTCCATCTTCTTGCCAGTCAGGGTGTAGGGAATCTGCGCCATCTCGACCATGACGTCCGGCACATGGCGCGGACTGCACAGCGTACGCAGCCGTTCGGCGATGTGCGCACGCAGCGTGTCGTCGAGCGTCGAGCCATCGCGCAGCCGCAGGAACAGCGGCATAAAGAAGCCTCCGCCAGGCAGCTCGCAGCACACGACCAGGCTGTCGGCCACCGCTTCGATTTCCTCGACGACGCGATAGATCTCCGCCGAGCCGATCCGTACGCCATAGCGGTTGAGTGTCGAGTCCGCGCGGCCGTAGATATAGCAGCCGCCGTCCGGCGTCAGGCGCATGAAGTCGCCGTGCCGCCAGACGCCGGGAAAGTACTCGAAGTACGACTCGCGGTAACGCGCGCTGCCTTCATCGTTCCAGAAGAAGATCGGCATCGACGGCGCAGGCTGCGTGACGACCAGCTCGCCGACCTCGTCGGCCACGGGCTCGCCCGCGTCGTTCCAGACGTCCACCGCCATCCCGAGCATGCGCGCCTGGATCTCGCCCGCCCGCACCGGCAGTACCGGGACTGCACCGACGAGCCCACTGCACAGCTCGGTGCCGCCCGACTGCGACGTGACCCACAGATCGGGCTTCACGCAGCGATAGAACCACGCGAACGTCTCCGGTGTGCTCGGCGCGCCGCTCAGCACGACGCTCCTGAGGTGCGAAAGGTCGAACTGCCGGCCCGGTGCGATGCCGGCCTTCTCCATCATCTGCACGAAGGTCGGGCTGCAGCCGAAGCTGGTCGCGCCGGTGTCTGCAGCGAGCTGCCACAGGCACTCGGGACCGCTCAGCATCGGGCTGCCGTCGTAGAGTACCGCGGACGCACCGGTCATCAGCGCCGCGACAAGCAGATTCCACATCATCCAGCCGGTCGTGCTGTAGAAGAACATGACGTCGCCGGCGTGCAGGTCCATGTGCAGATGCATCAGCTTCAGATGCTCGATCAACACGCCGACGTGGCTATGCACGATGGCCTTGGGCAGGCCGGTCGTGCCGGAAGAAAACACGATCCACAGCGGATGTTCGGCGCCCACGCGCTCGAAGCGGAACGCGTCGGCCGGTATGTCGGCGCCGGACAGCAGCGCATCCCACGCCAGCACCTCGCACGAAAGCGACGACGTTTCCACCGGCATCTCGCCGCCGATGTTCGGCAGCCAGACGAGCGTCTTCAGTGAGGGCAGCGATCGCGCGATCTCGAGTACTTCCCCAGCCCTGTCGAACACCTTGCCGCCGAAACGGTAGCCGTCTGCAGCGATCAGGACTTTGGGGGCGATCTGCTGGAACCGGTCGACCACGGTACGCACGCCGAAGTCAATCGCCGCCGATGACCACACCGCGCCGATGCTGACGGTCGCGAGCATCGCGACCGCGCACTCGGGCACGTTCGGCAGATAAGCGACGACGCGGTCGCCCGGTTCCACGCCCAATTCCCTCAGGCGCGTCGCGATGCGCCTCACCTGGCCCGCGAGGCCCACCAGCGTCAGCACCTGCAAAGGTTGCGCCTCGGCCGCGTGATGAAACGCCGGATGCGTTGGATCGGCGTGCGCGGCGTGCCGCAGCAAGTGCTCCGCGTAGTTCACGCGCGCGTCGGGGAACCAGCGGGTATCCGGCATGGGCGCGCCGTTAGTCACGCGCTGCGCCGAGCCATCGTGCTGCACGTCGTAGTATTCCCAGACCGCCCTCCAGAACGCGTCGGCTTCGTCGATGGACCACCGCCGCAGCGCATCGTAGTCCGCAAACGCCAGATCGCGATGGGCGGCGAGCCAGCGCATGAAGCGGGCGATATTGGAGCCGCGCGTGAACGTCTCGTCGGGCGTCCACATCAGTTCGCCTTCGGTCACCATGTCAATCGCCTTTCCCGCAAGACGGCAAGCCGTGCGAGCACGGTCTCCGGACGCGCCGTCGCGGGAATGTCCGCGACGTCGAACGTATTCGGCTGCGGCGCCGGCAGATCGTCATCGCTCCAGAATGCCTCCGGCACAAGGAGCCCGACCGGCCCGTGGCAGCAGGTCGACGGCGCCACCGTGAAGTCGGGGCCCGGCCCCTGGCCGAATTTGACCGCCGCCGGAAGCCGCAGCCCCCAATCCCAGCCATAGTGCCGCGCGACATTCGTCACGGGCTGATAGAGTTCGAGCCAGTGCGCTGCATCGTCCTCATCCCAGGCGCGCAATTCGTCCAGTACTACCGCATCGACCCCCGTGGTAGCGAACACCCGCAGGAAGTCGGCGATACTGGCTGCTGCGGCGTCGGCAGCGTCTTCATCGACCTCAACGTCCGGCGGCCCGCCGGCGAGCGCGAGCGTCTGGCCCGCCCAGTCGCGCGGCGTTGGTATTTTGAGCGTGAAGATCGTATCGGGCAGCGCCGCCCGCAGCGCCGTCGCGAGCGCCGCCGTATGCTCGCGTAGTGGCGCGCTCGCCAGGCACGCCTTCAGCGGAAGATGCGCACGCCTGGTCTTCCCAGCCATTTCTGCCTTCAGTGCCGGGTTGCGCACGAGCCAGGCTGCCACGATGTCAGCGAGGGGCACGGTGAGCACGTCCGAGCCGAGGAGTCCCTGCGCCTGGCGCATCCACGCGGCACACGCGGCGCTTTCGAGCCAGGGCGGGCTGCTTCCGGCAAGTAGTGGCGCGCTGTAGCTGTCGTGGTTGAGCCATAGCAGTCGGCGAATGCGGTTTGCTTCGGCAAGTCGGGACATGTGTGTCTCCCTGTTCAACACGCCGTGTAGCCGCCATCGATCACGAGGTCGGCACCCGTCATGTATGAAGAATCGTCCGAGGCGAGAAAGACGACGGCACGCGCGATCTCGTCGGGATCGGCAAAGCGATGCATCGGAATGCGGGACATCAGCCGCAACGCAAATGTGTCTGCGTCTCGCGGCGACATCGTGCCGACCGCGCCCGAGATCATGCGTGTGTTGGCGAATCCTGGGCATACCGCGTTGATACGGATGCCGTAGCCGCGGCTGGCGCAATGAATGGCCGCCGACCGCGTCAACAGGCGCACGCCGCCCTTGCTGGCGTTGTACGCCGGCAGGAGCGGTTCGCCGACCAGCCCCTCGATCGACGCGACATTGACGATTGCGCCGCCGCCCGAGACCTTCATCCGTGCAATCGCGGCCTGCGTGCCAAGGAAGACGCTGTCGAGATTCACCGACAGCGTACGTCGCCAGCCGGCGAAGTCGAGCGTTTCGATATCGGCGATCTCGGCGATGCCCGCGTTGTTGACCAGGATGTCCACCCGCCCCCAGCGTCCTACAGCGACGTCGAGCAGCGCTGCCCAGTCGGCGGGATCGGTCACATCGTGCGCGACGAAATAGGCGTCATGGCCTTCGCCCCGCAGGATGCCGGCCTGCGCCTCGCCTTCGTCCGCGCACGTGTCGGACAGCAGCACGTGCGCGCCGGCGGCGGCCAACCGGCGCGCGGTGGCGAGGCCAAGGCCGCGCGCCGCGCCGGTGACCACCGCACAGCGGCCGTCGAGCCGGCTCATGTCCGCGCCTCCATTGCATTGATCTGCGCCTCGAGTTCTGCTATGCGCACGTCCTTCGGATCGGGCATGAACGCGCCTTGCATCTGATCAGCCGGCATCGTGATGCGCTGGCCCATCGTCGTCGCATAGATCTTGGTGTTGTCCTCCCAGCTACCGAAGTAGGGCAACGTTGCGGGCGGCTGCGGCGTCACCCATTCCTGGCAGAACGCGTCGAATGGCCGGCCGCGTGCGATGCGTGCGAGCCGTTCCACTGCCCGCGCCTCGGCGGTCGCCTCCACGTTCACGACGAGCGTGTCCTCGTCGTAGACCACCTTGTAGATGTCGCGCGCATTGTCGTGCGACATCAGGTCTTCGCGCAAGTCCTTCATGACCAGTTCTGGGTCGCGTTCAAGCACGTCGCCGTAGCCGCCGCCGGAGCCCTGGCAGATCATGTAGATCTCGCCCTCGTTGCAGATCTCGAACGTCATGCCCATATCGTGGCTGCTGTACTGCGCGCCGGGAATCGGCTGCTTGTTCATCAGCTCCACGATATCGAACGCTTCGACGGCCTTCGGATTCTCCTCCAGCACCTTGAAGATGTTGATGCCCTTGATCTTCATGAGCTGATAGCTCGGGCATGAGTATCCGCCGAACAGGCCCTGCGCCGACGGGAACTTCGACCCTTCGCAGCCAGTCATGAACCCCCACAGCCCCGAGCCGCGCGCGGTCGCGATTTGCTCGTAGCCCATGCCCCCGCGGTATTTGCCCCAGCCGATCCGGTCCTTGGCGAGCCGCTGCGCGCCGAGCCGGATGATCGGCGTGTCTTCCTCCGCGATCTCGTGCTCGCCGGTGTCGCACATGAAGCCGAACACGGGCGATATCGAATGCTCCCCGTCGGCGTGACTGCGCGCGCCCTGGCCGTTGCCGTTGATGTCGGCGCAGAAGTTTCCGGTTACGTCACCGTGCTGCGTGAGGCCACCATAGATGAAGGTCGCGGCCTGGTCGTACTGCGACGCGATCACCGCCGAATAACGATGCGGGAGGCTGTAGCTGAGCTTGTTCATCGGAATCGTCCAGACCACGCAGCCCTTGAACAGCGGCATCAAGCTCATTGCCTGCGGCATCTCGCCCTCGGCGTCGAGGATCGAGTTGCGGTCCGTGATGATCTCGATCGGCGATAATACCGCCATCGTATGCGGCAGGTCTGGCCAGATGTTCTGCAGGAGGCCGGTGCAGAGCGCCGCCTTGAACGACGCAATATTCGTGTTCACCGAGCGGTTCAGGAACTGTGGCGACGATCCGCGGAAGTCCATGATCATCCGTTCACCCTTCACTGTGATCGCACAGGAGATCTTCTGCAACGCGTTCTCGCGCAGCGTCGAATCCATGAACTGCAGGACGCGCGTGGTGCCATCGGGCAGCTCGCGGATGCGGCGGCGCATCTCCGTTTCGACATCCTCCAGGTGGGTGCGCAGCGTGCCGATCAGCGCATCGCGGCCATATTGGTCCAGCAGGGAAATGATGCGCTCACGCAGACGCAGCACGGCATGCAGCTTGACCTTCATGTCCTCGAGCTGCAGGCGGGGATCGCGCACCGAATTCTGCAGGAACGTGACGAGGTCGCGCTTGAGCTCGAAGTTCTCGACGATCTTGAAGGGCGACATCTTGATGCCTTCGTCGTACTTGCTCTCGGCGCGCGCGGGCAGGCCGCCCGGCTCGGTGGAGCCGTTCTCGCCCTCGTGGATCGTCGACGACAGCCAGCAGACCAGCTCGCCCTTGTAGAAGAGCGGCATCATCATCGACTGGTCGGTGTTGTGGATGCCACCGTAGCGCGCATCGTTGTGGATGAAGCCGTCGCCGTCCTTTACGCCGACCGTGGGATCGTTCACCCAGTTCTTGATAATGAAACGGATCGGATAGAAGCAGCAGGCGGCGAACGCGATGATGCCGTGCGGCGCGATCATCGACAGGTCGCCCTGCGCAGTGTAGATGGCGGTAACGAGGTCGCCCCACTTCGCGCCTGGCGCGGCACCCATCTGGTTCACCATCGTAAAGGCCTCGGACAACGCCGAGTTGATCAATCCGCGCACATGGTGGACCTGGTGCGGATCGACCCCGCGCTCGAGCACTTCGTGCTCGGTCTTCGACCGCGGGAGGATGCTGTGATTGCGCATGATCTCGGGGTCGGGACCGAGGAACAGCGTGTTGTCGGCGATGAACTTGTCGAGCAGCGCCCGGTCTTCCGCGGTGATTTCGTCTTGCATGTCGAACTCCTTCGCTTGCGTTTAGCGCACTCGGAACTTATTTGCGCAGGAACCATGCGCCGCCTTGGGCCACGGCCTGGTAGATCCAGCCGGGTTCCACGAGGTAGGTGGTCGCGCGCGTGGTGATGACGGCCGGGCCTTCGATCTGCGTGCGTTCCGCCCGTGCCCGGTCGTCATAGATCGCCGTGCGAATGGGGCCGTCGTGGCCGACGAAATGGCATTCGCGCCAGCCGACCGGCTCAGGCGGCGGCAGCGGGTTATCAGTGACGGCGAGCTTGGCGAATTTGACCGACGGCTGCTCGACGTATGCGCACACGCGCAAGGTGTTGATCCGCACGCCAGTCTCCGGACTCTGCGACCCGTCTCCGAAGCGTGCGCCGTAGCTCTCGTGGAACAGTTCCATCAGCGTCAGCACGTGGCGCTGCGTCTTGAGGCGGGAGATCGGCGTGACGACCGCCGTCTGCACGCGCTGGTTGCCATAGCGCATGTCGAGCTCAAGGCGATACCGGATCTGCGTTGGATCCATGCCCTGCCGTTCGAGGTCTTCCCGCCCGCGTCGCTCGAGTTCCTCGACGCCTTTGTTGAAGGTGTCGTAGTCCATGAAGAATGATTTCGTATTCGGGTTGAAGAGGACCGTCCAGGTGTTCATCTCGTGGATGTGCATCTGATTGACGGTCCCCGCGCCGCATGCGGAGAAGGTAGACGAGTACGGCGGCGCCAGCACTTTCGTGATGCCTAGCGCCGCGGCGATTCCGCAGGCATGTAGCGGCCCGTTGCCGCCATAGGCGAGCACGGTGAAGTCCTTCGGCTCGTAGCCGCGCGTGCGCAGCTCCGTCGCGATGCCGTTCGCCATCGACGCGTCGACCTGCTTCTTGATCAGTTTCGCGGTATCGATGACGTCGAGATCGAGTTCATCGCAAAGATCGTCCTGCATCGCCTGCTTCGCGCGGCGCGGATTGAGCGAAATGCGGCCATTCGCGTAGTTCTTCGGGTCGAGATAGCCAAGCAACAGGTCGGCGTCGGTGACGGTCGGGTGCTGGCCGCCGCGGTCGTAGCATGCGGGACCGGGATCGGAACCGGCCGACTGCGGGCCGATCTCGACCGTCTTGTACATCCGCTCGTAGCGTGCGATCGAGCCGCCGCCCGCGCCGAGCGCGACGAGATGGACCATCGGTACACTGACCAACCAGCGGTCGATCACCGGATTGAAATCGTAGAACTTCTGCCCCCCTTGCACGACGATGCCGATATCGAAGCTCGTGCCTCCCATATCGGTGGCCACGACGTTGCCGAGTTCTGCCGCGGCAGCGAGGTATTCGCTGGCGGCAATACCCGAGACCGGGCCGGAGTGGACAGTCTGCAGCGCATCGGTCGAGTTGAGCTGCGCCATACCACCGGAATTGTGATTGACGAGCATCGGCTTCGCGTAACCCTGCTGGCGCAGATTCAGTTCGAGCGTGCCGAGGCCGTGGTACATGATCTGGTGCAGGAACGCGTCGATGATCGATGACGTGGCGCGCGAATACTCGCCCTTACGGCCGACGACCTGGTGCGACAGCAGGATCGGAATCGCGCCGAGCATGTGGGCCGGATACTCCTCCAGGAAGATCTCGCGCACTCGCAGTTCATGGACGGGATTGACGACACTGTTCGTGAACATGACCACGAGCGCCTGCGCGCCGGCGTCGACGAGCTCCCGGATGCGCAGTCGCACGTCATCCTCGTCGAGCGTCCAGAACACCTGGCCCAGGTAGTCGATGCGCTCACGAATCTCGCGGATCAGCGGGATCGAGACGAGCGGTTCTGGCCGGGCCGCGTTCGGGATGTCCATCTGCTCGGGCTCGGTCAGTCCTTCCCCGTAGCCGCGGGCGCGCGACAACGGCACCGTGTGCTTGAAACCGGTCGTGACCAGCAGGCCGACGCGCGGCCCCTTGCGCTCGATCAGCGCGTTGGTTCCCAGCGTCGTCGCATAGCGGACCGAATCGACCTCAGATAGCAGTTGTGGCGGCGTCAGCTCGAGCTGACGGCAGGCGTCGGCGAGCGAGTCGTTGAAGCCGACCGCGAGATTGTGATGCGTGGTGAGCGACTTGCCTTCAACACACTGATCGCCCCAGGCCACGAAGCAGTCCGTGAAGGTGCCGCCAATGTCGACGGAAACACGTTTCATGGTGGATTCTCCCCGTATTCTCAAGTGGATGACACGTCGGCTTCGGCACCGGCACCGCACCGGTGATGAGCGGCCGCATGCAGGGCGCGCTGCAGTTTGACCCGTTCGAGCGCCAGGTCGGGGGCTTGCGCGGGCTCGCTCATCTCGGGCCGGTCCTTCCATTGCGTCTTCAGTGCGTCGATATCCAGTTCAATGTCGTGCAAAGGCGGATGGCCGGGCGGCAGATACTCCGCCTCCACCAGGACCCCACATTCCGGGCAGTAGTATTCGAGGATGCGGCACCAGTCCGGATCCGGCGAATACGTGCGTGCATAGCGTTTCGTATCGAGCAGTGGCTTGTGGATTTCGCGCGGATCGCGGTCGTGGACCAGCAGGCCGCGCTTGTAGTTGTCGCGTGCACTGCCGTGCGCGTGGCCGCAGCGCCGGCATTCCCACTGCTCCGTGTCGAGGTCGATGCGCAGGGTTTCGGTAATCAAGACTTTCATTGCTCGTTCTCCTCGCGACGGCTGAGAAGGATGTCTCCCGCGGAATTGATTTGGAAGTGCCAGCCGGCGTCGATGCGCCCGGTGAAGAAGTCCTCCTCGAGCACCGCTGGACCGGCTGCGCTCACGGCGACGCCCTTCGGCTGGTCGCTGACGCGATAAAGCGGCAGTTCCGCCTGATGACCGTCGATGACGACAAGACGCGTGTCGTGGGTGACGGCGACCTGGTGGCCGTCTTCATCGAAACGGCCGTCGAGCTTCGCCTGCGGCATGCGCTTGATGGCGGTGAGCGAGACGGACAGGGTTGCATCCGGCGCTATGCCCGCTGGCAGCGTCTGTCCTTGCAGTGCGTAGTCGACGGTCTGGCCGTCGGGAGTCGCAGCTTCGAGGGTGTAGACCAGGCGGCAGTCGTCGATCGCCGCATCCTCGCCGAACATGGCCCGCGACACCTGCACGAGGAGCGCATCCATCGCGGCGGCGAGCGCGCTGTTGGTCGCTTCGGCAACCGGCGCGGAGAAGCTGTGGCCGACGTCCGAAAAACCGATGCCGTATGCAGAAAAGACAGCCGCCAGCCCCGGGATCAGGACGCGCTTCACCCCTATCGCGTCCGCGACACGACATGCCACGAGCGCACCCGCGCCGCCGAATGCCGCGAGCGTGGTGTCGCGCCGGATCGGCGTGTAGTCGGTGAGGCTGCCGGCGACCTTCTTCACCCAGGCGGCTTCCATGGCCGACACCGCTTCCATGTCGCCCATCTTCATCGGATCGGCTACGTGCGTGCGGATTGCCTGACGCGCACGCTCTTTGTCGAGCCGCAGCTTGCCCCCAAAGAACGACGCCGGATCAAGCATGCCGGACAATGTGAACGCGTCGGTGATCGTCGCCAGCGTGCCGCCGAGGCCGAAGCAGGCCGGCCCGGGCGCACTGCCGACGCTTTCGGGACCGACCGCGATCCGGTCGCCGTCCGCGCGGATGATCGAGCTGCCGCCGACACCAGCGCTCACGACGTTGCAGAGCGCGAACGACGTCGCCACGCCTTCGACATTGCCGTGCCGGTCTGCGCGCACGCCGCGCTCATCGACGAGGCCGATGTCGGTCGTCGTACCGCCGATATCCATCGACAGCAGGTGTTTCAGCCCATAGTGTTCCGCCAGCACGCGCGCGCCTTCCAT
Source organism: Cupriavidus necator N-1 (assembly GCF_000219215.1). Taxonomy (NCBI): domain Bacteria; kingdom Pseudomonadati; phylum Pseudomonadota; class Betaproteobacteria; order Burkholderiales; family Burkholderiaceae; genus Cupriavidus; species Cupriavidus necator. Next base: position 873,832 of record NC_015727.1, on the reverse strand, counting down.
GCCCCCTCGCGGGCCTGAGCTGTATGTCTTCAGCGCGATGGTCTTCGCGACACGCCCGGCATGGCCATCGTTGCGGAACACGAGCAGCGGGCTTTGCGCGCGCGCTTCGCGCAGCTTCTGCTCTGCGCTGTACAGGAAGCGCTCCATCGCCGGATGCAGGAAGGCGTTGAATAGCGCAGTCCAGGTGCGGCGGACGTCGTTGGCGTCGTCGGCCACTTCGTGCGCGTACAGGATCGGCAGCGCGCCGAGCAGGTGCGGGGGGAAGCTGCGCAGCAGCTTGCGTTTCAGGTGATGCTCGATCTGCGCGCGCTCCGGCCCGCCGATCGAGATCACGATCCGGTTCGCGCCCGACGCGGCGAGCTCGCCGACGGCGCGCACGGCTTCCGCTTCAGGCGACTCACCGGACAGGGCGATCGCGCGGCCACCGATCACTGCGTCGAACAGGTCGGTCGCACCGTCGGCGGCACGCACTCGATCAACCGCCAGCGAACCGCCGACGACGAGCCCGAGCCGCGGACCTTTGCGCTCGACCAGTGCGTTCGTGCCTTGTGTCGTCGAGTAGCGGATCGCCTCGGTCGACAACAGCAGCGCCTCGAGGTCTTCCTTGCCGTAGACCGCTTCGGATGCCTTGCGTAGCCCGTCGAACAGGCATTGCGACAGATCGTGCGGCGTCGTCAGCGTCTTGGTGCGGACGACCCTTTCGCCGTCCATCACACAGATGTCGGTCAGCGTGCCGCCGTTGTCGATATTGATCAGGCGATGCCGCGCGAGCCTGGTGCTTCTTGTGCTCGGCGAGGCATCATGGTTGCCATCGGATGGGACTCTCATGGGCTCTCCCGCTTCGTGTAATGCCTGCCCGGGGGCCGGCTCAGCGACCGGTCCTGCGCGTGGCGCGCGAAACGGCGGGACGCCCGCATTGCGGGATCGTACGGCAGTGCAGCATGGAAATTGAGGGGGGTTTCATGTTGTCTCCTGTGTTTGTGTGCTGATTGCGGAATTAGTCTAGGTAGGGGTGGGGTGGCTTCCGCCACCCGTCCGGGTAGTTGCGGGCTATGGATTGCCCGCATCGTCTTGCTGTCGCCGGCGGCGCTATACCCGGTCCGGAAAATCTGCGCCTGCGCGCTCGATTGCCGGCTTGACGCTGTCGAGCGCGCCCCCGCCGTCGCAGGGAACTACGGCACCGGATATGTACGACGCGTACGGCGACGCCAGGAACAGCGCGAGATTTGCGATGTCGGACGTAGTACCGAACCGGCGCAGAGGCACGGCGGCTTCGGCAGCCGCCAGTTCCGCGTCGGTTCGGGCAATCAGCTTGCGGAAGCCTTCCGTCGCGTCGATTGGACCGGGCGAGATCGCATTCACGCGTACGCCATCCGCCCCCCATTCGAGCGCGAGCACTCGCGTGAGCTGATCGATGCCGGCCTTCGCCGCGGCTGCATGCGCCTGGTAGCGCATTGGCACGGTTGCCTGTGGCGCAGTTATGTTGATGATCGACGCGCCGGGCTTGCGCAGATGCCCATACGCCTGCCGAAGCACGTGGAATGTTCCGATCAGATCGATATCGACGACCGCGCGGAAGCCATTCGCCGATATCGCATTCGCCTCGCAGAGAAAATTGCCGGCCGCACCCGAGACCAGTACGTCGATGGGCCCGAACCGGCTGACCGCACCGTCGATCGCCGCGCCGACCGCGTCGAAGTCGCGCACGTCCGCGCAGGCTCCGTGAACCAGCGCGCCGTGACCGAGGAGCGCAGCCACCGCCCCATCGACGTTCTCGCGCTTGCGGCTCACGACGCAGACGCGGGCGCCTCGCCTGGCAAATGCCTGCCCAACGTCGAAGTTGATTCCAGTCGTCCCGCCGAAGACCAATACGTGGCGGTCGACAAAATTGATGTCGATTTCCAAACTCGCGCCTCCATGCTGTGATGTTCGTTGAGGAGGCAGTGTAGATATCGGCCGGTCAGGCGATAGCTACCCGATCGGGTAGTTTGTGAGCATGGATTCCCCGGATTGGGTACATCACGCGCGGCTCAGGGATCAATGTGGTGCTGTGGAGCGTCGCTTGTCGGATCCGCGGCTATTGGCATGGCATTGGAGGTTGCGGAAGGGACGATAACCGCTCGAGAGCAGACCTTCAGATCAGGGGCGCGATTGTCTTCCCTTCAGCCTCATCGACTGGCGGCCTCCCCATGCGCCTCCAGCTGGTACTGGCTGAGGCTGTGTAAAATCGCACTTTTCAACTAGACAGAATGTATTGACCTGCCGCACCTCAAGCGACGTGGATTAGGCTTGAGGTGGGTTAAACCAACGGCCCAGAGCCACAATTGAGGGGGCAGGTCATGGACAAGTTTAGCAAGTACGTGGGCCTGGATGTCCACCAAGAAACCATTGCCGTGGCGGTGGCGGACACAGCTGGCGACGTCAGGTATGTCGGCGAGATCGGGAATACGCCGGAGGTGATCAGGAAGCTGGTTACGCAACTCAAACGTGACGGAGCCCGACTTTCGTTTTGCTACGAAGCGGGGCCGGGTGGCTACGTGCTGTATCGGCAACTGCGTGATCTGAAGCAGGACTGTCAGGTGGTCGCCCCTTCGCTGATTCCGCGCAAGCCTGGCGAACGCGTCAAGACCGACCGCCGCGACAGCCTGAGCCTGGCCCGGCTGCACCGGGCCGGCGAACTGACCGCGGTCTGGGTCCCCGGCGAAGCCCAGGAGGCCTTACGCGACCTCACCCGTGCACGCGAGGACATGAAGCATCTGCAGCGGCAGGCCAAGCAAAGATTGTTGTCGTTTCTGTCACGCCATGGCCACCGCTATAGCGGTAAATCCCGCTGGACCCAAGCGCACTGGCGCTGGCTCGAGGGGATCAAGTTTGCCTACCCGGTGCAGCAGATCGTGCTGCAGGAATACATCGATACGGTCAAGGCTTGCAGCCAGCGTGTGGCACGCCTGGAGCAGGAGATCGCGCGCGCGGTGCAAGACAGCCCGGTTTGGCCGGTGATCGAGGCCCTAATGGCTCTGCGCGGCGTGAGCCTGATCACTGCCGTGACGGTGGTGGCCGAGCTTGGCGATCTGCGCCGCTTCACCGACGCGCCGCAGTTGATGGCCTATCTCGGACTGGTGCCAAGCGAGCATTCCAGCGGCAAGCGCGAACGACGAGGCAGTATTACCAAGGCCGGCAACAGCCATGTGCGGCGAGTGCTGGTCGAGGCGGCCTGGACCTATCGGCATCCAGCGCGAAAGACCGCCACCCTCCAGCGTCGTGCCGAACGCACCACGACAGAGATCCAGGGGATTGCCTGGGAAGCGCAGAAACGGCTGTGTCATCGCTATCGTCACCTGAGCGCGCGCGGCAAACTGCCAGTGCAGGTCTGTACAGCGATTGCACGTGAACTAACGGGCTTTATTTGGGCGGTCGGCCAGCAGGCAGAGGTCAGACGGCCCTAATCGAACCGATAGACACCAGTGTATTTGGGCCAGGTCCGGCAGCGGTGGAGAATCCTCGCCCACACTAGGAGGCAACTGGAAACAGCACAACCCTCGAAACTAGACGGAGGCAGCTCCTCGACGAATCATTTGTCATGCGGTACCCAACCCGCGCATATCAGAATGATCAACCGTCGAAGAACCGCCGGCCCTGGCCCAAATACACTGGAGTTCAACCAGCCAAAAATAGGAAACCAACCAACTTGACAAGGTCAATACATATCAGTGTCCTGAGTCAGAAATTCGTAGACAAAATCGCCTGATGCTGGCGAGGATGTAATCGGCTGACTTTGTCCACACGAAAGGGTTGGGGTTGGCGTTGTTCAGGTCAAGGTATTGCCGGATAGCTTGCTCAAGTTTTCGGGTCGAGCGATGCGTGGCGCGGCGGATGTATTGTTCGGTGATGGTGGCAAACCAGCGTTCCACCTGATTGATCCGTTCATTTCACACCGACCTCTGCCTCATGGTGTGATGAAGGCCAAAAGACGTGTTATCGCGTTACTGCCTGAATTGCTGCAGTGAAGGCTTTTCCAGGTGGCGCAACCGATACCTTCGGGAGAGGGAGCAGTTTTACTACGCAAACGTAACTATTTCACTTCACGGCACGGCTTCACATCTTCATGCCGGGTCAGTAGCCAGGCACCACCGAAGAACTCTTCACTCCAATGGATAGGGCCAAGCGCGCGCAGCGCGTGGTAGGTCGGGTAGGGGTACGCAGGAGGGCGCCGTCGACCAGGCGGTCGCAGGTGATCAACGCTCCGGCCATCGATGCCCGGCTGTGGGGCCGGTGTGGAGACCTGGAGGTGAGAGTGGTGGTCTGGTTGGTAGCAGTCGTGCGGTCGGCAATGCTGGTCATTGTGGGATCTTGTTTTGGCAGTCAGACACGGCCGGATTCCGGCCTGGCACGGTTCGGAAACGACGGCGATGAGGTGAGAGATTCTTCATTCATCTCCTCACCGGGCCATGATGGCGGACAGGCTGTCCAGCAAGCGTGTTACGTCGGCTGTGGTATGCGACGCCGACAGTGTGATCCGCAGGCGCGACGTACCGTTGGGCACGGTGGGCGGGCGGATCGCGGTAACGCGGATGCCGTTGTTCTCAAGCGCTTGGGACAGGGATAGCGCGGCCTCGTTGTTGCCGACGATCAGGGGCTGGATGGGTGTACTGCTGTCGGCGAGCTGCCAGCCAGCATGCGGATGCCGGACCTCCAGGGTTTGAAGGTCATAGCGCAACCGCCCGATCAATTGCATCAGGTGGTCGCGGCGCTCGCGTCCTTCATGGCCTGCGATCAGCGCCAGGCTGCTCAGAAGTGCATGGACGATGGCCGGCGGCGCAGCCGGGCTGTGGATGTAAGGACGGGCCACGTTGGCCAGATGCTCCACAATCGTCCGATGCGCAGCGACAAAAGCTCTCGCCACGCCCGCTGCCTTGCCCAGCGTGCCGATATAGATCAGGCGCTCGGAGTTGAGCCCCAGGTGCTCCAGTGCACCGCGGCCTCGCTGCCCCAGCACGCCAAAGCCGTGGGCATCGTCCACCACGATCCAGGCGTCATGGTGCTCGGCCAGCGCCAGCATTTCGGCGAGCGGTGCCACGTCGCCATCCATGCTGAACACGCTGTCGGTCATGATCAGCTTGCGCGGGCTGTTGCAGGCAGCAGGCTGCCTGGTGAGCGCGGTGACGTCGCAGTGTGGGTACCTTTTCATCGTGGCCCGGCCCAGCAGCGCGCTGTCGATCAACGAGGCATGGATGAACTTGTCGCAAAACAGGGTGGCGTCGGCCGTGCCCAGCGCGCTCAGCACCGCCAGGTTGGCCATGTATCCGGTGCAGAAGTAGAGCGCCCGCACTTTGGGAATGTTTGGCGCGAACCGCCGGGCCAGCTCGCTTTCCAGTTGGTGGTGGGCGAGCGTATGCGCATTGCCGAGGGGGGAAGCGCCGCTACCCGCGCCGTAGCGCTGGGCCCCTCCGCTAAAGCCGCGATCACCGCCGGGTGGCTTGCCAGCCTGAGGTAGTCGTTGCTGCAAAAGCTCAGCAGAGGACGTGCTTCACGGTGTTTCACGCTAACCGTCTGGTGAGGTGCGGCAACGGGTTTTCCTGCAAACAAGGTCGCTTCCGCATTGCCGGAGCGGGCTTTTTTTGTTTGTAGGAACCCTCGACACAGGAGCTGAGCATGCTGCCTGCCATCGAACAGAATTCCGAGATTCGTGCCGCGATTGCGGCCATGCTCGCCCGCCGGCGGTCCGACTATGTCGGCCAGCCCAGTACGTGGCTCAGTTTGTGTGCAGCCGCTCATGTGGCCTGTCTAGCGGAGCCCGCCCAAGCGGCGTTCCTTTCCCAAGTAACGACCCGGCGCGGGGCCGACACAGCCCTGCGTCTTCGGGAGCATGCTGCATCCATTCGCGCTGCCGTCGTTCAAGTCCTTGAACGCAGGAGAAGCGCACTACGCAACGAACCATTGGCTACACCGACTCCGGGCATCCCCGCAGTTTCATAGAGGAGCGGCCCGCGCGGCCGCCCATCATTGGCAAGATCCGCCCCGGTAGCAAGGTTCTCACCAAGGCCGCGCCCACGCGCCGGCGCTGCGCGTGCTGGCCGAGCGTATCCGTGAGCTCTCCGATCACATGCCGGTGGTGATGCTGCAGGGCACGTTCTCGCACGAGCCGGCCGGCACGCTGGATCTGTTTCGCCTCGTTTGCAACCGCTATCCGGTCTATATTGCCGACCGCATCCACCAGGTCGCGCTGCACGAAGGCGGTTTCACCCCGTCGGTAAGTGCGCTCTTCACGCCGATGGAGATCGAGGCGCTGCTGGCCGATGGCATGCCGGACGTGGTCTTCACCTGCGTGCCGACGGTGAACAGGGCGATGCTCGCCGTCGCCGTGGGGACATCCGATGCGGCGACTGCTGTAGGGGACCATCTGGCAGCCTATCTGCCCGCCGCGGGGACCGTGAACCGCTCGCTGCGCGCGCGTGGCATCCGCACGATGGGTATCTCACACGGTACTGTCAACGGTTGCCAGACGAAGCATGGCGTGCCGATGGCCGGATTCGATCATGAATTCACCATTGGAGCGCTGTTCGACGCCGAATGCGACGGCTTCATGCTCGGCCATATCCACCGCGCCCAGCAATGGGATCGCGAGGGGCGGCTGGTCGCTATCCGGGCTCGATCGGGCGCTTCCGCTACGGCGAAATCGGTGACAAGACCTATCTGCAATGGCGCGTCGCGCCAGGGCAGGCAGAGACAGGACCGGTGGTGACGCCGGCACGCGAGACGCTGTGCATCGACTTCGACGGGCCGCCCGCATGGCGCAGCTCACTCGCGTCGCAGCTGAAGCGGCCGACAAGTTCGTGCGTATCCGCTGGGTCGTGGACGAGGAGCACCGCCAAATAGTCGATCGCGACGCCATAGGCGCCCTGTGTGCCGGTGCGGTCGAGGTCAAGCTCTCTACGCCAGCCAGTGGAGCGCGCTGGAACTCAAGGGACTATGCGGCTGCACGGCATGGTCAGACGTGATCGCGCTGGCCCGCCAGCTCGGTCAGAGCGACGACATCACGTTTGGCCTGCGCGAGGCCTTCCTGAACCACGTCAAGCATGGGCTTTCGGGCCGCAAGCGCGGTGGACCTGATCATCGGTATCGATCTGGCTGACCAGTCCTTCCAAGGGGCCGGCGGCCCGACAGCGGCGGCGCATTTTCTGCGCCAGTTGGCCAATGAGATTGAGGCCAATGTGTCGAACTTCGCGGACTGCCGCGAGGGCCAGCGTATTGCCGGAACCGAAAGCGGGAGCGGCTGCGTGGCTTACCTCGCGGACGTGTAGCCCGCTCCAATCAACTCATGGGGCGCTGCCCTATGGGTCGCTGCCCCAGTTCATGCAAAAACCCCGACCTCGCGAGATGCCGGGGCTTTCTTTTGCCCAGTGGGACGATGGGGTAGCTTACAAGGCGGCGTCCTTTAGCTTCTTCAGCGGACGCACCTTCACCTTCACGCTGGCTGGCTTGGCAGCAAACCATTGATCCTGGCCGGTGAACGGGTTCTTGCCGAAACGCTTCTTGGTGGCCGGCACTTGAATGGCCGCCACCTTGAACAGGCCCGGCAGGGTGAACTCGCCAGCGCCCTTCTTGTGGACCGCGCTCAGCACGGTATTTTCCAGGTGAGCCAGCACGGTCTGCACGGTCTTCTTGTCCAGCTCGGTCTGGGCAACCAAGTGTGCCAGCAGGCTGGACTTGTTGAAGGTGTCCTTGATCGGCTTTGCGACCGGCGCGGCCGCTGCACCGTTTTTGGTCGGAGCGGCCTTCTTGGCGGGGGCAGCCTTCTTTGCAGCGGTCTTCGTTGCGGTCTTCGTTGCGGTCTTCGTTGCGGTCTTTGCTACGGGTTTAGCTTTCGTGGCCATGGTCGTATCGGGTTGGAGATGCGCGCCTGCAGGCCGGTACTGGCATGCAGCGCACCAGCGAAGGATAGCAAAAGCCGGCATCCTTGCAAGCGGGAAATTCCCCGCAGTTCACTTGCTGACCCGGCGCGAAAGGGCCCGGGATGCGCGGCGTAAACGCGCGGCTGCCGCCTTCGGCGTATCGCCCACCTGGCTCCAGTCGTGATGCCACCACGCGATGATGGCCGCCGCGGCGGTATTCTCCGCGCCGGCAACGGCCACGACTTCTGCCGCGACAGCGGCCCACCAGGCCTCGCCTTCGCCGTAGGACGCGTTCGGTTCAATCGTGCGGCGGTAGAGGGCCTTGGCCGTTTCCAGCGGCATGTCCAAGGGACTCTCGTACAGCGCAGGCATTGCTGGTTTCTCCAGGGCGTTAGCCGCTGCGCTAGATCGCAGACTGCTGGATGGTGGCAAAGATCCGGTCGCACGTGCGATTGCTGGCCAGCCCGAGCATCTGGCTGACTTCCTCGCGCGGGAGGCCGGCGAGCAGCTGGCGGCGGCAGAACGTATTGCGCAGCGTGCGCGGGCTCATCTCGACATCTGTGGCGCCGATCGTATTGAGTATCTCCGAGACGATCCGGCCGAGGCTCATGTCGGTGATCGGCTGGCCGTTCGGGCGCAGGGTAAAGAGGCGATCGCCCTTGATCGGTAGCGCCCTTCGGCGCGCCAGCCAGTCGCGCAGCAGCGGCTCGGCAAAGTCCGACAGATGCACGGTGCGCGCCTCCCTTGGACCCTGAGCTGGAACGAACAGGTACGACGGCGCGGCGTCGGGATGGAGGTCGCCCATACGCGCCACGCGCGCCTCGGCCGCCGTGATACCCGTCCCGAGAAAGATTGCCACGATGGCGCGGCTGCGCAGGCTGGCCAAGTCTTCGGTGGGGGATTGGAGGTAGGCCTGCAGGCGCTGGTCAGTTGTCGCATCGAGGTATTGCGGTGTGGGCTCTTCCTCTGGCCAGCGCACCGAGGCAAGCAGGCCTGCGGCGGGGTTGTCCTCGCGCACGCCGGCGAAGACGAGATGCCGGCACAAGCGATCCAGCAGCTTCACGTACCGCATGCGGGTGGCCTGCGAGTAGGTCTTCGCCTCCGTGGTCTGCCAGAAGGCTTCAATGTCGTCGGTGCCGAAGCTGGCCACCGACGTACCCCGGGCCAGCAGGTGCCGACGGAAGTGCTCGAACATCGCCCGGTGCTGCACGATCGAGCGCTCAGCAAAGGGGCGCCTGTCCGCGCCGGCCGCCTCGCGGGCCTGCCAGTCACGGTAAGCAAGCGTGGGGTTCGAGAGCCAGAGGATGTCCATTCCAGTCATAGGCGAAGTTATATACTGAATTTGACTTTCCCCCAACACCTTGCCGCCTCGCTGAGGCGGAATTGCTTGCAGCAGAGGGGGGTTTAAAGCGCGGTCTTCCATTGCGATTGCGCCGCGCAGACACGCGCGCTCGAGTCAGCGCATAGCGGGGATAGCTTGCGTCCAGCATCTCGGCGATCTCGCTCAGCCGTCGTTCCTGGGAGAAGCAACAAGCCAGCAGGCACCGGTCGGCGCAGTAGCGCAGGACTTCGTGCAGCAGGGCGTAGCGCTTTTCCTCGGGGAAATTCAAATTGTCCGCCTCGGCCCAGGCGCGAAAGCCGGCATGGGCCATGGCGATCAGCGCCTCAGATGTGCCATGAAACGGCTGGAATAGGGCTTTTGCTTCAAGCATTTGATGGAGATCGGTCACGCAGCCTCCTGTATCGTGAGTGGTTGCAAATCCTTGCCCCAGCGCGCGGAGATCTTCGTGCGGCCCCGAACGCTCTCCTCAACTTCCACATCGGTGGTCGTGGCTCTCGGACTTTTCAGCGTAGCGGCTCGGCTGAAAAGTCATGGCGATGCGGCGCAGTCTCGCGTTGCCACGGACTGCCGGTCGTCACGTCTGGGCCGATGGGGTTGTCGTGCGCGAGATTTGTTGCAGTTGGCGGCATCAACTGCGGCTACCACTGCCACTACGGCGACAAGGAACCAACGGCGGTCCATCACGAGGGGTAATAATTTCACTTTCGTGAAAGTACATTCCGGGGGGCATTGCGCCACTGCGAGAGGCGGGGGCTAGGGCGCGGCGACTGAAGCGCGCAAGTCGCGATCTCGCGCAGCACGCGACGCAGCTCGACCTCTTCGAAGACAGCCGCGATACCATGCTTCGCAATGACGTGCTTGCCGCGCTTGAGTCCCTGATCACATCGCCAGTCTGCACTCCGTGACACGTGCGAGGCCCTTTATTCGCCGAGCGAGCCGGCTGCAGTCGTGCATTCGGGGATGTCGCGGGCAGGGCCTGGTGCATACCGCTGTGGCGGGCCGCCGCGCAAGCCGCCTCACCATTGCCATTTCACCGCGAGATGAGAATGGCATGCCGCGCCGCTATGGATGCGCGCAGGGGAGTGGTCTGCGGCACGCGAGAGCATCAAGCAGATCGAGTCGTGGCGACGTATTCCCATCCCGCTCGCATGGATGGCCGAGACGGTCTACAGACTCCAAGGGCTGGAACCCGCGTGGCCGCTCCTGGTCGAGCTTGCCTGGCTGTCGCCGAAGCGGCTTGGCGGGCTAATGCAATCGCTCGGGGATCCGTCTTTGCTGGCGTTACGTCGGCGATTCGATGCGAATTTCGACGGAGACGGCACCATCGAGGATCTTGCGTGGTTTCCAGCGTGGGCACTGACTGACAAACCGGGGCTGGCGGCTCTCCTGCGCGCGTGTGAGTCCTCGACGCATACATTGCCAGAGCAGGGGCTGCGGATCATGCTTGAACTGTTGAGCCTCGAACATGAAGGCCGGCAGCATGAACTTCTCGAACGAAGAAAGACCCTGCGCGGCCTGCATCCGGGCCTGTTCAGGGCCTACATCCGGACGCGATAACTGTGTCAGGCCGCGGCCGCGAACAAACGTCTCTGGATCCGCGCACCTGGTATCCAAAGCATGGCTTACCAATGGGGCAGGGCACCCAGAGCGTGGGAGAATGATGCCCTTTAATGCGGATGCCGTGCTGGTGCCATTCCTTGGTACGCGCTGATCACGCCAACATTTGGCAAAAAGCGGCCCGGTGCGCAGACTGACAAGAGGGGCCACGTGCAGACCGTTGCGGTGCTTGATTTTGAAACGACAGGACTGTCGCCGAGTCGAGGTGACCGAGCGACGGAGATTGCTGTCATCCTGATGCGTGACGGAAATGTTGTCGACCGCTATCAAAGCTTGATGAATGCGGGTAGGCGGATCCCTGCTGAGGTGGTGCGCCTGACTGGCATTACCAACGAGATGATCGCATCGGCGCCCGCCGCATCGACGGTGATGCGTGAAGCAGCACAGTTCGTGGGCAACTATCCCGTGGTGGCCCACAACGCGGGATTTGACCGAAGGTTTTGGCAGGCGGAGCTGGCTCACCTCGGCATGTCGGCACCGCAGTCGTTCGCCTGTACGATGCTTGTTGCGCGACGCGTTTACCCGCAGGCACAGAATCACAAGCTAGCGACGCTAGCGAAGATGCTGCACTTGCCGATGGCCGGCCGGGCGCACCGAGCAATGGCCGACGCTGAGGTCACCAGTGGCCTATGGTCTCGCCTCCAACACGATATCGCTGAGACCTACGGATTGGGGCAAATTGGTCATGACCTCATGACCCGTGTGCAAGCGACCAGCCGTGCCAACGTCGCAACCCTGCTGCGCTCGCTATGCACGGGTTAGCGGCCGTGGCCAAGTCTAAAGCAACCCCACACTGGGGACCGGTGGTAAGCCGTAGCCGGGGACCCAGTGAGATGATGTTGCCGCGCTCTTTGCGTAAGCGGAGCACGGGGCCCGCCCAATCAAACGCATCCCTTATCGCAGGGTACGCAGACTGGCATTGACTGCATTCACGTCGAATCCCGCGGGATCGAAAATCCCACCGACCCAGGTTCGGTAGTCGTCGTGCTGGCGATGTTCCGGATCCACCAAGGCTTGCAGGAACTCAGCATAGCCGGCGACGCTACCGACGTCTTCAGGTGGGCACGCGTTCTCGCCGGCCAAGCAAATCGGAAGCGTGAAGCACAGGTTTGGCGCACCCAGCGCCTCGACCACGATGCGATGCCGCCAGTTGTCCCCGAAGTCATAGCGGTATTGGAATTGGGTGGCTGAGCCAAGCACCTTATCCAGCCGCACGCCCTTCTCGGACCGAGTGAGGTCGTCTGGAAACTCGTCGTCCAGCACACCGTATGCCGTGCCGCCAAAGTCAAACAGATGGAGGTGACTGTCTTCCCAGCCCATCACCGTCTGGATGATCTTGTGCAGCTTGGGCAGTTGCACATGCGCGGGCACCACAAACCTTCGCCAAACGAGGGGTGTCACGTCCAGCAGTTCGATTCGCAGGGTGGCGGCAGGCTTCAGCATGGACGGCAGTCGGGAAACGGTTCAGGATCAGCTCAAACATTGTATCGGACGGCGCACGCGCCACGTCCCGGACGAAATTCACAGTGGCAAAAGCATGCGCGATGTGGGTTCGACAATCTCGCCAGGGCCGAGTTGGGTCAATATCGAGGGTCACCATCCTGACTTTGCGGCAGCACATCCCGAGCTGCCCCTTGCCTTCGCCTATCAAATGCAACGCCGTGGCGCACGGGTATTACAAAGTGGACCTGGGGATTGACTGGAAAATCTTGACCTGCCCGGTCTTTATCAGCAAGTGCAAGCGGCGAGACACTCGCTGGCGCAAGGCGGGGACGCAATATGAGGCTGGGCCCAACCGGTCCTGGCGGCTGAAGGTATCGGCGGGTTAAGCGCGCGCCGCTTTCCTGCTTGAAAGTGGCGGCAGTGCATAACAAACGACGGGCGCCAAGACTAGCGACCTCCGCTGGCTCTGGTAACGAGTGCTGCGGTCTGCCCGACGCTCGGGCGGGCCAGTTTTATCCATGAGGCCTGGGTCAGCGACACATGAAAGAATACTTAGGAAGCATCTGTGAGCTCGCCATCAAACGACCATCCAATAGAAGCACTTCTCCTAACCTACTGAATTTATTGGAATTTCCTAATTGTTGATAGGTTGCCGAAGCCGGCGCCGGGGGAGTAGGTCACCGATAGAGCCAAGGGTGTTCCGGCAGGCATGCCGCTTTCGCCTGGAGCTCGTCCTTCAGGTGCTGCGCCGCATCAAGATTGTCGTCGGAAATGTAGTCGACGATCGCCAGCAAATCCGCCCTCGCCCACGCCGTCCACTCAAGGGCGCGCACTGCGTTTCCGGTCGATAAGGGCCTGGGCTTCGTCCATGACACACAGGTACTGCTGACGCCTTGTGGGCGGCCAGCCGGTCCAGCAGCTTCACATACCGCATGCGGGTGGCCTGGGAGTATGTGCGGCCATTGGGGGTTTGCCAGAACGCGTCGACGCCGGCCGTGCCGAAGGAGGCAATGGTCGTGTCTCGTGCCAGCGGTGCCGACGAAAATGCTCGAATATCGCCTGGTGATGGATGATCGAGCGCGACGAGAAGGGGGCAGCGATCAGCGCCGGCCGCTTCGCGAGCCTGCCAGTCCCGGTACGCCTGCGTTGGCTTGCTGGTTGCTGAACCAGAGGGAGTTTGCGTCATGCCCACTGTTATATACTGAATTTACCCCATTCCACACACCTGCCACCGCTGCGCGGTGGATATCGCTTGCAAATAGGGGGGCAAAACTGCGGCCGCCCATAACGGTTGCGGCGCGCGGCGAGTCTTGCGCGAGTGCAGGCGTAGCGAAGGTAGGCGGCGTCCAGCCGTCCGCGATCCGCCCCAAGCGGTCCGCCTGCGTGAAGCAGCACGCCAACAGGCATTCCTCGGCGCAGTAGCGCACGATTTCTTGGAGTACTGCATACCGCTTTTCGGGCGGGAACTGCAGATTGCCGACCTTTGCCCACGCCTTCAGCCCTGCATGGGCCAACGCCACGAGTTTGCGTGCGTAGCTGGACCGGTTTGGCACAGGTCAACTGCATCCCGATGCAGTTGTCGGTCAAAATCACTCATGCCGGTACCTCGGTGGAAAGGTGGAGTTCCCTGACGCTGACCCAACGCGGGCGGATGTTGGCGCGGCCGCGCACGAACTCTTCCACTTCAACGTCGGCGGTGGGGCCGCTCGGCCCCTTGAAGACCGAGAGCACGCGAGCCTGGCGCGAGGGAAGAGCGGGCGCCGCCCGGTAGAGCAGGGTGGCGAGGGCGCCGGCCTTGATCCATCCATACGCGCGATAGAGCGGTGTGCCGTTGGCGTGCTGGCCGATTTGGTCGCGGAACGCCGGCTGCAATCCGTCAAGGAAGGCGCCGAGTTGCGACCGCTGCATCCCGATGCCACCACTGGTTTCCTGCAGGACAGGCGGCAGCGTGGGTCCGTACCGGCGGGCCAGCGCCGCGCGCATGACGCGCCGATACTCTTTGCCTCCGGCGAGCATCACTGTGCCGACGCGAGTTGGCCAGGAAGCAGGCCGAAGGTAGCGCGACAAGTCAGAGAGCATCTGGTCGGCGCGTTGCCGCGTCATGCGCTCATCGTAGGGGGCAATCTCGGTGTCGGGCTGCAGGAAACCGTGACGCGCGGACAGGATCAGGACGCGGGGCGCCGCATCGCTGCGCACGTGCGCCCGGTACGATTCATACATCACGTCCCGGTATAGGTCGATGGCGCGCGCATCCCGATCGAGCTTCGTGCCCGAGCATGCCATCAAAAGCAGGGCCGGCTCCTCACATCGTTGCGGGGTTTGGGTGCGTGGGGGAATAGCGGAAGTTGCTTGGTCGAATTGGTCGAAAGCATGGGCGTGGATTCGCGTGGCATGCTTTTCACTCTATAGACCCACTGCCAAAGTCAAGGTAACAGCACGCCACCGCCCCATCGTATGCGCCACCGGCAATTGCTGGACACTGGGCTAGAAGCGCACCGTCTCAGGGGTGGCGGACTTATGCGGCAGCCCTGCTGCGCAAGTCTTGAGCTGCCAACAAAGAGACTGGCAGGGCATGTCGCCCATAAAAGTTGCTCGATGAGGCGGTGCGCATGCTGTGAAGCAGCGTGCAGTTCAGCTGCAGTGTCAGGCCATTTCAAGCACCAGGTTGCGATAGATCTCGCTTGCTCCCTCCAGTTGTTCCAGCGCGATCGATTCATCGATGGTATGCGCGTCCTCCTCGCACCCCGGCCCCAGCCCGATGGTGGGGATGCGGCGGCGGCCGGCCGATTCGGAGCCGTTGGTGCAGAATGCCCAGCTTCCGACCTGCGGCGAACGCCCGGCTTGCGCGATGGCGCGCACCGCAGCCTGCACCAGCGGGGTGCCCTCCGGCTGCTGCCATGCCGGTAGCCAGCGGGTTGGCCGTGCCGATTCGCCGGTAAAGGTCCGCACCTCGTCGTCGGATACCGCCAGTGCGAAGTCCTGCAGGCCGGCGGCGCGCAGGCACGCTTCGATCTGGCCGAGGACGTCGTCGCGCGTCTCGTCGTCGAGGGTGCGGCGGTCAAAGCGGATGGTGGCCGACGTCGGGATCATCGAAATCGACGGATACGGCGAAGAGACGATGTCCGTCGGCACCAGCAGCGCGGCGCCAAGGACCGGATCGACCGGCAATTGCAGGCCTTCCAGCGCCGTCAGCGCGCGCGCGGCGGCGAGCAGCGGATTGACACCGAGGTGCGGCGTCGCCGCATGCGCGGGTTTGCCTTGGAAGGTGAGCTGGATTTCCAGCCGGCCTTTCTGTCCCGTCTTGACCTGCAGTTTCGACGGTTCGCAGATGACCACCGCATCTGGTTTGCACCGGCCCAGCACCGAGGCCAGCGCATGCCCTTCGATGACTTCCTCGAGCACGCTGGCGGAGACCGCGATGCGCTTGCGCAGCGGCCGCTCCCGCGCCGCAGCGGCGACGCCGCAGATGGCGGCGGCAATGCCGCCCTTCATGTCGGTGCTGCCGCGTCCATACAATCGGCCGTCGTGGATGGTGCCACCGAACGGCTCGAAGCGCCACGTGCCGGTGACCGGCACCACGTCCATATGGCCATCGAACAGCAGCGCCACGTCGGCGCCCTCAGGGCCGATCAGCCCGAGCACGCTGCCGTTGCGGTCCGTCGTCACCGACGTGAAGCCGGCTTCGGCCATGCGGCGTGACAGCAGCGCGGCCAGGTCGCCCTCCTGTCCGGACAGGCTGGGAATGCGCACCATCTCGCGTGCCAGTGATGCGACATCACTGAGATTGCTTGCTGGATCGATCATCATGGTATTTCTCTTGTTGTCAGCGGTTGACCAGCGCAGCCGGCACGCGCAGCACCAGCAGCGCACCGATCACGGTGAAGGAAGCGAGGAAGTACATGCCCCAGTCGGTCGAGCCGGTTAGGTCCTTGATCCAGCCGATCGCATAGGGACTGGCAAAAGCGGCGAGGCCGGCGAAGGAATTGATTGCCGCAATGCCGGCCGCCGCGCTGCGCCCTTCGAGGAAGGCGGTCGGCAGGCTCCAGAACAGCGGCGAGCAGACCATGCACCCGGCCGCAGCCACCGACAGCATCGCTACCGCGAACGCCGGGCTATGGCTGAACATCGTGCTGAGCGCGAGGCCGGTGCCGCCGACGAGAAACGGGATGACCATGTGCCAGCGCCGCTCGCGCGTCTTGTCGGAATGCCGGCACACCAGGATCATTGACACCACCGCGAACGCGTTCGGGATCGCCGTCAGCAGGCCGACGTCGAGTAGCGAGACCACGCCCGTCGAGCGGATCACTGACGGAATCCAGAACGCGAGGCCAGACAGGCTGGAGACCGTGCAGTAGCAGATCAGCGCCATATGGATCACGCGGCGGTCGCGGAACAGCTTCAGCAGCGACACATGCTCGGTCTTGCTTGCCTTCTCTGCTGCGATGTTGTGCGCGAGGCGGTGCTTCTCGGCCGCGCTCAGCCAGCGCGCCTCGGCGATGCTGTCGTCCAGGTACCAGAGCACGGCAAGGCCCAGCACCACCGACGGAATCGCCTCGAGCAGGAACATCCATTGCCAGCCGGCAAAGCCGTGGTGCTGGTGCATGCTTTCCATGATCCAGCCCGACAGCGGTCCGCCGAGGATGCCCGCCACCGGCACCGCGGTCATGAAGACGGCGATCACCTGGCCGCGGCGGTGCGACGGGAACCAGTAGGTGAGGTACAAGATGATGCCGGGATAGAAGCCTGCCTCGGCGGCGCCCAGCAGGAAACGCAGGATGTAGAACTGCGTCGGCGTTTTGGTCAGTGCCATGCAAGCCGAGATGCAGGCCCACAGGACCATGATGCGCGCCAGCGTCTTCTTGGCGCCGATGCGGTGCATCAGCACGTTGCTCGGCACTTCGAACAGGAAGTAGCCGATGAAGAAGATGCCGGCGCCGAGGCCGTACACCGTGTCGCTGAACTTGAGCTGGTCCAGCATCTGCAGCTTGGCAAAGCCGACGTTGACGCGGTCCAGGAAGGCTGCCACGTAGCAGGCCATCAGGAAGGGCAGCAGCCGCCAGGCCACCTTGCGGTAGAGCGCGTTGTCGTGCGCTGCTATGGTGTCTGACGTCGCGTTAGGGGTCGCGGCCGGGGCGTGAAGCGTCGGCGCGGAATGCAGGGAATCGCTCACTGTGTTCCTCCTTTGGATTTGGTGAGACAACAACGCCCCCTGCGGGCGCCGGAAGGCGCCTGCATTTCTTTTTTTCTCGATTGGGTTAGGGGCGGAAAAGTGCGCCGGCTACGCAGCCGCCAGCGCCTGCGGCGGTGTCGCGCCGCGCTGGCTGGTGATCCGGCCGTACGCCTCGGGGCGGCGGTGCCGCTCGAAGTTGAAGGTCGTGCTCTTGTACGACTGGCACAGGTCGAGGTCGCAGCGCGCGATCGCCAGTTCGTCGCCCTTGGTCGAGCAGGCCGCGACGATCTCGCCCGACGGCGCAATGATGCAGGTGCCGCCGATCATCTCGCAGCCTTCTTCCTTGCCGGCCTTGGCCACGCCGACCACCCAGGTGCCGTTCTGGTAGGCGCCGGCCTGCATCACCAGGTGGTTGTGGAACATCGACAGGTCGTCGTGCTCCGGCGCGGGCGGGTTGTGCACGGGCGTGTTGTAGCCCAGCAGGATCATCTCGGCGCCTTGCAGGCCCATCACGCGATAGGTCTCCGACCAGCGGCGGTCGTTGCACAGCGCCATGCCCATGACACCGCCGAAGCCTTGCCAGACGCCGAAGTCGTCGCCCGGCTCGAAATAGCGCTTTTCCAGGTGCTGGAAGGCGCGCCACGGCTCATGCTGGTCGTGGCCGGGCAGGTGCACCTTGCGGTATTTGCCGATGGTCTTGCCGTCTCGGCCGACGAGGATGGCGGCGTTGTAGCGCCGTTCCACGCCGCCCTCCAGCGCCAGTTCCGCATAGCCGAGGTAGAAGCCGATGCCGAGCCGCGCGGCGGTGTCGAACAGGATGCGCGTCTCGGGGCCGGGCATCTCGCGCTCGTAGAAGGCGTTGAGTGCTTCGGGATCTTCCACGTACCAGCGCGGGAAGAAAGTGGTCAGCGCCAGCTCGGGGAACACTACGAGGTGGCAACCCATCTCGTGGGCATGGTGAAGGTGGGCCAGCAGGCGGGCGACGACGTCGCGGCGCGAGTCGCTGCGCTGGATCGGGCCGAGCTGGGCTGCGGCGACATGGACAAAGCGGGACATGATCGGGAAGTCTCCTGTTATGCGGGGAATGTCAGGCGGCAAGTTCGAGCATCAGGTCGAGCAGCACGTCGGCGCCGGCCTGGATGTCGCGGTCGTGGGTCAGTTCGGCGACGTTGTGCGAAAGGCCGGCCACGCTCGGCACGAAGATCATGCCGGCAGGGCACATGCGGGCGAGCATCTGGGCGTCGTGCCCCGCGCCGCTCGGCATGCGCCGCACGCTGTGGCCGTGCCGGCGCGCGATGGCTTCGACGCGGTCAACCATGGCTGCGTCGAACGCTACCGGCGCGAAATCGGCCAGCGCGCGGTGGCTGAGGCGCACGCCCTCGGCTTTTGCCACCTCCTGCGCATAGGCCAGCGTGCGCTGCACGGCGTCCGCCAGCACGGCGCCATCGGTATTGCGCAGGTCGACCGTGAACACCGCGCGGTTCGGAATCACGTTGACGAGGTTCGGGAAGCACTGCACCTGCCCGACGGTCGCAAGCTGCGCGCCGCCCAGTTCGCGCGACAGGTCGCGTACGAAGCCGGCGACGCGCGCGGCGACGAGGCCGGCGTCGTGGCGCAGCCGCATCGGCGTCGTGCCGGCATGGTTGGAAGTGCCATCCACGGTGAATTCGGACCAGTGGATGCCCTGCACGCCGGTGACCGCGCCGATGGTGACGTCCTCGTGCTCGAGTACCGGGCCCTGCTCGACATGCAGTTCGACGAAGGCATGCACGCGGTTTTGGCCCACCGGTGCGGGGCCGGCATAACCGATCCGCGCGAGGTTTTCGCCAACCGTGGTGCCGTCGATGCCGCGCGTGTCCAGTGCCTGTTGCAGCGGCAGGTCACCCTGGAACACGAGGCTGCCCATCATGTCGGGGGCGAAGCGCGCGCCTTCCTCGTTGGTAAAGAAGGCGACCGCCAGCGGCCGACGCGTGACGATGCCGGCATCGTCCAATGCGGCCATGACTTCCAGCCCCGCGAGCACGCCGAGGTTGCCGTCGTAGCGCCCGCCGGTGCGCACGGTGTCGATGTGCGAGCCGGTCATCACCGGCGGCAGGTCTTCGCGGCCGGCACGCACGCCGACCACGTTGCCGATGCCGTCGATGCTGACCGCAAGCCCGAGCTCGCGCATCCACGACATCACCAGGTCACGTCCGGCGCGGTCTTCGTCGGTCAGCGCGAGCCGGCAGACACCGCCGCCTTCGATGGCGCCGACTTCACCCAGCATGGCGATGCGGCGCAGCAGCCGAGGCAGGTCGATCCGCGCGGATCGCTCGACGTTGAGGTCCGGGCTCACGCTGCCTTCCTCACGTCTTCCGGCAGGCGGCCGACGATGCGCTGGTACAGCGCGACATCGGTCGCGCCTTCGCTGCCGAACACCAGCACCCGGCTGGCTGCGTCCAGGCCAAGCTGTTCGCGCGTGGCGGGATCGGCCATGGCGCCAAGGCAGCCGGCCAGCCCCGCGACCGCCGATTCGCCGGCGACGATGGGCGCATCGCCATAGCGGCCGTCGGCCAGCAGGCGCACGCTTTCCAGCGCGGAGGCATCGTCGATGGTCAGGAAGGCATGCGCGCCGGGATGCAGCACTTCCCACGCCAGCAGCGAGACTTCGCCGCAGGCGAGTCCGGCCATCACCGTGTCGAGGGCGCCATGGACCGCGACGGGCTTGCCGGCGCGCGCGCTTTCATACAGGCAGGCGGCCTTGTCCGGCTCGACCACGATAAAGCGGGGACGCTTGTCGCCGAGCACTTCCCAGAAGTGCGCGCACACGGCGGCGGCAAGACCGCCCACGCCGCCCTGCACGAACACGTGGGTCGGAAGCTGGCCGTCTGGCAACTGGTGCAGCGCCTCGTCGGCCATCACCGCGTAGCCCTGCATCACGTCCTTGGGCACTTCCATATAGCCTTCATAGGAGGTGTCGGAAACCACGAAGCGCCCCAGCCGTGCCGCATCCTCGGCCGCCTGGCGCACCGAGTCGTCGTAGTTGCCGGCGGTGCGGACCACCTGCGCGCCGTATTGCTCGATGGCGGCCTTGCGGCCTTCGCTGACGGTGGCGTGGATATAGATCACGCACTGGCAGCCGAAGCGCTGCGCGCCCCAGGCCACGGAGCGGCCGTGGTTGCCATCGGTGGCGCAAGTGACCGTGATGTCGCGTACCACGTCGGCGTACCGGCCCGACAGCAGGTCATCGACCGACACGTCGCCCACGCCCAGCCGGCTGCCGATTTCGCGCAGCAGCAGGCGGCTGACCGCGTAGGCACCCCCCAGCGCCTTGAAGCTGCCCAGCCCGAAGCGGTCGCCTTCGTCCTTGTAGAGGATCTGCGCGACACCGGCAGCACGCGCCAGGCCGTCGAGGGCGACCAGCGGCGTCGGTGCATAGCCCGGCCAGCGGCGGATCTGCGCGGCGGCGCGGACAAAGGCGTCGCCGCCGAGCACGGCTTGCTGGCGCGCGCCGTAGGGAGCGCCGGGCGTGGCGGCCGGGTTCAGCGCGCACTGCAGCTTCAGGTTGGGGAGCGGGTGGTTCAAGACAGTCTCCTGGGTTGGGATCTAGCGATGCAGGTCGCCGTAGTGGTCATGGAGCGACTCGATTTCCTCGAGCCGCTCGCGTGCCGCGTCGCCAAGGATCAGCGCGAGGCTTGTGCAAAGGTGGTTGATCAGGCTGACGGCTGCGACGTAGGAGTCGAACACCGCCGCCCCGTGGTTGACGCAGCGAAGCACCACGTCGGAGCGCGCCGGGAGGTCCGTCGCGCTGGGGTCGGTCAGGATCACGACCTTGGCGCCGACGCGGTTGGCGTGCGCCACCATCGGCCACAGCAGCGTCACGCGCCGGCGGAAATCCATGACCAGCAGCACGTCGTCGGCCCCCAGGTCGGCCAGGTCTTCGGCAAGGTTCAGGCCGGCGCCCGGCGCCAGCGTCACGCCCGGCCGCAATTGGGTCAGCAGCGCCCACGCGTATTGCGCCAGTACGCGGCCGTTGCGGAAGCCGGCAATAAAAACCCGCCCGGCGCCGGCGAACAGCGCGACGGCGCGCTCGACATCGGCGGGGTTCAGGCGGTCGAAGGTCTGGGCGAGGTTCTGCAGGTCATTGGCGAGATGGCGCGCCAGCGGCGCCTGGTCATCGGCAGGGGCCTGCACGCCGGCCAGCTCGTACAGCGGCGAGCCGCGGTCGGCCTCGTCGCGCAGCAGGGCGCGGACCTCGTTGAAGTTCTCGTAGCCCAAGCGGCGGAAGAACCGGCCGGTGGTCGCCTTGGACACGCCGGCCTTCTGCGCCAGCTCGGTGGCCGAGTAGGCTGCAAGGTTGCCGATGCACTCTAGGGTCACGGCGGCCAGGCGGCGCTCGCTTTCGGTGAGCTGGTCGTTCAGCGCGAGGATCTTGTCTTGCAACGATAAGGTCATGGTCGGGTCCGAATGAAACTTCGGTTTCAGAAATATAGGCTGATGAAACTGCAGTGTCAAATAATATTGAGGATGAAACTTTAGTTTCATGAGGGGATTTTCGCGCACATTGGTGAGCGGGTCGAGGCCGCTCTCGCTTTTGCTAAGCGACGTCGAGCCTGCGCCCGCTGAAGCTGCAGGCTTCAAACGCAGCCGGTCATGAGCCTATGCTCGGCATCTGATCCAGATGGAGAGTTTCATGAAGAGCGTCGGCCGGTTCCAGGGCGAGCGGCCAGCGGAAGCCGACCAGCCGATGCGGCAAACACCCCCTGGTTGAGGCCTTACGAAGGGTGCCTTGGCCTTTTGACCTTGTCGGAAAAATCGATTGTGAGCCGCTCTACGAGGTCGCGAGTTTTGTATCGAGGTTCAAAAATTTTCAGCGACCTGCTAAGCGAAGAGGGGACGATTTCCAGCCAATCTTGCACGCGAGTGCCGGAAAAACAGGTATCCAACTCTGTCGTTGGCCCCCCAGCAGCCGCCAGCCACGCCACGCCGGGCCGCGACTGACCATCCACGACCGCCTGGAAGATCCTCGAAGCTCTCTCCGTCATCGACCACCTCGAAGTGATACAGGCGGTGATTGAACTGAAGAAGTCCGACACCGCCCGAATCCCCGGAGCATGCTCCTGCGGGAAGACGACATCCTTGGGCGGCCCGGACACAGCCCGCCACTTGCTGATGCGCCGTTCGAGCGTGCGGCGCATGCTGTCAGGGTAAGTCCGGGGCTGGGCGACCCCACCTCGGCCAGTGCGCGAGGCCTCTACATCGTGTCGTCGACACGACGTGAAGGTCGAACCCGAATGCTCAGCGAGATCAATGCGGACTGTGAAATCGCGAACCGGGCACGTCCACCGAGGCTCGGCATTCCGAGACCTCACCAGATACCGACGTGCACCCGTCCCGCCCTAACCCTGCGAGATCAGATCGGGGTTTAACGGGAGGTACCTTTCACCGATCGAGTACTGGCGCGCTTGCTTGTTGCCGTCTCTTTCGGGGTTGCAGGCGAGTTCGCCACGTTCGCTTTACCGGCAACAACGTTGCCAGAGGTTGATTTGCGTGGCGCAGCAGATCGCTTGACCGGTAACTTCCTTGTGACCGATTCATTGTTCCCCGCAGTCTTCGCGTTCGCAGGTGGCTTGCGGGTTGTCGCGACAGCCGATCTGGTCGCCTTTTTCGCTGGGGCCTTTCCTGCCGGTGCCTTGTTACGTCCGACAGCAGGCTTCGGCGGTGAAAAATCGTCGGCCAACTCGATGCCAAACACATCGGCCACCAGCGCGTCGTCGAGCACCTTGCTGGAAGTGGGTCGTTTGGTGGATTTGGGCAGGCCAGCGCCGGCCTGCCTGACGAGATCAGTGGCCTCGACGCGGCGCAAGGCGAAGAGCAATTCCGGCTGTTGGTCGAGCCGCGCGCCGACGCCGTAGAGTACGGCGGCAACGTGCTTGCACATTGACGCCCAGTCCGGACAACTGCAATTGAACCTGATTTCCTTCGGCATCGGGAAAAGGCCGGTGCCAGGTTTGCAGATGCGCTCCATCACGGCTGTCGAGAGCTTGCCCTGCAAGAGTTCCACGACCGAATCGATTGACCCCGCGCAATCGGCTCCGATCGCTCGCCATTGCTTTGCAGGACACGCCGTCACGGTCACAGCAACCGTGTAGAGGCTCGAACCCATTACCTGCGCGCGGACTTCGCCTGCCGTAATCTGAAGGTCGATCACGGAACCGTTGCGCACATAGGTGCGGCCGCGCGGCAGCCGGTTGGCATAGTCGCTGTAGACTTCCAGATTGTCGCACCAGGCCTTGCCCCAGAAGGTCTTGGCGATAGCACCGCGATACGACGCAATGGGCGACAGGACCGCACCAGCCTTCTTCGCCTTCGCGGCGGCCACCTCCGCCTTTTTTCTGCGCTCGGCGGCCGAGACATAGGGCTTCCATTCCCCGTAACCGTAATCCATTGCGGTTCCTCTGACGATCAGTTTTCCTGCGCGGCATGAACGTCGAGCTTCACGAGATCGAGCAATTCGCGATCGCTCATCTCGGTGAGCAGGAGTTCTGCGCCGCCCTCCAGCACATCCTTCACCAATTGCTGCTTCGCTTCGATCAACTGGTCGATACGGTCCTCGATCGTGCCACGGCAGATAAATTTATGCACCAGGACGTTCCTCTGCTGGCCGATACGGAATGCTCGATCAGTCGCCTGATTTTCCACCGCGGGATTCCACCAGCGGTCGTAGTGGATCACATGCGAAGCGGCGGTGAGATTCAGACCGGCCCCACCGGCCTTGAGCGAGAGCACGAAGAAGGGGATCAGCTCATCTTCCTGGAATCGCTTGACCAGTTCGCGGCGCTTGGCTACCGGGGTGCCGCCATGGAGCACAAGACCTTCGCGGCCAAAGATCGACCCCAGAAATGCCGCCAGTGGCTCAGTGGTCTCGCGGAACTGGGTGAAGACCAGCACCTTTTCCTGCTTGGCGGCAATGACTTCGGCCAGTTGGCGCAGGCGGGCGAACTTGCCGCTGTCTTCCGCGTGCCAGGCCGCGTCGCCCAACCACTGCGACGGATGGTTGCAGATCTGTTTGAAGCGCATCAGGAAGCTCAGCACTACACCCTTGCGACCAATGCCTTCGGCGTCTTCAAGCGCGGTGGCCAGATCCTTCACCGCACGCTGATAAAGTGCCGCCTGGCTCGGGCTCAGGTGGCACCAGGCCTTGAGTTCGGTCTTGTCCGGAAGATCGTCGATGACCCGCTTGTCGGTCTTTAGGCGGCGAAGAATGTAGGGCCGTACCAGCGTTCGCAGCGGACCGAAGTGCTCGGCCTGCGCCAGCCGCCTGGTAAAGTTGGCAAAGACTTTGTCTGAGCCCAGCAAGCCGGGGTGGGTGAAATCGAAAATGGACCACAGGTCGGACAGACGGTTTTCTACGGGGGTTCCGGTCAGCGCGATGCGCGATTGTGCCTGGAGTTGCTTGACCTGTCGCGTTTGCTTGGCGCCCGGATTCTTGATCGCCTGGGCTTCGTCGACAATGGCAACGCGCCATGGGATGGTGCCCAATACCGGCTGGCGCAGCAGCGAGCCAAAGCTGGTGATGACGAGATCGGTGTCCGCAAGCCGCGCGGGGTCCAGCGCACGCAATTCGGCCGCCGGCATGACCGACGGATGGGCGATCAGGAGGCGCAAGCTGGGGGCAAAGCGCTCGGCCTCTGCCGCCCAGTTGGCCAGCAGCGATGCGGGGGCGACCAGCAGGCTGGGCCGCACCTCGGCGCTTTCGCGCTTCAGCACGAGCAGCAGCGAGAGTACCTGCATGGTCTTGCCTAGGCCCATATCATCGGCCAGGCAAGCGCCCAGTCCGAGCCGGGTGAGCAGGTACAACCACCGCACGCCGGCCTGTTGGTAGGGCCGCAGGTTAGCCTTGAGTTCCGGCCCCGGGCTGATCTGCGCCAACCCCTCCGGCTGACGCAACTCCTGCAGGATGTCGGCCAGCCAGGGCCCTGCCACCAGCTGCGACCAGTCGCGGTCAGCGGGATCGGCGCTATCGTCGAGCGAAACACCCGCCAGAAGACGAAGCGCCTCATTAAAGGGTAGGCCGGTTTGCGCCGCCTTTTCCATGGCCTCGAATCGCTTCAGGAGGCGACCGAGCTTTTTCTTGTCCACCTCGACCCAGCGGCCCCGGATGAGTTGCAAGCCGTCGGCGCCTTTGAGCAGATCCCTGACCTCGGCGGCGCTGAGACGCTCGCCGTCGAGCGAGACTTCCATGTCGAAATCGAGTAACGCGTCCTTGCCCAGGAGCGAAGGCGGTTGTGCGCCGACGCTGGCTTTCACAACGGGACGGGCAGGGCGGCCCGATTGCCAACTGCCTGGGGTGCGTACGACAATCCCGGCGGCTTCGAGTTGGGACAGGTCCGAGAGAAAGCGATAGGCATCGAGCGGCGTCCAGCGCAGCGGATGGTATATCTCGCCGGTATCCACCATCTCGCGAAGCCAATCGCAGTGTTCCGCGGCGCGCTGCACCGGCAGCAGTAACGACAGCAGTTGCGCCTTGCTCCTGGCTCCTGAAAATTCCGCCAGGGCTTGCGACAGTGGCTGATGTTGCGCTTTGCCAAGGGCCGACAGGCGCGAGGTGTACGTCGCAAGGAAGGCGAACGGTGACTCCGGATCCCTGCGGTTCTCAGCGAGATTGAAATGCACACGGCCGACAAGATTCCACGCCGGGTGGCGCATTTTGAGGAAATCCTGAAGCGAGACATTGGCGGCCGCCAGTTCCTGATGCAAGGCAGTATCCATCTCGCCCCACAGCGTGGCCAGCACATCGGGCGTGAGATACTCGCCGCCCATCATTGGCGGCGCATCGTCGATCAGGGCATAAAGGTCTTGGGCAGCAGGCGTTGCGACCTCGATCTCACCGCCTTCGGGCGTAGCGCACAAGGCGGTGACATAGCGCGCGGCAAAATCACGCCACCAGGCCCATGCGGGGGGCAAAATGCGGTCGATTTCCGCCGCGCCCAGATGCAGCAGGCCATGCCCCGCGCCAAGGGCGAAGGAATTTGCCAGCCGCAGTCGCGTTTCATCTGCCAAGATTGGCGCGGCGTCCTCCGGCACCGCGAGCAGGTGTCCGCCGGGCGTCAGGTGTGGTGCGAGCATGTCGGCAGCAGTCAAAGGCGCCCGTCCCCATCGCACGGTTGCAGCAAGCGCTGACGCCGCATGTCAAGATAAGTGGCTGCGGCATCAAGCAGCAGGCCCGCCAGCCTAGGTCGGACCGGGCGAATCTCCGTTGGCGTCGGGGCCGACCGAATTATCGGATCGACCAGTCGTCCGGGGTACGCCTGGCCGCCGCGTTGTACATGTTCTGCGCACTGTTTTTGCATCTGCTGTAGGAGAACTAATTGCTATGTATTCACTCACGGAAAGTCGCTTCGCGCTTTGCCGCCCATCAAAGGGTACCAAAACCTCAATCATGCGAGATTGAACTGCACGGCGAAAATCAGTTGGCTAAGCTTGCGCGCTGGTTTGCAAACGACTAAATGGAGGCGTGTCCGTGCTCGACGACGGCGCTGCCGGAGTTGCGGTGCCGGCACGGCCTAGGAAAGCTCTCGGCCAGCCCGTGAGGCCCACCGTATGTAGCCCTCAGCGGCGGGTCTAGCGTGGACCAAGCAGATATGTATCTAAAATCGATCAATACCACCAATATGCTCGATTTGACGAGCATATTACTAGCTGCGGATGCGTTTTATATAATGTTCGTGAAATCGAGCAATATCGCTTTTTGCGAGCGATTTTCCGAGCATGAAAGTCTCCCAGTCCTCCGTCCTCTCCCCAGAATTGGCGCAGCAAGCGGCACATGTTGGCTGGCTGCTGGCCCGGCTACGCCAGGCTCGCCACATCAAGCAAGCCGACGCTGCGGTGCGCGCGGGGCTTTCTCGCAACACGGCCTATCGAATCGAGAAGGGGGATCCAGGCCTCGCATTCGGCCAGATGCTCGAGTACCTCATGGAGGCCGCAGAGCGTATCGAAGACGGCCTGCCTGTTCCGGCCAACCTCGAGCTGATCTCCGGCACCGCCTCGGCAACCTGTGCCGCGACCATCGTGCGCTGCAGCCGGCTCAACAATAGTCTCGCTCGAACTGCGCGATCTCGGTCACGGTGGCCGGCGTGTCACTCGGTATCCACTACGATTTGTAAACTGATCCGCATGGCGGCCTCCCACGCATGTCCGGGCAGCCAGTCTATGCCAGGATCTCTCTTATCTTTTCGGACGCATCGCTTTTTCGTTATCTAGTGCGCGAGCACCGCGCCGAGATTGAGTTCATCGGCAACTTTCTTCAATCGCTTGTCGCGCGTCCAGATGGTGATGCCTGGTTGTAGGCGCGCGGACGCCAACAGTGACGTGTCGACATATCCGATTCCACGATTGAACAAACCTTCGCGCTCGATCAGATAGAACGTCTCCTCCGGCGTTACAACTGGCGCGCGCGGCAGATCGAGCAACGCGCCAAGCACGACGTCACGGTCACGCAGACTACCGAGCGAAATCTCGCCTATCACATATGGATGAGCCAGCACACGCTCCTCGGCAAGCAGGCTAATCAGCACAGGATCAGAAGCGTTGATGTGGTCAATCCAGACCGACGTGTCGACAAGAATCATTCGACGTCCTGCCGGCGACGCGGCGCCCCCTTGATGCCCGGTTGACTACCGCCAAGATTCGCGAGTCGTTTCGCGGCTTCGCGCTGGATCAAGGCCTTTAGCGCTTCGCGCACGAGTGCCGTTTTTTCCTTCAGGCCCGTATAGGCTTGAGCCTTGGCGATCAAGTCGTCATCAAGCGCAATAGTCGTGCGCATCGGAACCTCCGTAAGTATCGGCACTAATTATAGCATCTTTTGATGCTTATAATAGTGCGTTTTGCGTCTCGTAATGAACGCGTTTTGCCGCGACATTCCAATGCAGTTACACGCGAGAACAGCCGAAAACCGCCTGCGAACACAAACCAGATAATCGTGGTGCGGTGTGGCCCGGCAGTCAGCAGAAGTTGCGACTGCCGGTTTCGAGCCTGCCGAGTAGCGGCGACAGATCCACCATGCGCTGAGCCACCAGGTGCCGGACCCCGTCTTCGCATTGCCATTGCCCATAGACTCCTGCTAGCGTTGCGCTCAGGATCTCCTTGCGGAATGCCTCCAGCACGCCGGGCCAGACAATCACGTTCACCAGTCCATCATTCGGGCACCCTCGCATATGTCCTCTTGAGCGAGATTCCCGAGCCTGCCCACTCGTTCTTCACTCGCAATAGCAAAGACTCGACCAGGCCAGCGGTTGACCGCGAGACCGACCCGAAGGACTGCGCGTATCTCTGGGATTGGGAGGACTTTCTTGATGGCAGGAGATGAATAGCTGGCAGCCGGGAGGCTAGCAATCATGTCCATCACATCCGTTCAGCAAGACTCACCATGCCAATCTGGCCAGCTAGGCCCGTGAGTTTGCAACTGGAATCTTTGCGTTGTACCTAAATACCAGCACGTCGACAGTTCAAAAGTGGGAAAGCGGCCAAAAGCAGCCCAGCGGCATGGCTGCCAGGCTCCTGCAGGTAGTCAAGAAGCATGGCCTAGATGAGGCCTAGATGTACTCTCCTGAACTGTCATTGGCTCTGACAATGCGGGGCTCGTATGGGATGGGGCGATCGGTGGAGGCCTTGCCATGCTCAACTTGTAGAGTCGCCGCGGCGGGGTTCGCGTTACTGCTGTAGGCGCCGATAATCGGACGCTGCATAACCCGGGGTCGTGCGGCTGGGGCTACCAGTATAGGTCTGCTTGGAGGACATTCTGATCTGGCTGAAGGCGGACATTCTGGTTTGGCCCTTACAAACTTTATTCGCATAATTTGCATTATGTTAAATCATGTCATCAAATGACCCATCAAACAGAAGCGCTTCGTCTAGCCCACTGAGTTTATTAGTATTTCTGTCGGTGGTGTGGCCGTGGCTACGAACCCGTGGGGCAAGTTGTCAAATTAGCTAGTCCAAACGACGTCGACTGTGGGACCTCTCGGACCGGCCCGACCAGTGGGCGGCACGCCGATGGCGCGGCCACTTTACTGCCCGTGTCGCGGGCGACCACTTCACGCCTGAGCAAATGGTCTGTCAGATGCTCTTTCGGTCTTCCGGACAATTGGGTGCGGTCATGTGTTATTCCATATCACCGCTTTTCGGGTGCTTGGCGATCCAGTCTTCCATATAAGCTATCACCGCGGCGGCACCCTCGTCCGACTCCAAAAGATCCAAAGGGACCGCGCCCCCCAGATGCTCATTCGGGGTGCTGAGCCATTTGAACGCGGCCCCTTTACTGCCTCGCACCTTAGTGGCCAAAGTCAAAGCGGGGGTTAGCAAGTCAGGCCGCGCGTACCAGGACGTCGGCTTGAGACTCACGCCACGTTTGCGCGGCACCACCCGCGGCAACTGCGCGGAAGCAAGTTCTTGCTCGGAAATGTGTTCACGTGTCCAATGACTGAGCTGAACGAGACTCGTGTTGGGCGGGCGTCGATGGTCGCAAGTGGGATTCACCAGTCCCACGACATTCGTGTTGTCGCGGATCATTTGCAGTGCCGGTGCCAGGTCCGTGTCATTCGAGGCAATTACGACCTGATCCACGTCGCCTGTTAGGGCATCATGGTAGGCATGCAGTGCGAGTTGGACATCGCTCTGCTTCTCCTCGAACTTCCAGATGTCTACGCGCTCACAGTGCCGGGGCCACTTGCCAGGGTTAGCGTGGTCGACCTTCGGCGCCCTGACTTGGGAAACGGAGAAGTATCCTTTAATGATTTGAAGCCGGCCTGTATTCAACGCCAAAGCAAGGCCGCTTAAAGGTTCCACACCGCCGAGTTCTGTTGCCGGCAGGTCTTCAGGGCCGCTGAACGTTTGACCAGTTACGCCCGCTCCGGCCAAGTGCAGTCTCTGCCGCCGTCGCGACCGAAAAAACGGTTGCAGGCCCCGGATTCGAGGATCCCACCCGCAACGGGCTGCCGCCTGTCGGCGACCTCTACAGTTCCGCGCTTGCCTGCAACGCTCGGATTATAAAGGTGATGCAGGTGATGCGGTTCTCCCGGCAGTGCTGTAATGAGCTCCCGCAGGAGAGTCGATCGTGTGATGGATGGTGCAGGTGAATACTGTATAAATATACAGTAAACTGTTGGCAGGAGTTCGCCATGCTATCCGTCGCCCCAGAAACCATTCTCGGCGGCGCTGGTGTAGGCCTTGATGGCACCACCGTCGAGATGGGCCGGATCGATATTCATGCCATGACCGGGCTTGACCAGATTGACGACCACAAGACCGATCGCGAGGGCGATCGTCGAAGCGATCTCGAAATAGATCACCGCCTTGACACCGACGCGCCCCGCTTCGTGGATATCGTTCATCCTGGCGATGCCAACCACTACCGAGGCGAAGATGATCGGCGCAAGGAGCATCCGGATAAGCTTGATGAAGATGTCCCCGAGCGGCTTGAGATGTTCGCCGATATCAGGCGCGAAATGGCCGAGCAGAATGCCCGCTACGATGCCGATGAGCACCTGGACATATAGCTTGGATAGATGCTTTTTCAGAATTGAAAGCCGCATGGTTTGTCTCCTGCATGTGCGATTCATTGTGCAATCGCCAGGCTTCGGGACGCACGTGGCCTATGGAGGCTGTAGCACAGCCTCCCGACGATCGCTACTGTATGGAAGTGGAACGCCACCAGACCCGATGGCGCTCCAAGCTGGATCGCTATGCAATCACTCGGGCTGGATGCCGGCGTCCTTTATGACCTTCGTCCACCGGATTACTTCTTCGTCGAAGAACTTCTTGTGCCCTGCTGGAGAAAGGCGATCATCGGCAACAACGGTGATACCCAGTGCCTCCTCCCGCTTGATCAACGCGGGGTCTTTGAGCGCGGCACGCAAGGCCTTGTTGATTTTCTCAAGTACCGCGGGCGGCGTACCGCGCGGGGCGTACATCCCGTGCCAGACGGTAAAGTTGAATCCGGCTAGGCCGCCCTCATTAAGGGTCGGGATCCCCGAAAGCGCCGGTACCTTGGAACGCTGGGCGCTCGTCACGCCGTAGGCTTTCACCTTCTTGGCTTCGATCTGCGGCGTACTGTTCGTGGCCTGCTCGCACATCAGATCGACCTGTCCGCCCATGATGTCAGACATTGCGGGCGCCGTTCCCTTGTACGGCACAAATGTCATGTCGCTCTTCAGCGTACTTTGCAGCAACAGGCTGCAGAGGTGCGATGCGGAGCCCATTCCCGCGTTGGCCAGGTTCAGCTTTCCGCCATTCGCGGCAATGAACTTTCGCAGTTCAGGGACGTTGTTAGGCGGCAGGTCAAGCTTGCCGATGAGTGTGGATGGCGCCTCGTTGATAAGCCCCAGGAACTCAAGGTCGGAAGTCTTGTAGCCCAGCTTCTTGTAGAGCGCGGGAGCAGTCGCCAGGCCGATATGGTGAACCAGCAGCGTGTAGCCATCCGGATTCGCCCGCACAACACGTGCGGTGCCGATGGTGCCGCCAGCGCCGGCGGTATTTTCGACAACTACTGTCGTGACGAGCGTCTTGCGCAGCGCTTCGGCGACGTCTCGCGCAATCTTGTCGCTCGGCCCTCCGGCCACGAACGGGACAACCAAGGTAATGGGTTTCTCCGGATACTCAGCACGGGCGTAGCCCGAGGTGACGAAGAGACCGCTGACAATACAGAAGGTTGCGGCGCGGGTTGCCGCTTGCTTGTTCCACATGGTTGTCTCCGTTGTGTTTTTTTGATTGCCGCGGCTCAAGCAGACAGTTGCTGCATCACGCTGTAGAGGTCAGACTTGCCCTCGAATCCGATACCAGGCAGATCGGGCATCGTGAGGTAGCCCTTCTCGACCTTGACACCGTCAGGGAAGCCACCGAACGGCTGGAACAGGTCGGGGTAGCTTTCATTGCCGCCCAGACCCAGGCCTGCGGCAATGTTCAGGGACATCTGGTGACCACCGTGGGGGATGCAGCGGCTTGCGGACCAACCATGTTGCTTCAGCATTTCGAGCGTGCGGAGGTATTCCACGAGGCCATAGCTGAGGGCGCAGTCGAACTGCAGGTAGTCGCGATCCGGACGCATTCCGCCGTAGCGAATCAGGTTGCGGGCGTCTTGCATCGAGAACAGGTCCTCGCCGGTCGCTATCGGCTTGTCGTAGTAGTTGCGCAGCGTCGCCTGCAGTTCGAAGTCCAGGGGATCGCCCGGCTCCTCGTACCAGAACAAGTCGTATTGCGAGAGCGCCTTGGCGTACTGGATGGCGGTATCGAGATCGAAGCGGCCGTTGGCGTCGACTGCGAGCTTCTGTCCGTCTTGCAGCACGCTCAGGATCGAATCGATGCGGCGCAGGTCTTCATCCAGCGATGCACCGCCGATCTTCTTCTTGACCACGGTGTAGCCACGGTCGATGTAGCTGCGCATCTCGTCCTTGAGCTTGCTGTGGTCCTGACCGGGGTAGTAGTAGCCGCCGGCGGCGTAGACAAACACCTTGCGATCGGGCTGCCCATTGCCGTAACGGTCGGCTAGCAACTGGAACAGCGGCTTGCCTTCGATCTTTGCGACGGCGTCCCAGATTGCCATGTCAATGGTGCCGATGGCGACCGAACGCTCGCCATGGCCGCCCGGCTTCTCGTTCTTGAACATGGTGTCCCAGATCTTGTGCGGATCCAGGTTGTTTCCGGTGGCGTCGACCAGCGACTCCGGATCGGCTTCCAGGATGCGCGGGATGAAGCGCTCGCGCATCAGCGTTCCCTGGCCATACCGGCCGTTGGAATTGAAGCCGTAGCCGACTACGGGCTTTCCGTCGCGGATCACGTCGGTGACCACAGCGACCAAGCTCAGCGTCATCTTGCTGAAATCGATGTAGGCGTTGCGGATGGGCGAGCTGATCGGGAAGGTCTTTTCGCGGATTTCTACGATTTTCATAATGTGTCTCCTGACTCACATGAGAGGAACGCTGGGCGTCGGAGTACGTAGCTTAGGCGCGGATTGGCGTACTACAATTGAACTACTTTCATTTCATTATTTTCCCAAGGTGAAGACTGAGATCGCGTCCGAACTGGAATTCTTCGTCCTGATTGCCCGGCACGGCACTCTGGCGGCCGCGGCGCGCGAACTGGATCTGACGCCACCCGCAGCGACAAAGAGGCTGGCCCTCATGGAAAGCCGACTTGGCGTACGTCTGGTTAATCGCACCACGCGGCGTATCAGCCTGACTAACGAAGGCGAGACATACCTGGGATATGCCCAGAGGATCCTGGCGGATTTGCGGGAGATGGAAAGCGTCGTGGCGAGCAGCGGTGCCGAGCCGCGCGGGTTGCTTCGCGTCAATGCAACGCTCGGCTTCGGGCGGACCACCATTGCGCCTCTGGTTTCCGAGTTTGCAAAGCGCTATCCGCAGGTGGAGGTGCAGCTCGAGGTCACGGACAGGCCGGTCGACCTCGTGGACAGTGGCGTCGACCTGGCGATCCGGTTCGGGACGCTGCCAGATAAGCGGTTGAGCGCCCGGCGGATCATGTCGAACCGTCGCTTCCTCTGCGCTTCTCCGGTCTACCTGGATAAGTTCGGATTACCCAAATCACTATCCGAGCTTCACAACCATCGCTGCATCATTCACAGGCAGAACGACGAAGCCCATGCCATCTGGCGCTTCGAGCATGACGGTCACCACGAAAGCGTAAAGGTCGGCGGCGTCCTGTCCAGCAACGACGGAGATATTGTGCTCGGCTGGGCTCTTGATGGGCACGGCATCCTGATACGTTCCGAGTGGGACTTGGCAAAGTATTTGGAGAGCGGCCGCTTGCGAGTCGTCTTACCACAGTTCAAGCTGCCTTCGGCTGACCTCTTTGTCTATTATTCACAGCGCCGTAATCAGACAGCGCGCGCGCGCGCTTTTATCGACTTCCTGGTAAGCAAATTTCAGAAGTCGCTTGAAGAGAAGGGATAGCGGGCGCCAGAGAACGGCCCTTTCGAGTTTGACGACCGCTAGGGGCTTAATGCTCATGGAGCGGCTGCAACGGGTCGATCAGAGACGGCCGGAGTATCGCCTTCCCAACTATGCCTGAGAGTAGCCGAGCAGCCGCTGAGTTGAACTGGCGTCAATTCTTCGAGTACCGCAGCGAAGTGAGCCGTCCGCACCGCTGGCCATTGGCCCACATAGATTCAACCTCAGAACGACGCAGCTGCTCGAAGGGGTTAGGAAAAAGAGTTAGCAGACCTAAGTGGATGATTGGAAGGAAAATTTTTCCACCTAACTGTTAGCAACGTTCCGAAAGCATTGTATGAACCAAGTTTCTGGCGCTCCATCGCCGGCGTCCACCCCGGCAGCTACACTGATAGCGCATCGGAATCACAACCCGCTGGTCGTCCTGCACCACCATCACAGGCGCGTAATGCCCCGGCAAAATACGCGAGTCCCGATCCATCAAATCGGCTCGCTGCAGGTCGGCAAGATTGCGCTGTGCCCTCGCGATCTTGTCGGTCGCGATGCGCTGATCGTTCTCCGCCTTCTTCGTCGGCTTGGCTGCCAATGCGTGCTCCGCGGCCGTCAGCCGGGTTTTCTGCTGGAACAGCTCCGTTTCCAACGCTCTCGCCTGATCTTTGTCACCCGCCGCCACAAGGTCGGCGACAGCGCCCTCCTTGTCGCTGGCGGCGGAAAGGAATGCGGCACGCATTGCCTTAGGCAGTTTGGACCAGCCGCCGTCTCTGCGCTTCTCCCAGAAAAGCTCGACAAAATGCTCAAAACTGACGGAGGCCCCGAATTCCCGAACGTACTTTCGATAGCTGGCGTGAATCTGCGCGGAATAGCACATCGCTGTCACCGTGGCGTTGTGGCCGAATAAGCCATTCTAGTGGCGCCGGCCTGACCCTGGAGGGCCCCCCTTCTTGAAAATGGGTGAGCACGCCGGTTGCACGGCAGGCCTTCCGAGCATACCTGTCAGACGCTGCCTTCTACATCGCATTGAGAGAGCGGCCTAGACTGCAGCAATATGGCAACCCGAGGAGCCGACATGTCAAATGTTCATGTGGTGCCAAGCAGCGACCAACGGAAGGTTGAAGTGGAGGTGGCGCAGAGAACACTCCCACATTCGACAGCGAGGACGCAGCGATTAGCTCCGGGACGACGCTGGCAAAAAGACTGCAGGCCGAGCTGATCGTCCATGGAAGGGAAGTAGCGATCCGGATGCGAAATGCCTATGGCAACGACCCCAGGGACGTCAAAGGCTAGAGCTCGCACTGCAGAGCGATCGCCCAACCTCGACCGCTATCAGAAGAAGCGCAACTTCAGCGTCACTTCAGAGCCGGCGGGAACACGACAGCGGCTCCAAAAGGCCAATCCGTTACGTTTCGTGGTCCAGAAGCATTGGGCACGGCGGCTGCACTATGACTTCCGGCTTGAACTCGATGGTGTTCTGCTCAGTTGGGCAGTGCCCAAGGGCCCTAGCTGCGATCCCAGCGAAAAGCGCATCGCGGTCCATGTGGAGGACCACCCGCTCGACTATGCCAATTTTGAGGGAGAGATCCCGGCCAAACAGTATGGCGCCGGCTCGGTGATCGTCTGGGATCGTGGCACGTGGGAGCCAATCGGCGATCCGCGTGAAGGTATGGCCGCAGGCAAGTTGCTCTTCGACCTGTATGGAGAAAAGCTGGCAGGTCGTTGGGAACTGGTACGCATCGCCAAGCCCGGTGACCAATCAGAACAGTGGATCCTGTTCAAGAAGCGAGATGCCTGGGCGCGACCACTGGCGGAGTTCGACGTGTTGGCAGCTTTGCCGGATAGCGTCATCGCAAAGCCACTGGGTACGCTGACTCAGACGTCACAGGGCTCAACCGAAATGGCTTCCGATTCCGCCATCACGGACGCCCCGCTCGCCCCCTTGCCGGCTAAGCTCGGGCCACAGCTTGCGAACCCGGCACCCGCACTTCCGACTGGTACCGGGTGGGTCATCGAAACCAAGTTCGACGGCTATCGCATCCTGGCCAGGATCTCCGACGCCCGGGTGACGCTCTTTACCCGCAATGGGCATGACTGGACCCGGATGCTGCGTTCGCTGGCCGCGGAGATCGAGAAGCTCGACATCTCGGAAGGCTGGCTGGACGGCGAGATCGTCGTGCTGCGCGATGGCATGCCAGATTTCAATGCCTTGCAGAACGCCATCGACGGGCATCGCAGCGACGCAATCGTCTTCTTCGCCTTCGATCTACCCTTCTGGGAAGGCCGGGATTTGCGCAACGTGCCCCTGGCCCAGCGTCGGGCTAAGCTGGGGGAGCTTGTCGGAGATCGCTCCGAACGCGTGCGCTTTAGCGAGGCCTTCGATGCCCCCCCGGCGCAGATCTTCCAGGCGGCGTGCCAGCTCGGTCTCGAAGGCTTGATGTTCAAGCGGGCGGACGCCTCCTATGTTTCCGCGCGCACGCAGACGTGGCTGAAGGCCAAATGCAAACTGCGTCAGGAGTTTGTGATTGGCGGGTTCTCGGACCGCAGTGGTGCGGCAGCCGAGGTAGGCAAGCTATTGCTTGGTGTGTATGCGCACAGGGAACTCCGTTACGTCGGCGGCGTTGGAACCGGCTGGGACAGCGCGACGGCGACAGAGCTCAGGAGGCGCTTGGCCGCCTTGGAGGTTGACCGAAGTCCCTTTTCGACGGAGGCGCATTCCAGCCGGCGATGGGGTGGAGGTCGAGAAGCCGCTGTTCGTTGGGTAAAACCCACCCTCGTTGCAGAAGTTGAGTTTTCCGATTGGACCCCTGAAGGCCAGGTGCGTCAAGCCTCGTTCAAAGGCCTGCGCGCCGATCATCCAGCTAAGTCGATCCGGCGAGAGGCGATCCAGACTACCGTGACGCCGCACGGTGTGAGCGCCATCAAGGTCACCAATCCGGACCGTGTCATCGACAAATCCACAGGTATCACGAAGGTCGAGTTGGTTCGCTACTACGAGAGCGTGGCGGAGCGGATGCTGCCCCACCTCAAAGATCGGCCGCTATCCTTGGTGCGCGCGCCGGATGGCATTGATGCGCCGACGTTCTTTCAGAAGCACGCGGAAACGGCGATGCCCGGCCTCACCGAGCAACCCCAATCCCTTTGGCCCGGCCATGCCGCATTACTCACTGCTGATTCGGCAGAAGCAATCGTCGCCGCTGCCCAGATGAATGCGGTTGAGTTTCATACGTGGAATTCGACGGCCCGCCACATAG
The DNA here is from genome assembly GCF_000219215.1 of Cupriavidus necator N-1. Classification (NCBI taxonomy): domain Bacteria; kingdom Pseudomonadati; phylum Pseudomonadota; class Betaproteobacteria; order Burkholderiales; family Burkholderiaceae; genus Cupriavidus; species Cupriavidus necator. The sequence continues at coordinate 836,183 of NC_015727.1, read as the reverse complement.
CGTGTCCCGACCGAGTCATTTTCGACCTCGATCCTGGCGAAGGGATTGCATGGGAGACGATGGTCGAAGCCGCCATGCTGGTGCGCACGCTGCTGGATGAACTGGGGCTGCAGTCCTGGTTGAAAACGAGCGGCGGCAAGGGGCTGCACGTCGCCGTGCCACTGGCGCCGCAGCGTTCCTACGATGAAGTGAAGGCGTTTTCGCGGGCCGCCGTCAAGCACTTGGCGGTCACCCTGCCCCAGCGCTTCACCGCCCGCTCTGGGGCGGCCAACCGCAAGGGGCGGATTTTCGTGGATTATCTGCGCAACGGCTTCTCGCAAACCACCGCAGCCGCGTTCTCGGCTCGAGCGCGGCCAGGGCTCGGTGTCTCCATCCCGGTGTCCTGGGAGCAGCTTACCAAGCTGAAAAGTGGCGCTCAGTGGACTATCCGCGACGCCCGGGAATACCTCAGTTTCCAAGTGGCGGATCCCTGGCAGTCTTACTGGGAGGCACGCCAAAGTTTGACCGCCGCCATCGAACGATTAAGCTGAATGCTGGCGCATCTGTACTGTGGAGTATCCAATGCCTGCACGATCCCTCGCCTCTTTGTCTCTGTCGTTCGGCCTGGTGTCCATCCCCGTCAAGCTCTACACCGCCACCGAGACAAGTTCTGCCGTGCGCTTCAACTTACTGAGCAAAGACGGCGCGCGGCTGAAACAACAGTACGTTTCCGAGCAGACCCAAAAGGTTGTCGAGCGTGCAGACATGGTGAAGGGCTACGAGTTTGAGAAAGATCGCTTCGTGACGTTCTCCCCCGATGAACTCAAAGCCTTGGAAGAGAGCGCCAGCCACATGGTCGATATCGTTGCGTTCATTCCCGAGCACAGTGTGGATCCTCTGTATTACGACAAGGCGTACTTCATCGCTCCAGATAAGCGCGGCGGTAAGCCGTACAGCCTTCTACGCGAGGCCATGTCGAAGACCGGTCGCTGTGCCATTGCGAAGTGGGCCTCGAAAGGCAAATCGCATATCGTGCAGATCCGACCGGTCGAGGGCGGCCTGGTGTTCCAGCAACTGTTGTTCGCGGATGAAGTCCGCAACATCGCCGAACTGCATATCGAGGAAGTGGCAGTCTCAGATGCGGAGCTAAAGTTGGCGATGCAGCTTATCGAGCAAGCCTCGGAAGGCCAATACGATCCGGCCCAGTACAAGGACGAGGAGAAAGTCAGGATTCTCGCCGCCATCGACGCGAAGATCGCCGGCAAGCAAATCGTATCGCCCGAACCGGTTGAAGTCACCGCTGGCGGGCAGGTCATCGATCTGATGGATGCACTTCGCGCGAGTCTGTCCAAGAAGGGAGCGCCCGCGGGCAGAGCGAAGGCCGCCGAGCCGTCAACTTCCCGCAGAGCCGGTAAGCGGGGCACAGCGCCTTCTGAGCCGACCCCGATCCGACGCAACACCAAAAAGTCGGCATGAACCACGGCGAAGGGTTGACCACGCGCGATTTGGAGACGCGCCTGGGCGCTTCGCGCCGGCTGATCTCCAGTCTGGTAGCGGCCGGGCTGGTCACTCCTGCACGAGGCCCACGCGGTCAGTACGTCTTCTCTTTCCAGGACGTGGTTCTGATTCGCACCGCCGAATCTCTGCACAGATCGAGCGTTGCGCCCGCACGGATTCTGCGGGCGCTGCGTCGTCTCGAACGGCTCACACCGAACCGGCACCTATCGGCGCTGCGAATCTCCGCAAGCAGCGGAAAAATATCGGCATGGGACCGGCACGGCGCGTGGCTTGTCGAGAGCGGCCAACGTCTGATCGAGTTCGGACCGGATGAAGCCGATGTGCGAGTCGTTGATCTAACGCGAACGCGTGCCAACCAAGCGACCGCCGAGGAAGCCTTTGCGCGAGGCTATGCACTTGAACCTGTCGACGCGGATGCGGCTGAAGCGGCGTACCGACGCGCCTTAGAGATCTCGCCAGGAATGCTGAACGCCTACCTGAACCTTGGGTGCATGTTGGCAGACCAAGAACGCTTCGACGAAGCCATCAGGCTCTATGAAGGGGCATTGTCAGTGCTTCCGAACGCGCCGCAGTTGCATTTCAACCTGGGGGTTGCACGCGAGGATGTCGGCGCCCTGCAGTCAGCTCTGGCGGCATATGAACGATGCATTGAACTTGCGCCTGATGATGCCGATGCCCACTACAACGCAGCGCGTTTGCATCAGGAGTTGGGCCACTTCCAGAATGCGCTGCGGCATTTCAACGCATTCCGGAAGCTCGACCGTCCATAAAGCCACAAGTGGGTGGCCGCTCGATCAAGCGGTCACCAGCCCTCCTAGAGCGGACAATCGAGCGCGGCCAGCCGCGGCATTGGTGCCGCGCCGTCATGAGCGACGGCGATGCCGTTCGGGCGGCATTTCTGGCTGGCCACCCCGTCCAATGGGACGCCTTCCAAAATAACGTTTAGATCACTTAGAGCAAGAGATGCGTAGATCATTTTCACGCTTGAAAGTGATGGCTCCACTTTGCCATTGTGCCGTGGAAGCCTTCTCTCGGGGAAAATGGATGTTAATTTTGGCTTAATTCAGACTTAAGAATTTTTTGCGGCGTCGTATCATGCCTGGGCAGTCCTGCTACCGTCCGCGTCGCCGCCCCCGGTGACGCGGGCTTTTTTTGGGTGAGCGCCCCTTTGTGGACAGGCCGATTGCCTGGCATAGACGACTGGACGATACTGGGCACGGGCAACTCACCAGTTGCCCGATGATTTCTTCATGGACGTTCTGCGGCTCTCAACTACCGGTCCAGACACATTGATGCGCACAGTCTCGTGGAGAGTCGACTGAGTCGTCGTCATTCAAGGGACGACGCGCGTGCAATCGATCATTCCTGCTGGATAAGGAAACGCTCAGGCCGTTTGCCCAGCCACGCCGGCGTCCGGCCACGTCCCGACCAGGTTTTGCCGGTTTTGGGATCCATGTACTTCGGCGGAAGCGGTGCTTTCTCGGTGGCCGCGGACGCTGTACTTGTGGGCCGGCCCCGACGACGACGCGGCGCTATGTCTTCCGGCGACAGGCTATACCGAACCATCAGCTCGCGAATCTGTTCGATGACGCCCGCGACCTCAGTCGAACGCGCTTCTTCGATTTTGGCTTCCAACGCTTGCTTCTGCGCCAACAAATCCTGATACGTTGCCATTTTTGCCTCCGATTGTTCAGTCACAATTGACTTATACGCATTCCAAAGACCATCTGCAAGGTATTCGTCCTCTAAGACTTACGAATGAAGCTGATGGCTGATTGAAATCGCGTGGACTGTTTGTATTAATGTATGGCTTCGCTGTTAGCGTCAAAGCGGACTTCATATAGATGTCGGCTTGAAGTGAGGCTGGGCGACATCCGCACCCGATGACGTCGGCTGCGGATCGCAGAAACGGGTACGCGTTTGCATCAGTTCCCATCACAGCGACGCTTCATATACGTTGAGCGACGGCGGTTGGGCTTCCCACATAGCCCGGGCGAATTGCACCAGTCAGAGGAAGCGCAGTGTCGCTACCAAGACACATCAAGACCTCCGGTCGCGGTCTAGTCCAGGCTAAAGAAGCAAACCTGACGGATGGAAGCCAATGGTTGCGTGGTGGGCCTCCCGTGAGTCGAACACGGCACCAACGGATTATGAGTCCGCTGCTTTAACGAAGCATGAAAAAGGCCCAATTGGAAGGGGAAAGCCGACGCCAAGTTCTTACGCCTCAGCTTTCCACAGCATCTTGTCATCAATCAGCTGGTTGGCGACATCGCGTTACCAGCCGAAGCAACGATCACGCCGACGCTTCAGGCGATGCTACAGCCGGAACCACCTTCTTCGCCGAAGCCCGCTTCTTCGGCGCAGATTTCACTGCGGCCGCCTTCGGAACTGCTTTCGCGGCGACCTTGCCCTTGGTACCGGGGGCGGCCTTTTTCGCCGCCGCTTTCGTTGCGGAAGCTTTGTTGCCCGTCGCCTTCTTGGCGCCTGCAGCCTTCGCCTTCTTCGCCGCGAGCTTGTCCTTTGCGGCTTGCTTTTCAAAGCGGGCCGCGGCCTTTGCGGCTTCCACGGCCTGGGCAATCTCGCGCTTAGCCGCTTCAATTGCCTTCTTCGTGTCAGCGCGCAGCTTCAGCAAGCGCTTCTTCGCTGCCTGTGCCTCACGGGCAAGCACGCTGGCCTTTTTCGTTGGCACGGCCACCTTCTTTGCGGCAGGTTTTCCCTTGGCAGTTGCACTTACCCGCGTCGTTTTAGTTGCTGCGACCATGTTGGTTAATCATAGTTGTGAGTGAAGCGCGGAGTATAACCGCACGAGTGGCGTTACATAATAGAGCTCAGTTTCTTCTTTGAGTTGCATCCAACCGGTGCGATCAGCCGACGGCCGAGATGCCACCCTCTTCCGCACCGCTTTCTCATTGGTATTTGGTACATTCGCCAAAACAACAAAACGCAAGCCGATCTTGGCCTGGTCCTAGCGGGCTACTACCTCGACCATTCTGCTCACTTTAGGTGGTGGCTGTGGCTTCCTGGCCAAAGGTGCCTTTGGCTGGATCCTTGGCTTTCGCTGGATCCTTGGTGCATTGTTCGGTGTCACATTGGCGTGGCAGCGGCTGGTGCGCTGCGTGTTGCGCCTATGATCTTTCCCTACTTCCCACGTTTCGCGGCTCCCGCCCCCAGACGCGGATCTTGCTTGTGATCCGAAGGTGCACGGTGCCGGTCCGGACGATCTCCGGACGTGCCCTTCGCAGAAACAGGTGATGGTATTGCCCGTGAGCACCGGTACGGGACATGCGCCTCGTCGAGCGCGGTGGCAACGAGCTCGAGCATGCTGGTGAACCGCGAGAACAGGAGAATCTTTCGGCCTTCCTCGACGAGTTCGGGCAACATCTCTACCCACCGAATATTGCGTCGCACAACGTCGTCGGGTATGATCTAACGATCCCCATTCTGTGCACACCGAATTCCGCGAGAGGCATCCCGGCCTCGACTGTCCGTGCGTCATTCCACGATTTCGTTCGCACCCCGACAGGCTAATTGACCTGCCGTCATGTCCGCGACGATCGTCGGCCAACCTGTCGAGGAGAATGTATTGGCAAAGCCAGTTCGCGACAATTCAGTGTCCCGCGTGATCGCAGTTACTTCAAAAGCCGGCCGCCGCGCGCCAAAGGAAAAGACCCAGGCCGTCACAATACCGCTGGACATCGCGTCAATGGCGCGCCAGGAGGAGGAGCGTCAACGCCAGATGCGCGCGCTGATCGCGCTTGGCCGTGAGCGCGGCTATCTCACCCACGCGGACATCAACGATCACCTGCCCGACAACTTTACGCAAACTGCTGCGATGGAGACGATCGTCGGCACGTTCAGCGACATGGGGGTGGCCGTGTACGAGCAGGCGCCGGACGCAGAGACGCTCCTGCTAAACGATGCCGCGGCCGCCGCGGCATCCGACGATCAGGCGGACGAGGAAGCGGAAGCTGCACTGTCGACCGTCGATTCCGAATTCGGCCGCACTACTGATCCGGTTCGGATGTACATGCGTGAAATGGGTGCCCGCGAACTGCTGACCCGCGCTGGCGAAATCGAGATCGCAAAACGCATCGAAGACGGCCTGCAGGACATGATTCAGGCGATCGCCACGTGTCCGTCGGTCGTGTCCACGATTCTTGTCGATGCGGACCGCATCGTTGCCGGCGAACTGCGTATCGACGAACTGGTCGCTGGCATCAGCGACGACGTGAACGAAAGCGAAATGACGCTGGAGTCCGAAGAGGTTGAAGTGAAAGCAGAGGCCTCCGACGATGACCCAGACCGTGACGACGTTGAAATGGACGCCGGCGATCCGGAGACAACGAACGCGGCCCGCCTCGAACAACTCACGAGCGACAGTCTTGCGGTTTTCGCGCGCGTGCGTGCACTGTTCGAGCAGTTGCCGGATGTACCCGTTACTGGCAAAACCCGTTCCGCGGCCGTTGCGCAATTGCGCTCGGCGATCCAGCGCGAACTGGCGCCGATCCGCTTTACGGCCAGAACCATCGACCGCCTGTGCGCCAGTGTGCGCGCACAGACTACTGAGGTTCGTGCGATCGAACGCGGCATCCTGGAGATCACCGTCGACCGTTGCGGCATGCCACGCGATGTGTTTGTCGAGTCGTTCCCGGGCTACGAGACCGACCTTACATGGACCTGCCGCATGGCGGCGACTTCGCGGCACTTTGGCACGGCGCTTGAGCGACATCTGCCGGCCATTCAGGCCGGGCAGCAGAAACTCATCGAGATCGAGGCACGGGTCTCGCTGCCACTCCAGCAGCTCAAGCAGATCAACCGCCAGATGGTTGCCGCGGAGTTGAAAATGCGGCAGGCCAAGCGGGAGATGATCGAAGCGAATCTTCGTCTTGTCATTTCAATTGCCAAGAAATACGTCAACCGCGGCATGCAGTTCCTGGATCTGATCCAGGAAGGCAATATCGGCCTGATGAGGGCGGTGGACAAGTTCGAATACCGGCGCGGCTGGAAGTTTTCGACGTACGCCACTTGGTGGGTCCGTCAGGCCGTCACGCGCGCGCTTGCTGATCAGGCGCGCACCATTCGTGTGCCGGTGCATATGATCGAGATGGTCAACAAGCTGAACCGGATTTCGCGCGAATTCCTGCAACAGACGGGACAGGAAGCGCATCCCGCTATCCTCGCGGAGCGCATGGAGATGTCCGAGGAAAAAGTGCGCAGTATCCTCAGGATCGCGAGGCAACCTGTCTCGCTCGAGACCCCTGTGGGCGACGATGCCGACGCGACGCTCGGTGACATGATTGAGGATGTCTCTGCGAGTTCACCAACTGAGGCCGCGATTCACGGGAACATGCGCGCCGCGATCGATGAGGCACTCGACGAGTTGTCGCCGCGTGAGGCCAAGGTCCTGCGGATGCGATTCGGGCTCGATACGACCTCTGACCACACGCTTGAAGAGGTCGGCAAGCAGTTCGACGTGACCCGCGAGCGGATCCGTCAGATTGAAAGCAAGGCGATGCGCAAGCTAATGCATCCCAGTCGCGCTGACAAGTTGAGGCCCTTTCTTGAGCGCTGAGCAAAGGCGAGGAGTACACGCCCCCTTTCGACGCCCTACTTCAGCCCCGCAGCGATCACGCATCGCCCGATCGCTGCCCTGACAGGACGCGTTTGCGGCGCGGAAATCTTACAGCGGTTTGATATTCGCTGCCTGTTTCCCCTTGGGACCTTGCTTGACTTCAAAACTGACCTTCTGGCCTTCCTGAAGTGATTTGAAGCCGTTTCCCTGAACCTCGGAGAAGTGCGCGAACAGGTCATCGCTGCCGTCGTCCGGCGTGATGAACCCAAAACCCTTTGCATCGTTAAACCACTTGACGGTACCTGTTGCCATGTTCTGAATGTTCCAAGGAAGACTAGTTGTAGATGACGCCACCGGCTTGCGCCAAATGTGCGGCTATCTTGTATCACGGTGGGCCGTCGCCGACAATCCCTTGGTCGAGGCTTCACCAGCCTTTAAATGCCCCGGTGCATTGATTGACCCTGCTGCGACGCAACACACGCGTCGCTTGATTCCGTCGACAAAAGAGTTTACGGTAAATACCCGGTGTGCGCTTCCTGCGCGTCCCTCGCACCGATGCATTCACTGCCGTTCTCATCGTCCTCGTGGAATTCGATCCACGGACCAGCTGTCGTAGGTTCCATTTTCCGACCCCGGCAAACGCCGGCAAAGGAGGCCGCCATGCTAAGTCCGCACGAAATCGCCGCGCTACTACTGCTTGGCGATGCGCAAGATATCGATGATCTCGAACCAGATCAATTGGACGGCTTGCTGGCCCACAAACTGGTCACGATGGAGCACGGGCATGATAGCGGCAATGTTTATCCCCGCCTGACGAGTCAAGGACACTCCATGCTCGAAGCCGTGCGAAGCATTCGATAAGACTTCGTTTCGTGCCCTATCGCCGTGTCCCGCCAACGCCGGCCCCATGCACTTCTTGGTCCGTATGCTGCGGCTAACCGTTGTCGACCGGGGATGCGGAAGCGCAACGGCGGTAGCCGGCCCATGTCAGCCATCATCGTCCGTCGTCGAATCCCTGATTCGGCACCGTAAATTACCTACGCTACATTCTTCTGATCGCACAGTACCACCTTCCTTCCCTGATCACGTTCACCGAAACCGCTGATCACGTTCACCGAAATCCGCAAGCGAACGAAGCTGCCCCCTTACAATGTTGCCATGCAATATAGGACCAGGGCCGAAGAAGCGTACGAATAGCCACACGCCCTGTTTGCGGCTGGCAAATACGCGTACGCCCGCGCGCGCGGAGGACAGAATGGCGACAGCTCGAGCTGGAACCAGAGGGGAGGCACTGAAGCTCCTGGAGACAGAGGGAGTAACGGTGGTCGAGTTGGACTACGAGTCAGGTTGGCAGGATGCTGTTGAACTCGGCAGGCTCGGCCAGAAGGTTGGGATACGCGTCGAGTATCGCGGGCACGAAAACATCGCCGTCCGCTCGCCGGCTGCGCTCGTTGCCGGCCTATTGCGACCAAAGACAACGTTCCGGCAGCGGAATCTGTACTGTCAATTTGAGCTCAACAACTTGCCAGCAGATGAGCTAGAGAGCCTGGAGGCAAAGGCGGCGAAGTTGGGGGACTATATTCTCGCGGGGCACTTGATGAGGGAGGTGGATGCACAGTGGGCAGAGTAAGCTGGTGCGGTCTGCCCTCTCGACAATGAACGGTTCGCTGTAGGGAAGCACGGGTACTCGACAGTGTCGTTGTATCCCGCTATCCCTCGCATGCCGAGAACCATTATTATTGGTGGGCCGGGTGGGACTCGAACCCACTATCAGTCGATTATGAGTCGACGGCTTATACCACTTAAGCTTCCGGCCCTTGCGTGGAGCGCGAGATGTTACCCGAAGGCGACCTCTTGCTGCCTTCTTCGTGTCGGCGCGGAGTTTTAGCAAGCACTTCTTCGCTGCCTGAGCTTCGCGTGTGAGCGCGAAGCGCGGAGTATAACCGCAGCGGTGGCACACCTAATAGCGGTCTGGCTCATCATTGTGTGGCGACGTTTATGGCAGCCGGCGTAATCAGCTGACAGCCCGGAATGCTTAGTCCGCACTGGCGCGGCAGCGCGAAACCGGGAGCGAGAAGTCCGAGATGACGGTGCCCCCCGATCTCGGAAGCACGTAAGACGTCGACGCATCGGAGCGTGCCTCCCGATTATTCGCGAGCACAACGTTATCGGACTTTATCGCCGCGCCTCAGTACGCCGACCTCGCGATTGCCCTGCTCTGCTCGCTACGGCGAACCGCTACTGCTCAAGCTGGCGGATTCCCGATGGCGGTAGCCGGCCAGTTTGAGTCATCCGAAGTCGCGGAGTTGGAAGTCCGAGTCGGCCGATCAAGAGACGATCGGCAACCTCAGCTTCGATGACCGCTCACAACCGCTCTCCGGCCCTTCAGCGGGCGGAGGCCAGCCGGCCACAATCGAGACCCGGGGGATTGTCGGCGCCGCAAGCGCCCATCCGGTGCCGCCTCTAAACAGCAATCGATAATACGGACTTGCCGATTTGCTGCCGTTGCTCGATCATCGCATGTGCCTGCTCCACGTCGTCAAAGCCATAGCGGTTCGCGATAGGAATATGGATTTGCTTTGAGGCGAGCGCCGCGAAGATGTCATCCGCGCGTCGCTGTACCGTCTCAGGATCTGACATGTGGTCTGCCAATCGAGGCCGGGTCAGGAACAATGAGCCGCTCTCCCCCAGCTCCATGGGGTCCAGGTCGTCCACCGATCCGGAAACGTTGCCGTAGTTGATCACCAGCCCGCGCTTGCGCGTGGCGCGGAAGCTGTCGCGCAGTGTCGCTTTCCCCACCGAGTCAAATACCACATCAACACCACGGCCCTGCGTGGCCTCGCGTATTGCGTCGGCGAATCGGCCATGGTCGTAGAGCATGGCGTGATCGGCGCCGAGGCGATGTGCCACGGCACACTTTTCCGGCGAGCTGCCCGTCGCAAAAACAGTAACGCCGGCGGCCTTGGCCATCTGTACGAGCAACTGCCCGATGTTGCCGGAGGCGGCGTGCACCAGGCAGGCCTGCCCGGCATGCAGCCTGGCCACCTCGTTGAGCAGATAGTGGGCGGTGCTGCCCTGGAAGAGACTGGCCGCCGCCTGATCGTAGGCGATGTCGTCGGGCAGCCGGACCGCGAGCCCCGCCGGCACCCGGGCGTACTCGGCATAGCTGCCCCATGCGATGCACCATGCCACCCGGTCGCCGGGCGCGAAGCGGCTGACTTCGCTACCTACATGGACCACCTCGCCGGCTCCCTCCATGCCCAAGGTGCATGGGAGCCGCACTGGGTAAGTCGTCGACATCGCATATTTGCCCTGACGCGTATGCACATCCATGAAGTTGATGCCGGCGAAGGCGACTTTTACAACGATGTCGCCGGGACCGGGCTCCGGTGCTGGTACTTCCCGGCGCTGCAAGACTTCGGGGCCGCCATAGCTCTCGATCATGATAGCTTTCATTTCGTTCTCGGAAATTTGGTTGCGTGTAAAGAAAAGCGTCCAGTAAATCAGCTCGGTTCGATTCCGCTGGCGCGGATCAGTTGTTGCCAGCGGCTTCTCTCCGCCTTGACGTAAGCTGCAAATGCCTCTGGCGTCCCCCTGCCTGGCTCATTGCCCTGGGATAACAGGAGGGCTCGAATCTCTCGGTCCTCGAGCGCTTGATTGACGGTCTTGTTGAGAACCTGGACGATGGGCGTCGGCAGGCCAGCGGGGCCGACCAGCCCCTGCCAGTTCTCCACCTGAAATCCGGGGACGCCAGCCTCATTCATGGCTGGGACGCCCGGAAGCAATGGCGAACGCCCCTTGCTGGTAATCGCCAGAGAGCGCACCTTGCCCATACGTGTTGCCGGCAGCGCCGAGTACATCGGCTCAAACAGGAAATCAAGGCGGCCGCCCAGTAGGTCGACCATCGCGCCGGCGCCGCCTTTGTAAGGGATATGTACCAGGCTGCAGCCAGTCATGGACTTCAGCAATTCGCCGGAAAGATGATGCGCGCCGCCCGCTCCGCTGGAACCATAAGTCAAGCCGGTGGGGCTGGCCTTGGCGGACCGTATCAAGTCGGCCACCGTTCTGTACGGCGAATCCGGCCTGACCAGCAGCAGCAGCGGGCCGCGCTCAATCAGCGCGATCATTGTCAGGTCCCTGGCTGGATCGAACGAGAGGTTGGCAAACAGCGAAGGATTGACGCTCAATGGGCCAAGGTTGCCGATGCCAAGCACGTAGCCATCGGGCCTCGCCCGTGCCACGTACTGCGTACCGATGTTTCCCGCGCCGCCGGGCCGGTTTTCCACGACGACCGGTTGCGCCAAGGCAGTGCTCATGAAGCGGCCCACCTGGCGTGCCCGCAAGTCGGCGCTTCCGCCGGCGCTGTAGGCGACGACAAGGGAAATCGGCTTCGCGGGATAGCGTTCGGCGGCGCGCGCCACCGTTAGCGGGGCGGCGCCGAGCAAGGTTAAGGCGATGCGGTTGAAGTCTCTGCGATTCATGGGTTTCCTGCGGTGTGTTCGTAGGTGACCCCATGAGCGCAATGGCCATGCCAGATGCCGAAGCGAACCCAAACTTCCGTGTAACCAACTGATTTGTAATGAAAAATTAGTGTCACCGGGCCGCTCGGAGAACAAACAGGATTGAGTCACATTGGAACGCTACCGTTTCACTTTGAAACGATCGAATGAAACGCTAAACTACCCCCACCCTTTACGCCACCCGGCCGCTTCTCATGGAAGAACCCCCAAAGCCACGCCGCCCCGTGATCATTGGCGTCAGCGCATACCAGCTCGCCGAGCACATCCGCGACGTGGGTGCGGCGCTTCACGCGCGCGCGCAAGTGAGCGTGGTCGACGCGCATTTTGATGAGGCGCTCGCCGAGATTCAGCGTCGGCAGGAATCGGCGCCGTGCGACGTCGTGGTTTCAGCCGGCGCAAATGCTGAATTCCTGCGCAGCCACTTGTCGATTCCGGTGGTCTCCGTACGCGTCGGCGGCCATGACGTGATGGCCGCTATCGTCCGGGCCAGGGCAATCTCCGAACGCCTTGCCGTGGTGCTCCACCGCGATGCCGGTGATGACATGGCGAAGTTTGCGGAAGTGTTCGCTTTGCCAATTGCCTTTCGGTCGTACGAGTCTGCCCCGGACGTCCGCAACGTGATTGACGAGTTGCGGCGCCTGGACACGCGCGTGGTCGTGGGCGCGGGCGTAGTCATGCAGGCGGCAGCCGCAGCGGGCATGGCAGGCGTGTTCCTCTATTCCGTCGACTCGGTGCGGCTTGCGCTGGAAGACGCGATCGCCCTGGCGAACGCGAAAGCGGTCGAGCGCTCGCGGTATTCGCTGCTGAACAGCGTCCTTTACCACCTTGGCGATGGCGTTGTCGCGCTGGATGCCGCCGGCAGGCTGATCGCGGCCAATCCCGCAGCGGAGAAATTAGTTGGCAGTCCCCTCATCCCATCTACCGGGAAAACGCTCTCGCTACCATTCCCTGCCTTGCGTCCAGGACGTGCCCTGTCAGATGGCGAGCATGACAGCGGCGCCGTTGAGGAGATCGACGGACGCACGGTAATCATTGACCGAGCGCCGCTGTACGAAGGGAATGTGCGCGTTGGCGCGGTACTGACGCTCCGCCAGCCGACACGCGTCGAGAGGGCCTTTAACAGGCTCCGAACGCATCGGTACACGCACTCGCAAACAGCCAGGTACAAGCTTGAGGACATCGTAGGCGCCTCGCCAGCCATGGCCGCCACCATTACCCGTTGCCGAGTTGCGGCCGAGCGCAGCGATGCTACCGTTCTGATCACAGGGCCAACCGGCGTCGGCAAGGAACTGCTTGCCCAAGGCCTGCATAACGCCAGCCGCCGACGGCGGCACCCGTTCCTGGCGGTCAATTGCGGCGCATTGCCTGAGACGCTGCTGGAGACGGAACTCTTTGGCTATGAAGAAGGCGCCTTCACCGGCGCGCGGCGCAACGGTAAAGCGGGCCTATTCGAAGCCGCCAATGAGGGAACGGTCTTCCTCGACGAGGTGGCGGAGATGCCGTCGTTATTGCAAACGCGGCTGCTACGCGTCTTGCAGGAGCGAGAAGTGACGCGAGTCGGCGGTACCGACACCCTGCAGGTCAATGTCCGCATCGTTGCCGCCACGCATCGAGACCTGTGGGAGCGCGTGCGCGAAGGCGCCTTTCGGAAAGATCTCTTCTATCGCCTTAGCGTGCTGCGCGTCCAGGTGCCGCCACTGCGCGAGCGCCCCGAGGACCGTGACTCTCTCGCAACGGCGCTGGTAAGTGCGGCGATGCGACGGGTGCAGCTTGCAGACTTGCTTGACACTGTCCTGCCTGCCGCCCTGGTCGTCGCCAGACAACATGCCTGGCCAGGTAATGTCCGCGAGCTCGAGAACTTCGCCGAGCGTGTTGCCATGGCTTGTCTCGAAGCCGGCGCGGCAGTGCCAGCAAGACAACTGGCCGCACTTCTCGACCGTGATCCGGACCACTACGATTCACTGGCCGCTATGCCGGAGCCGCCCGACACCACGCTCTCTGGTATGACCATCGCCAATGTGAAGGAGATTCTCAAGGAGTGTGGAGGAAACCGTACCCAGGCCGCAAAACGATTGGGTATTGGTCGCTCCACCCTATGGCGCCTCCTCAAAAATTAGCGATTCTCAAGAATTTTTCCTGCACAAAGTGGCCACGCGGCCGCTATGGCGATCAGCGAGGATTCAGGCACCGTTGACCGAAGAGCCGCTAGGCGGCCTGCTCCAGTCGTTCGCGCCATATGGCTTCAACGACAGAGGTTCGGCCGACTCGGCCCTTCGGCCCTTCGGTCCTAGGTATTCGAATGACTCAGAAGGGGTCGCTTTGAGACCGTCGCCCTACCCCGCGGATACGCGCAGAACCAAAAAAAATTCATCGCCGATCTGCGGGGGACTGAGGGTCGCAGAACCCCAAAAGCGAGCGCCCTGGGCCTCGCTCTTGGCGGCCGTGGTGCGTTGCACCGGATTCGATTCCACTTCGCAGACAGGGAATCAGGCTTCGAGATCACGCTATAGTTCGAATTCGGGTCTCGTCATGTCGGCGACGATTCTCCGTATTGAAGCGTGCTCGATCGCGTCGGTCTGCAGTTGCAAAGCGGGGCATAGAGCGCGTCAGTGTCTCGTAATGCGAGACGCAATATTCAGGCTAATATCCGGCCGCGATTCAACATTGAGGATGGAGTACGAGAATGAGCGAGGACGTCCTCCAAGAGCAGAGTCCCGGTCGATGGCGTGCACTGGCGCTGCTCGCCGTCACGCTTGTCCTGTCCATGACGCCGTGGTTCTCGGCCGCCGCAGTGATTCCTCAACTGCGCGCGGAATGGGCGCTCTCCGTAAGTGCGGCCGCGTGGCTCACCATCGCGGTTCAACTCGGCTTTGTGTGCGGCGCACTGGTCTCGAGCCTACTCAACATCTCAGATGTCGTGCCGCCGAGGCATGTGATCATGGGGGGAGCGGTCGGGGCTGCCACAGCGAACGGACTGCTGGAGGTCGCAAGCGGAGCAGGAGTCGGAATCGCATTGCGCTTCGCAACAGGCTTTTTCCTCGCCGGCGTCTACCCGCCGGCCCTCAAGCTGATGTGCACGTGGTTCCGCAAGGGGCGCGGTATCGCGCTAGGGATTCTCGTTGGAGCGATAGTCGTCGGCCAAGCGATGCCCCATCTCATCAACGGACTCGGTGGACTGAACTGGCGGCTGGTCATCTACGTAACCAGCGTGCTGACCCTCGGGGGAGGCGTAATCACAGTGTTCGCGGTGAAGGAAGGCCCTTTTCCCTTCCCCAGGGCGAGGTTCGATCCCACGCAAACGTGGCGGGTATTCGCGAATCGCGGGGTTAGGCTCGCTTCGTTTGGATACTTCGGCCACATGTGGGAACTGTTTGCAATGTATGCGTGGTTCTTGGCGTTCTTCTCCGAAGCGCTGGTAGCCAAGGGAATCAGGGTTGGCCCGGCCGCGGCCTACGCGACATTCGCAGTTATCGCCGCTGGGGGGGTGGGCTGTTGGGTCGGTGGCATCCTCGGAGATCGGTGGGGCAGGACTAGGACGACCGCCCTCATGATGGCTATTTCGGGGACTTGCTGCGTGCTCATCGGGTTGTTGTTCGACTCGTCCCCCTGGCTGCTTTTCCTTGTTGGCCTAGTGTGGGGGTTCACCGTGGTCGCGGACTCGCCGCAGTTTTCTGCAATGGTGACAGAGCTTGCGGACCAATCTTATGTGGGAACAGCCCTGACACTGCAACTTGCCATCGGCTTCATTCTCACGGTCGCAACGATCTGGCTCATCCCGTTACTAGCGGGCGCCTTCGGGTGGCGATGGGCATTTGTGTTTTTGGCTCCTGGGCCTGCTTTAGGCGTGCTGGCAATGCTGCGATTGAAATCCCTGCCTGAATCAGCCCGCCTCGCTGGAGGAATCGGCTAATGACCAGCAAATCGAGGCCTTTACTTCTGAGGACCCGAGCGTTCCAAGATACAAAATCCATCTCCAGCTCGCCTTCATAAGTTTCGGGGCCAACCTTCAATGCTTCCTCACGCGCGCTTGCGTCTCCTCGCTAGCGACACTCAAATCGGACTCGTGGGCTTCCACCAGAAGCCCCCCTGCCATGGAACGAAATGCTCCAGAATCCACGGCCGTCTTGGCATGAGCGCTGGCATGCGCAGGAACGCTGGCATGCGCAGGAAATGAGGCGATGCGGTGAGCCAGTTTCCTCTCTGGGTCTATTTCCGGCCAATTTCGGTCAGTCGCAGCGATTCATTCGAACGGCCGAAGTCTGCTTTGCTTCGGCCGCTTTTCTTTTGGAGTGGCACGGAGGGCGTAGATTGCGGCACACGGACCAGCCTTACTAAGCGAAACTGTGTAAGGCGTCGGCACACGATCTCTATGGCCTCTACTTAATCCATTGCTTGATCGCCTTCGCCATTACATTCGCCGAAATGCCATAGCGATCGTGCAACGTGGGAAGTGCCCCTGCGTCCAGAAACTCGTCCGGCAGACCTACCTGCCGGAACGGTACTACGGTGCCCGCTTGCATCAGCGTGGTGGCCACAGCTTCTCCCAGCCCGCCGATCACCGTGTGGTTCTCGGCCACCACTACGAGGCGCCCTTGCC
Organism: Cupriavidus necator N-1; assembly: GCF_000219215.1. Lineage (NCBI taxonomy): Bacteria > Pseudomonadati > Pseudomonadota > Betaproteobacteria > Burkholderiales > Burkholderiaceae > Cupriavidus > Cupriavidus necator. The sequence goes on along the minus strand of NC_015727.1, from coordinate 819,997 downwards.
GCTTCGCCTCGCGCAGGATGGTCTCGGTATCGAGTGGCTTGATGGTCGGCACGTGCAGTACCGCCACACCGATGCGATCCTTCTCCAGCGCCTTGGCCACCTCCAGCGCGCGCATGGTCATGATGCCCGACGAGATCACCAGCACTTCACCGCCATCGCGCAGCAGCTTGGCCTTGCCCAGCTCGAACTTGTAGTTGTACTCGTCCAGCACCACCGGCACATTGCCGCGCAGCAGGCGCGCATACACCGGCCCGTTGTGCGCGGCGATGGCAGGCACCATCTGCTCGATGTCGATGGCGTCGCACGGGTCGATCACCGTCATGTTGGGCATGGCGCGCATCAGCGCCAGGTCCTCCGCCGCCTGGTGGCTGGGGCCGTAGCCGGTGGTGAGTCCGGGCAGCGCGCACACGATTTTCACGTCGAGGTTGTCCTCCGCGATAGCCTGATGCATGAAGTCGTAGGCACGCCGCGTGGCAAACACCGCATACGTGGTGACAAACGGCTGGGCGCCCTCGTGTGCGAAGCCGGCCGCGGCACCCATCAGGAGCTGCTCGGCCATGCCCATCTGGTAAAAGCGCTCGGGATAAGCCTTCGCAAAGAGATGCAGGTCGGTGTACTTGCCCAGGTCGGCCGTCATGCCGATCACGTTCTGCTTCTGCCGGCCGAGCTCCACCAGCGCGTGGCCGAACGGCGCGGACCGCGTGGCTTGCCCCTCGCCAGCGATGGAGGCGATCATCGCCGAGGTCTTGAGCTTCGGCTTGGCGGTGGCAGTCTGGTTGGCGTTGATGTTGCTCATGCTTGTCTCCCGGCTTCGAGGGCCTGCAGTGCGAGTTGCCATTCGTCGGCATCCACGCGGATAAAGTGGTTCTTCTCCCGCTGTTCAAGGAACGGCACGCCGCACCCCATGCGGGTATCGCAGATGATCATGCGCGGCTGCGCGCCGCGGTGCTCGCGTGCCGCGCGGAAGGCGGCGGCCACGGCGTCGATGTCGTTTCCGTCCACGCGCTGCGTGAACCACCCGAATGCTTCCAGCTTGGGCACCAGTGGCTCGAAGGCCATGATCTGCGTGGAGGGACCGTCAGCCTGCTGGTTGTTGACGTCGACCATGGCTATCAGGTTGTCCAGCTTCCAGTGGGCGGCAGACATGATGCCTTCCCAGATGGCGCCCTCATCCAGTTCGCCATCCGAGAACAGCGTGTAGACGAAGTTGTCCGAGGCCTTGCGCTTGAGCCCGAGACAACGGCCCACGGCGATGGTCAGCCCCTGTCCCAGCGAACCGCCCGACATCTCCATGCCAGGCGTGTAGCTGGCCATGCCCGACATCGGCAAGCGGCTGTCGTCGCTGCCATAGGTCTCAAGTTCCTCGGCGGGCAGGATGCCGGCCTCCAGCAGTGCCGCGTATAGCGCGATGGCGTAGTGGCCATTGGACAGCAGGAAGCGGTCGCGCCCTTCCCATAGGGGATCATCCGGGCGATAGCGCATGGCGTCGAAGTAGGCCACGGCGAGCACGTCGGCAATATCGAGCGCCTGGCCGATGTAGCCCTGGCCCTGCACTTCGCCCATCAGCAATGCATTGCGGCGGATACGATAGGCGCGGTCCCGCAAGGACACGGCCTGGTCGGTGGATGGATGTTGCATGGTGTCTCCTGCAATCAATTGGTCAGCATTCATGGATATCAGGTATCAGCGGTTCACGGAGCGGGCAGGAACGAGGAAGACCAGCATGGCGCCAAACACCACGGTGGCCGAGATGAACACCAGCCCGGCGGTGGACTTGCCAGTCAGGTCGTTGAGCCAGCCCACGATGGCGGGTGAGAAGAAGCCGGCCAGGTTGGCTACGCAGTTGACCGCGGCAATGCCCGCTGCGGCCGACATGCCGCCCAGCAGCGCGGTGGGCAGCGCCCAGAACTGCGAAGACGAGGCCAGGATGCCCGCCGCGGCGATGCACAGGCACACCAGCGATGCGCTGACACTGCCCAGCATTGGCAGCGTGGCAAACCCGGCCGCGGCCACCACCATCGGCACCATCAGGTGGAAACGACGCTCGCGGTGGCGGTCGGCGCTCATGCCAACCAGCGGCAAGGCCACGATGGCGCAGAGATAGGGCAGCGCGGTGTAGATGCCCACCCACAGCGGATCGGCCACGCCGGCCTTGCGGATGATCGTGGGCAGCCAGAATGTCAGGCCGTACTGGCCCAGCACCACGCAGAAGTAGATCCCGGCCATCAGCCACAGACGACGGTCGCCCATGAAGGATCGGATCGACATGTGTTGCGTCTTCTGCGCATTGTCGCCTTCGATATTGCGCTTGAGCAGCGCCTTCTCGGCGTCGGTGAGCCAGTGCGCCTGCTCGATGCCGTTGTCCAGGTAAAGCAGGATGGCCACCCCGAGGAACAGCGACGGCAGTGCCTCGAGCAGGAACAGCCACTTCCAGCCGGCAAGGTCGCCCATGCCGTGGAAGGCATGCATGATGTAGCCCGACAGCGGCCCGCCTACGATGCCCGCCAGCGGGATGGCCATGAAAAACAGCGACAAGGCCTTGGCACGGCGCTCGGACGGGAACCAGTAGGTCATGTACAGGATCACGCCGGGCGCGAATCCGGCCTCGGCCGCACCTAGCAGGAAGCGCAGGATGTAGAACTGGGTTGGCGTACTGACGAAGGCGAAGCAGGCAGAGATCACCGCCCACGTCAGCATAATCCGCGCCAGCCAGCGCTTGGCGCCCACCTTGTGGAGGATCACGTTACTGGGCACCTCGAAGAGGAAATAGCCAAGGAAGAAGATGCCTGCACCCAGGCCGTAGATGGTTTCGCTGAACTGCAGGTCGTTCAGCATCTGCAGCTTGGCAAAGCCCACGTTGACCCGGTCCAGGTAGGCGCCCAGGTAGCACAGCATCAGAAACGGGATGAGCCGCTTCACCACCTTGGCGTAGGTGCGGGTCTCGAAGCTGGCGGCATCGGCGTGCAGCGTTGCCTCGCCGCCCATGGGCGAGGCTGCGTATTTGGTTTTCATTGGTTGTCTCCTGCCTGGTTACGCCGCTTCGGCGGCGCACCGGCTGTTGATTGTTCCGCCTCTGCGGGCGGCTTCAACTTGAATTTAGTGGATCAGCATGCCGCCGTTGACGTCCAGCGTGATGCCAGTGAGGTAGGCGGACATGTCGCTGGCCAGGAATACGCAGGCATTGGCCACGTCGATGGCGTTGCCCAGGCGGCCCAGTGGGATGCCCTTGATGATGTCGGCACGCATCTCCGGGGTGAGCTTGTCGCCGGTGATGTCGGTCTGGATCAGGCCCGGGGTAATGGAATTGATTCGGATGCCGTCCGCCCCGAACTCGCGCGCCATGGCGCGGGCCAGGCCCAGCACGCCGGCCTTGGCCGCGCTGTAGTGCGGGCCGCCAAAGATGCCACCGCCGCGCTGCGCGGAGACCGACGACATGCACACGATGCTGCCACGCTTCTGCTCGCGCATCTGCGGCAACACGGCCTGCGACATATAGAGGGTGCCGCGCAAGTTCACATCCAGCACGGCGTCGTAGTTGCCGGCCTGGATATCCAGCGTGCGCACCGGCTGGGTGATGCCGGCGTTGTTGACCAACGCGTCGATGCGCCCATAGCGCTGCAGCACCGCCTGGGCCGCACGTTCGCAGGCGGCCTTGTCTGTCACATCGCATGCCAGCCCCAGGTGCTGGTCGCCCAGTTCGCTGGCGGCGGCCTGCGCGTCCTCGAGGCGCAGGTCGAGGATGACTACCGAGGCGCCCTGGGCCGCAAAGGCCTTGGCAGTGGCCTTGCCGATGCCACGCGGGGAGGCGGCGCCCGTGATGATGACTACGTTGTTCTCGACCAGCATCTTTGTCTCCTTTGACATTGAATTCTGTTAGGTCGAGTGTTGCCGCTGGCAGCCCGCCGATCAACGCGGTCTGCCTCAGCTATTGCTGAGAAATTTTCAGGTGATGGCACGACCGGGGTTCAGCAAGGCGCCGCCGGAGGCACTTTTGAATATTCGCTCAGCCAGAGTTCGACAACTGGCGCTCCATCCAGGCCAGGAAGCGCGCCACGCGCGGCAGGTCGGTGTTCTGCTGGGGATAGACGAGGTGGTGGCTGCCAACCTCGATGGCATGGGCGTCGTCGAACACGGGAACGAGCGCGCCCTTGCGGATCATGACAGAGGCCAGCAGCGTGCTTTCCAGCGCCACGCCAAGCCCCAGCGCCGCGGTTTCGAGCGACATGTAGGAGCGGTCGAAGGTGAAATCGAACGTCTTGCGACCGCCCGCGACGCCGAATCTGGCGAGCCATTGCTGCCATTGGACAAGCGGGGTTTCCGAATAGATGAGCCGCTGCGCGAGCAGGTCAGTCGGCGTCGCTATGGGATGCTTCTCGAGGTAGGCCGGCGACGCGAGCGGGGCAATGGTCTCGCGGCGCAAGGTCCTGACCTCGACATCGCGCCAATGGGCATAGCCGTGTCGGATATCCACGTCGTAGTAGCCGCCCGTGAAGGAGATGTCCTCATAGGAGCAGGACAGGTTCAACTGGATGTCGCCGTTGTCAGCCTGGAAGGATTCCAGCCGCGGCAATAGCCACATCAGGCCGAAACTGGGACTCGAGTGGACCCGCAGGATCTCGATGTTGGCTGGGCTGGAAGCGCGCTCCGTCGCACGATTCAAATCGGCGAGCACACCGGTAATGTCACGGAGATATTGCTCGCCGACAGGCGTCAGGACCAATCCGCGTCCTTGCCGGAAGAAGAGCGCCTGGCCGAGCGCCTCCTCGAGGTTACCGATCTGGTGGCTAACAGCGGACGCCGTCAAGCCCAGTTCCTCCGATGCACGGCTGACGCTCTTGGTTCTGGCAACGCTTTCGAAGGCAATGATGGCCTTCACCGGAGGAATCCGCATGTTATTTAGCCTCGGTGTGCAATCGTGGCACGCATTTGCGCCGGGGGGATCAAGGACATGGACGTATCGGAATTCTACGCGACGGCACGGGATTATCGAATTGGGCGTGTGCCATTACCACAATTCCCAATGACAGGGATACGCCTAGCTTCGGTCATTCCCACAGCAGACCGAGAATGACCGAATGGGGTCGGGAAGAGCCGACCGGGAGGCGGCAGGTCCTTGCCGGCGTCCGCGCTGCGCCGCCTCTCCAGTGATGAAGACCTGGCTCTGGCGATGCCGCAGACCGTTCATGAGACATACCTCGCAACCTAAAGCATCGTGTCGGTATCAAGGCAGAAAATCGACGCTCGAGCCTGCCGGAAAGCCAGCCTTCCCCGGGGGGGACCTTGTTAACTGAGAGCGCGGCGGCGATGATTGATCGAGCCGGTTCCTAGACGTTGCGGGACAGTCTGACCTTGCAACCGGGATAGTTTTGGCAACCCCAGAATGCACCAGCTGACCCTTTCCGCTCAACCATCTTGATTCCGCAGGCCGCGCATGTCGGCGTCCGGTAGTCGCCCCGAAACGCCTGCTTCAGCAACGTCGCTTGCTTGTACTGATCGAGGGCGCAGATCCGTTCGACGACGCCCGCACCATCAAGTAATTGAATGCCGGCTCGCTCTGCCGACTCCTTTACCGGTCGCCCTACATAGCCAGACAACGACCAGAAAACGCCCCTACGCACCTTGTGTTCGTGCATGACACCGGCAAGTGCGCGGACCTGCTACCTTCACCGGCTTACTCCATGCTTTGCATTGGACCACGGCCACGGGAACATCCAGGCCTGCCTTGTACAAGGTTGCATCGATGCCGCCATCGGGACCATGGGGGACGGTCTTGACCACGAACCCCATCGCCTCGTAGTACCCAACCGAGCGGCGAGCGCGGCGACCTGGGCTTCGAGCCGGGCGCGGGCAGCTCCGCCAGCTGTCGCCCGGCGGCGTCCAGTTCCGCCCGCCCCGGCTCCAGCCGCGCCTGGGTCGCGGCGTGGGCCCCGCGCTCCGCGGCCAACCCTCATGGACGGGCGTTCACAAGCGAAACACACTTCTGGCCGATATGGCATCACCGGCTCCTGCACTACCCTCGGACTGCCAACAACAGAGTGGGGAGAGGGTCATGAGCGGACGTTTCTTGCTGACAATTGCGGCGGCGCTGTCGGTTATGTGCACCGGGTGTGCGTCCATCGTGGGCGGCACTTCGCAGAACATCTCGGTGGAGGCGCGCCAAGACGCGAAGTCAATCACCGGTGCGGCATGCACGCTTTCGAATGACAAGGGGAAATGGTTCGTTTCGACACCGGGATCTGTCGGGGTCCAGCGCTCCTACGAAGCTATGAATATCACCTGCACTAAGTCAGGCTCGGAGCCGGGGACGACGGCCGCACAGTCGACGACGAAGCCCATGGCCTTTGGCAACATCATCTTTGGCGGCTTGGTTGGCGCGGCGATCGATATTGGGAGTGGGGCGGCATATGAGTATCCGAATTTGATCGCGGTCGAGATGAAGGCACTCGAGTTACCAAAGCCGGCAGAGCCAGGTTCACAGGCGGCCGCCGCTCCAATGACTGTCGCCTGGAAGCCGGTACCAAAGCCCACCCCTGGGCCTTTTACCACTATTGCTGAGGCGGTTGCTCTGAAAGACATGTGCACCCCCGTCGGCTACGCGGTCCTTACAGGAACTGGCCAGGAAGGGGATACCTACCGGGTGAACTGTATGGGCGGCATGACGAAGGAATATGCCTGCGCTGGCCAGAGTTGCTCACCGGCGCGCTAGGCGTTCCTCGTGCCGAACAAATTTGCCAGGAGATTGGGATGAGCCGCCAACTAAAAGAGCGACGTGAAAGGCCCACGACCAGATAGGAGGTCAGCCGGGCTTCGCAAATATGCGAAGCCTCACACATTTTGCGAATCCCGGCCAGCCCTCAACCATGTGGTCTGCTCGGCGAGCGTGGACTCACGATTTCGCGCTCGCCCGAGGCTAGACTATTTCACGAATACCGCATTTCGCCATGAGATGCAGCACGCGTTGAACGGCGGTGAAGCGGTGCTCTTGCCGTGATGGATCGCCCGCTGCCACGCACGACTGGAAAGCGGCCATGAACCAGTTCGCGATCCTCTACGAGGATCGCTTCACACAACCCCATCACTGAGATAGGATCAAAGGCCTGCCTTTAGTCTTGCACACAAAAATCCTGACACCCCCCGGCGAACCGTCTTGGGCACCCCCCCGCCGCATCTCCAACTCCATACTCCGCGACACCGGCAAAGACGACAGCGACCTAGGCCTGCTGATCGACCCGTTGATTTGCGATTGACAATGGTGGACAAGTTGCATTGGCGAGAATGCGAGACCAGGGTCGCTTGTCGGCCACAAATGGACGTTCGACCGCGACGTCCCACATCGTTGACAATCGATGTGCGTCTCGTCCGTTGTCGAGCCGGACCATCTAGTCGTGCAGACGCTGCGCATTATCCCCTCGACGTGACCGGCGGCACGCTGCCGAACGTATTCCGGCTGTAGCTGCGACCTGGTCAGGGCAGACCAGAATCGCCCCCGGCGTCCCGGTACGGGTAGGCCACTACATGCTTCATCATGAACGACTCGCTCGCGGCGTGGGAGAAGAAGCAGACGAAGTCTAACGCCTCGTAAATGGACCGGGACGGCAAGATGAACGTGGCTTGCGCTAGATCCTATGTATGAGGACGGGTCGGCAAATTCGCAGAGTGGTCCTAAAGTGAAGGCGCAAGTAAGTTACTTTGGAGCATTTCAAGGCCCTTCCGGCCCCGGCGTGGGCGGAGAAACCGATATGAGCTATACCGGTGAACGGCAGCGCCGCGATGACCGACAGGCCAATGGTGCGCGCTCGCAGCATGCACGCCGTGGAGCGAGCCCGCTTTGGAGCATGGTCCGGGATTCGTCGGCGACAGTGGTGAGCGGCGCGAGCCGCATCCCGTTCAGGAGATCGAGTCGAATTCGACGCATCCCATGGCGCTGCCGTTCATCAACGATGGTGGAGCAAGCCATGGCTATGCGCAAGCAAGAAGAAGACGTGGTATTCCCCAACGCGGCGGGGATCGACGTGGGCGCGTCGAGCCACTGGGTGGCGGTGCCGCGGGATCTGGCCGAGAAGGCCGGCTGCGAGCCGGTGCGCGAAGTCGGCGCGATGACCGACGACCTGCATGCGCTGGCCGACTGGCTACTGACGTGCGGCTTGGACACGGTGGCGCTGGAATCCACCGGGGTCTACTGGATCCCCGTCTATGAAGTGCTGGAGCAACGCAGCTTGACGGTCTGGCTGGTCGATGTGCGGCAGATGAAATACGTGCCCGGGCGCAAGAGCGACGTGCTCGACTGCCAGTGGCTGCAGAAGCTGATGAGCCTGGGGCTGCTGCGCGCGGCCTGGCGCCCCGGCGATGAAGTCTGTGTGGTGCGCGCGGTGGTGCGTCAGCGCGAGGTGCTACTGGCCGCGCAGGCCGAATGGGTGCAGCGTATGCAGAAGGCGCTGGTGCAGATGAACCTTCAGCTCGGCGAAGTGCTCAGCGACTTGATGGGCATGACCGGACAGGCCATCGTGCGGGCCATTGTGGCGGGCGAGCGTGACCCCAACGTGCTGGCGCGCCATCGCCATGCACGCGTCAAGGCCAGCGAGCGCGACATCGCGCGGGCGCTGACGGGTAACTGGCGTGAGGAGCACCTCTTCGTGCTCGGGCAGGCCCTGGCAATGTTCGACAGCCTGGCCCAGCGCATCCTCGAGTGCGACGCCAAGATCGAGGCGTTGCTCGCGCCGCTGGGCCGTCACGAGGTCGAACTCGGCGGGCCGGGCAAGCGGCGTGGCAAGAATACTCCGGAGTTTGATGCGCGCACCGCGTTGGCGCGCTGGTCCGGCGTGGACCTGACGCGCATCAATGGCCTGGCCGTTACCTCGGTACTGACGATCCTCTCGGAGATCGGCCCGGACCTGCGCCGCTTTGGCAGCGTCAAGCACTTCTGCTCGTGGCTGGGGCTGTGTCCCGGCACCAAGGTCAGCGGCGGCAAGGTCCTGTCGGCGCGCACCCGGCGCTCCACCAACCGGGTGCGCCAGGCGCTCAAGCTCGCGGCCATGAGCCTGTCGCATAACGACTCCGCGCTCGGCGCGTTCTACCGACGGCTGTGTGCCCGCATGGACAAGCCGCGCGCGAATACCGCCGTCGCCCACAAGCTGGCGCGCATGGTGTACTTCATGCTCACGCGCGGCGAGACCTTCGTCGACCAGGGCCAGCAGCGCTACGAAGAACAACAGCGCGAGCGCAGCATCGCCGCGCTCAAACGCCGCGCCGCTGCACTCGGCTATCAGATCTATCCCGTGGCGGTGGCGCCCTGACCCCAGCCGCCCTCAGTTTGGTTTCTCAGGAGGACCACATCCTGCAACCGACCCGTCCTCATACATAGGATCTAGAAGGGCAAGAACTTCTTTATCGTCCACCGGAAATCGCACCATCCAACCCTGGAGCCAACCGGACACACTTCTCCCAGTAGCGGCGGCCACCGCTTCACGCGAACGGCGTGCCCGGTCCAATAACTCCGACCGAGCACGAGCTGACGTAATTCCGCGTCGGCCCTACCAAGCTCAAGACGTAGGTCAAGCGCCTTCAACTGACCTGTTCGCCAGTATGCCAAGCAGCCAGTAGCCGTCCCTATCACTCCGCCGGCCAGGCCCGCATAACTTACCCAATCAGGAACGGCCATTGCTTTGCTGTGTTGACGTCTACTAACGGCTATTCAAGGATCGTTTGAAGACGCGCAAGCGCATCTTCCACAACCTCGGCCGGCGCCTGCTCGACCTTCTTGGCACCGCGAGCTTCAAGATCCAGCGTGCGCACCATGTTCACCAGCACGACACCTTGGGTCTCCGTGCCAGCACCGGACAGCGGAACAGCAAAACCAGCGAAGCGTGCGAAATCGCCACCCTGCGTAATCGGCGCAACCAGGGCGACACCGAGTGCATTGAATGGCGCGGGCGACAGTACGAGCGCGGGACGGAAATCCCCCTGTTGCTCACGCCCCTCCGTTGGGTTCAAGCTCACTCGCACAATGTCGCCTCGGTCAAACTTGACACGCCTCACCATACTTCGCGCCCAACCGGCTTGACCCCACTCCAATCAGCCAGCCCTCTGGGCGTCGGCGCCTTGGGATCGCACTGAGCAACCAGTTCATCGAGTGAATACTTGTGCCGGGCGGGCTTAAGCATGACGCCATCCGGACGCACATCCACAGACAGCTTGTCACCCAATGCCACCTTGAGTTGTTCAAGCAATGTTGTGGGGAGGCGCACGGCGGCGCTGTTGCCCCATTTTTGAATCGATAGTTCCATCGCTGCACCCCTTTCATGTAGAGTCATTGTAGATACGCAATCGCGATGGGTCAAGGTTTCTACATTGTAGCTACGTGAATCACCAAGTGCTGCCACCGCCTCTTTGAGCTCCTTGGCTGAAACGACGTCCAAATACGGCGCAACGTGGTCCAGTTCGGCATGTCCCAACGGCATTTGCACGGTTTCGAGCGAGTGCGCCTATGCGAGAAGCCGGCTGGCAAACGTTCGGCGGCCAGAGTGGCGGCTGTAGCCGGTGCCAAAGCCCGCCGCGCGGTGCAGGCCCGTGACGTAGCTCTGCAGACTATCGGCCGCCAGGTATTCGACCAGTTCGCCGGCACCATTGGTTCGGCGCTTGACACTCAGTTCGTACCTGCCGCCCTTGTGCGTGAGGACCAGGGCCGTTTGAGGCACGAGGCCGCGCCACATGCGGCGATCCATTGCCGTGCCCTTGTTGTTCTACCACCTCCATTCGATGTAGCGCTCCAGCGCGCGATAAACACAGCGCTTCTCCCATGTAGCCACAGTGATGCGCGTGTCCGATCGGCTTGCAAATATTAGGTTTTATGGTCCGTGACGTGGATCGGCAACAGATTTGCTTCGAGCGGCCCGTCTACGCCGCATAAGCAGGCTGATGGGCGCCTACGAGAGGGTCGGCCGAGATTCCAACATGCGAAGCTGCGCAGATAGGACAGTGCTCAGCGCCGGATTATGCGCAGCGACCACCGGGACGCCGCTCGAAGGAGGCATCTTGGGCCACCTACGGACGCTCACCCACGGCTTCAAGCGGACATTCGAACGGCGGCTCCGCCCTGAAAGCAGCCGATTTGCTGGCGGCTGACCTCACCGTCAAAGGCTACGTGAAAACGAGTACTTGGAAGCCAGAAGTTGTTTCTTCCTAATTGACATTATCGTAGGGAACAACGCCATCGACGATCTTCCGTCGATCGCGAGGCCGACGCTGGTGCTGGTAGGCGAGCGCGACTTCTGCGCCCCGCCGTACTTCTCTGAGGAGCTTGCGGAGCGGACTCGGGAGTCGACCTCGCGACAGCCGGAGGTCGGCTGGTGGCAATGCAAAATGTGGACTTCCCACAATCGCAATACCCCTCGTTGGTGGGGAAGTGGCCACCATCAAGAATTCGCTATCGTACTTAGCCATTAGATGTAAGAGCCTCGACCAAAAGGAGCCGCCTGACAGGCTCTGGTCGCTAATCCGTTGGGGAGCGGACATGCTAAGAGACCATCTGATTGGGGACCTTTACGAGGCCGCCATTCGACAAGACGACTTCCTGGAAGTCCTGCAACGCACCGCGGAGGCGGTCGGCGCGAACGTCTTTCACATGTTCAGTTGGGACCCGGCAAACAACTGTCCGCGCTTCTCGGTGTATACGCCAGCCTCCCAATTCGACTCTGTTGTCGCGATCTACGAGGCTTACTATGGTGCACTGGATCCGCGGCGCGATTTGGTCCAGCGGGCACCCGCAGGAGCGCTCGTTGCCTGCCAAGACCACATCACCGACCGAGACGTGGCTCGGAGCGAGTTCTACCAGGACTTCCAGCTCCCAACTGCTGGACACCGTTATCTGATGGGAACCCGCCTTCCCCGGCCCGGAGGAAGCGAAACCCTCCTAGGGCTCCTTCGCAACAAGGGAAGAAAGCCTTATAGCGACGCGGACAGAACGACCGCAGCCAGTCTGATCCCGCATCTCCATCGCGCCATCAACCTTTGGCAGGACGCCAAGGTTTTGCATCAGGACGCCGCGCTGGGGACCGAACTGATAGAGCAAATGGGCCTTGCGGTCTTCGCTCTGGACAAGGAGGGACGAGTCGTCTTTTCCAATACGGCTGGGGAGGCGCTGCTGAGCGCCGGGACAGCGCTCAGGCTCAGGCACGGTCGACTGGCAGCGCCCCACGCTCCAGACAATGACGCGCTCCTGGCTGCGATCCTTCGGGTTGCGCGATCCAGACGCGGGGAAAGCCTGGCGCTGCGAAATGCCACCGGAGCCACATACGACCTGTTCATGAGCATCGCCGGCTGTCCGGGGCAAACGCTGACGACTTTCGGGTCCGCATCGGTCCTGGTTACGGCAAGGACGCGTGGAAATGCCCCCCTTGTCACCGCCCAGCAGTTGCACCAGGCTTTTGGTTTGACGCCGGCGGAAGCGGCCGTGGCGGAGGCGCTGATAGAAGGCACGTCCCCAGAGGATTATGCGAACATCAAAGGGGTCTCACCTCACACGGTTCGATACCAGGTGCGGGCCGTTCTCGCAAAGACCAACTCTCGATCGCAAGTCAAAGCCGTGAGTACGATGTTATCGATACTCTCGCAGAAAAAGCCGGGTTGACTGGCGCGGGCCGCTGTGGCCCGCCGATGGCCCCGCTTCATAGTTGTTGGCGGAAATCCCCCAGTGCTGAACGCTAGTCGATGCCGATCGGCTTTTGGTGTTCCTGGCGCTTCTGCCCGGTCTGTGAAGGACGCCCTTGGGCGATCCGCTCTGCGGCAAGCGAACCTTCGGCGGCATCCTGCGCCGGCTTCCGCAGCGGCAAATACTTCAGCGTCAATACGGCCGACAACATGATCGAGCCAGTGACTGTGGACGCCGCAAAGCTGACCGTGACCTATCAGAGCGATGGCGCCGTGGATACGCTTACCGCGGATTCGAGCCAAGCGTGCCGGTTCGTCAATCCCGATAGCCAGTACGGGTACGACATGGTGGTTGGCAAGGCGGGCGTGGCACTCCTGCGCGACGTGCGCGGCTCCACGACTTCCGCCAGGCTGCTCGTGCCGGCGCAGAAGGTCCCCGCTGACCAGAAGGTGGGCGAATGGGTTGGCCTCACGTACGCAACCACTTCCACCAGCGCTGGCAAGTTGGTGCCGAGCCGCGTGAACCTGACGTTGGCTGCCGGCAACAAGGCCACAGCCGGTACGCGTTGCTATGCTGGCAGCAACCCGTGCTACGTCTTTACGGACGCCGATCTGCCTGTCTTCACCGAGGACGCCAACGGGCTCTCGACCACGCAATCGTCCAGCGGACAGGGCTATTCGATCTCCTTCGTTGGCACCGATGGCCGCGTCTCCATGTTCACCACCCGTCCTGGCGGATTCTCGGTGTATAGCAAGGCCTACACCATGACGCTGCCGACCGTTGGCTCGACGAGCTCGTATTGGGACTCCACCCTCGTTAACACCGGCGCAATGAGCACCTTTGAGTCGTACAGCAACAGGATTGACTCGGTGAACACTACGGCTAATTCCTATACCCGGACTCGCATCGAGGATGGGCGCGTGGACACGTGGACGATCAACAATCCCGTCGTTGGACTGCGGCATCGAGATGCTGCTACGGGCGTCAATGAGACGATTGGCCTGCGAATCCCTGCGCTGGGGCTTTCGGTGTCGATCGCCGCTAACGTTGCGCAGAATTTCTTCAGCTTGAGTATGGACCGTCCCTAAGCTGTTGAGCCTCTCGCCGAGGGGTTTTTCCCCTTGGCCTGGCTTTTGGCCCCTCGCCTTGTGCGAGGGGTTTTTTGCGTTTTTACCTCAAATCAAGTACTGTGCCGCACCGCCTCGCTCCAACCTTCTTGCAAATCGCATCGCTGGACTGGCCCGTAGTTGCGCAAAGCCATCCGAGCGGCAGCTCCGCCCTGAACAACGGACTTTCGCCCTGCGACCGCGAACGTTGCATTTTCGGCCGTAAGCCCCACGCCGCACCGTTACCAACTGTCCTCCGCGATCGCGCTGATTGTTCATCCTTCACCGAACCGTCCGCGACATCTTCATGACGTGGCGTACGCTCCCCGCGTGAGCAGGACGAAGACCAGGCATTAGTGCCTTTCGTTTGGCTCAGCATGCGCCAAGGCATGTTTGGTTACGTTTGGTCCGGCAGAGCATAAGCTGTCATTAGACTCCTCTTGAACAGGAGTAAGACTCGAGGAACGTGATCTTTTATGAGTCGGGACATCCGGAACAGCCATGTCATGGCGCCCGCTATTACGTGCTGCTGGCGGCCCTCGTGGCGGCGGCAGGACTTTTCTATTTGGCCTGGTCGAGCTTTCACATCGTGTGAAGTGCTGATAATGCTGTGGCCAGCGCATGCAGCAGTTCCCACCCTGGGCCACCGTCATGCCGCCCCTGGGAGCCTGTCAACGTAGCCGCGCGCTCTGGCCATCACCGCATCGGACTTGGCCTTGTTGCCTCGGCGCTTGCTCTCGCTGGGCGACTAAGTCCGGGTTCGCAAGAAATGCCTGGCCGCAGGCTTCCAGTGAGGTTGTATCGCATCCCGGCTGTCAACGCGCATAGCTCCACCCGCTGCTGCACCGGCTTCTCGCGCCTAGGCAAGAAGAAGCAGCCCGGCCGAGGCAGGCCGGGCTTCAGAGGATCGCTGCGGCAGGATCAGGCGGAAGCCGAAGTATTCTTCGAGGCGGCACGAGCCGTCACGCCGACCTGCTGTACGGCATTCGTTGCCACGGTGGCGACGGCCTGGATATTGGATTCAGCAATTTCCACGGCCTGCGCCGCGGCCTTCTCCACCGACTCGTAGGCATTGTCGGCGGCGGCAATAGCCGACTTCACGATCGCCACGGCCGATTCCGTGCCGGCCGGCGCATTCTTGGCGAGGTTGTCGACACTCTCTCGCAGTTTCTGTGAGCCCTCAGTCAGCATGGCCTTTGCCACTTTGGCGAGCTCTTTCTGTGTTTCCGACGTGATTTCATAGACGTGGCGGGCGTATGCCATGGCCTTCTCGCCAGCCGGCTGCACCAGCGACACGTGAACCTCCAGAAATTCCCGCGGCTCTTTGGCAGAGAGCGCGCGCCTGACGCCGTCCAGATTTTTCGTCAGAGCCGTTTTCGCAACCTGCATATTCAGCTCAACGAGCTTCTCATAGCCCTCGATGGCCTTGGATGTCAGGCTGCACAGGGATTCGAGGTTGGATTGATGTACCGCCAGAATTTGTTCTTGAGTAAGGACCACGCTACTCTCCGATGGTGAATGATGTCGCAAAATAAGGGGGGCACGGTGTCGCTAACGAACCATGTCCCGCCCCCCTCGGTTATTGCATGTGCTGCCCGCCGTTGATCGCAATATTGGATCCGGTCACGTAGGCCGCATCCTCGGAGCACAGATAGGCAACCAGGGCTGCCACTTCCTCGGGCTTGCCAAGGCGCCCCACCGGAATCTGAGGCAGGATCTTTGTATCCATGACCTCCTGCGGCACAGCGGTGACCATCTTGGTCGCCAGGTAACCCGGAGAGATCGTGTTGACCGTCACCCCCTTGCGAGCCACCTCCAGCGCAAGCGACTTCGTGAACCCGTACATACCCGCCTTCGCGGCCGCATAGTTGGTTTGCCCGAACGCACCCTTCGAACCATTAATGGACGAGATATTGATGATGCGCCCCCAGCCCCGCTCCACCATGCCTTCGCACAGAGGCTTGGTCACGTTGAACACCGAATCCAGGTTGGTGCGAATCACAGCGTCCCAGTTGACCTTGTCCATCTTCTTGAAGGCCATGTCGCGGGTAATGCCGGCGTTATTCACCAGGATGTCGACCTGCCCGACCTCGGCAAGAATCTTTGCCACCGTTGCCTGGCAGGCATCATAGTCCGCAACGTCCATCGCGTACGCACGGAAATTGCGGCCGGCAGCTTCCATAATGGCGAGCCAGTTGTTCACATTCGGGTTGCCTGGCGTATGCGTCACGACCACGTTATAGCCAGCGTCATGCAGCCTGAGGCTGATGGCCTCCCCCAAACCGCCCATACCGCCAGTCACCAATGCAATGCGTTTCGTCATCCTGCTTGTCTCTCACAAAGTTTGTTTGACCCCTGTCTTCCGGTCGTCCCGATTCTGTGTTCGGCTTTCGACCACCACTACCACGTATGCACGTGGCGCCAACAAATAACGCTGCCGCGCCAGAGTAGCGCGGTGATTTTTCCGTTCTGTGTCATTCGACTATCTGGGGCACTGAAGGCTAGATACCGGCGTAACCGGACAACCCTCTTTTGGGCGATGGCGCTGCAATCACCACGACCGGGAGGTAAGGCGTGCGAGCCAACCGCGCAACTCATCTGCGCCGATGTCTTGAAACTTACCGCAGAGAACCAGGGCGAGATCCGACTGAAGCGTCCCCAGCATGGCTGCAGCCTCGGACAAGCTAATGCCTGCGGCTCTCATACATGCCGTCATGTCCTTCACGATTTCCGCTTTCAACGGAATTTCCTCGGCGTCCTCGAAGCCAAGCAGTGCGTAGACATTGGTCGTCCCATACTCGAATCGAAACACGTGGCCCTTCTACCTTGTTGTTCTTGAACTTGGCCCCGGAGCGTCGCTGCGCTCGTACGGTGCCGGTTGAGGGCAGGATTATTGGTGCATACATTTGATAAGACAATCGGGGAAACACTAAGACGCTTATGGCCACAGATAGTCCACGGATCCAAAGCGATTTCATCATCTCGTAACAAGGACAAGAGGCTGGAGGCAGTCAACCTGGTCGGGGGCCAACCATCTAGAAGTTGCGTGGAGGGCTCTATTTGCGACCTGCGCTGGCCAGCCAGCGAGGACTGCGGCTCAAAGGCGCGGACGAAAAACCGGAGGGTGGCGGCGGCGTCGGTTACCCCGATACCGGTGGGCACGGCAATCTCGCGCTCCGGATTGAGCGTGACCGTGTCGATTGGCGACCAGTTTCGAGTGTTGCATGACCAGCGCTGCGGCCTGCGCTTCCAGCTTAGCGCGTCCCTCCACCTGCGCCACGGCCGCATCGCGCGCCTCGTGGCGTGCCGCCGCCAGTTCGCCGCGCAGGTCTTCGGCCGTGCGTTCACTCTTCTGGCGCGCCGTACGCTCCTGGCCCAGTTCGCGCAAGCTGCGCCGCTCACTGGCTTCAGCGCGTTCCTGCGCGAGCGTCACCGCCTCGCGGGCCCGCTCCAGCTCCGTCGAGAATTTGGTTCGCAACGCGTCCAGCTGGCGCCGGCCCGTCTCCAGTTCCGTCCGGCCCCCGCTTCGCACCGCTCGACGCGGCCCGTGGTCGCAAGGGCAACCGCTCAATTCGGCTTATCGAGGCGAGGCCGTGGCGGAACGTCAGATCGATGAGTTGATTGGCATAGTTAAGGGAGTGTTGGCCGACGGCATGGTCCATCAAGGCGAGGTGGAATTCCTGCTTTCTTGGCTAAACGCCAATCGAGCTGCTGCCGATCAGTGGCCAGCAAAGGCCATATATCCCAGGTTGGTAGCAGCACTGGCCGATGGAAAAGTGGATTCCGAAGAAGAACGGGAAATTCTCGATCTGCTCCTTGCTGCTGTCGGCGGCAATACCGCGCCTCAAGTGGGCGAGGCAAGCGATAGCACCTCGCTTCCGCTTTGTAACCCCGCCCCTTCAATCGTGTTTGCGGGGCAAAGCTTCTGCTTTACAGGGAAATTCAACAGTGGAACGCGTGATTGGTGCCAAAAATCGGTCGAGTCTCGAGGCGGTGTGTCAGCCGGCTCCGTGACAAAGTAGCTAAGTTCCCTTGTGATCGGGGACCTTGGCAGCCGAGATTGGCTTCATTCGACCCACGGAACGAAGATTTTGAAGGCCTGGTTTGAGCGGCTGAGCTGATCAGACATTGAGTAAGTACGGCGCATAGCCCCATTCGAGCGGCTCTATTATGCGAGAACGCTATGCGCATACGTGACCCCGGAGGCCCCGCTCGCCGGCGGCACACTTGAAGACGCACTCAAATTGCGCTCGCCGCCATTCTTGCTCGTGATGTCGAAGTGCCCGCGCTACTGTGCGGGGATCGCGAGTGCGCGACAGCCGAATAGCCGGTCAGAAATGATAGCTGATGGCGCCCTCGTTGTCGCTGATCGAGCGATTGGCGAGAAGCTTGGCGATAATGGCCTGCACTTCGCGGTCGGCGATCGCGTGTGCCTTGAACATGGCTTCGATGTGCTTGGCAAGCGTGACTCGCCTTCTCGGCCTAGCCACCTTTTGCGAGCGCGCGAGAATCTCTCGCGCTAGTTCTGCACTTGGCCTCTTGCCGGCGGCCTTCCCCGCCTTGGATGCCGACGGCTTCACGGCAGGCCGCGCCTTGCTCGCCTTCGTGTTCGGCGCAGGCATTCGCTTGGCGCTGGGCCCCTTCGCCTCAGGCCCCGCCGGCCACTCCTTTTGGAGCGCGGCGGACTCTGGCGCTGGGCTAGCGCTGTGCTCCGATGCCTTCACTGGGGGATCGGACGCATGCGTTGGGCCTTTGAAGGCCTCATCAAGCGATTCCACCCGACGGGCCGGCACGCCGAATTCGGTGTTAAGCCACGTGAGCAGCGGATCGAAGCCTTTGTCCCTGGAGAGCACAATCGCTGGGCCTTTCTCGCCTGCCTCGATCATGCGCCCGAGTTCGAAGGCGATGTGGAAGTCGAGAGCGTTGGGCCCAGTCCCGCTCGCACGCACCCAATGCCCTTTCTCCCCTAGAGCCTGCAGCCCCATGGCCAGCTCGATCGGGATTTTCTTTTGCCCTTCGCCGACGAAGACGATGAGGCTTGCTTCGCCGAGACTTGAAAAATCGATCGCCTGGACATTTTCTAGATCGACCAAAACCACGCCCCATTGACCCATATCATCCCCGAATAAAGACCGGCCACTGCAACAGGCCTGCGGTGGCGCGGCGTATTATTGTCTCGCATGAGCGGCTCTTTGGCCGCCACAACAATGTACAGCAAGCATTAGGGCTGCTTCGATGCCTCAGCCCATCGGTGTGCATCAGCAAGGCATTGCATTGCTTTGAGTCTGATGGACTGGGTCCGATTCGAGCCCGCTTTTGGAACCGTTGCCCGTTTGCTTTTCGGCCCTGCTGCAGTCGCTGATTGCGATGGTAGCCGTATTGCCATCGTCGATGCCGGGAGACATCAACCGAAAGAAATTTTTCGCTCTACGGACGTTATGGTCAAATCTGGCTGCGTTCAACGCATGCGCTTTGGGCGGTCCAGGCAGAGTCAATCATGGCGCACCGCCCTCCACTTTGATTGTCTACGCACTGCGTAGACATTTGAGGTCGCGTCGCTTCGCTGCCCGACGTCCGCGCTCGGGTAAACCTCCGCGAAGCGAGTTACCGGTGACAGGGAGAGTTGTTCGCCGAACTCAGGTCGGGCGGCGTCAGTCGAACAGCAGCGCGGCATAGTTGCGGGCGCTGTGCAGCACGTGCAGTACGTCGATTCGCGCAGGCGGATCGCCCAGCACGCGGTAGAAGATCTGATAGTTGCCGTGTACGCGGTGCCGGATGCCTCGGTCCTCATAGCGGGGTACCAGCGGGAAGGTAAGCGGCATGTCTGCGAGCGACAGGCACCGGTCGCGCAACTCCTGCACGAAGGAGAGCGCGCGACGCGGATTGTCGCGAGCAATATAGTCGGCGATGGCTTCGAGTTCGGCCTCGGCCAGCGGCGTCAGGCGAACGACGATCATGCGCCGCGCCCGGGCGCTCTGCCTGCCGCGGCGCGATATTTGGCCTCGAGGCGGTCGAACACGGTGGCTGCGTCGGTGCCGCAGCCCGCGTCTGCCTCGGCCAGGCTTTGCGCGAGCGCCGCGTCCAGCGCCGTCAGTTGCGCTTCGCGGTCTTGAATCAGACGCACGCCTTCGCGCAGTACTTCGCTCTTTGAGCCATAGCGGCCCGAAGCGACAAGTTCGGTCACGTAGCGCTCGAGTTGTTGTCCAAGGTCGGCACTGATCATATTTGCTCCTCTTCAGACAGGATTGGGCGCAAGGGCACGGCGAATGTCATGAAGTGTACCGCCCTTGATAATAGTTATCAAATTTCCAAGCTAAAAGTGGAATAAGATGCACCTCAAACAGGGCTACCGGGAAGGCCCGGTTATCGTGCCTTATCGATCCAGAGATAGCGAAACGGCAACGTCAGTAGCCGGCCAGTTACTGCCGCTTGCCTTCACCGTCATGCGGCCATTCGAGCGGCGGCTTCGTGTGACCATTGCGGTCAATGCGCTGCACCGACCCGGCTCAGGCTGCTGGCGTCACCCAGATCTTCTTGCGGTTCAGCAGTAGCGGAATGGCACCGATGGCAATGCCTCCTATACCGACGAAATTGGTGACCCAGTCGAAGGTCGGAATGCTGTAAAGCGCGATGAAGAAGAGGAAAAGTCCGCTTGCCGCCGGCCAGATAACGTGACTCACGGCAAGCCACAATCCATGCGCCAGCATTTTGCGGTAGTACCAGCCGCAGGCGAGCCCGGTCAGCCCAAGGTAGAAGCAGATCTGGAAGCCGATGGCTGTAATCGAATCCTGCAGGATGACGTTGATGGTTGGCAGGTAAGACGACACGAACAGCAGCGCGAGCCCCGTGATCCAGATGAAAAAGATAGCAATGTGTGGCGTCCGCCAACGCGGATGCAGACGCGCATAGCGAGGGTGGAGTGCGCCGTCGCGGCTCTTGGCAAAGAGTGTTCGCGTGAACTGCAGCATCTGCGTCTCGACCGTTCCCACCGTGCTCAGCAGTACCGCGATGATCGAGACGTAGCCCCAAGTCGGCCCGAAGAGCTTCTCCGCGATGGCGAAGATGATGTTCGTGTTGTAGTGCTGGATCTCGGCATCCGACAGGCCGAGCAGCGTGATGACGATGAAGACGAGGAAGAACGCCATCAAGAATACCATCGACCAAAACGCGGCGCGACCCGGGATGTGGTTCGAGTCTCGCGTCTCCTCACTGAGGTTCATGGTCACGTCCCAGCCGTAGAAAAAGAAGATTGCCACCAATGCGCCGTTGGCGAACAGCTCGGGCGAGAACGCGAAGGGCCAGAACCAGACCAGTGAGAACGGGTGTTGCGGCGCAGGTGTGAACGTGAAGAAGCTCGCGACGATGATCGCGAGCAGGATGACGCCCTCGATGATCGTCATCAGCACCTGCACGTAGCTGGTGAGCTTGATGCCCTTGACGACCACCGCGCTGACAAACGTGAGCCACGCGGCGGCGATCAGCGTCACGTAGTGCACGTTATTCATCATTGGTCGATCAAAGATGAGTAGCGTGGCATTTGCCGCCGGAATCATGGCGGAAACCATGAACACGCAGCACAGTACGAGAAGCGCCCAGCCGGCAAAGAAGCCGAGCCCACGCCCGAATACCATGCTCACCCACGAATAGGAGGTACCGGCGCTCGCCAGCGCACGATTCATGTTGATAAACGCGTACGCGATGCCGAACATGATGAGCCCGCACACCAGGATACTCGCCGGTGACAACGTGCCAGCCGTCCCGATGATTGTGGAAGTCGTGATCTCGATGCTGTAGGCGGGCGCGGTGCCGGCGATGCCCATGATCACCGATTCGACGATGCCCAGCGAATCGGCGTTGAGCTTGGCGGGTTGGTCCATGGAAGTGCGACTCGCGGTCGCCATTGATGGCCCCAACTTTTGCTCCGTGCGTGATGTGCTGGCAAGCTTCATTGCGCCTCCAAGGCTGCCATTTCTTCAGCTCGCAAACCGATCAATGCGAACTGGCAGTAGAGATTGCGTTGCCGGAAAGACACGTCCAGTCGCCTCTAAGGCCGGCAATAAAGCCACGTATGACTTCATGGCAACGCCAGGACCGTGTCAACGATAGGATCGCCAACTATCGCGCGCAGTTCACACAGCTGGACGTAATCATGGCGCAGGTGAAAAACACCGGCACTTACCTGACGCAGCAGTTCAGCGCGATGAGCTCCAGCGGTTAACGCACGGCATCCGCCTGGCAAACGCAGGCGGCGGGGGCCCGTTCTCGTGCTCCCGGACACCGGCCTCCTGACCCAGACGGACAAGTTCAACAGCATCCTAGAGGTGAAGTGCGCCCCCCGCTCAGCGAGCGCGCGTGCCTGCCGTATCGAGCGAACCGGAGATCCAGTCCCGTGCCTCGCGGGACTGGGCCATCTGGAAGCTCCTGACATAGCCCGGCACCAGGAATCGAAAGATATCGGCGGCGTGACGGATCCAGTCGAGATCCGTTACCACCGCGATGCCCTCCCAGTGCAGGTAGCGCGTCACGCCCAGTCTGAAGTCATCCCACATGGCGCCGACCGCCATCCTGGCGAAGCCGGGTCCGAGTTCGTAGTAAATGCGTACCTTGTCGTGCCGTGCGATTGCCGCGTCGACGGCGGGCATCAGCACCTTCTCGTAGTCCTCCCGTGTAACCTCGCCGCTGGCGCTGACCGCGACGACGTTGTCTGGAAAGCCGTTCAGGATCTCGATCATGACTGCTTCCTCCCGCCAGTGGCCGCAGAAATTGTAACTACCTGCGGTGCCAGTTCCAGACCTCCCTCGTCTGTCTTTCCCGTCCCTCTCTCACCGTATATGCAGGGTCCGGTAGCGGCAAGACAGCTTACAAGATCCGTATGCACGTCCCGTACCACAGGGTTATCTCCTGTCTTGTCCACTTTGTCTCGCGACGTGATATGTGATTCGTGCGCGGTTTGCGGGCGAATCCCGTCCCTGCCCCGCTTGCCTTCGGCTCATTCAACATGCCTCGGGACTGACAACGCCCGGACCAGTGTGACCGTGGTCGATTGCCGAACGCCTCATATGCCGGCAAAGACCCGGACTCCCACACGATGTTGCCAACGCTCGCAGCGATGCCGCCTCCGGTACTACCGCCGGCCACGCTGGCCAGCAAGGCCCCGGGCGTAGGAGTAACATTGACCCCCGAGTCACAGGTGCGCTTCCAGCCACGACACCTCGGCTACAAGAAAAAGGTTGTCGAGCGGCGCTTCACGGCCTGCGCTCAGTTCGTGCCGCTCACGCCCGTGGAGGGTGGCGCGGACGGTGCAAACGGTGTGGCTGGTGCAGCTGGTGCGGACCCGGCCGTCGGCGCTGTAGCGTCGAGCTTCGCCGCGGGTGCTGCAGTGGCCGGTGATCCATTAGGCGCCCTCGACGTCGGCGAAGGCGACGGTGCCGCTGGAACCGGTGCCGGTTCCAGTGCAGGTGCAGGTGCAGGTGCTACAGCGGGCGGCTGCACCGGAACGGGCGGGGCGGGCGGCGTGGGCCCGGCGGGCGTCGTCATCTTCATCGGCTCGCCCGGATGCGTCGGCGCGGGCTCGGGCAACGGCGCAACATGCGCCTTCTCCGCGGCCTTCACCGTCGCACGGTCGCGCCGCACCGGATCGACCTTCAGAAAATGGTCGACCAGATTGAAGAAGCGCTCGTAGAACACGCCGGCCGGAATTGTCTCGCTCGCAATTTTGACCATCGAGTCGCTGCCCGAGCCGATCGGCAATGACAGCGAGCCGAGCACGCTCAGGCCGACGCTGGCCGACGTGCTGGTCTTCTTCAGCGCATAGCGGTCTTGTACCGCGTTCACATAGGCGGTGCTCGACGTGCCATCTGCGTTCGCGTCCGCGCAGACGACGTGAAAGGCGATCACGACGTGCGTGTCGTTGCTCGGTTGGAAATTCTTGCTGCCATCGATCGTATCGGGATGGGCCGAACTCGACACATAACCCTGGCTCAGCAGCGCCCGGCGCGCGGCTTCACAAGTCGCGTCGGAATTGGCCTTGAACGTGCGCGCGTATGGGCTTGTCGCTGTGTCGAACTGCTCCTGCTGATAGAGCGGCGTCGGCGCCGGCGCCGAACTCAAACTGCATGCCGACGAGACGGTGGCAATCGCGCACAAAACGGACAACTGGCGGAATCGGTGGAGCATGACGTCAATCAAAAGCGCTCGGCCGTGTGACGCGCCGCGAGGCGCGGTCGGGATGATGCCGCCGCATGTGCCGTGTAATTATCATTTGCGCCGGTCGCGTTTGTGGCGACGCAATCTCGCTTGGCCGGGCCGTCAATATAGATTCTTCTGTTGACCGGGGGTTCCGAGCGCACGCGCGCAATTCTGCCAGCAGCTGGCGCGCCAACGCCGCTTCGGCCTCGGCCCGTTCGGCCCGGCGCTGCGCCGTGCCCAACTCCGCCTGCACCGCGTCCAGGTCGTGCGCCGACTTGCGCTGCGCCTCCTCGGCGGCCGCGAGCCGGGCCCGGACTTCGGCCTGCGCCACGGCCGCGTCGCGGGCCTCGCTGCGCGCCGCCAGCAGTTCGCCGCGCAACGCTTCGGCCGTGCGCTCGCTCTGCTGGCGCGCGGTACGTCCCGCATCCGGTTCGCGCAAGCTCCGCCGCTCGCTGGCTTCAGCCCGTTCCTGCGCGAGGGTCACCTGCTCGCGGGCGCGCTCGAGCTCGGTCGAGAATTGGGTGCGCAGTTCCGCCAGTTGCCGCCCGGCGGCGTCCAGTTCCGCCCGCCCCGCTTCCAGCCGGGCCTGGGTCGCCGCGTGCGCCTCGCGCGCCTCCGCCAGCTGCGCCGAGATGGCGGCCACCTCTTCCCGCGCCGCCGCGGTCTCGGTCCGCGCCGCGTCGCGCTCGGCCTCGGCGGCGCTGGCCGCATGGCGGGCCTCGGCGCGCAGCGTGGCCAGCTCGCCGGTGGCGGCCTCGTTGGCCGCCTGCCAGATGGTCTGGACCGCCCCGGCCGCGATGT
The DNA here is from genome assembly GCF_000219215.1 of Cupriavidus necator N-1. NCBI lineage: Bacteria > Pseudomonadati > Pseudomonadota > Betaproteobacteria > Burkholderiales > Burkholderiaceae > Cupriavidus > Cupriavidus necator. Next base: position 795,256 of record NC_015727.1, on the reverse strand, counting down.
CCTTCAACGCATCCGGCAAGTCGGGATGGTCGATGGTGACGCGCGTGCGTCCGCGCAGTTCCTGCCAGAACGCCTGCAGCACCTCGGCGGGCGTGCCCATGCTGCCCTTGCGTACCAGGCTATAGAGCTTGTTCGTGGTGGGCGTAACGCCATAGCGGAAGAACAGCAGGCCGCAGACCTCGCGGTACAGCGCGCGGGTTTCGGGGAAACGGCTGCGCAGCTCGGCAATGTCGTTGGCCATCGCGGCCTGCAGGGTGGCGTCGGTCAGATCCAGGTCGGCAGCGGGCAAAATATCGCGCTTGCAACCGCGCCGACGCCCGTTGTATCCAGTTCGCGACCGGAGGCAACCTGCCATCGCCACACCAGTCGGCCGAACTCCAGGGCGATCAGGATACTTGTGAATATTCCGATCGCAAACGCCAGTCCACCGGCCCAGCCGGCACCATAAAGTGACGGCCGCCCGCCGCTGGAAATATTTGTCGGCCCTGCAGGCAGGGTCTCCCGCTGCGCCCACCCGCAATGTGGGCAGGTCACGACTGATTCCAGGATGACGTCACGCATCGCACTATCCTCGCTGAAGATCAGACAGATCGCCCGCGCTTCCCGTCCACGCGGCTCAGTGCACCGACGCGTCCGTGAGACGCCGGCGAATCAGCCAGTCAACCGAGAGCGCCCCGGCTCCCCGCGCCAGCAGTACCAGCAGCATCGCCGCCCACTGGATATGCGTGGGCCATGCCTGCGGATAGACGAGCAGCTGGATCACCGTGATCATGCCAAGCAGTATCAGCGCCATGGGGCGGGTTGCCAGGCCGAGCACCAGCAGCACTGGCGCCGTCAGCTCAACGGATACCGCTAGGTAGGCGGCCAGTTCGGGCGGCAGCAGCGGCAGCCGGTATTCCTCCCGGAACAGCTCCACCGCCGTCGCCCAGTTCGCCAGCTTGGCCATGGCCGAATTCCAGAAGACGGTGGCGACCGCGAACCGCAACGGAATGGCCAGGGCTGTGTACGGCATGCGATCGAGCCAATCCACGACGCGCTGTGCGCGCGCGGCAAGCGTGAAGGGGGTGTGGGGGGAAGGCGTGGCGCGTGTCATGGCGAGAGATCCGGAATGGGTAAGTCAGAGGCCTGGGCCCGGCCGAAGCCGGTAAAGCTGCCGGCCGACAACAGCGTGGCCAGCCACGCGTGCGCGTCCACCGGCGGCGTCGGGCCCAATGCAGCGTGCAGCGGATGCCCGGCCAGCAAGGCCGCGGTGAATTGCCATTGCCACGCGCTGAGCCGGTCGACGTCGATGGCGTCCGATGTGCGGCGCACCAGCAGCCAGACCGGGCCCACCGCGGGGTCGATGCGCGCCAGGGCATGGTCGTCGCGGTTCAGCACCGCGCGCCAGATGGCATCGACGGGGAACGCGGCATGCACCACGCGCACCGCAGGATGCGGCAAGAAACGTATATCGCCGGCTGCGGATACGTCTGATTCCGCCAGGCGGCGTAGATCGAGCGGCGTGGCGTCCGGCGCGTGCAAGACTGCACTCACGGCCCACTCCAGCCGGGCGACGTCAGGCAGGTAGCCAATTGCGGCCGCCTCAGGCAGACGCGCCAGGAATTCCGCGAACGCCTCGCCGTACGCATCCAGCCACGCGCTCTGCGGGGCAGACTGCCCGATGAACAGCCGGGCCGCGCCTTCGAAGAACTCGGGGCCTACCAGGGCCTGGACGGCCGGATATGACAGGCGCAGCGCGCCTACGAGCGTGGCGGTGGCGGTGTTTCGGTAGATACCCAGCCGCGCCTGCGGTGCCAGCCCGTCCGCGATCACGTGCGCCGAGGCCTCACCGGCGGCAGGATTTCCCAGTTCCTGGGCGAACGCGCGCTGCAGCTCAAGCAATGAGGGAGGATCGGATTGCATGCTGCTGTCTCTCCAGTGCCGCCTGAGCGATACGCGCTTCCCCCATCAGCACATCGAGAGGCGGCACGTCCGTATCCCATTCGATCAGCGTCGGCACCGCACCGAACCGCCCAAGCGCCGCCTCGTAGAGCGCCCACACCGCCGGTGCCACGCGCGAGCCGTGATCGTCGATGCGCAGGACCTGCCCCTGCCCGAGTTGCCGCACGCTGTGGCCGGCCAGATGGATTTCGCCGATGGCGGCCGGCGCAAGCGCGTGCAGGTATGTCATGGCGTCCCATCCGTGATTGCAGGCGCTGACATAGATATTGTTGACGTCACACAGGATGCCGCACCCGGTGCGCCGCGCCACTTCGGCCAGGAATTCCCACTCGGGAATGGTTGAGTGGCGATACTGGAGATAGGTAGACGGGTTCTCGACCAGGATGCGGCGCCGCAGTGCGCCCTGGACCTGGTCGACATGCGAGCAAACCACGGCCAGCGCCTCCTCGGTCATCGGCAAGGGCAGCAGGTCGGCAAGATACGTGCCGCGGGTGATGCTCCAGGACAGATGCTCCGACACCAGCCCGGGTTCGACCCGTTCAACCACCTCGCGCACCCGCGCCAGATGCGCCAGGTCCAGCCCGTCTGCACTGCCCAGCGACAGGCCAACGCCGTGCAGCGATAGGGCGTAGTCACGGCGAATGGCGTCCAGGCAGCCCGGCGCGCGGCCGCCGCCCATGTAGTTTTCCGTATGCACCTCGAACCACGAAACGGCCGGGTGTTCCTCCACCACTGCCTGATGGTGCCGGAAGCGTAGTCCGATCCCGGCGCGCGGCGGGATCGGGCCCAGCCCGCGCGGGTAGGCGACAGCCGCGGCAGCCATGGTTCGCCCCTGCCTCATGAGGCCTTCAGCTTGCCGCCCTGGATCTTGCTGCAATCGCCGGCGGGCAGCAACACGAAGGATTTGCCATCGCGTGCCTGCGTGGCTTGTCCCGCGCAGGAATGCGCACCTTCCGCGCAGTCGTTCTTTGCCACGGCATTGATGCCATAGCACTTCTCCAGCTTGCTCTTTTCCATCCTCGCCATGTTGTCCTTCACGACCTGCGGCATCGCGCTCATGTCCTTCGTGGCTTGCGCTTGCGCGGGCACGGCGACCATGGCAAGCGCCAGCCCAAGGGCGGACGACAAGGTGGATGCGGCCAATACATGCTTGTTCATCTTACTTTCTCCTGACGGTTGCGGCCCGGGTCCGGATCCGTGTCAGGAGATTCGGCCCCACGCGACCAAAGGTTACGCATCCCCGGAAAAACTAATTGCGCGACAGGCGGCTCTCCATGAAGCAGAATTTAGGCATGTCTTCCCAAGCTGACCGCTCACAACGCCCAGGCCACCATGCCGGCGGCAAGCCGGGCCTCGTGGACGCCACGCACGATGCGGCTGGTCCTAGCCCCTTGTCCGAGCCGGCGTGCCGCCCGGACGGCAAGCCGGACTGGTCGGCCATGATGGCCCGCGCACAGGCAGGCGACCGCGCGGCGTACCGGCGCCTGCTCGAAGGCATCACCCCGTACATCCGGGCGCTGGCCGTACGGCAGGTCCACAACCACGGGGACATCGAGGACACCGTGCAGGATGTGCTGCTCACGATTCACGCCGTGCGCCACACCTACGACCCGGCACGTCCGTTCGGTCCGTGGCTGGTGGCCATCGCCCGCCGGCGCATTATCGACAGCCTGCGCCGGCGGGCACGCACCAGTGCGCGCGAAACACCGCTCGACACGGAACCGGAAACCATTTCCGACCCCGGCGCGAACCTCCAGGAAATGGCACTGGACGCGCGGGCGGTGCGCGACGCGGTGGACTGTCTGCCTGCCGGACAGCGCGAGGCGCTGCGCATGCTGAAACTGGAGGAAATGTCATTGAAAGAGGCTGCCGTCGCCAGCGGCATGTCTGTCGGCGCGCTGAAAGTGGCCACCCATCGCGCCTTGAAGACGTTGCGCAAACTGTTCGAATCCCAAGGTAGCAAGCCGTGAGAGAGACCCCTGACCTGATCGAGTCGCTGGTGGCTGACGCCAAGCCGGTTCGCCGCTTGCACCGGCCCTTGGTGCGGGTGGTGTGCTGGCTGTTGCTGGCTGCCCTGTTGCTAGCGCTAGTCATGCTCGTGAATGGCGTGCGGCCAGACCTTGCGCTGAAGTTGCAACAGCCGGTGTTCGTCACCAGCGTTGCAGCCGCCATCGGGACCGGCATCCTGGCCGCGGCGGCCGCGTTCATCGCCAGCGTGCCGGGTCGCTCGCGCCGGTGGCTGTGGATGCCGCTACCATCCCTGGCCGTCTGGATGGGCACAATCGGTTACGGCTGTCTGACGAACTGGGTGGAGATCGGGCCGGAAGGCATGTCGCCCGGCGAGACCGCGCGCTGCTTCGCAACGCTGGTGGTGGTCAGCACGCCGCTGGCCATTGCTTTGACGGCCATGCTGCGCTATGTGGCACGCCTCTCGCCTGCGCCGGTGGCGATGTGTGCGGGCCTTGCCGTTGCCGCGATCGCGGCAACGAGCCTGCTACTCATTCATCCGCTGGATGCTAGCGCGATGGTCTTGTTGTGGAATCTGGGTGTCGCGCTGCTGTTCGTCGGTGCCGGCAGTCTATTTGGACATCGACCGTTCGCTCGAATGGCACAACACTGAAGCTACCCGACGGCAACTCTCAACATGAGGCCTGTGTGACAAGCACTTGGCCACCACGCCCACCAGGAGGGCATGCCAGTAGAGCCGATGGAAGCGGAAGGCACGTCACAGTATTCATCACCCATTGTCTACGGTCCTCAACTGCGTCGGATAGGCCGAGAACTTACCGGCCAGCACGGCAGCACGAATGACGGTTGTACGTTGGAAGCCGCCCTTGACTCGGACCAACGGCCGAAGTGGGTCGCAATGAGACGAGCAGTAGACAACGGCGAGATCTTGCCGTTCATTGCACCGTTCGCTAGCATCGCCATTCCATAGTTTCATTATCATGAAAGTAACGGATTGGCACTACCCGACGGGCTTCTGGCATGCTCTGCAAGATATTTTATTAGGGTTTACACTCACCCTCGTCTTCTCCCTTTCACCGAAGGGATTTCAGCCCGCCCTTTGCAGCGGGCTTTTCTTCTTTTTTCGCTTGGTTTAGGTCTTCGCCTTAACACCGGCACGTGGTGCTAACCGGAAAGAAGCCACTGGGACGAAGCAAGCGCAAAATCCTGCGACCGCTTCCGGAAGCGGACAGCCGCCAGCGCCACACCAGCAGAGAGTGGACGGCCGGCCGCATCGAGATTCGCCGAACTCAGGATTCCCGACAACGAGCACGCGGTCGCGTGTCAGCCTCTGCAGCCCAGACTGGGCTCCTTCTGGAGACGATCGTGCATCGTCTCCCAGCGAATCAACATCATTGTCGCGGGTTCCTCATCCGCATCGGCTACGTCCGCCTCTGCGGCGCTGCGCAGATATACTTGCCGGGAGGCAATGGCGACGACCACAATGATGGCGCCGACGCAGAAGACCCGGTCCATGAATTGAAGGTGTCGCGCCATGGAAATTGCCGAATAGCAGGAGTAATTTGGTGGCGAGACTAACACCAGGATGTCGCGGCGTGATGTTACGCCGTTGCAGGATTGACAGCGCCTCCATTTCGCCATAGCGAGGCGCGGCCGCCGCCTGGGACACCACACCGGGCCTGATAAGATGCCAAAGACGATTGCGCCCCTACCGCGTGGCCATTACTGGGCCACGCCGCACGCGCCCTTTCCGCTGGACGGTCCGAACGGCCATGCCGAAGTCTTTCCTGGCGCCCACTGCGTCAGCGACGGCAAATGGGTTGCCTTCTATAAGCACGGTGAAGAGGTTTGGGCGTGCAATGCCATGTATGCCGCGGCCCATTTCGACTTTGCTCCTGCCTTCAGCGTCCACGCGCCGACGGAGGACTGAGCGCCTGGCTGTGACCGCAGCCGGCTAGCCCTCTCACTCAACATAACACCCAGCGCACAGCAAAATGCTGATCGGATATGCTTGGCTTGGCCGCACTTGAGGGCACCTGTCAAGAGCAACTCTGAACCTTTATGTATGAGCCGACTCGCCATGCGCTGGACGGACCGCCAAACGCATTCCCATCGCTTTGAGAATCGCCGATAGATTGCTCAGTACGGGATTTCCAGTTGGGGACAGCGTGCGATAGAGCTGAGTCGGATTCAGGTGAGCCTGCTCAGCCACAGCTTGGACACCGCCGAACGCCTTGGTCAACTGGCGAAGCGTGATCATCAGTTCGGCTTGATCGCCATCCTCGAGAATGGCGTTGAGTGTCTCTAGGGCAAAGGCCGGATCCTCGCGGAACATTTCGGCCATCGAGTCATCGTGGTGTCGGTCTTTCATTAGTTAGCCCTCCGTTGCCAGTCTTGCCAATACGCGCAAGCACGGTCAATGTCAGCGCTCTGCGTGCGCTGTCTGGCGCGGGCAAGAGTGCTACAGACTTTCCTGGTCGACAAATCGGCCTAGCGTACGTAGTGCTGGCAGCAGCACTTCATCCGCATAAGGGCAGCCGGTAAGGCCCGGATCGGTCTGGCCCGACTTCCTCGCTTCATCCGGCGCGTGGGACTCTTCGGCGAGAAGGCGTGCAAGCAGCGCCTCGTAGCCAGCCTTCCACGCTTGCGCGCCTGGAAATACCACGCGCAACTCCTTGAGAATATCCATCCCGGACCCCGTTGGCCGGATTAAATTCCCCCACCTTTGGCCACTGTGGTGGTCTAATTTCCTCGGACAGGTCGATAGGAGGACAATCCGGAATCGACGAGGAAAAAAGATAGATGACAAGAAGGCGCCGACAATTTGACGCCAGCTTCAAGCTGGAAGTAGTACGGATGGTGCGAGACCAAGGATTATCGGTCAGCGAGGTTTGCCGGTCGATGGAGCTTGGTGAGACGGCCGTTCGGCGCTGGATGGCGCAGTATGATGCAGAGTGCGCCGGCGGGCCTGGCGTGGGCAAGCCGCTGACGGCGGAACAGCAGCGCATCCGGCAACTGGAGGCGGAGAATCGGCAACTGCGCGAGGACAACGCCTTGCTAAAAAAAGCCTCGGCCTTCTTTGCGCGGGAACTGAAGTGAGCTACCGGGTGGTAGCCCACTTGCAACAGGAGGCCGTATCGGTCAGTAACGCCTGCCGGGTATTGCAGGTGAGCCGCTCGGGCTACTATGCGCACCGCCGCGCCAAGCCAAGCATGAAGACTCTGCAGGAGCAGACCCACGTCAAAGCGGCGTTCGCTGCGAGCGGCGCGAGCTACGGCAGCCGGCGTGTCATGCATGCGGTGCGGGAACAAGGGGTGCGCCTTGGCCGCTACCGGATTCGTAGGCTGATGCGCGAAGCGGGCTTGCGTGCGACCTGGAAGCGTAAGTTCGTGTCGACGACTGACAGCAAACACACTCTGCCAGTGGCAGAGAACGTGCTGAACCGGCAATTTGACGTGGCCGAGCCGAATCGGGCCTGGACTTCGGACATCACCTATGTCCGCACGGCCCAAGGCTGGCTGTATCTGGCGGTCGTGCTGGACTTGTACTCGCGCAAGGTCGTGGGCTGGTCGATGGCGCCGACCATGCCGGCCGACCTGGTGATGTCGGCACTGAGCATGGCGCTGCAGCAGCGAAGGCCAGCGCCGGGACTGGTGCTGCACTCGGATAGGGGCAGTCAGTACGCGAGCGCGGAGTATCAGGCCTTGCTGGCACGCCATCAGATTGTTTGCAGCATGAGTCGAAAAGGCAATTGCTGGGATAACGCGGTGACGGAACGGTTCTTCCTAAACCTGAAGATGGAGCGCGTGTGGCAGCGTCAATACGCCAACCACGCCGAGGCACGGCGCGACATCACCCAGTACATCGTTGGTTTCTATAATCCGGTGCGCTTGCACTCAACCCTGGGGTATCTGTCGCCCGCTGCCTACGAGGCGAAATCGACAGAAAAAGAACCTATCTGCCTGTCCGAAATAACTTGACCACTACACACTCAAACTCCCCCAGGCAGGACAGGAGGATTGTAGGGTAAGTGGCGCGTAGTAGAGGAACGAAGGCGAGTCAGCTTGGTTGGTCGGCCGCCGGAGCAGGGGTACCAAGCGGCGAGAGTGCCAGGCGGTTGGCGGCCTCCTTCAAGCGGTAGCTGCGCCCCTCGAACTCCAGCAGGTGAGCGCGGTGCATCAGGCGATCGAGGATGGTGGCGGCCATGGTGGCGTCACCCAGGTATTTGCCCCAATCCTGCACGACCCGGTTGGAGGTCACCATGATGCTGCGCTTGAGCTTGTAGCGCTGGTGGACCAGCGCCTGCAAGAGCTCGCCGGCGCCCTCGCCGATACGGCGCGCGAGGAACAGATCATCGAGCACGAGGAGGTCCGCCTCGAGCAGTGCGCGCAGGTGCTGACGCTGCTCGGCTGGGCTGCCCAGGGCGTATTGCACGAAGGCACTGTCCGCCTCCAGATAGCGCACCGCGTGGCCGGCCAGGGTAGCCTGGTAGGCGACGGCCTTGGCAATGTGGCTCTTGCCGGTACCGGGCTTGCCCACGATGAGCGCGTTATGGCCTTCGGCGATGAACTTCAAGGTGTGCAATTCGAAGCAGGCTGCGCGCGGCAGTTTTGGGTTGAAGCGCCAGTCGAAGTCGGCCAGTGCTGCGCGCTCGTCCAGTCCGCTTTGCTGGTAGCGGCGCTCAAGCAAGCGTGAGCGTCGTCGGTCTAACTCGTCCTGCAAGATCAGCGAGAAGGTCTCCAGGAAGGGTTGTTGGCAGGCCTGGGCTTGTACCACGCGTGTTTGCAGTGTGGCACTGATGCCGGACAGGCGCAGCGCACGCAAGGCACGCTCGATTTCGGTCATGCTCATACTCATGGGATTCTCCAGTGGGAGGGTTACAAGTCGGCGCTAGCTTGCGCGCCGAGGGCAAACAGGTCGGCGTACGCGTCGCCGTCCCGAATAAGGTGATGGTGCTGAGTCAGGTCCAGCTCGCCCTGCACAGGTGCCTCGAGGGCAGCCAGGGCTTGTTGCAGAAGCTGCTCGGCCAGGGCCTGGATCGAGGGGTAGTGCCGCACACCGTCTCGCAAGGCACGCTCGCACGCCTGCTCAACGATGCGCCTCGGATAGCGCCGCGCGAGCCCCACGACACCGCGCAAGCGGCGGTGTCCGACGCGGCCATCGTGCTCGAACCATTGCTGGCACAGTGCCAGCGTGGCAGGCCCGATCTGTTGGGCCTGTGCGAGGATGCTGCGAGTCTCGCGCGAGGGGTTGTATGGCCGCTCTTCGGGTGGCAGCAGGACGCTGCCGCGGCGCTGTGCACGGGGATGGGTGCGCAACAGCGCAAGTGTGGCGCGATCGCGAAGCTCGAGGTGATGCTCAAACAAGCGCACCAGCACCCGGCTGCCGATGGGCGCCGGGCGGGCGGCGTAGCTGCTGTGGTCGATACGCACGCAGGTGGCGTCGTCCACCGTGCGTTCGTACTCGGTGAAGTACGCGAAGCCGGTGAGTGGCAGTGGCAAGAGGTGGGCGCGCTCCTCCTCGAACATGGCCTGGACCTGACGGCAGGCGCTGCCGTGGATGCGCTGGGCAGCCCAGCGTGTCTCCCAGTGTTCGAGGAAGTCGTTTTGTTGCTCGATCGACTCGAAGCGCCGCCCCTTGAGCGCGGTGCTCTGGGTATGCTGGATCGCGCTCTCGACGCTGCCCTTGCGATTGGGGTCCCGGACTCGCGCCGGGTCGGCCACCACGCCGTAATGGGCCAGTACGGCACGGTAGAGCGCATTGAGCTCGGGCTCATACAAGTCGGGCTTGATCACGCCCTCCTTGAGGTTGTCCAGGACAACGTAGCGGGTCGCTCCGCCAAGGTAGCGCCAGGCCTGCTCGTGCAACTGCGCCCAGGTCTGTTGGCTGGAGTTCCAGACCACGCGCCGGAAGCTGCGGCGCGAGTAGCGCAGCGTCATAACGAACAACCGTGGGCGGCGGTACCGATCGCTGCCTGGCACACGCGTGAGCGCGCCTTCGCCGTAATCGACCTGAGCTTCCTCACCGGGAGCGAATTCGAGTCGGTCAAACTGTTCGGGCTCGCGTTGTACAAGCCGGCCGGCGAAGCGCTTGACGCTGTTGTAGGCGCCGGTGAAGCCGAACTGATCGACCAGGTCCTGGTAGATGGCGGTGTAATTGCGCCGCAGGCGCAACTGCGCCTCGATCCACTCCCGATACGGCTCACAGGACGAGGGGCGATTCGCCGGTGGCCGGGGTGGGGGAATTTGCGCACCAATCCCGGTGGCCGGGGTGGGGGAATTTACCTCCGCCTGACGCTGTGCAAGGCGGCGGATGGTTTTGCGGTCAACGCCGGTGACGCGCTCGATCTCACGTTGGCTCTTGCCGGCGGCCAGCAGCGTCAGGACGGTAGTTTGCAGATGTGGCTTCAAGACGTTCACCCCTCCCCCCTGTCAACGACAAAGGGATCAAAGTTACGTCCTGCCAGCAGGATGCCCCTGGAGGTACCGCGACCGGTCGCTACCGCATTGCTACGCAGTCATCAGGTGGGGGAATTTAAGCGGCCAAAGGTGGGGGAGTTTGACCGGCCAACGGGGATCCCGGAAAAGTCCAGGTCGCCCCAGAAATAAACGGGGCGCGTGACGTCGGTCCCATGCAGCCATGCAAGAATGCTAATCCCCAATGCCGCATTCCGCTCAAACACGCCAGGCGCAAAATAAACTGAACTGCCAACCGGTTGGCGCAGGCGCCTCGCGCTCGCTTTGTATCCTGATGCATATATCAGGACAAAGCCTTCGGCGGCGCTCAGCCTGCCTGCCGCCATCGCTTCGAACGTTGCGGCGTTTTCCACAAACAGGATCGGGGCGGCAGGATCGGCTGTACGCACAGCTACCAGCAGTTGCACTGGCTTGTCTGGAAAGGGGCAGACTTCCATGTCAAGCAACAGAGCAATGGCCTCCTGGTGGCCGTTGAGAACCTTAGACAAGCCCCAGAACTGCCGGCCTGCTACCTCATGGAGCATGAGGTTCTCGCTGGCAAGGGCCGGGATGCCCGCGAGACGCTCCAGCACCTGTTCCGGTGAACGCTGCAGGATGAGGATCGGGCGGGACAGAAGCCGCTCGCACAGCGCCGCGTTGCTGAAGCGCGCGAGCACAGCCTGCCGCCACTGAGCCATCCAGGCGACCACGGCACTGGGCTGGCGTCCCGTCTCGTCGCGAAGAAACGCTTCCGCTTGCGCGGCAATGACGAGCTTCGGTGAGCGCTCCCAGATATCAAGATCCCGCTGGCCGCGACGCTGGTCCAACACCAGCGCGAATCCGGGCTGCGTCTGCAGCGCTTCCAGGGCGCCCCACACGAACATACGTTCGCCATGGAGGGCGATCGAGAAAAACTCCGGCCACGTCCCGGCACTCAAAGGGAAGCTGATATCGCGGCGTCTCTCGACAAACGGCTTTGCCTCGATACGGTCCACCAGCGCATTCAGCAACGCGGTGAGGGCGGTCGGCCGGTGCTCCGGAATGCAATCGCCGCTCATGTCCCCATGTCCGAGACCAATTGCTTGCGTGCTTCTTGCAAGTCGAACTGCCCCGCCGCTTCACGCCGCACCGCCTCCCGGCGTTCAGTCCAGAGGGCATGTAGCCGGTCGGCCTTCAACAAAGAGCTGTCCACCTCGGTAATCTTATCGAGTTCGCCTGCCAGACCCTCCACCTTCATCAGGGAAAAACGATGCTCGAAACTGAACAACTCGAGCAGAGGGCCGGACGCGCGGGATGGCATGGCAACCACCAGTTGCAGGCCAAGGTTCTCATTGAGATAGCGCATCACGGCAGCGGTGCGGCCCTCGTCCATCTTGTCGAAGGCCTCGTCGATCATCATGAGCTTCAGGCTCGGCGTCTTCTCGAACTGGCGAAATGCCTGGGCCAGCACCGCGGCCCGTACTAGATAGGCCGGCGTCATTAGCTCGCCTCCCGAGAACGTCGCCATTCTTGCCAAGGACGCCTCGCGTCCATCCTCCGAGTACTTGCGGATGTCATATTGGCGATAGTTGCGGTAATCCGCTATGTCCTTCAGTCGCCGCAACGCGTGGTCGCGGTTGGTGTCGAGCAATAGCAGCTTGATGTCATCCAGCGCCATGACGCTGTCGGCGGACAGCACGCCTTCGGCGGCCGAGAACAAGTCCACCGGCGTTTGTGTCTCGGCCAGCCGGTTCAGTTCCTGGAACAGGTCGAAGTATTTTTTGTACTCCTTGACCATCTGCCCGTATTCGATCTCGAAACGGTCTTCGCCGAATGCCAGGCGCTTGAGCTTCTCGTTGAGCCGCTTGAGCGGGTCGATGCCCTGCTCCACCGCGGTGCGTACGGCCAGCGCGAAATGCGTACTGAAGGTATTGTTGAAACTCTTCTCGGCGCCCCCCAACTCGCTGGTGTTGTTGAGGATGCGCACTTGGTCGAGCCGTTCTAACATGGCCGAGATTTGCCGCCGGGCAGCGGGTATGCCGCCATAGGCTTGCCACTCATACTCGCCCTGCGTTGAGTGGCAAGGCTGAAAGTCAACCCGCTCATCGAACGAGGAAGACAAGAGATTATGCGCCTCCAGTTTCCGCTCGAATGCCTCGCGCTCCTGACGGTAGAGACCGGCTTGCTGACGCCGCCGTCCATCGAAGGACGCTGAAGTCTGCTCCGTGGCCGCTTGCCGCGCGCGCTGGTCAAGCCGTACCGGATCGAAGTGCGGATTGAGTCGGATCAGCTCAGCCACGCGGGCGTTTACCTGTCTCACGGCGTCCCGGCACTCCACAAGCTTAGCTTCGGCGTCAGCGATGTTCCCTTCGAAGCCACGCGCCTGCCCCGCCGCTTCGCCCGCTAAGCGTGACGCGGCATTGGATAGGCGGTGGTGGCCGTCCAAGAGCTGCTCCGCACGCGCCACGCGGCGCTCCAGGACGATGAGATCGGAGTCATCCAAGCTGGCGAGCTGCGCCCCGAGACTACTCAGCCCGCGCTGCGTTTCACCCAGCTCGTCCAGCATCGGCGCGACAGGCACAAGCTTCAGGCCGAGCAGACGCGCGCCCCATGCGGCCAACTCTGCGCCGCTTGCGAGATGTGCGTCCCTTTCCCGCGTCTTTTCGTCGATTTGCCGGGCAAGCCTCACCACGCGCTTGCGCCGCGCCTCTGCACCGAAGGCAAGTTCGCCGTCCTCCACCCATGACGAAAACATCTTGAATCCGCCGCTGGCCATGCCGTCCACGGTCAGTGCCTGTGGCGCGCCTCGCAGTGCCTGCGCATCCGCTACCTTGACATAACGGCCGTAGCTTGCAACCAGATAGGCGCGCGCGGTTTCATCGGCAATCACCAGCTCCTGCAACATGGCATCGGGCGTTAGCGCCTGGTTTTCCGCCCGCCGTTTGGCCAGTTCCCCCTGCACCACGGAAGCCTCCCGCCCTTGCCTAGTCGCCGGCAGCTCGTGTCGCAGCGCCCGGATGGCGCTCGCCTCATACTGCGCGGTCACCAGGATCACGAAGCGGTTGCCGCCCAAGAGCCCTTCGATGGCGTTCTGCCAGCGCGAGCCCTCCCGCGGCTGGACAAGGTTACAAAGCACCCTGGGATGGGCGCCCGGCATCTTGGCTTCGAGATATCGGACCGCGGCCTCCACATGCGCCGGCAAGTCAAAGTGGCCATCTTCCAGCCCTTGCCGGCGCCGCTTCAGGTCATCGATTTCCCCTTGCAGGGCGGTAGCGCGATCCGACTCCCGCGCCTGCTGCTGTACCACTGCCCCATACAGCCCGTCGGCGCCCTGCAGCCGCTGCGCAATGGGAGCCAGGGCGGCATCCAGTCTGGCGAACCGGTCGCGCCGCAAGCTCGCCGGGTCGATCTGCGCGCCTGTCAGCATTGCCGCGAGTTCACGCGCGGCGGCCTGGCCGTCGGCGGCATCGATTGCCGCGGCATCGACGACCAGACGCTCTACATGGGGCGCGTAAGCGCAGGTGTGCGCTGCTGGCTGTTTAGCCAAGGCAGCCAATTCATCCAGCACGCCTCGCAAGCCCGTCAGGGCGGCCAGGACGTCCAGCGCGATTCGGGTTCGGCTTTCAGTGGCCATGGCCATCTCGCGGCCGAGGCGCTCACGCTCCTGCGCCACCGGATTGCCGTTGAGCCGCCCCTTCGCAGTGCCATGCAATTCCGTGGCGCGCTTTAACGCCTGCGCGTGTCGGTCGGCAAGCGCCTGCTGCTTTTCGACTTCGGCCAGGGCGATGCGCCGGCAGGCCTCCAGTCTTTGGATCTCCTCCTCGACATCCTGCTGTCGGCGCAGCGCTTCGCCCAGTTCGGCCTCCATGGCCTCTTCGAATGCGGCAAGGAACGCATCTGCGTGTGCCTTCAGCACTGCCAACCGTTCGCGACACGCCAGTAATTCGGTGGCGATCTTGCGCAGACGTTGCACGTTCTGCATGAGCGACGCGATATGCCCGATCTGATCGGAGAAATCAGGCTCGGCCAGCACCTGCTCCCGGATCAGCTCGTCCACCGAGCCGACGGTTTTGCGGGCAATGGACTGGACAAAAGCCCGCGCCGCCGCTTCCGCCTCGCGCGGCCCGACCAGCGTCTTGCCGCCGCCGCGAAACTCGGCATAGAGCTTGCACAGATAGTCTTCGATGCTGTTCTCGAACGGCAGGACGCGCGGATAGCGCTGGCGCAGCCGATGATAGATATCCTCGACCTTTACTGCCGTAATCGAATTGCCTTTGCGCGACTCGATGAAATCCGCCTCCAGCACGCGGCTGCCCGGCAGCACAAAGTAGAGCTTGCGTGCCACATCGACGCTGCGGCCTTGCTCGCGTGTACCGGACACGGCGGCTTCCACGGCCACCACGGCGCTGAATGGCTCGGCGGACTCCCCGTCATCGGGTGCGAAGACGGCGACGACATAGGTGTGCGACCCATACGGCCGGACGCAGAGGTTGTCGCGCATGCCTACCGCGTAGGACGCGAGCGTCCGCCTCACCTTGCCGCCCGCGCGCGAGGCGCCGCTCTCGTCCTGCGCCGAGTTGAAAACGTTGATATGCTGCTTGCCGCCGGTCATGACCAGCTGGATTGCGTCCTGGAAAGAGGACTTCCCCACCCCGGTCGAACCCGACAGCAAGGTGGTGTGGCCAAAGGGGTATTCCCGGGACACCACGAAGCCCCAGTTGACCAGGATGAGCTTCTCAAGCTTCATTGTCAGGCTCCGGCGACGTGACGGCCGACACGGGCGTCGGTGTTTCGGCCAGCAGGGCATCAATGGAGGAATCCGCCACGAACTGCAGGATCGTCCCACGAATGGCGACCAGAGCGTCAGCATCTTCCACCTCGGAATCCGCCCGGTAGTCGATCAGGCGGGCACGCTTCAGGTCGGCGAAGAGCTTCTCCCGCGCAGTCTTGGCCGGCAGTGAGCGGCGCACCTGCGCAGTCAGCGTGGCATTCAGGTATTCCACGGTGACGAGCGCTTCGTTGCGCTCGTTGATCGAGCCTTGCCGCAGGCTTTCGTTGTACAGCAAGCGAAGCACCAGGCAGCATGCCACGAAATCGGCAGAGAGCTTCGCCCGCACGGCATCCACCGCGATAGCATCGTCCTCGGCGGGCAGTCCCGGCACGCGCGCCCCCGGCGGGTAAAGCCGAAAATAACTCTGATGCCGCTCGTGCAGCAGCCGGAACCCGCCCACGTCGAAGTACGCATTGAGCAGGCCCTCGATACGCACGGCGTCGTCGTAGAGTTGACGCTCGATGGCGCTGTCCTCGCGGTGCAGGATGGACAGCCCGAACAGGCGGCCGAGAATCTGCCGGAACGCCTCCGGCCTGACGCCTCCCGCCTTCAGTTCCGCTTCCACCAGTTGCCCAATCGTAATTTCATCCATGGCCAATGTGTCGCCTCCTGATTGCATAGTCAGTGCCCGACATGATGGCATTGTCCAGCGGCTCGGCGTCTAGCCGCTCCACGTCCAGTCCCTCTTGGTCCCGTGCTGCCTCGACTGCCCGCAACAACGATAACGCCTGGATGGCATCGTCGACCGGCAACTCGGACAGGCGCAGCGCGCCCGTGCCGCGCATGGAACCGAGCAAGTAATCCACGACCTCTTGATGCGACAGGGAGAAGGCCCGCTCCTCCGCTTGCCGTACGAATTGACGCAAACGCTCCTCCCGCGTGATCTCCGGAACGATGCTCACGGCCTGTGCCCGGTTACGCTCGGCGGCCTTTCTCGGCTGCACAGCGGCGGGATCATACAGCGCCACGCTTACCGGTGCGAGCGCCGCTCCCTGCCGCTCCAGCCACGCGCGCTGATCCCGCTCCGGGATATCCCCCAGGCGGCGGATCAGGGTGGACAATGCCGCCCCGCTGCCCGATGCCCCCATGAACAGACTCTGCGACAACAAGACCACATGGCGGCGGACATAGCTTTCCATAGCCCGGAACAATTCCGGCTGCTTGGTCCGGCAGGCCGCGGTCACCATCTCGTCGATCCGATCAAGCATCCATCTCAAGATAGCCCCGTCAGGCGCGGACTGCGCGGCCCATGCCGCGTGGTTGGCCAGGTCATCGTCAATGGCCTGCATCTCCGCCGCGCTCAACTCGTTAAGACGTTCGATTAGCGCCCCGATGTCCAGCCGGTGGCGCTCGGCATTGTCATAGACCAGGCGGGGCGAGAACTCATCACGAAAACGTCGCTCTACGAATTCGATGAACCCATCCCAATTGCCCTGCACATGTGCATCGAGCAGTATTTTGCGAGCCAGGTCGTAGAAGAGCTCGATATCTTCGGAGAGGTCGGCAATGACCCGATCGGCATACTCGTAGGCGTCGAGCAGGTCCTCCACATCGCGGCGCTCGATGAAGGCACTCAGTGCATTCTTGCAGGAGCGCATGTTGCGCTGACGGGTCCGTTCGCGTGGGCGGTCGGCCAGCGTCAGCGCCTGTGCGAAGATCTTGCCGGCTCGGGTGAAGCGGTAGGCGGTAACCAGCCGGACGCGATCCTCGGCGGTTTCGAGCCAGCCGTCCGCGACAAGGAGGCGCACGATGGCACTTGCCAGCTTCTGGTCGTCGGCCAGGTCACCGGCGGCGAATCCGTC
Source organism: Cupriavidus necator N-1 (assembly GCF_000219215.1). Taxonomy (NCBI): domain Bacteria; kingdom Pseudomonadati; phylum Pseudomonadota; class Betaproteobacteria; order Burkholderiales; family Burkholderiaceae; genus Cupriavidus; species Cupriavidus necator. Next base: position 778,280 of record NC_015727.1, on the reverse strand, counting down.
TTCGCCGTCTTCACCGGTAGGGTCGGCCGGCAGCGTGGCGGACTGCATGGTCTGGACAAAGAGGTCACGCAAGTCCTCGCGCCCAAGGATGGAACGGTAGTCGGCATGAGAACCATAAAGCCGCGCATAGAATGCGCGGATGCAGGCAGCGATCAGCCCTCGCCTCTTCAGCGTCAACGGACGAAAGAACTGCGGATACCCCGAATCCACCATGGCGGCTGATGTCCCCCTTAATACTCTGGCATTGCACCTGCGTACCATCGACGCAGCGAACAAAATCGTACGATACCACCCCGCACTGCACTGCCCCGCCGCGCGACCTGCTTCAGGGATTCCATTACGCCTGGCGCCGGCGCACCCTGTGGGGGCTGCGCCCTGGCGACCCGGTAGTTGCCTTATGAGCCGGAATCGGTACGGCATTTGGACTTGGCCCAAATACGATGGGGGACGGGACGTCACCGGGACCCGCTCGGCGGCATCGAGCCACCCGCCAGCACCAGGGCCTGCGTCTGCGGCCGGGCCGTCACCCATCTATCTTCCCGTCGCATGGCGCTCGCCCCTGGCATGGCACCACCGACGGGCGCAAACCTCAGGCCGTCATCCCATAGCCCAACGCGCGAATATGTGTCCGGAACTTTTCTTCGTCCTCGAGCCGCACTACCACATGCTTATCACCGGCGCGCAGACACAGATGGGCGGTCTCCTTGCGCGTGGCCAGCATGGCTGCCATTTGCGCGTCATTGCAATCAATCAGCAGCGTGGTCCCCGCGACTTTCAGCGCCTTGCCCTGCTTGCCAGCCCGCTTGATGAAGGATTCCACCGTGTCTGGCAGCGGCTGGTGGTCCCGTCCCTGCAGGAATTCGCGAAGTTCGGCGATGTCATGCCCCCTCTCGACTGCTACGATGGCCTTCTGAAGGTCCAGCCGCCAGAGTCTGTCCGCCTCTTCGGTCGCCCACACGCCCAGAACCAGCGATTCTTCTGCCGACAGACGGCCCGCGATAACCTTGACCTGCATGCCGGGCATGACAGACAGCCTTACGCTAGACTGGACCGGCGCCGGCGTGTAGTGGCCGCTGGCGCCAAGGCAATAGGCACCCAACGAGGTCACGCGAAAATAGGCCAGGCCATCGTAGCGACTGAGGAACTGGAGTTCATCCGTTCCCCACATATCGTGAAAATTAGGCCGAGCCCCCGCCGGTTCGGTGTATGCGATATCAATGATGCCAAGTGGCGCCGCATACTCAAACAGGAAGCAGAGCATATAGCGCAACTGTAGAATGTCCCAGTCATGGTAGCCGCTGTGCCCCAGGCTGCCGTAGTCCGGCTCACAGATGTAAAGACTCCAAGGGTCGCGGGCCACGTCGAAAGTACGCCCAGTTGCCACCATGAAGCGAGAAAGCGCGTCGATGCTGATCCACTCGCCGGCCGGACAACGCTGCAGCATCTCGGCGATCGCGGCGCGGCGCGGCGCCGCTGCAGCCATCGCACCGCCCTTGGCCTTTTGCCCTTTGATGACATCGATGCGGCTAAATTCATCAAGCAGCGTCGCCTTTAGCCATTTCCGCCAGATTGTCCCAAGCACGTCAGCCGTTGGGGTCGCCAGGGCTGTCAGTCCGGCCTTGCTTAGCACCAGCTTGCTGCCGTTACGTTGCACAAGCCCGGCTGCCTGAAGCAGCATCGGCCAAGAAAGTGCCTTGATTGGCCCAATCTCCTGATCGGTGGGACCCGGCGCGTGCTCGGCGTAGTAGTCGCTACCGGAAAGTTGCCCGCACAACAATTGCAACGTTGCCGTGCCCGGCAGCGATGTCTTCTCGCTGACCTTAAGTTTTCCCTGATCCACCAGACGCAGTAACAGCGGTAGATCCACCAGGGCATCGCGCTCACACAGCCGCACCGTCAACGGGCTTTCACCGAACATTCCGGGAAGCGTATCGACCGTGTCCAGCCGGACAGGCTCGGGCGCGGGCACGAATGCCATGAGCCGCTCCTTCAAATCGGTGGGCACGCAGTGCAATCCGTTCTGGTAGTACAGAAACAGGCACAACGCCGTGGGCGGCCCATGCTGGTGGTATCGGCGCCGCTCGTCCCGGACCGAAAAGTTCGGCAAACGCCCGTACTTTGCTCGAAACTGCATGGCATTGAAGCAGCCGTCGCCCGCATACGTGGCCTCTGCCACCGCCAGACGTTGAGTTTCGTCTAGCCCTTCCCACAGCGCGTTCAGCCTGTCGCCGGCAAGGTTCCGTAGGATCTCTTCAACCAGCCCACCCTTCTTGCCGATGCGTGGAGCATCTGGAAGCCAGCGCATCAGCGATTTCAGATTGTCTACCGTGAGATTGTTCAGCGCTTCATTGAGGGAAATTATGGGCATAGGCAATCAGGGCAATTCTTCAGGCCGCTTCCGGCCTAGTGGTAAAGGCCTGGAATTCAGCAAACGTAATGATAGTCCGCACAATTTGGAATCGCGCTTCTGCAGCGGATAGGTCCTCGCATTCATCCCCACCTTCGCCCGCCGTAGTTAGACGTGAAAGCGGGCCAAACTGGCCCCACCACTGGGGATTCAGGCGAAGGATGTGTCCGGCTGCGCATGGGCTTGGGATGCTCAGAAGCTGTAGCCTTGGTCGCACCAGTAGTGCCAGTCGGAGACCGCAAGCCTCGTGCTCTGGTTGGCGCGAAGCGGGACAAGTTGGGCAAGGGGAACGACGAGATCACGCTGGTTGTGCTGCGCTCGAACAAAAATGGCAAAGCGGCACAATTGGTCATGAGCGAGTCCGGTGACGCAGACTTGCTCACTGACGCGTAGCGGAGAAGCGGCCAAGGTTTGACGTACCCGCGCTTCGAATGGAAAGCTCAGTGTTTCTTCAAGATGGCAGTACCACGCCATCGCGCATTCTTCTTCGGTGTATGCGTCGACAACGATCTCCATCGAGATGCGCTGTTCGCGTTTACTGTCAATTCTGCGCTTTGCCATGTGCGTGGTGGTCAGACGTCGAAGTAAGGCGTAGCAAGGCTATTCTTATGTTCCCACCCCCAGTCGGGAGCATGCCAAGACAAAGGGAGCCGCTATCACAGGAAGTTCGGGGCCTCAGACCGATCCGCTGTTGAAGCGGGGGATAACCTCAAGCATCACTATCCGACCCGGTAAAACTCCACACTCTGCCCCGCATTGACCGCCCGCCGCAGCCAGTCGGGCATCTCACCCTGCCCGTCCCAACTCTGCCCCGCGGCGTTGCGGTACCCGATCGTCGCCGCCTTGCCACGACGTCTGGAGGCCGAGCATCGGTCGCGGCGGAATGCCAAGATGAGGCCGGGGATTCAGATTGCCAGACTGTACTGCGTTAGGATCAACACCGTTTGCGTCAGGCCTTGCGCCGAAAGGGTAGTCAAATACTCCGAAGGAGACTTCGGTGGATTCTTCAGAGATGCACGGTGTTCCGCCACTGCCGCCAGGACCTTCCCTGCATTCAGATCAAAGAGGTCCACGACGAAATCGTCCGGGTGGATCGCCTCGACGTTGAACTCCTTGAGTGCGGTTTCCGGGAAGTCCTTCATATTGAACGTGATGATTGCCTCCGAGCCGCTATGAATTGCGGCCGCAACCACATGTCGATCATCAGGATCAGGCAACTCAATGGACTCAATAAGGTGCTCATAGCCGCTAACCAGCGAATCGCGAACACTTCGGTTCATCAGTTCGCGCGTGCCTGCAAGGCGATCCGCGGAAAGCTCCGGCCGCCGCGCAAGGAGGTTGCGAATCCACTCGTCATGAATTTGATTCGCCCACTTTGCACGGTACAGGTCGGTCAGCGCGAGCCGCATCAGCAGATCGCGCAGCGGAGCAGGATAGAGAGCGCAGGCATCGTAGACTACAGCGAAGTTGGAAGTCATGCTCAATAGCCCATGTCCAACTCTTGGGCCTGCGCTGCGAGTTCGTCTAGTGCCTTGCGTCGCTCGTCATCAATGCGCTGCTTGTAGCTGACAACGTCCTGGTAGAGGACGCGCCGATGCGTGTTGACTTTACGGAACGGAATCTCGCCCTTCTCCAGAAGCTGAACCAAGTATGGTCGAGAGACGTTAAGCAGGTCCGCGGCCTCTTGCGTCGTCAGCTCGGCGTGAATGGGAATGATGGAGACGGCGTTCCCTTGGCCGATTTCCGCGAGAACCTCGACGAGAAGCCTCAGCGCAGAGGTGGGCAATGTGACACTATGCAACTCGCCCTTGTCAGTCTTGAAATCGAATTGCTGCGTATCGGATCGGCTGTCCAAGGCCACCGCCAGGCTGCGGCTCGATTCCCGAGCGATAGCACTTTCGTCTGCCGAAGGCAGCGTCGTGTTGGTGATGGTTGCGTGCATGGGAAGTCCCCCGGAAGACATGTGAGTGTATAGTAATTCGAAATAATCGAATTCGCAATATCCGAAACGATTGGACCTCAGCGAAGATGATTTGCAGTCACGTGTGCGGTATGAGTTCTGTGATTGTGGCTTTGTCGTCACAAATCTCACCATGCTGTATATACCGCACACGAATGGCGCAGGCGCATGGGACGCCAACCCGTGGGCGATTGCGCTCAGAAAAAAGCGCGAGGCGGCGCCGCCCTGGATAATAAGGCCCGGTTATCGTGCCTTATCGATCCAGAGATAGCGAAACGGCAACGTCAGTAGCCGGCCATCGTCAGCTGTGCGTCTTCGCGCTCAGACAGCCATTCATGCGGCCGCTCCGCTCAAACAACGGACCACCGTACTTTTGTCGGATGGTCATCGGCCGTTTCTGCCGCTCGTCCAATCCCACGTGCAAGCGCCCGCATCGCACAAGCCCTAAGATAGATGGACCGTCGTCGGACAAGAAATAGCCGCTCACGGAAACGACCATTTCAGCCCCCTGAAGCTAGACGCCTGTACGCACTTCTACGAGCCCCTGTATCCGAGGCGCTTCGAAACCGCCTGCGCACCAATGCTTTGGCTGGACTACGTGCTGGACTGGAAATCCGGGAATTACCTGGATTGCTGGGCAGCCGAAGCAATCCCACGCAGAATCGCAATCTGCAGCTCTTTCGTAGCCGGTGTCCGGGTAGGTGTGCCACGCATCCGACGCGACCGCAATTTTCGTAGGATTGCGCTCCCCGAACCCACGTTTGCTCGCATGCTCCCATCACCTTTGCTGCATCTGTTCAGGGCCAGTCCGCAAATACGAAGGTCATTCTAAGAACTCGACCTTATTGCGGCGGGATGACCATGCGTCGGCCTCGGGCAGGGGGCCATCACCGACATTTACGGCTGGCCATGTGTTGGCCAAACGGCGGTTGATTTCGGTGAACTGCTGCTCAGAGTCTTTAAGGTCGTACTCGCTCTTGATCGCCGCAACCGGGCAGATCATTTCGCATATTGAGCAGTTTATGCAAACTTCAGGATCGATTGCCATGAAGTTTGGCCCTTGATGGAACGCCTCTACGGGACAGACCCCTACGCACTCTCCGTAGCGACAATTGATACAGGGCTCGGTTACTACGTACGCCATGATCTGCTCCTTTACAGAGAACTGCGGTAAGCCCGCAGTTCTCCTACCGGTCGGCCGTGGTCTTACGAAGACTTGCGGAAGCCTGCGGTACCAAAAAAGACGTTTGGCTTACGGTAGACAGCGAGAAGCAAGCAGCCCTCGTCAGAGTGGGTCTCATGCAACGAGCCAGGTTGGCGCCAAACAAACTGCCCTGCACGGCAGATGCCGTCGTGATCGTAGAACGAGCCTTCCAGTACGTAGCTCTGCTCAATTTCGGGGTGCTTGTGGAAGGGAAGCACTGCACCCGGCTCCCATTTCAGGAGCACCGTCATCTCTCCGGCCTCGTCGTTGCGGTACAGCACTTTCATGGAAATCTTTTCGAACTGGGAGGGCTCCCATTCGAAGGTGTTCGGATCCACATATACAGACCCTCCGGGAGTGGGATCCAGCTTGCCTTTCAGGCGCTCAGCAAAGTGCTTGCTTTCAGCGATGTCGGTCATGAGTCGTCTCCTATGTGACCTAGTGGATTTGCTTGGTGCAGGTGCAAATGCGCTGCCGCACGCTCCACAATGTAGTGCCAAGTTTCCCTTTAGTCAACCTATTTTTGGGTGATATCCGAGATGCAGTTACCTTTACGGCACATTTGTTTCCTTGTTTACCCTTGCATGCTTGCTAAAGTTTCCTGTCGGTGTACTATGCAAGCGCTGTTCTATGAAACAACATGTCCGCCGAAAGGACGAATAGGAAACAGGAGACATTCATGGATGCGTTTTCCGACTCAGGTCGCGTGGTGGGGGTCTCTCCCTCCTCACATCAAACCAGTGCCAGCAACAGCATGGGCAAGGTGGTAATGGCAAGCGTCATCGGCACTATGGTGGAGTGGTATGACTTCTTGCTTTATGGGACCGCCGCTGCGCTTGTGTTCAACAAGCTTTTCTTTCCCTCGCTGGATCCGCTAATGGGCACGCTTGCAGCGCTTGGGTCATTTGCTGTGGGATTCATTGCTCGTCCACTGGGAGGTGCTGTCTTCGGACACTTTGGCGACAAGATCGGTCGCAAAACTATGCTCATGACCACAATGTTCATGATGGGCGGGGGAACGTTTGCAATCGGCTTACTACCTACGTACGCGCAAATTGGGGCCTGGGCGCCAGCGCTGCTGATCCTGTTGCGAGTGATTCAAGGGATCGGCATCGGCGGTGAATGGGGTGGTGCGGCTCTCATGGTTATCGAGCACGCGCCACGCAACCAGCGCGGATTTTTTGGCAGCCTGGTGCAGATTGGTTTCCCACTTGGGATGCTTGCCTCGACTGGAATATTCGCCTATTTGAGCCGTATGCCTGATGCAGAGTTTCTTTCTTGGGGCTGGCGCATCCCTTTCTTGCTCAGCTCCGTACTAGTGCTCCTTGGCTTCTACATTCGTCTCAAGGTCACAGAATCACCTGTTTTTGAGGCTGCAGCAGCAAGCAGCGAACAGCCGCCCAAGATCCCTCTTCTGGAAGTGTTGACGAAGCATAAGCGCAACCTCTTGATCAGTATTGGTCTCAAGGTTTGTGAGGTTGCTTGGGTCTATATCCTCACGGTATTTGTGGTGGTCTATGGCACTACGGTGTTGCACATTCCAAAAGCCATCATTCTGGATGGTGTGTTGCTCGGTGCTGCGCTGGAGCTAATTACCATCCCCCTGTTTGGGTGGCTCTCGGATCGCTGGGGTCGCCGGACACTGTACTTCGTGGGCTCTGTCTTTACCATCGCAGCCGCATACCCCATGTTTCTCAGCATCCAGACGGGCAGTTCGGTCGTGATCGCACTTACAATTGCCGTCTGCATGAACCTAGGTCATGGCTCCATGTATGGACCGCAGGCCGCCTTGCTGCCTGAGCTTTTCGGAACAAGGGTTCGATACAGTGGGGCGTCGCTTGGATGCCAGGTGGCAGCAGGAATAGGTGGCGGCCTCGCACCAATGCTTGCTACTGCATTGCTGGCTCGCCAAGGCCATTTCATTGGCGTAGCCGTCATGATTGCTGTTCTGGGCGCCGTAACCTTCATTGCTACTGTTTTCAGTCCGGAAACTTATCGCGACAGCCTGTTTGAGTCCTAAACGGTTTTTTGCCGAAGTCTGACGGCAAATAAGAGGCCAGTAATGCACATTTTAGGGTGATTCGCCGATCGAATCCGCTTACAATCTTCATGGGAAACAGATGAAGTTTCCCATCCCTACTTCTAGGCGAATGGAAATTGCAAGCATGACGGCCAAAACTCTAGAGCGAAATCGAAGTTTCTTGCAGTCCGAGCGAGCACCCCGGCAGGATCCCGGTTCAACCCTCTCCCCTTCAGAGGATGAGGAGGCTGTCTGCCAACGGCTGCGGCAAGCCAGAATTGAACAGGGTCTTACGCTGGAAGCGCTCGCTGATCGGTCCGGCTTCACGAAGGGGTACCTCTCCAAGATTGAAAATGGAAAGAAGGCGCCTCCTATCGCATCGCTAGCGCGTATCGCGCGGGCGATGGGATTGGAGCTGAGCTACTTCTTTCTGGATCCAGACCAGAGTGGGACGACGGCCTCAGACGATAGTGTCGACTCACCAGTTTCAATCGTCCATCACTGGGAGAGAAAACCCGTAGTTCGGGGAGGGAGTGCCTACGGATACGACTATGTGAGTCTTGCGCATAAGAAGCACGCCAAACACATGGATCCGTTTATGTTCACCTTCCCCTCTGAAATCAACCTCGATTACTTTTTCGAGCATCCTGGCGAAGAATTCGTCTTTTTGCTATCGGGAAAAGTAGAGTTCGAGTTCAAGATCGGGGGAAAGCTTCAGCGCTACGTGCTCGAAGCAGGCGACAGCTTGTATTTCGAGTCGAGCACACCCCATCGCGGGCGAGCCCTTGAAGGCGATGCCCAGGCGATCGTTGTAGTAACAGAACCGACCAGTATTGAAAGCGTGTGATTACGTTGACTCGCGCTTTCTCAAACCAACGGGCACCGCCGGTTAGTGTTCGTGGACTATCTAAATTAGAGGCATAATGATGCGCGTGGCAATCGTTTTGTACAATCACATCGAACCAATTGAACTCGCCGTCATCGGCACGCTCTCGATGGCAAAGCGGGTAACAGATGAACTTTCGTATTTCACAGTCTCCGAAAAAGGCGGCCTGGTCGAACTGCAGAACGGGTTGAGGGTTGAAACCGACTATTCCTTCGCAAATGCACCGGCGGCTGACGTGGTAATCATTACAGGTGGCCCGGGATGGCGAGTACAAGTTAAGAACGAATTGATTTTGGACTTTATTCGACGGCGTTTTAACAATAGTGAGACGATCGCAAGTGTTTGCACGGGGGCATTGATTCTTGGGGCGGCTGGCCTGCTCGCCGGCAAAGTCGCCACTACGAAAGTCCCTGTGACAGGCCCCGAAGAGTGTCCGTTGAATACGCTTGCCAGGGACTGCCCTGACACAGAAGTGGTGGAGGCTGTTGTCGTAGATGAAGGGGAGATTGTTACGGGCGGTGGCGTAACACTCGGAATCGACCTCACGCTATATCTTTTGGAAAAATTCTTGGGCGAGGAAGTCTGCTATGAGACAGCCCGAATCATGGAGTACGATGCCGCTATGGACGTTAATCAGAGTCGGCGGCCGATTCTGCGATTCGACACGAGTTCTACCTCGTTGACGACGTAATAGCACGATCTGCGAATCGCCATTGTGAGTGCCTGTTGCTTGAGCGGTACCTAATCGATTCAACAACATTAACGACGTCTGTATGGCCGGTCCACGGGACGGTTGGGCTGCCTGTTTGAGACCAACCGTACCAACCAATTGGCCGAAGCTCACCGGCGCGATGCCACGGCGCAGAGGCCCGACCAATGTCAGCAATGGGATGGGACACCCCAACCCGACGACGGCGTGCCAGAGTGGAAGTGTTATCAACCACTCAAACTGGAAGGGGCGTCCACCATGCAGATTACGAAAATTGGGGATCGACCTGGCCAAGAACGTGTTTCAGGTCCAACGTTATGGCCGTTCGAGCATCCGCGGCAACCATATGAATCTTTGTGGTCCATCCGCCTCGGGATTTTCCAATGGCTTGGGGTCCGTTTTTTTTAATGCACCAGTACCGTCAGGATGAACTTTTATCGCCGTGCTATCCAGCGAGACCGCCTCGATCCTGATGCGAACGTTTTACGTCCAGTTTGTCGAATCGGGAAAAGATGCGACGAAAGCCTTTGAGGCGGCGGAACAGGCGCTCCACTTCGTTTCTGCGCTTGTACATCTCGCGATCATATTCCCATGGTTCAAGGCGATTGCTTTTGGGCGGAACGACGGGAATGAAGCCCAGGTCGAGTGCGAGCTGTCGCGTCTCATCGCCCTCATATGCCTTGTCCATTAGCAGGTGCAGTGGCCGATCTGGTGGCCCAACGCTTTGTAGCAGGGCACGCCCCTGCGGTGCATCACCGGCCTGGCCGGGTGACAGCGCGAACGCGATCTGCGCAGGCTGCAATTCCGTGAACACGCGATCCAGTACGCCGCTCTTGGACCATCGGTTCATCCGCGTGTAGACCGTGTGCCACCGGCCGAAGCGTTTTGGCAAACCGCGCCACTTGCAACCGTGCTCAGCAACATAAAGAATCGCATTCAAAATTTGCAGGTTCGACATGCTTACGTTGCCACGCTGACGCGGCAAGCAGTGTTCAATCTGTCGATATTGGGCTTCGGTGATCTCCATCACCGAAGGTACAACTAAATGATGCCGGCGCCACGGCCGCGAGCCAGCGCGCTCTGCTCGGCCAGCTTTGGCATTGGGCCTACCAACAGGCTGATCAGGTAGTACGAGGCGGCTTCGCCGTCCAGCGCCAGTTCGGAGCGGTCGGCCACGTCGCCGATGTAAAGCTGCGTCTGCCGGACCAGCGCGCTGTGCCGCTCGAACAGCGGCCCGGCTGGAGAGTTCAGGCCCAGCGCGCGGATCTGTTGCCACGCCGTCTCCAGCTTGCGCGCTCCGGCATCGAGGTCGAAGGCGGGGTTGTCCACGGTGGTCGGGATCAACTGCGCCAGGTTGGCGGCCTTGTTGTCCGGGCCATCGACGGTCGGGGGGAAACTCACATTGCCCGCCAGCACGACATTGACGGCGCCGCGACGCACCTGGGTCTCGCGCATGAAGTCGAGCGCGTGCCCGACGATGGCAAGGCCGCGCATTTCACTATCGGTGGCACGGATCGAATGCGCGGAAGCGCTCAGCACGACATACATCGCGCCACATAGCGGCACCAGGAACAGCACCGCGATCAGCGTGAGCTTCTAGTTGATATTCAGGCGCGCCATCAAGCGCTCGGCGGTGCAAAAAACGGAGGTCGTGGGGTCGATGATCGGGGCTTGGATTCCCCTCCTATCGGCCGTGATCCCGAGGGTTAAAGGGTGTTCGGCAAGGTCTTTGATGACGCTCAAACCGAGGGCATAAATGCCCTCGGTTGGGGCGCGATGCACGGATCTGGAGCGAGAAACCGGCACGTTTCTGCCCCCTGCGCGCTTCAGTCCGCGCGCGGATGTGCGAGGAAAAACCGCAGCATTTCCGCACTGGCGTCGGGCCCCTTCGGATCGGTGTAGGTGCCGCGGCGGCTGCCGCCCGACCACGCATGTCCCGCACCGTGGATCACCCAGTACTCGGCATCGATGCCAGCAGCCGTCGTTATCCTGTGCCGCGTGTAGTCGTGGCCCGCGCGCACGGTCTCGCGTTGCTTGTCCGTGCGCGCCTCGCCTTGCTCGAAAGGTGCCACCAGCCGGCTGCCATTGGACGGGCGCACGGTCTTGTCGGCATCGCCGTGGAACACGATCATCGGTCGGCTCGGCGCCATCAGCGGCGCGCTTCCGGCCTTTGACCTGCCGATGCCCTTGCCGCCCCGCATCGCGCCCAGCGCGGACGGCAGGTCGTGCGCGCAGCCCGCGGGCAAGCCCGAATGGATACCCGCCGCCGCGAACAGTCCGGGATAGCGCTGGATCAGCACTGCCGCCATCGCGCCGCCGGCGGAGAGGCCGGCCACGTAGACGCGCCGGGTGTCGATGCCGTGGCTGGCGATGACCTCGCGCGTCATGCCGGCGATCAGCGAGGGCTCGCCCCGCTCGGCTTGCTGGTCACCCGGCCGGAACCAGTTCCAGCACTTCGATGCGTTGGCGTCGGCGGGCTGGATCGGGTACAGCACGACAAAGCCCAGCCTGTCGGCGAGCTCGTTCATGCGGGTGCCGGCGGCAATGTCGTCGGCGTCCTGCGTGCATCCATGCAGCATCACGACCAACGGCATCGGCTCGCTGTGCCTGCCGGCCGGTATGTAGAGCTTGTACGAGCGGGTGCCCGCGTGGTTTGCGAAGGTCCGCTGGCTGAAGTGCCTGGCCTGCGCGGTAGCACGGGCGGGCGGGGATTGTGGAGCAGGCGCGCGCGCCGCTGCGCTGTCCGGGCCCGCGGTATCGGTGCCGCGAGCATGCACCGCGGCGGCATCGGCGGGTTCACCGGCGACACCGCCGGTCTGGGCCGCAGCCGTGTCGTGCGTCAGCAGGCGTTCAACCACCTGTGCAGGCATCGGCGCCGCCGTAGCGGCTCTCACTTCCACGGACGAGTGCTGGCGCAGTGCCCGCTGGATGGCCTCGGTGGCCTCCATCGGGCCTGCGGTCTGCAGCAACTGCATGGCCTCATGCATCGAGGCGAGGAACGCGTCATTCATTTTCATGCTTGTTTCCAGGCAACCCTGGCGAACCAGGGGGGCAGCGAAATTGCCGCAAACTACCGTATGCGCCCGGCCAGCGCAGCCTTGACTGCGACCGGCGCGTGAAAGGCGCCCAGCACCACGATGGATTCGATGGTCGCCAGCGCAAGCTCAGGACTGATATCCGAGGCAATGCTGGCCAGGCCCAGCACATGGATATCGAGTCTTTCATTGGCCGCGCGCGCAGCCTCCAAATCCTTCTTCGTAAAGTGCTGCAGCCCGAGTACCAACGCTCGACGGCTCACCGTTTCCCGGATGACCACCGCATGCGCGACGAGTTGGTTCCGGATGGCGGTCCGGATCAGGTCTGAGCGGTTCGAGTAAAAGCCTTCTTCGACCAGCAGGTCGATCTGCCCGAGGTCTACCGGTCCGAGGTTGATGGTGATTTTTTCCGTATCACCCGCCTTCGGTTTGTTCGTCAGTTGTGCGGCATCGGCTTTGTGAGGGGGCATTTCGTCGTTAAGCGTTGGGCAAGCGATGGAAGGAGCGCCAGATCATCCATGGACCATCTTACAGCCATCCATATACCATCCATATGGATGGTAAATTAATAGGTGAAGGACGGAGCAGGCGCAAGGCGAAAGTCAGGATGTGTCCCAGAGTCATCATGCGGTGCGGTGCGAAGGGCACAAACCGGTTGCTATCCGGCAACGCCGGACGGCGTCGCGTCGGATCGCATCACCTGAGGGAGAGGGGCGGAGTGTCGGCCGATGCCGGCCTCAGGCGTCGGCGGATGACGAAGGGGCACCGTATCGCGGCGCAACCACGCATGCCCCGTCAGAGCTGCGATCCGATCAGCGTAGCCATCCGGTCGCGCAGCGTTTCGGTCGATGGGCGATTGGCCCTCTGTGCGTACGTGACCGGGCGGGACAGCGTCATGTCACCCATACTGCGACAGAGCCGGCGGCGCTTCGACCGGCGCTTCATTTGCCCCGGGGCCGTGCCTCAAGTCAAAGATTGAGGCGCTGGAAGTACCCGGTCAGTTCAAGGTAACCCCGTCCGACCGCCTTGCCTCCCCGCAACGCGGTCACCGCGCCCTCCCAATAAACTGCGCCGGTGCTTGCGCGGCTGTCGACCTCCTGATCATCCATCAGCGGTGCCAGTTCGAGCGTGAGATCGCCTGCCTTCAACCGCATGGCAACCGGATAGCTGGTGCCGCTATGAGGCGAGCGCCAACGGCGTACCGGCATGAACTTGACCTTTTCGGGAGCCAGTACCTGCACGTGACCATCGCCGCCGCGCAACGTGCCGCCTCCCCAGAGCTTGCGCCCCGCCTTGTCCCGGATCTGGAAGGCCATCAACGCGCCGCCGTCATCCAGGTTGAGGTCGAGCCAGTCCCAGCCGACGGCCTCGTCGATTGCTTGGCTCCACTCGTTCAGACGCCTGAAGATTCGATACGAACGATATGCCTATGTCCACGAAGCCTTCCTGTCCGTTGCCTGTTCACTAATTTGCTGGAGCAGGCTAAAGCCCTGCATGAACTAATTTCGCAACAGCTTCTAAGGAAGACGTCACCGAAATCACTCAGAAGCAGGAAGACATCAAGCACCAGTTCAACCTCCTGATCGAGGATTCCAAGCAGCGACATGCCCTGCGGACCCTCGTGGCCGACAAGCGAATGGAGGCGCACCAGGGCGCGTTCAAGCGGGTCAAGCAGTTGCTTTCTGCGGGCCGGGACACGAAGGTGATTGAAGAGATCAGTTCTTGGATGGACGACAACTGCTTGTATCTAAGTGCAGAAGCACGAAAGGGCCGCGCTCGGCAACGCCCAGGCAAGGGCATCGTCGCTTGATGAGACCGGCAAAGTTGGTCTTGAGCCCAAGCACAAGATTCAATACGCCGACCTGGCCATGAAGAATTTCGACGCGATCATGACCGCTTATGGGCCTGTGGTCGATGGTGTCGATCTGCCTGCGCTTGGCGCAGACGAATTGAACCTGATCGCGAAGCGAGCGTGCAAGGGCGGCGATTCACAACCCTACCGGCTGCCCGATATGGGGCACAGTGACCCATGAGTACCGATCACAGCGGCGGTCGCACCACGCTTGATGAGGCCGGCTACCTCTCGGGATTCGCAAGCGTCCTGCGCGACCACATCCGGGCACGCCATGGGGCGTTGCTGCGGGAATGTTCGGTTGCTTCGCGCACCGCCATGGCAGTGATGGGCAAGGGCATTGCTGGCCCGGCACATCACCGCATTGCGCTCGCGGCGTGGTTGCGCAGCATCACTGCCTGTCAGGCAGCGGTGCTGCTCGCCGAGCGAGGGTTGGATCGAGTCAGTAGCGATTCTGCGGGCGCTGTTCGAGCAACTGTTCTACGCGCAGGCGTTGCTCAAGGATCAGGTTGTACTAGAACGTCTACGCGATCAGGATGACTACGAGCGCCAAACCACTGCGCGCCGGGCGCTTGCCAACGCGGACGTCGACACCGTCATCGGAACGAGCCAGCGCCATGCATTGGAAGGGATGCTCCAGGGGGCGGCCGGCAACAAGCGCATCAGCGTATTCGAGGCGGCTGAGATGTACCGGTCCGCTGCATCGCGTTTTTTTGCCCGGAGAGGAAAGTGCCGGCGCGAATTAGCGGGCGGATGACGGTGTCCGTCGTACCGACCGGACCCGGACCGGCTGCGACTCGCCGCGGAAGTACAGTTCGCCGCAGAGGATCGGGCCGCCATCGAAGTCGTAGGGGGTGCTTTGCAGGCGCAGCAGCGGCGCTCCCTCTTCCACGCCGAGGCGTCGCGCCACGGCTTTCGGCGCACCGACCGCCGTCACGTCCGAAACCACTTCGCTGAGGCGGTAGCCCAGCCGGCTTTCCAGCAGCGACATTACGTCGTTGGTCTCCGGATCCGCCTCGGCAATCCGCCGCATCAACGGCTCGCGCCCCATGATGACGAAGTAGCCGACGGCAAGATCGTCGAGATAACGCACGGTCGTCACCGCCAGCACTTTCTCGTCGGGCGGCAGCTTCAGCGCGCGGGCGACGAAGGCCGGCGCCTTGATGCTGCGCACCGATACCAGCTTGCCATGGGCGGTCTTGCCGCGTGCGCGGTGGGTCTCGTAGAAGCCATGTAGCGGCCCCAGGTCGGGCTTGTCGGACGGCCGCGTGACGAAGCTTCCCTTGCCATTGACCTTCTCGATCAGGCCGCTGTTGTGCAGGCCGGCCAGCGCCTGCCGGACCGTGATGCGGCTGACCGAGAACTCGGCCATCAACTCCGCTTCCGAAGGCAGTTTGACGCCGGGCACCCAGCTGTTGCTGACGATGCGCTGGCGGAGTTCCGCTTCGATGTCTTTGAAAAGTGGCATTTGAACCTGATTCGGGGGGGGCGCGCCGGGTGGGTGGGCTGGATGGTGGGCGATTATACCTATCATGATAGTAATGGGATTCTCCCCATTGACCTGTCATGACAGGTTGTGCAAACTTCGCGCAACAGGCCAGCGATTCCGGCCCGTGTATCCCTAGACGCCCCTATCCGCCATAAAACACCGCATTCGGAGAGAGACAACATGCAAGCCGTAGCCACTCCCGCCGCCGACTTCGCCCCCGCGCAAGCCAGCAGCGCCGAAACATGGCCGTTCACAGCCACCCGCTGCACGCCGACGATCGGCGCAGAGATCGACGGCATCGACCTCGGCCAACCGTTGGACGACAACACCTACCTCGCCCTGCGCCGCGCCCTGCTGAAGTACAAGGTGCTGTTCTTTCGTGACCAGGACATCACGCCGGCCCAGCACGTGGCCGCCGCGCGCCGCTTCGGCGAGCTGGAAGTCCATCCGATGATCCCGCATCACCCCGATCACCCGGAACTGGTGGTGTTCGGCCGCGACGGCAGCACGCGCGGGCGCGAGAACCTATATCACTCCGATGTGTCGTGGCGCGAGATCCCGTCGATGGGTTCGATGCTGCGTTGCATCACCTGCCCCGATGTGGGGGGCGACACCCTCTGGGTGAACATGGTGGCTGCCTACGAGGCGCTGCCGCAGGAAGTGAAGGACCTGATCGGCGAACTGAAGGGCGTCCACGACGCCATGCCCACGTTCGGCCAGGGCATTACCGGCACGCGCTACGACGAAATGCGCAAGCAGTTTCCGCCGATGGTGCACCCGGTGGTTCGCACGCATCCGGAGACGGGAGACAAGATTCTCTTCGTCAACGAGGGATTCACCACTCACTTCGCAAACTATGCCCGAGTGCGCCCCTACCGCATCGGCTCCGATGGCCGCATGGCCGAGATGGACCTGATGCAGTACCTGTTCCGCCAGGCCGCTGCGCCTGAATACCAGGTGCGCCTGAAATGGCGGCCGAACACCATCGCGCTGTGGGACAACCGTGCGACGCAGCACTACGCGATCCAGGACTATTTCCCTGCACCTCGCCACATGAACCGCGCTACCATCATCGGCGACAAACCGGTCTGATCGCCCCGCCCTCCGACTAACCGCCACGAACAACCAAAGCAAGAACATGAAGAACATCGACACCTTCTATGTCAATGGCGAATGGGCGGCACCCGCCGCCGGCGCCACCGTGATGGACATCGTCAATCCGGCCACCGAGGAAGTGGTTGGCAAGCTGTCGCTCGGCACCGTCGAGGACGCCGACCGCGCCGTGGCCGCCGCGCGCGCCGCCTTCCCGGCCTGGTCGCAATCCTCCCGCGAGGAGCGCCTGGCGTTGCTGGAGCGCGTGATTGGGCTGTACAAGGCGCGCCTGCCGGAGATTGGCGAGGCAGTCCGCACCGAAATCGGCGCGCCGGTGGGTCTGAGCAACGCCGTGCAGGCCCCGATTGGCCTGGCGGCCATGCAGTCCACGCTGCAAGCCCTGAAGACCTTCGAGTTCGAGACCAGCCATGGCAAGAACTACGTGGCCCACGAGCCGATCGGTGTGGCAGCGCTGGTCACCGCCTGGAACTGGCCGCTGATGCTGATCGCCACCAAGGTCAGCGCGGCCATCGCCGCCGGCTGCACCGTGGTACTGAAGCCTTCGGAAATCTCGCCGCTGGATGCGCACATCTTCGCCGAGATCATGCACGAGGCCGGCACGCCCGCCGGCGTGTTCAACATGATCTATGGCGAGGGCCGGAGCGTGGGCGCACGCTTGTCGTCGCACCCTGAAGTCGACATGATCTCCATTACTGGCTCTACCCGTGCCGGTGTGGAGGTGGCCATCAGCGCCGCCCCCACCGTCAAGCGCGTGCACCAGGAACTGGGCGGCAAGTCTCCGCTGCTGATCCTGGACGACGCCGACCTGCAGGCCGCCGTGCAGACGGGCGTGGTGTCGGTAATGATGAATTCCGGCCAGACCTGCGTCGCGCCGACCCGCATGCTGGTGCCGCGCGCCCGCTACGCGGAAGCGCAGGCGGTGGCAGCGGCAGTCGCCAATGCCTTCACGGTCGGTGATCCGGCGGATCCGGCCACGAAGATGGGCCCGATCTCGAACCGCGCCCAGTACGAAAAGGTGCAGCGCATGATCGGTGTCGGCATCGAGGAAGGCGCGCGCGTGGTGGCTGGCGGCCCCGGCCGACCGGACGGGCTGGACAAGGGCTTCTTTACCCGCCCCACCGTCTTTGCTGACGTGAACAACGACATGACCATCGCCCGCGAGGAGATCTTCGGCCCGGTGCTGGTCATGATCCCGTACGACAGCGAGGAAGACGGCATCGCCATCGCCAACGACACCAACTACGGCCTGGCCGCGTACATCGCTTCCGGCGACCCCGACCGCGCCCGCCGCGTGGCAAATCGCCTGCGTGCCGGCTCGGTGCGCGTCAACGGTGCGCAGATGGACCTGTCGCTGCCGTTCGGTGGCTTCAAGGCATCGGGCAACGGGCGCGAGAACGGCGCGCATGGGCTGGTGGAGTACATGGAGGTGAAGTCGGTCTGCATGTAACCGGCCTCCAATCTCCTCCGAGATGCCGGGCTTGCCCGGCGTCAGCTGTAGAACGTCGGCAGCAACTATCTGGCTCCCGCCGCCTGACCCAATCGGGTTCTGTCGTAGTAAGCGTGGGGTCAACTTTGCCGGTGTCGAACTCAACGCGTGCGGGCAACGGCCATGAACCCGGAGATTGCGAAGGTAGTGAAGCGTTTGCATTATCCGCTGGAGGTAATGCTGACCTGCGTGCGCCGGTATGTCGCTTATCCGCTGAGCCTACGTCATCTCGAGGAAATCCAGATGAAGTGCCCGGATGGGAGCGCTACGTCCGCAGCAGAGCAGTTCTATTCGCTGGCCGCCTGACCCCGATTCACGTGGTAGGCCCGGCTGTTCCGCCACGTCCTTACTGCGACAGAACCGGCAGGCATCACGCCAAAGATGCAGCGGCAATCCCATCAAGACGGTGCCCGCCACAGGAGCATCGCGATACCACCGGAGACAGGCATGACAGACACCGCGCATTACCGCCCTGGGGCCGCCTGGGGCATGGCCGCCCTGTTGGCGGCCTTCACGCTGATCAACTTTATCGACAAGGCCGCACTGGGCATGGTGGCAGTGCCGCTCATGGCCGAACTGCACCTGTCACCTGCCGAATTCGGCATGATCGCCGGCAGCTTCTACTGGCTCTTCGGCATCTCGGCCGTGGTGGTCGGCTTCCTGGCCAACCGGGTTCCGACCCGGTGGCTGCTGCTGATCATGGCCGCCGCCTGGGCGGTGCTCCAGTTGCCCATCGCGATCACCGGCGGCGCGCTCACCGTGCTGCTGTGCCGCGCGGCGCTCGGCGCCGCCGAAGGACCGGGCACGCCCGTGGCGCTTCACGCGCTCTACAAGTGGTTCCCCGACAGCAAGCGCACCCTGCCGGGCGCCCTGGTGATACAAGGCGGGATCCTGGGCATGCTGCTGGCCGGGCTGGTGATTCCGCAGATCACCCAGCGCTGGGGCTGGCGCATGAACTTCGTCATCCTCGCCGCGGTCGGCGCCGTGTGGGTGCTGGCGTGGCTGGTGTGGGGCCGGGAGGGTAACCTCGGCCATCAGGGTATGCAAGGCGCAGCCGCCAACGCGCGCCTGCCCTACGCCCGCCTGCTGACCGACCCGTCGATGCTGACGCTCTTCCTGCTGTGCTTCAGCGCGTACTGGACCATCAGCCTCAACCTGACGTGGCTGCCGTCGTACATGGAGAAGGCGCTGGGCTTCAGCAGCGTGACCGCCGGGCGCTGGGTGGCGCTGATCGTGGTGGCGGGCACCCCGGTGGGGCTGGTGGCCGGCTTCCTGTCCGAGCGACTGCTCAAGCGCGGCCGCGGCTCGCGCGTCGCCCGCGTCATGCTGATCAACGGCTCCGTCGTGCTCGCCGCAATCCTGCTGCTGTGCGTGGGCCAGCTGGACCTCGCACCGGTGCAGAAGGCGCTATTGCAGGCCGCCGCGACCGGCCTGCTGGCGGTGACCTTCGTGCTGTCGCCGCCGATCCTCGGTGAAATCGTGCCGCCCCTGCAGCGCGGCGGCCTGATGGCCATCTACACGGCCATCGGCAACGTGGCCGGCGCGCTCGGGCCGATGGTGATGGGCCAGCTGGTCCAGCACTACGGCAGCACCAACGCGCACGGCTACGAGACAGGCTTCATGATGGGCGCCGTGCTACTGGTCGTCAGCGCGCTGGCCAGCCTGCGCTGGCTGCATCCGGACCGGTCGCGCCAGACGCTCGGCAACTCGGTGGCGCCGGCGACGGCCTGACCAGCCGGTTCGGCTCAGTCAGGAAACTCAGGCAGCCATCATGGCGGACAGCCGCGTACTGGCCGCCACAACCCACGGCGGGCGCGGCGCCGCGTCCAGCCAGTACTTCACTTCGAGGCCGAGCGCCGTATCGCCCGTGATGGCGAGGCGGCGCTGGAAAAACAGGGTATCGGTGTCGGCCTCGCCCGCCAGCAGGCGCAGGTAGTCGCCGGCGCGGGCGCACAGGGTCAGCGCCGGCGCCGTGCCGTTGAAGGGGCCGATATAGAAGCCCCCGTCGGCGCAGCGGAAATGTACCGTCAGCGCCAGATCCTCCACACACAGCAGGAAACCATGGCCGTCGAGCGCGGCAGGCGGCGTGAGCCAGTCCGCCCGGCGCGCGGCTTCGAGGGCGCCGACCAGCGGCAGCGCATGCTGCGGCGCGGGCAGCCGGCGGTGCGCGCGCGCCAGCAGGGGAAACAGGACACTCATGCGCGCACCTCGTGGTCATGTCAGCAGATGCCGGGCTGCCCGCTCCAGTAGCCGTTGCTGACCTCGGCACCGGCCGGGGTGATCCCGCTCGGCGCCGCCTCGCGGGTGCCGGCGCGGATGCCGTCGAGCAGGCCGATCACGTCGAGCGTGCCGGTGGCCTGCGGACTCACGCGCACCATGCCGACGCCCATGCCCGCCATCTCCGGAACCTGCGAGTTCGGTTTTCCTGCCCATTGCGACAAGGGTTCTGTCGCAGTAAGGACGTGGTGGAACAGCCGGGCCTACCACGTGAATCGGGGTCAGGCGGCCAGCGAATAGAACTGCTCTGCTGCGGACGTAGCGCTTCCATCCGGGCACTTCATCTGGCCCTTTGCGATCATGTGCATGAGCTCGATGCCGCCCAGCAGGATGCGTGCGCAGCGAAAGTCCTTGAAGCCGAGCATCGGTCGAGTCAGTCGCTTGATGGCCCGATGCTCCTGCTCGACGATGTTGTTCAGGTATTTGCTCCGCCTGATGACGGTGGGCGCTTCACGTTCGGCGTTGATGTCGTGCAAGGCGGCCAGGTTGGCCGGGCTGCCGTCGATGGTCACCGTGCGCGAACAACCGGTCCATCTTCACCAGCGCCTGGTTGGCCATGGCGCGGATCGAGCGAAGCGGGTGGGACTTCGGCACAAAATCATCGAGCCTCCGTATAGTGAACAAGCTCTCCGTGAAGGTGTCTGCGCCGCGCATGAAAGTAGGGTTGGATGGGGTCTTCAAATCAACGCTTCAGTCAGTCGTCGCGCTCACGTTCGCTCGAGGTATTTCAGCGGCCTGCTAGTAGGCCACCGGCGAGATCTTGCCGTTCATTGCACCGTTCGCTAGCATTGCCATTTCATTATTTCACCATCATGAAAGTAAGCGTTGGTACCACCCGACGGCCCTTGCCATGCTCTGCAAGACTTCTTATTGGCGTTTATACTCACCCTGTCTCCTCCCTTTCACCGAAGGGATTCCAGCCCGCCCTTGCAGCGGGCTATTCTTTTTTCGCTTGGTTTAGGTCTTCGCCCTAACGCGGGCAGTGGTGGCGTCTGAACCGCCGCAGGGAATCTGCTGGCATTGACCTGTAGCGAGGCTACGCGAAAAGAAGCCACGGGGACGAAGTAAGCGGAAAATCCTGCCTCCCTTCCGGAAGCGGACAGCCGCCAGCGCTACACCGGCACAGAGTGCGTTGAGATTGGCCGAACTCAGGATTCCCGACAACGAGCACGCGGCCGCGCATCAGCAGCCTCTACAGCCAGACTGCGCTGCTCATTCTGCAGGCGCTCGTGCATCGTCTCGCAGCGAATCAACATCATTGTCGCGGGTTCCGCATCCGCATCGGCGACGTCCGCCTCTGCGGCGCTGCGCAGATATACTTGCCGGGAGACAATGGCGACGATCACAATGATGGCGCCGACGCAGAAGGCTCGGGCCAAGAAATGAAGATGTCGCGCCATGGAAATTGCCTGGTAGCAGGATTAGTTGGGTGGCGAGACTACACCAGGATGTCGCGGCGTGATGCTACGCCGTTGCAGGATTGACAGCGCCTCCATTTCGCCATATGGAGGCGGGACCGCGCCGCCAGTGACACCACATCGGGCCTGATGAGTATGCCAAAGACGATCGCGCCCCTGCCGCGCGGCCATTACTGGGCCACGGCCGCACGCGCCCTTTCCGCTGGACGGTCCTAACGGCCATCACAGTGTTCCCACTGCGTCAGCGACGGCAAATGGGTCACCTTCCATAGGCAGGGGGTAGAGGTCTGGGCGTGCAATGCGTTGTATGCCGCGGCCCATTTCGACTTCGCTCCCGTTCCCAGCGCGTGCGGGTCGGACGCCGCTTGAGGTGTGGTGACGACGGCAGACCTCTGCCCCCTCCCCGGCCATCAAACATAGCACCCCTAGGGAAATGCTGATCAATTGTAAGCGCGAAATTTGCCGCACATAGCGCCGGAAGCCCAGACGGCGCAGGATTGTGTCCACTGTTTTTAGTGGACACAAGTCATGGACCAGAGCGATTTGGATTGCTTGCCGCTGCGGGCGATCAACGTCGGCGCCAACGGCAAGCGCAGCTTTGACAAGGGCGACAAGCGGCGGTTGGTTGAAGCTTGCCTGCAGCCGGGGGTATCGGTGGCTGGCATGGCAATCAAGGCCGGGGTGAACGCGAACCAGTTGCGCCGCTGGATCGAACAGCACAAGGCGGAACAGAAAGACGCTGATGGCACGATGGATGCCATCGAAAGTGCGCCGGCGGCGTTCGTTCCCGTGGTGGAAGTTCACGCAGCCGGCCCCAAGGCCGGAGCGGAGCTGCCAACCGTGCCTGAACCACTGCCTGTGCGAACGTTGCAACCGCCGCAGCCATTGCCTGCGCGCCTGGTGGCGCGGTTGCCAAACGGTGTGAGCGTTGAGCTCGAATGCTCGGGGCAGGATGCCACGCTGGTAATGGCGACCATCGAAGCACTGGGCCGCTGCCATGTTCCGGCTCGACGCTGACCTGCAGGTCTACCTGCACCGCAATGCGGTGGACTTCCGCCTCGGGATCAATGGGTTGGTTGCCCTGGTCGAGCAGTCGATGCAGCATGATCCCTTTGCCCGCGCCGTCTACGCCTTTCATAACCGTCGGCGCAACCGCATCAAGCTGTTGCTGTGGGACCGCAACGGGTTCTGGTTGCTGCTCAAGCGCCTGGAGGAAGACCGCTTCGTGTGGCCGCGGCGTCAGCAGGCGGTGATCGAGCTGACGACCGAGCAGTTGCACTGGCTGCTGGACGGTATCGACGTGGACGCCGTGCAGCGGCACCCGTCGCGCAAATATCAGCACACGGGTTGAGTCGTCCGGTGTGACGTATACCCGATTGGACGTCGGCTGCACTATCGTGTTCAGCATGAACGAACACGACCTCTCCCAATTGCCGCCGGCCGCCCAGGCCTATATCCGCGAACTCGAAGCGCGGGCTGCTGCCAACGCTCAGCACATCGCCGAGCTGAACGAGCGCATCGGGCTCCTTGAGGAACAGTTCCGCCTCGCGCAGTCCAAACGCTTCGCACCAAGCAGCGAGAAGCTCAAGGACCGCGTGTTCGACGAAGCCGAACAAATGGCCGCAGCAGAGCCGGCCGACGATGATGAGGATGAGGTGCTCGCGCTGCCGGACACGGGGTTGCCGGAGCCTGATAAGCCCGCAGGGCGCAAACGTGGCCGCAAGCCGCTGCCGGCGGAGCTGCCGCGCCAGCGCATTGAGTACGACCTGACCGAAGACCAGAAGATCTGCCCGTGCTGCCGAGGTGCACTGCATCGCATGGGCGAAGAAGTCAGCGAACAGTTGCACATCGAGGTAAAGGCCTCGGTACTGCAGCACGTCCGCTTCAAATACGCGTGTCGGCACTGCGAGCGCAACGCCGAACGCACACCGGTGGTGACCGCACCGATGCCGGCGCAACCACTTCCTGGCAGCAACGCAAGCCCAGCGATGCTGGCGACTGTCACCACCGGCAAGTACGTGGATGGCACGCCGCTGTACCGCATGGAAGACGCGCTGGGTCGCGCCGGTATTGAAGTTGGCCGTGGCACACTGGCCAACTGGATCATCAGACCCGCGCAACTGCACTACAGCCGGCTGTACGAGGCGCTGCGCCGCTCGCTGCTATCGCAGCCACTGATCCATGGCGACGAGACGACGGTGCAGGTACTCAAGGAGGAAGGCAAGGCCGCGCAGAGCAAATCGTACATGTGGGTCTACCGCAGCGCGGAGGACAGCGAGCAACCCGTGGTGCTGTTCGACTACCAACCGGGGCGCGGACAGGAGTATCCGCAGGCGTTCCTCGCCGGCTACCATGGCATGCTAATGACCGATGGCTACAAGGCCTGGCGCACGCTCGAAGGCGTCACGCACTTCGGCTGTGTTGCGCACGCCAGGAGGATGTTCGTTGATGCGCAAAAGGGGCAGAAAAAGCCCAGCGCTCGAGTGCTAAAGGCGCTCGAGTCTTTCCAGGCGCTGTACCAGGTCGAGACGCTCGCCAAGGCAGAGCTGCCCGAAGGTGAAACGCGCGTCGACTACACGTACCGGATGCGTCAACAGCACAGCGTGCCGCTGCTGGAAGCCCTCAAGGCATGGCTGGACCAGCAGGCGCCGCAGGTACTGCCGGAAAGCCTGCTGGGCAAGGCCATCGCCTACGCGCGCAACCAGTGGGAATATCTGAGCCGCTACGTCACCGATGGACGGGCGCCGGTAGATAATAACGCCATAGAAAGAGACATCCGGCCATTCTGCACAGCGAGAAAGGCCTGGCTCTTTGCAGACACCGTCGCTGGGGCGAAGGCGAGCGCCATGATCTACAGCCTGATGCTTACGTGCCGCGCCTGTGACGTCGAGCCGTATGCTTATCTGCTCCACGTGCTCACAGAGCTGCCACAGCGCGCGCCGGACGCTGACATCAGCGACCTGTTGCCGTTCAACTTCGCACGGCGGCAAACCGCGCCGCCGCACCCTGCCTGAGCGTCAGATCGATCGTTGCCCCCAAGTCGGGGACTCCATCACACTGAGAGAAGCCCCTCGTTACCGGTAACGGCGAGGCGCTAGCGGGGCACGTTGAAGTAGAGATCCCACTGTTCCGAATCCGGATCGAGCCTGCGCACGATCGCGTCGTCCGCTCGCGCGATCAGCCGCTCCAGCATCTGACGCTTCGTGACCGCGTAACGGTGCGCCAGCCGTGCAAGAGCAAGGTCGGCTTCCGTACTGACCCACATGTCCAGCCGCCGCTCTCCGTTGCCGTCCTTGCCCGCCGTCCCGCGCCTTGCCCGATAGGCGGCTTGCCGCTGTGCTGTCGTCTGCGCCATCCTGCACTCCTTCATCTGCGTTACCCGGTAACACACCGTTCTGCAACGTTACCGGGTAACAATCGACTCCTCAAGGTGTGCTGAATCTAGCGCTTACGATCAATTCAGCCACGGGTCATCTGGCGGAAAGCGTGGCGCGTTGAAGGTGAAGGCATGGAAGACAAAGACAAGGATGAAACAAACGAGCTTTGCCGAAGTTGAGTTCGCGAAGAAGAAGCGCGTGACTCGGCGCGAGAAGTTTCTCGGGGAGATGGATCGGATCGTGCCGTGGGCACGGTGGACCGCGTTGATTGAGCCGCTGTATCCGACGAGCGGCCGTGTTGGGCGCCAGCCGATTGGCGTGGAGAGGATGTTGCGGATGTACTGTCTGCAACAGTGGTTCTGTAGTGGTCAAGTTATTTCGGACAGGCAGATAGGTTCTTTTTCTATCGATTTCGCCTCGTAGGCAGCGGGCGACAGATACCCCAGGGTTGAGTGCAAGCGCACCGGATTATAGAAACCAACGATGTACTGGGTGATGTCGCGCCGTGCCTCGGCGTGGTTGGCGTATTGACGCTGCCACACGCGCTCCATCTTCAGGTTCAGGAAGAACCGTTCCGTCACCGCGTTATCCCAGCAATTGCCTTTTCGACTCATGCTGCAAACAATCTGATGGCGTGCCAGCAAGGTCTGATACTCCGCGCTCGCGTACTGACTGAGCCTGTCAGATTTCTTGTGTGTTGAGGTCATGAGACGATATCGAAAGAAACGCCCTTATGACCGAAACAACAAGCATGACCAAGAAGAGCAAGAAATCGAGCGCGCCGAAGCTGTTTCCGGATGAGTTGATCGATCAACTGCTGGCTCAGGTACAGAACAAGGACGCCGAGTCGATTCTCGGTGAATCAGGTTTGGCCGGCCTGCTCAAGAAGCAGTTGGCCGAGCGTATGCTTGCCGCCGAACTGACGCACCATCTGGCCAGCGAGGCCAAGCAAGGCAAGAGCGGCAATCACCGCAACGGCAGCAGTGCAAAGACCGTCATCACGCCCAACGGCGAGCTGGAACTGGACATTCCGCGCGACCGGCAAGCCACCTTCGAGCCGCAACTGGTCGCCAAGTACCAACGCCGGCTGTCCGGCTTCGACGACCACGTAATCAGCATGTATGCACGCGGGATGAGCGTGCGTGAGATTCAGGGCCATTTGCAGGAACTGTATGGGCTGCAGGTCTCGCCTGACCTGATTTCCACCATCACCGACGAAGTGCTGGCCGAGGTCGAACAATGGCAGCAGCGCCCGCTGGAGGCGATGTACCCCATTGTCTACTTCGACGCGCTGCGCCTGAAGATCCGCGACGAAGGCACCGTCAGGAACAAGGCGGTGTACCTCGCGCTGGGCATCCGCGCCGATGGGCGCAAGGAAGTCCTCGGCCTGTGGATCGAGCAGACCGAAGGCGCCAAGTTCTGGCTCAAGGTCTTCAACGAACTGAAGAACCGCGGCCTGGAGGACATCCTGGTCGCCGTGGTCGATGGCCTGCGCGGCTTCCCCCAGGCCATCGAGGCCGTCTACCCGGCCGCGCAAATCCAGACCTGCATCGTCCACCTGATCCGCAACTCGCTCAACCTGGCGAGCTGGAAGGATCGCAAGGGCCTGGCGACCGCGCTCAAGCCGATTTACCAGGCTGCCACGGCCGATGCCGCTGCCACTGCGCTGGATGCCTTTGCCGGCAGCGACTGGGGCCGCAAATTCCCGACGGTGGCCGACATGTGGCGGCGGCAATGGGAGCAGGTCATCCCGTTCTTCGCCTATCCGCCGGAAGTGCGCAGAATCATCTACACCACTAATGCCATCGAGAGCATGCACATGCAGTTGCGCAAGATCGTCAAGAACCGGGGCCACTTCCCCAGCGACGAAGCCGCCAGCAAGCTGCTGTACCTGGCCTTGCGCAACATCGAGAAAGATTGGAAGATGCCGCCCATCACCTGGAAACAAGCGGCCAACCAGTTCGCCATTCTCTTCGGTGACCGCTTCACCAACGCCCTACGCTGAGATTTATTTAACCGACCTCAGCACACAGAATTCCTGACACCTCCTACTGACTGCCCCTATCCGAGTGCAGCACCAGTCCCGGCGCTGGCCTTCGCTGCTGCAGCGCCATGCTCAGTGCCGACATCACCAGGTCGGCCGGCATGGTCGGCGCCATCGACCAGCCCACGACCTTGCGCGAGTACAAGTCCAGCACGACCGCCAGATACAGCCAGCCTTGAGCCGTGCGGATATACGTTATGTCCGAAGTCCAGGCCCGATTCGGCTCGGCCACGTCGAATTGCCGGTCCAGCACGTTCTCTGCCACTGGCAGCGTGTGCTTGCTGTCAGTCGTCGACACGAACTTACGCTTCCAGGTCGCGCGCAAGCCCGCTTCGCGCATCAGCCTACGAATCCGGTAGCGGCCAAGGCGCACCCCTTGTTCCCGCACCGCATGCATGACACGCCGGCTGCCGTAGCTGGCGCCGCTCGCAGCGAACGCCGCTTTGACGTGGGTCTGCTCCTGCAGAGTCTTCATGCTTGGCTTGGCGCGGCGGTGCGCATAGTAGCCCGAGCGGCTCACCTGCAATACCCGGCA
The DNA here is from genome assembly GCF_000219215.1 of Cupriavidus necator N-1. NCBI lineage: Bacteria > Pseudomonadati > Pseudomonadota > Betaproteobacteria > Burkholderiales > Burkholderiaceae > Cupriavidus > Cupriavidus necator. Next base: position 750,468 of record NC_015727.1, on the reverse strand, counting down.
GGCGTTACTGACCGATACGGCCTCCTGTTGCAAGTGGGCTACCACCCGGTAGCTCACTTCAGTTCCCGCGCAAAGAAGGCCGAGGCTTTTTTTAGCAAGGCGTTATCCTCGCGCAGTTGCCGATTCTCCGCCTCCAGTTGCCGGATGCGCTGCTGTTCCGCCGTCAGCGGCTTGCCCACGCCAGGCCCGCCGGCGCACTCTGCATCGTACTGCGCCATCCAGCGCCGAACGGCCGTCTCACCAAGCTCCATCGACCGGCAAACCTCGCTGACCGATAATCCTTGGTCTCGCACCATCCGTACTACTTCCAGCTTGAAGCTGGCGTCAAATTGTCGGCGCCTTCTTGTCATCTATCTTTTTTCCTCGTCGATTCCGGATTGTCCTCCTATCGACCTGTCCGAGGAAATTAGACCACCACATTCAGTCTCAGTGACGAAGCCGTGGAAGACGCCCTCTACGACAGCCAGGCGTTGCGTCAATTCGTGGGTGTGGATCTGTCGCAAGAGTCGGCGCCGGATGCGACTACGCTGCTCAAGTTTCGCCGGTTGCTCGAGAAGCACAAGTTGACTGCCGCGATGTTCGGTGAGGTCAAGGCCGTGCTCAGTGAGCGGGGGCTGCTGATGCGAGAGGGCACGATGGTCGATGCCACCCTGATCGGGGCACCGAGTTCGACCAAGAATAAGAGCAAGTCGCGCGATCCGGAGATGCACCAGACGAAGAAGGGAAACGAATGGCATTTTGGGATGAAGACACACGTCGGCGCCGACGCCGACTCGGGACTGGTGCACAGCTTGCACACGACGGCGGCGAACGAAAGCGATATCGCTCACACCCATCACCTGCTGCATGGCGAGGAAAGCCAAGTGCATCTTGATGCGGGT